>NZ_BNAL01000010.1 GCF_014653275.1 Deinococcus piscis
GTTAAACTGCTTGCAGCTACGGAATCTTCGAACGTAGCCTGAAGGATTTTCCGTACCACTACCGGGGCCTTTTTTAACTTCTCTGGATTGCGTCCTCACTCCTCAAACAGCGCAGAGCCCACCCGCACCAACGTGGAGCCTTCTTCTACCGCTGTCTCGAAGTCGCCGCTCATGCCCATGCTCAGCTCAGCCAGTCCCAGGTCGTGTGCCCGCTGCGCTGTCTCCCGGAAAATGCGGCGGGCTTCGTCTGGCTGCTCATAGGGGGCCATGACCATCAGGCCGAGCACGTCCAGGCCAGTGGCACGAACGCCAGACAGCACTGCTCCCAGTCGCTCAGGCTCGATGCCATGCTTCTGCGCTTCGCCGTTGTGCAGTTGCAGCAGCACGCCAGGAGCATGGCCCCATTTCTGCGCATACTCAGCCACCACTTCAGCCTGCGACACGTCCTCAATGGCGTGGATCAGGGCGACCCGCTCCAGATACTTGACCTTGTTGGATTGCAGCGGCCCGATGCAGTGCCACTCTGGCTGCGGGACACCCTGCGCGGTTTCGGACCACTCGCGCACTTTGTCGCGCACCTCCTGGCCCCGGTTTTCGCCTAGTGGGAAGTCACCGTGGGTCAGCACCCTGGCCCGGATTTCTTCCAGCAGGTGTCCCTTGGTCACGGCCACCAGCCGGGCACTGCCCTGAAGGCGGCCTGCGCGGGCCTCAGCGGCGCGGATACGGGCAAGCACGTCAGGGAGGCTCATGCCTGCGCTCCCCCGCTGGCGACGGTACTGGGATCCACACCCAGCCGGTCCAGCGCCGCTTGCCAGCGCTCCTCTGCGGGGGTGTCCCAAATCAGGGCCGGGGCCGCTTCTTCCAGCCAGAGCCAGGCTCCCTCACGGGTTTCTTGCTCCAGTTGCCCGGCACTCCACCCTGCGTAGCCCAGCAACAGATAGTAGGTCTGCCCAGTGGCCCGCACCTCGGCAAACGTTTCGGCATGGCTGGTCGCCAGCAGTCCCTGGGCCAGCCGCAGCTCTCCGCCCGTGCCTACCGGGCGCTGATACAGGCACCAGCCCACTTGCGGCTGCACCGGCCCGCCCAGCAGCGCCGTGCCGCCTGCGTCTGGCACGTCGGGCAGCAGCTCGCTGACGGGCGTGCCCATCGGCTGATTGACCACCAAACCAGCGGCTCCCTCTTCGGTATGGTCCAGCAGCAGAATCAGCGCGTCGCCAAAGAAGCTGCCGCGCAGGTGCGGACTGGCGACCAGAAAGGTCAGGGGTGGAGTGTGGGATAACTCTGGCATGACGGTCTCTTCCTTTCTCAGTTTAGAGGTCTGAGGGTCCGAGGGTCTAAAGGTCTAAGGGGAAAAAGAATGAGGGTCAAAGAGCTGAAAAATGCTCCTTGACCCTGCAACTCTTGGACCCTTAGACCTCCCTCACGCGTTCGCTTCGCCCTTACGGCTACGGCCCTTGCTGCCGCCTTTCTTAGCGGGGGGCGGCGTTACGCTCTCACCTTCCAGCGCCTTCAGGCCGCCCACCAGGGCATGGTCCAGCACTTCATCCAGCGTCGCGCAGGCGTGGAACTGCATGCTGGCCCGCAGGTGCGCGGGGATGTCGGCAATGTCCGGCTCGTTGGCCGCGGGCAGAATGATGTGCTTGATGCCGGCGCGGCGGGCCCCCAGCACTTTTTCCTTGAGGCCGCCAATCGGCAGGTAGCGCCCGGTCAGGGTCATCTCGCCGGTCATGGCCGTGTCGCGGCGGGCGGGTACGCCGGTCAGGGCGCTGATCAGGCTAGTGGCAATCGCCCCGCCAGCGCTGGGGCCTTCTTTGGGAATGGCTCCGGCAGGCACGTGAATGTGAATCTCGGAGTCGTCCAGGCGGGCTTTGTCAATGTGGAAGCGCTCGGCATTGGTCTTGGCATAGGTGAGCGCAGCGCGGGCCGATTCCTTCATCACGTCGCCCAGCTGTCCGGTCAGTACCAGACCGCCCTTGCCGGGCATGATGCTGGTTTCCACAAACAGGATGTCGCCGCCCACCGGGGTGTAGAACATGCCAGTGCTCACGCCCACCATGTCCTGCGGAGCTTCGGATTCGGGCGTGTGGCGGGGCTTGCCGAGATAACGCTCCAGCTCTGCGTCGGTCACGCGGGCACGCTTGATGTCGCCCAGTGCGATACGGCGGGCCACCTTGCGGGCCACCGTGCCGATTTCGCGTTCCAGGTTACGCACGCCAGCCTCGCGGGTGTAGTTGCTGATCAGCCGTTCCAATGCGGGGTCGGTGATGGTGATCTGATTTTTCTTCAGGCCGTTTTGGTCCATTTGGCGCGGCACCAGGTAGCGGCGGGCAATTTCCAGCTTTTCCTGCTCGATGTAGCTGCTGAACTCAATCACTTCCATGCGGTCCATCAGCGCTTCGGGAATCTGGTCGGGGTAGTTGGCCGTGGCGATGAACATCACTTCGCTCAGGTCAAAGGGCACACTCAGATAGTGGTCGGTAAAGTTGCCGTTCTGCGCGGGGTCCAGCACTTCGAGCAGGGCACTGGAGGGGTCGCCCTGATAGCTGCTGCCCAGCTTGTCAATTTCATCCAGCAGCACCACTGGGTTCTTGGTGCCCGCTGAGCGCAGCCCCTGGATAATCCGGCCCGGCATGGAGCCGATATAGGTGCGGCGGTGTCCCCGGATGTCCGACTCGTCGCGGGCGCCGCCCAGCGCAATGCGGACATACTCGCGCCCCAGCGCCTTGGCAATACTCTGCGCGATAGAGGTTTTGCCCACCCCAGGAGGGCCGGTGAACACCAGAATCGGGCCTTTGTTGACGTCCTCAGCGCTGATTTCACCGCGCTCAGCACGCATCCGGCGCAGCTGGCGCACAGCCAGGAATTCCAGCACACGGTCCTTGACCTTTTCCAGGCCGTAGTGGTCCTCGTCCAGCACCTGCGCGGCACGCTGGATGTCGAGATTGTCCTCGCTGCGCTTGTTCCAGGGCAGCTCGGTGATCCAGGTCAGATAGGTGCGAATCACGCCCGCCTCGGCGGCGTCGGGATGCATCCGCGACAGCCTGCCGATTTCGCGGTCCACTTCCTTTTTCACGTCTTCTTTCAGGCCCAGCTCGTCAATCTTGGCGCGGAAAGCTTCGGCTTCGTCCAGCTCCTCGCCGTCCTCGCCGCCGCCCTGAAGCTCCTTCTGGATGGCCTTGAGCTGCTCGCGCAGGAAGTATTCGCGCTGGTTCTTGTCAATCTCTTCTTTGACCTGTGCGCGGATTTTGGCCTGCACCTCCTGCACTTCCTGCTCGGTATCCAGCAGGCTCAGCACTCGTCGGGCGCGCGCCGGAATGTCGGTCAGCTCCAGCAGGACCTGCTTGTCTTCCAGCTTGAAGTCCATGTGGAAGGCGATGTGGTCGGCCAGCTCGCCCAGCTCATCTTTGGCGTGCGCCACCTGCTGCGCTTCGCCCGAAATGCGCCCGGCACCGGCCACCTCGTCGAACTTGCCCAGCAGCTCACGGCGCAGGGCCTGCTCTTCTTTGGCGTCACCAGACGTGGCGCGGGGCATCCGCAGGGCCGCCGTGAAATAGCCACCCTCTTCGTCCCAGGTAAAGGCCTTGACGGCGGCGCGCTCCTGCGCCGACACCAGCAGTTGCAGGCTGCCGTCAGGATTCTTGCGGACCCGCAGAATCTGGCACACGGTCCCGAAGTCGTAGAGGTCCTTGGCCTTAGG
Organism: Deinococcus piscis; assembly: GCF_014653275.1. Taxonomy (GTDB): domain Bacteria; phylum Deinococcota; class Deinococci; order Deinococcales; family Deinococcaceae; genus Deinococcus; species Deinococcus piscis. The sequence continues at coordinate 3,698 of NZ_BNAL01000010.1, forward strand.
GTCGTCAATGTCCTTATCAAGCTGCGACACGATCAGGATGTACTTTTCGCCCTCCATCGCCGCCTCAATGGCCGAGATGGAAATGGCGCGGCTGGCGTCAATATGCTGCACCATACCGGGATAAATCACGCTGCCGCGCACCGGGCAAACCGGAACGGAGCGGGGAATACGGGTGGAAGTGGACTGAGGCACAGTGAAACTCCTTTTTGCCTGGCAGGTCATTGAGAAGGGCCACTCAGGGCCCACGGAAAATCAGGGAAAGGTCCGCCGGGAGAAGAGAAATGCAGGGGCACGGGACCGCTTGTCCATGCAGGAAACTTGAGTGCAAGTATATCAAGTCATGCTTTATTCTTTCAAGTAGACCTCTGCTGGGATTAAGTCTTGCTCAGGCCAGGGCCGTGGGCGTCCTCAGCAGGAATTCGGATGCTGTCCACCTGCACGCCGTAGCGCAGCAAAATGGTCTTGAGGCGCTGCGTGGCGGTCAAAGCCAGCGCCCGGTCCGCAGGGTCAAAGGCCAAAGTCAGCCGGCCCGGCTGCCCGGTGCGGGGTTCCTCCACCTGAATCTGAAGTGGGCGGCGAAAAGCGGGGTCAGCCGTCACGTCGCGCAGCACCTGCACGAATTCCAGCTCACCCAGGCCTTCCAGGGCAAACGCGATGCCCTGCTGTTCGCGTTCAGGGGCAAGGGGGGAATCGGTCATACGTCTTAGGCTAGGGCTCCGGCCTTCAAGCGGCGGTGAGTGCGCCTGCAGAAACCTTTGGGCAAGGCCCCTCGGCCCCGGCTGATTTGGCCGCCGGCTGACTCAGCCTTCTCGCAAAAGCAGACGCTAAGGTACAGAGTGTGAAGAGACCTGGCCGCCCACTGCTAGCCCTGCTGTTCCTGGCCGCCGTCTTGCCAGGCAGTCTGGGCGCAGCGCAGCCAGCCCCTGCCAGCACGGAGACTGCTACGGAGACTTCCACCGGCACGTCTGGGCCAACCGAGATTTCTGGACCAGCCTCCGCCCAGACGCCCGCCTTTTCGGCGCAGAACTCGGCCACCACGCAGAATATGGTCGCCGCGCAGAACACCGCTCCTGCACTGCCCCGCACCTCTTTTGGTGGGGCGACCCGCTGGAACGCGGCCACGCTTCAGCCTAGCCAAGCGGCCTTCGAGCTCAAGGCTCCGGCGGGCACGGGCGTCACGCTTACCCAGGTCGGTTCTACCGTCTTTGAACTGTCGGGGCTGGAGGTGAGCGGGCTGGGCAACGCGGGCAACGCTGCACTGGAACAGCAACTGCGGGCCAACTTCCAGGCGCTGGACGCCCTGGGAGAGTCGCAGAGCCGCACGGTGAGCTTGCAGGTGCTCAGCCGCAGCCCAGCAGGCACCGAGCTGATCACCCGCTGGTCCGATACGCCCGGCACAGGCACAAGCACGCCAGCGCAGGAGGTACAGTTGCGTCAACTGCTGCTGCCCGGCGGCGTCCGTGGGCCAGTAGAAGTCAGCAGTCCGGACCCGGCGCTGGCCGCCCGCTACCGACTGCTGGGCAGCGCCGAGCTCGAAAGCCTCAGCCCGGAAGCCGCCGCGCCTTATGGCACAGTCCTTGAGGCGGGGGACCGGGTGAGTGGCCTGAGCCAGCAGCCGGTGCTGCCGCTGTTCCGCGCCGCGCTGGGTGTGGCACCGGCGCTGCGAGACTGGGCCCTGCCGGACCTGAGCAGCGCCGAGGTCAGCAGTGCCGAGCTGCCCGCGCTGGAAGTGCGGCGCGAGCGGGTGTATCAGGGTCAGAACTCACGCGGAGACTTTCTGTTTCAGACGCAGAGCCGCGCTCAGCCCTGGCAGCAGACCGTGCAAGGACCAGCCGGTATCCCAGCTCCGGACGCCGGACGCAGCAGCCTGACGCTGGAAGTGCTGGACATGGCCCAGATGAGCCAGGCGGTCTACCGTGCCGACGGCCTGCCCCACTCGGCCTTTGAGTTCAGCACATTGCAGCTGCAAGTCACGGCCCGCCGGGGTGCGGCGACAGTGCGCTTCACCGTGCAGGTCCGCAGCACCTCGGCCCTGCGCCCGCTGGGCAACTGAGTGCCGCCCGCCCCTGCCCCGGCGCTACGGACAGCGCTGCTCGAATGGTTTGACCACGCCCGGCGCGACCTCCCCTGGCGGCAAGGCCCCGAGGGCGGGCGTGACCCCTACCGTGTCTGGGTAGCTGAAATCCTTCTGCAACAGACCCAGGTGTCGCGGGGCCGACTGTACTACGAGCGCTTTTTGGACACCTTTCCGACGGTGCAGGCCCTGGCTGCTGCCCCACAGGACGCCGTGCTCAAGGCCTGGGAAGGCTGCGGCTACTACGCCCGCGCCCGCAACCTGCACCGGGCCGCTGGGATAGTGGCGCAGGCTGGCTTTCCGACCACCTATGACGGCTGGCTGGCCCTGCCGGGGGTGGGGCCATATACAGCGGCGGCGGTGAGCAGCCTGGCTTACGGAGCAGCGCACGCCGTGAGCGACGGCAATGTACGCCGCGTGCTGGCCCGCGTGCAGGGCGAGCGTCAACCCACCGATGCCTGGGTGCAGGCCCAGGCCGACGCACTGCTGGACCCGGCGCGGCCCGCCGCCTGGAATGAGGCCGTCATGGACCTGGGAGCCACGGTCTGCACGCCCAAGGCCCCCGACTGCCCCCGCTGCCCTCTGCGCGAGTGGTGCGCCGCCTACGCCAGCGGAGAGCCGACCGCCTACCCCGCACCCAAGCGGCGGGCAGCTGTGCAGGAGATACGCGCCGCCGCGCTGCTGGTGGGCGACACCGAGCACGCCCTGCTGGAACAGCGCACCGGCACGCTGCTGGGCGGCCTGTTTGGGCTGCCGCTGGAAGAAGTGAAACCCGGCGAAAAGGACATGGACACCGCGCTCACCCGCTTGCAGCATCGGCTCGGGCTGGTGGGGACAGCTCCCACCCTGCTGGGCGAGGTGACGCACGCCATGACCCACCGCCGCTTGCAGATCAGTGTGTACTGGCTGCCGGGCACAGCGGCACCAGGCCGAATGACTGCTATCGGTGAAGCGGCCCTGTCACGGCTGGACCACAAGGCTCTGGCGCTGCTGCGCGGACCCCAGCGGCTGCTCTGAAACCGGGGAGCTAAGGGCGCATCATATACGCATCTTTTTCCAGGACCGTCTACAATCAGGGCCATCTTAAACTCTGGTTCTAACGTAGCTTGTTTCGCCCTTTTCTCTATTGCCAACAGGAGAATTTATGCGCCCAGCTGTTCCGCTCGTCTGCTCTGCTCTTTCGCTCACGCTGCTGGCCGGCTGCGGCCCCAGCTCTACTCCCACGGCGGATATAAAGCGGGGCGAACGCGCCCTAGCACACATGGAGCACCTCAGCCGCAACATCGGCCCACGCGTGCAGGGCACTCCAGCTGAGGCGCAGGCCCGCGAGTACGTCGCTGCTCAGCTGCGCGCCGCTGGCTACCAACCTGAACTCCAGCCCTTGACCGTGACCCGCCGCAACGCAGCTGGTGAGGTGCAGACGGTCACTTCCGGCAATGTGATGGCCGTGCAGCCAGGGGCCTCAGATAAGGAAATCATCGTGGTGGCGCACCTCGATAGCGTGGACACCGGGCGCGGTGCCGATGACAACGCCTCGGGTGTAGGGGTCCTGCTGGAAGCTGCCGAGGCGCTGCGGGGCAAGCGACTGCCCCACACAGTGCGCTTCCTGGCTGTAGGGGCCGAAGAAGGCTATAGCGATGGCCTGCCGGGCGGCTTCCGCAGTGGCGGCCTCAAAGGCTCCAGCTTTTACACAGAGCAGATGAGCGACGACGCACTGCAAAAAACCCTGTTCGTAGTGAACCTGGACAGCCTGGCTGCCGGCGATCACATGAACATCTATGGCTCCGCAGGCGAAGGCGGCTACGTGCGTGACGCCGCATTGGAGCTGGCCCGCACCCTGGGCCATGACATCCGCACCAGCCCCGGCCTGGAAGGTGAATTCCCGGCGGGCAGCACTGGCGACTGGAGTGACCACGCCCCCTTTGCCAAGCGCGGCCTCCCCTATGCCTACTTCGAGGCAACCAACTGGGAGCTGGGCGACAAGGACGGCTACACCCAGACCGAGAAGGTCGGCAGCGTCTGGCACACACCGAATGACACACCTGAGTTTCTGAATGCCCAATTCCCCGGACGCACCGAAGCGCACCTGAGGGCCTTTAGCGACGTGCTGATTCGCCTGCTCCAGGCCCCTCCGAGCCGCTGAAGTCTCCCTGAGGGACCGGCTTTGCCAGGGAAGCAGATAGGCAAAGTTCTTTCAAATCTTTTGCCTATCTGAAAAGTATTTTCTCTGCATGTGTAGCGAATGTTAACGTATATGGAATATAGTTTCGCATGAGAAAAAACTTACTGAGCTTGGTGGTGGCACTTGCAGCAGGCTGGGCTTCGGCTGGTGGGACGGAACCTGCACCGACTCCAGAGGTTTCGGCCCCAGCGGCTCCGGCTGCCGCCTGGCTGACGCTGGACCCTGAACATGTCCTGGTCATCGAAACCAGCAAAGGCACCATGATGGTGGAAATGCGCCCGGACCTCGCTCCCAAAGCGGTGGAGCGTATCAAGCTGCTGGCCCGCGAGGGAGTTTACGACGGGCTTCAGTTTCACCGGGTGATTGACCTGTTTGTGGTGCAGACCGGCAACCCCAACAACAAAGACGGCGGCACCTCGCAGTATCCCAACCTGGAGCCGGAATTCTCAGGGCGATTGGCGACTGATACCGACTGGACCCAGGTGACCCGCTCCGCAGACGCCAACTCCGGCTTTCTGGGCTCCATGCCCATCCTGACCGTGTCCGATACCGAGACCCGCCGCCGCAATGTGGACAACTTCCAGGCTTGGGGAGCTTACTGCCCTGGCGTGGCCGGGATGGGCCGTGGTGATGACATCGGCAGCGCCAACAGCGAGATTTTCTTTATGCGTGGAGCCTCCTCTTTCCGCCTGGGCCTGAATTACACCGCCTGGGGCAACACCGTGATCGGGGAAGAAGTCATCCGGGCCGTGAATGCCGGTGAGCCCCCTACCCAACCAGACACGATGACGCGGGTGCGGGTGCTGGCCGATCTTCCAGCGGCAGAGCGGCCTACGGTGCAGATTCTTGACCCTGACAGCGCCACATTCCAGGCGCAGATTGCGGCCAAGCGCGCCGAAAAAGGTGCAGATTTCAGCATCTGCGATCTGAAGGTGCCAGCCCGACTGGTTCAGTAAGAACTGGCTGATCAAACGGTACTCCGGCTGCTGCTCCGTCTACTTTGGCAGCGGCCAGAGTACCGTGCCCTGTGTGTCGGTGCGCCATATCCGCGTGCCCGCCGCGTCCAGTCGCTCACGGACCTCACGGCTGGGGTGCCCAAAAGTATTGAAGCCTACGCTCACCACCGCTTCCCGCGCCCCCGTCTCCTGCAACAGCGCCGCTGAGGTGCTGTGCCGGCTGCCGTGGTGCGGCGATTTGAGCAGGTCCACCCGGCCCAGGCCCAAGCTGTGCTCCAGGGGCGCGGGCAGGTCGCCCAGCAGCGCTGCCCGGAAGGTCTGACCGGCCCGCCCCGTGGCCGTGAGACGCAAGGCGACGCTGTTTTCGTTGGGCTCGGTGCTCCAGAAGTTGCCCTGCGGCCACAGCACGTCCAGCCGCAGCCCACCCGCCTGAACATAATCGCCGCGCCGCACCTGGCGCACCGGCACGCCGCGCTCCTCGGCCACACTGAGCAGCTCTGCCAGGGCAGCATTCTCCGGGTCCAGCTGACCGATCCACAGTTCGCCTACCGGCATGGCCCGCAGCACGCCGCTCAATCCCTCGATGTGGTCCGAGTCAGAGTGGGTCGCCACCACCACGTCCAGCGCGTGAACCCCCAGTGAGTGCAGCGCCGGGACCGTGGTGCGGCTGAGGTCGTAGTCGCCGCGTGGGGTACCGCCGCCGTCTATTAGGGCGCGCAGTTCGGGGGTCTGAATCAAGGTGGCGTCGCCCTGGCCCACATCCAAAAAGGCCAGTTGCCGGGGCGGGCTGAGCCGGGGCGGCAGGGCTGTCAGCAACATACAGGCCAGCAGGGTGCCCAGCGCTGCCGGTGCCCGGACGCGGCCCGTCAGCCACAGCACTCCGGCCAGCGCGGCCAGCCCGTAGGCCAGGTAGCCCGCCGGACCCACCGCGCCCCAGGGCAGCAGCGGCCAGCGCCCGAAGGTTTCGGCCAGCCACAGCAAGGCCGCACTGAGAAGTTCCAGCGGCCACTTCAGCGCAGCGCCCAGCGGCCCCAGTAGCCCGGCCAGAAAGCCCAGCGGAATCAGCAGCGCCATCAGGGGACCGGCCAGCAGGTTGGCGGGCAGCGAGGAAAGCGGCACTCCCCCGAATGAACCCGCAATCAGAGGCAGCGTGGCGGCCTGGGCCAACAGGGTCACGGCCACGCTGCCGGTCAGCCACAGCGGCGGCCCTGGCCGGGTCCAGGCTGCGGGCAAGCGGGCCAGCACACGCGGCAACAGCAGCAACCCGCCCACCGCCAGAAACGACAGCTGGAATCCTGGCGTGATCACCCACAGCGGGTAGCAGATGAGCAGCCCGGCGGCCACAAGCGCCACCAGCGAAGCGGCGTCCAGCCGTCCCCGCCCCAGCCACAGCGCGGCCAGTCCCAGCAGACCGGTCAGGCCCGCCCGCACCACGCTGGGCGAAGTGTTGACCACCATGCCCAAGTAGGCCAGCAGGAACAGCACCGGCACCGCGTACCGTGCCCAGACCGGCAGCGGCAAGCGGGTGAGCAGCAGCGTGAGCGCCCCCACCAACAGGGTGACATGCTGTCCGCTGAGCGCCAGCAGGTGCGTGAGCCCAGAGCGCTGAAAAGCGTCGCGCACAGTCACACCCGGCGAAAGCTCCATCTCGTTCAGGTCAGAGCGGTCACCCAGCTCTGCGCCGCGCAGCAGGGCCTCGGCGCGGGGGCTGAGGCCCTGCCAGCCAGACTCAAACCAGCCCTGCACCGTGCCCTTGACTGAAGCGGACGGCTGAGCCGCCCCGACCTCGGCACCTACCAATACAGCCGTCGGGGCCAGCGTGAGCAGTCCGCCCTGCGAGCGCAACCAGGCCGCCTGGTCAAAGCCTCCCGGCACCGTACGTGTACGGGGTGGCAGCAACCGGCCATGCACGGCTATGCTCCCGCGCCGCTCGGCGGGCCGGGGAGAGAGGGCCACGCGGGCGGGCGGGTCATGCAGGGTCAGAAATTGACCGTCCCAGTCACCTCTGAGCGTGACCTGCGCGCCCAGCCAGGGCCGCAGCGGATCGGGCCGCGCCTGTACCGTGTGCAGCGAGGCGAAGGCCAGTGCCCCCGCCAGCACGGCCCCGGCCACTGCCCAGGGTCGCCGTTCCCAGGCGGCCAGGCCCAGCAGCAGCGGCCACAGTGCCCAGTCCCAGGGGTAGCCCAACGCTGGCAGCAAGGCCCCCAGCACACCCAGCAGCAAGAAGACTGGGCCGCCCAGTTGGGGAGCCGGGGACGGGGCCACAGTGTCTGGCTCTGCCGCGCCCATCCGTCCCAGAACCCGCTGCGGCCTACTCAAACTTCACCAGTGGCTCAAGCTGCTCTAGCGTGGCAGGGCCGATGCCTTTGACCGCGTCCAGGTCGGCCAGCGAGCGCAGAGGCCGGGCTGCTTCGATGCGCCCGGCCAGCGCAGGGCCAATTTCCGGCAGGGCTTCCAGCTGCTCGCGGGTGGCTGTATTCAGGTTCAGCCGCCCCGAAATCAGCGGCTCCACACTGGCCGTGCGCGGATACTCCGGGGCGGCCTCGCCGGTGGCCTGCGTCACGGTGAGGGGACCGGGGTCTTGCCGCAGCACCTGTGGAGCGCGCACCGCCGGAAACAGCAGCGGCCACAGCGTCAGTGTGGCGAGCAGCAGCACGCCAGCGGCCAGAACGGCTGTCCAAAAGGCTTCCCCGCGCCCCCAGTCCATGGTCTGAAGTCTAATAGAAGGGGCGCGCTGTCCACGCCACATCTGCTGCGCGGCGCGGACGCTCCGCCGCCCTCTGCCCCTTTTCCTCACGGGGAGCGCCACGTACACTCAGGCCATGACCCAACACAGCGCCGGCAACCCCAACGCCCTGAACCTGATCCCTGACCCCCAGCTGCTCGAAGCGGCGCAGGTCGCCTTTAAGCAGGCGTATGCGCCCTACTCCAAGTTCCATGTGGGGGCCGCGCTGCGCAGCGAAAGCGGACAGATTTACTTCGGGGCCAACGTGGAAAATGCCTCCTACGGCCTGACCCGCTGCGCCGAGCAGAGCGCCGTGCAGACGCTCGCCACCCGGGGTGAGCGCCACTTTAGTGACATCGTGGTGTACTCCGAAGCCGAGCCGCCCGCCAGCCCCTGCGGCGCTTGCCGCCAGATTCTGTTTGAATTTGCTCCCGAGGCCCGCGTGGTCTGCGTGAACCACAAGGGCGACATCATCAGTGGATACGTGCGCGATTTCCTGCCGCACGGCTTCCGCCTGGAAAACGCCGAAGGCTGAGCCCGTATACTGCCCGCATGCTGCTGTGGGTGGTGGTCGGATTTATCGTGCTGAGCGCGGCTGGGGTATTGTCACTGACCTTCGGAGCGCTGCGAACCTCGCCGCAGGTGGGCATCTTCCGGCTGATTGCTGCCGTGCAGTTCCTGGCGGCGGTCATCCTGGCCGGTGCCCGGCTGACTGGCAACGCCTGAACCGGGAAAAGGAAACATGCAACATGCAGAACTTTGAACCGCAGACCATTGACCTGAACTTTCAGGCCACGCCGGGCGTGATTGCCGTCTATGCCTGGGACACGGGCGACGGCCTGGCGCTGGTAGACACTGGCCCCGGCAGCACACTCGAAGCGCTGGAAGCTGGACTAGGGCAGCTGGGGGCCGTGTGGGCCGATGTGCGCCACATCCTGCTGACCCACATTCACTTTGACCATGCAGGCGCGGCGGGGCAGCTGCTGGAACTGTCGCCCCACGCCCGGCTGTATGTCCACGAGCGCGGTGCGCGGCACATGGTGGACCCCGAGCGGCTATACGCCAGCGCCGCGCAGATTTACGGCGACCAGATGGAAGCCCTGTGGGGCGAGATGCGCCCGCTGGACGCAGACCGCCTGACCGCGCTGGCAGGCGGCGAAACCCTGCGCCTGGGCCGCGCTGAAGTGCGGGCACTGTACACGCCGGGGCACGCTGTTCACCACCTGGCCTACGTGGCAGGCGACGAGCTGTATACCGGCGATGTGGGCGGGATTCGGCTGGACCCGCGCCAGCCCACCCGGCCCCCCACGCCGCCGCCCGATATTGACCTGGCCGCCTGGCAGGCAAGCGCCGCGCTGCTGCGGGAGCTGGATGTGCGCCGGTTGCACCTGGCCCATTTCGGCACCTACGCGCAGGACGCAGAGCACTGGGACGCCCTGCTGGCCCACCTGGCCGAAGAAGCCGAGTGGATGCGTGAACGCCTGGCGCAGGGCAAAGACCCAGCCGAGCTGTATGAGCCATTTACCGAGTGGGTGCTGGAGCAGGTGGAAAGCAGTGTGCCGGGCCTGGCAGCGGCTTACCGCTTTGCTTCACCGCCCGCCATGAATGTGATGGGTCTGGCCCGCTACTGGGCCAAGCAGCAAGCCCGAACAGGAGAAACGACATGAGGAAAAACAAGTGAACGTCCTTGTGGTGGGCAGCGGTGCCCGAGAACACGCCATCGCACAGGCCTGCGCGCGCAGTGGGCATCAGGTTGTCTGCACGCCAGGCAATCCAGGCATCGCCGGGGTGGCCGAAGTGGTGCACTGGCCGCAGGACAATGCCTCACTGGTGGCCCTGGCCCGGGAGCGGGGGGCCGAGCTGGTGATTGTCGGGCCAGAAGCCTATCTGGCCCAGGGACTGGCCGACGAGCTGCGGGCGGCGGGTATACCCACCTTTGGTCCCAGCAAGAAAGCCGCGCAAATCGAAAGCGACAAGGCCTGGAGCAAAGCTTTTATGGAGCGCTGCGGCGTGCCGACTGCCGCGCACCAATCCTTCGAGACGTTGGACGCGGCGCTGGCCTACCTGGACACCCAGCCGCTGCCCACCGTGATCAAGGACGCGGGTCTGCGGGCGGGCAAAGGCGTGACCATCGCGCACACCCGCGAGGAAGCCAGGGCCGCATTACATGCCATCTTTGAGCAGCAAAATGCGGCGGTGGTCATCGAGGAATTCATGACCGGGCAAGAAGTCTCGGTGCTGGCACTCACCGACGGCGAACACTTTGCCCTGACCCCGCCCAGTCAGGACCACAAGACGATTGGCGAGGGAGACACCGGCCCGATGACCGGCGGCATGGGCGTCATCTGCCCCTTTCCGGTGAGTGACGCGGACATGGAGACCATCCGGCGCGACGTGATAGAGCGCACGCTGGCCGGGCTAAGGGCCGAAGGATTGCCCTTTTGCGGTGTGCTGTACGCTGGGCTCATGCTGACCCCGCAGGGTCCCAAAGTGGTGGAGTTCAACGCCCGCTTTGGTGACCCGGAAGCCGAAGCAGTGCTGCCGCTGCTGGAAAGCGACCTGGCAGCGCACGCCCTGGCTGCCGCCCAGGGCCAGCTTGACCCGGCAGCCGTGCGCTGGAAGGAGGAGGCCAGCGCCGTGATCATCCTGGCGGCTCCCGGTTATCCGGGCACGCCCGCCAAAGGCATCCCCCTGACCCTGCCCGAGACAGCGGCGGGCGAGTTCATCTTCCACGCGGGCACCGCCGAGCAAGCGGGCCAGCTGGTCAGCAATGGCGGGCGTGTGCTGGCCGTGACCGCCACTGCCCCCGAGCTGCCGGAAGCCCTGGCACGCGCCTATGCACTGGCGGACCGGGTGGGCTTTGAGGGCGCACAGCTGCGCCGCGACATCGGCTCCCGCATCGGCCTGGGCCGGGCGCGGCAGGAGGAGCCGTGACCGATGCAGAGGGGCCACACCACACCGGGGGGGCGCCGGGTCAGGAGCAAGAGCAATCGCAGGCCGAAGGGGCAGCCCGCCTCACCCCGCAGCAGCTGGACGCCCTGGGCCAGCATCTGGTCTGGCGCATTGGCCGCGATGACCTGACCGATGAAGTGGTCGTGCGGGTGGGCTACGCCAGCGCGGCGGGCCAGTTTGCAGCGCTCAGCCGCCTGCGCAGTGTTCCCGACGCCGACTTGGAGCAGGCGCTGGCCGCCGGGCAGATTCGGCTGGAGTGGGTCGAATGATGCAGTTCGGTGCCCGGCAGGTCTTTACGCTGCACCACCCCGGTGACCGGGCCGCTGCGCTGGCCTGGGCGCGGGCCGCTGAGCGGGCACTGGCACAGGTCACTTTTCTCCAGGACGTCCAGCTGGACAGCCACACGCTGAGCGGTGAGCTGCGCGTCCCCGTACCCCTGCTGGGCGAAATCACACTGCCCTTTGCCAGTCTGCTGACCGCCACCGAGTCAGGAGCTGACCTGACGCCCCAGCCCCTGACAGAGCGGCGCGGCTGGGTTGAGGTGAACGGCCAGGCAGTGGTGGGAGAACCGGCGCAGACCGCAGGCGGCACCCCAGTGGAGCTGAGCTTCGACTTTCAGGCTTTTTTGCGCCTGCCCGACAGCGGCAATCTTGGTGGAGCCGCCTTCGAAAAGATGGTGCGGGCCACCGCTCAGCGCACCATCGAGCGCGTGCTGACCGAGCTGCCGGGGCAGCTCCAGGCAAGCATGAACTAAAGCGGGCAGGGACACAGCGTGTGCATCCCTACCCGCCCGAGAGGCGAGCTTACTTCAGCCAGCACCACTCGTTGAATTCGTAGCCGCTGAGGTACACGTAGCGGTCCGCCATCTTGTCACCGTCTATCTCCACCAGGCGAATAAACGAAATGGGGCTGTCCTTGACGGTCTTCAGCAGCTTGAAGGTGCTGCCCTCTTCGGCAATGCCTTCCTTCAAGGAAGCCATCAACTCATCATTGACTTCAAGGTTCTCCTGATAGTTCAGATTATAGGGGCGACCATCTTCATCGGCGTCCAGCGAAGCTCCATAAGTGTCCGCCTCGCAGCTACCTAGCTTTTGCTGTTGAATCAAGGCATTGAATTGAGGGTTGTTGTCTTCCTCGACCAGGTCAACCTGAGCACTGGCCAGGGGAAGACTGAGAGCAAGGACCAACACCGCTATGAGTTTTTTCATGTTTCTACTTTAGCGCTCCTTTGTGGGCCTATCCTCCCCTACCTGGGGGCAACCAGCGGCCTTCTCAGCCTACCTGTGGCAGCCGGGCTTCAACCAGGGTGCCCCTACCCGGTTCACTCACCACAGCGTACTCACCACCCCGGCTTTCCATGCGTTCACGCATCTGGGTCAGGCCCAGGCCGCCCGCACTGCTGACCCGGCCACTGATCTGCTCAGGATCAAAGCCCCGGCCATTGTCCTGTACGCGCAGCTGCAGCCAGCACGGACCGCCTTCCAGGGTCACGGTTACACTGCTGGCGGCGGCATGTTTGGCGACATTGTTCAGGCTCTCTTGCAGGATGCGGAACAAAATCGCCTCGTCACCTTTGGAGAGGGCCACTTCGCCGGAAATGTCCAGGGCCGTGCGCAGCTTGTTCTGCTCTCCAAAGTCCTGTACGTACATCCGCATGGTGTCGAGCAGACCGTACTTTTCGAGGTTGATGGGCCGCAGCGCAAAGATGGAGCGGCGCACTTCCTGAATCTGCTCGCGCAGCAGCGCCCCAGCGGCGCGGACCTCGGCTTCGGCCCGCTCAGGGTCACTGTGAATCTGCCGGGCCACCACGTCCAACTTGATGGCGCAGAATGCCAGCGACTGCGCCACGCCATCGTGAATTTCGCGGGCGATGCGGGTGCGCTCGTCACTGATCGCCAGCTCTTCAGAGTACAGGTAGGCGCGGGCATTGCGGACCCCCAGCGCCGCCTGCGAAGCCATCAGGGCCAGCAGCGGCATGTTGGCCTCGGCAAAAGCACCGGCCTCAGCGTGGCCCAGAATCAGCACGCCTACCAGCCCGGCCTCGTCACGCATAGGAAAACCGATGGCGCTGTCGCCCCACTCGAACGCTTCGGCCTCGTCAGGGGTGGCCCGCAGCGGCTCGGCGGCCTGCGCCACCCGCTGCGCGAAAGCCGGGACAGACGCGCCACTCGGCGGCAGGGCGTCATGCCCCACCTGCACCGCTTCGGGCCGCAGCACTCCGTCCTGGTCCATCAGGTACACAGCGCGGAAATCGGCTCCGGCCCGCTCAGCCATGGTGCCGGTCACGCGCAGCAGCAAGCGGCGCATGTTGCGCTCGGCGCGGATAGAGTCATCCACCGAGTGCAGGGTCATCAGGTCCTGGGTGCGCTGCCACGCGGCCTGCGCGGCGGTGCCAATCTCAGCAGCCAGGGCGTGGGCCAGGGCTTCGTCGCCGGGCGTAGGCGGGCGGGGCAGTTGCAGTTCCAGCCAGCCCCCCGTGAGCAGCTCGGCCCGCAGCGGATGGTGAGCCTCAGCCGAGCCGGTGGCCGTGGCCTCAAGGCCACCGGGGAGCCGCACCGACGCCCGCCCCGCTCCACTGACCCGCTTGGCTCCACGCGCACCCACTTCGAGCACCGCGCCGAGGTCGCCCGCTTCGGTGAGGTCCCGCATCAGCGCCTGAATATGCTGAAGCTGCTCGTGTGAACGGCTGAGTTCTTCGTACAGGCCGCGCAGCTCGGCCTCGGCGCTGGCCCGTGCCCGCGCTCCTTCAGCAATCCAGTCCAGCGCAAAAAAAGTCACGGTGGGCCCGGCGATGCCGTAGAACAGCAGGTGCGCCCAGAATTCCAATCGCAGGTCGCGCAGCTGCGAAATCAGCACTTCCACCACCAGCACCACCACCATGATCAGCGGCGGAAGCACCTTGCGCAGCAGTTCTTCACGCTGGGCGAGGGGATTGGGGGGAATCAGGCGTCTCATTCAGCTGTATCCTGCCCCGGAGCGCCCGGCACGTCCGCAGATTGCGCCTGCACGCCCTGCTTCACTTTCCACTGCACCTGGCGCAGCAGGCCCCGGAACAGCCGACTTTCGGCGCTGGACATCTGGGCACGGTCCAGCATCAGCCGCCACAGCCGCAGCGTGTGCCGGGCACGCACGGCGTCGGTGTAGCCGGTCAGGTGCATCACATCCACCAGGTGCGCGTACATGTCTTCCATCTCGCCGCGGGTGGCCGTCTTGCGCTCGCCGCTGGCCGGTTCCTCGCCGCCCTGCAGGAACTCGTAAGTGACCAGCAGGACCGCCTGGGCCAGGTTCAGGCTGGCGTAGTCGGCGGTGGGAATCCGCACCGTGGCCTGGCACTGCTCCAGGTCAGCGTTCAGCAGCCCGGTTTCTTCGGGGCCGAACACCAGCGCCGGAGACGCCGCCGCCCGCACGCGCCCACGCAGCGCCGCCGGATGCTGGGGCCGGGGCATGTCGGCCCGCTCCCGCGCCGAGGTGCCGATGCTCAGGTCACGGTCGGCCAGCGCCTCGGCCAGCGTGGCGTAGACCGGGGCACGTTCCAGCAACTCTTCGGCGTGCACAGCAAAAGCGCGGGCTTCTTTGCTGAGGTGGTCACAGCGCGGGGCCACCAACCGCAGGTCAGACGCGCCCATGTTCAGCATGGCGCGGGCCGCCGAGCCGATGTTGCCGGGCGTCTTGGGCGACACCAGCACCACCGCGAGGCTGGAAGCGTGCGAAAGGTCAGACTGCTCAGAAACGGGGCGGGTCACGGGGAGGATGTTAGCGCTTGAGGACGGGAAGGAGGGGCTCTCCGCAGGCAGGAAATTACGCTGCCGGGCGCTTGGTCAGGAGCAGACTGGCACCCAGACCAACCAGGAGGCCGCCCAGTGCTTTTTGAATGCGGCCCGCCATGACGGGGCGCTGCTGAAGACCCAGTCTGATGTGTTCAGCAACTTGAGCCAGCAGCGAGTAGAACAGCAGGCTCACCACAAAGTTCACCAGCCCCAGCTGGACAATCTGTAGCGTGACCTGCCCCTGCTCTGGCCGGACAAACTGGGGCAACACCGCCATAAAAAAGAGAACGGCTTTGGGGTTGAGCGCATTGCCGAGGAATCCCTGCTGGAGCAGCTGCCAGGGAGTCCTATGGGGCCTTTCAGCGTCACCCAACTCCAAGTGACCACGCTGCCGCCAGGTCTGAATCCCCAGATACATCAGGTAGGCGGCACCTATCAACTTGACGGCCCCAAAAAGCGTGGCCGAGGCCAGCACGATGGCCGTGAGGCCCAGCAAGGCCGCCAAGATATGCACCCCGTATCCCAGACACACGCCCAGGGCCGTCAGCACTCCGCCGCGCTTGCCATGCGAAAGGGTATTGCCCAAGACCAGCAATGCGTCAGGGCCAGGAACGGCAATGGCGACAAGGACCGCCACTGCAAATGTAGCCATAATGGACAGGTCGGCCATCTGAATTCACCTCTGTGCGGAGGCTCTCCGCCGGGAAAGTGTTGGTGTGGGAGAGGCAGTTGCCTTGAGCTACGTCTCGGCGCGTCGGCCTAGAGCAGGTCTACAAATGACGTGGTGCGGGAAAAAGCATACTACTCTGTTGCCGCCGTGTTAGCGTGCCTTGCAGCCGCTTCCCGCGAGCTGGAGCAGCCTGCTCGGTGCCAAGACACTTCGGCTTTTTGTCACGTGCTCTAGCCGCGCCGCTTCTCCGCCAGCACGAACGGCACGAACCGCGCCAGCTTGGGCGCACGGCCCCAGCGTGAGCGGTCTGAGGCGATACGCCAGATGAACTCTACGCCCGCCCTCCGGGTCCACTCCGGGGCCAGCTCGGCGGTGCCTGCCAGCACGTCCAGCGTGCCGCCGCAGCCAATGGCCACAGGCACGCCCATTTCATGCCGGAACGCTTCGTTGAACTTTTCCTGGCGGCCCCCGCCCATGCCGGTCAGCAGCAGGTGCGGGCGGGCAGCGCGGATCAGCGCAGCGATTTCGGCGTCCTGCTCGGGGCGGAAGTAGCCGTGATGGTGCCCCGCCACCGTGACGCCGTAGTCATGAAAGCTGCGCTGCGCCGCCCGCGCCGCCACGCCGGGTTCACCGTCCACGCCGGGCTTGCCCCCCAGAAAGAACACCCGCAGCTCTGGCCCATGCTGCTGCATCAGCCCCTGCGCGATGTCCACGCCGGGAGCGCGGGGCAGCTCACAGCCCAGCAGTTGTTGCGCGGCCCAGACGATGCCCACCCCGTCAGCCGTGACCAGATCAGCGGCCTGGATGACCCGCACAAAGTCGGGGTCCTGGCGGCTGTCCATCACAAATTCGGGGTTCAGCGTGACCACCGTGTGCGGCGTAGGCGCGGGGGCAAACATCCAGCCGCTCAGAATGTCCAGCGTCTCCGGCAGGCTGGGGGCATCCAGCGGCAGGTCAAACAGGGTCAGGCGTTCAGGGCGGGCAGCGGCGTCGGTCACGGGCTCAGTCTAACGGGCCTAAGCTGTGGGAATGACTGTCCGCCTGCGCCCCCCAGCCCCCGCTGACCTAGCAGCGCTGGGCCGTGTGGCCTACGAAACTGGATTTTTTGGAGGCAGCGCCGCCCGCTATTTTCCCGACCGGCGGCTGTTTGCGCTGCTGTGGGTGTGGCCGTATCTGCACGGCGCGGGCGGGCCTGGTTGCCGCATCGCTGAGGACAAACACGGGCAGGTGCTGGGCTATGTCCTGGGATCAGCCGACCCGGTCCGCTACCGCGCCGCGCTCGCGCAGGCAGGAGTACTGGGCCTACTCGCCAGCGTGGGCGGCGAAGTGCGGCGGCCCCTGGCCTGCTGGGGCTATCTGGCGCGGCTGGGGCGCTGGGGCAGCCCGCACGCCAGCGAAGAGCTGTACCCGGCCCACCTGCACATCAACCTGCTGCCAGCGGCGCGGGGGCTGGGCCTGGGCCGCACGCTGCTCACAGCGCATCTGGACGCCCTGCGGGCGGCGGGGGTGCCGGGCGTGCAGCTCTCGACCACTGCCGAGAACGGCGCGGCCCTGCGGCTGTACCGCCGCTGCGGGTTCGAGGTGCTGGCCCGCCAGCCAACGGACCTGTGGCGGCCCTGGCTGGGGCGCACCACCGAGCATCTGACGCTGGGGCTACGGCTGTAGCGATACTGAAGCTGGGACTGGAAATGGGCTCAGCAATTCGTTGCGGTGTAGAGCAGACAATGGAATTACCCCTCTCCCTGCAAGGTCAGCGTGAGCGTGCGCGCCCCGCCCCGGTCACGGTGCTCACACAGGTACACGCCCTGCCAAGTGCCCAGGTGCAGCCGGCCCGCCCGCACCGGCAAGGTCAGCGACGGCCCCAGCAGCGCCGCCTTGAGGTGAGCGGGCATGTCGTCGGGGCCTTCGTCGGTGTGGGTGTAGTGCGGGTAGCTTTCGGGCACCAGGTCCGAGAAGAACCGCTCGAAGTCGCGCCGCACGTCCGGGCTGGCGTTCTCATTCAGGCTGAGGCTGGCGCTGGTGTGCCGAATGAACACATGCAGCAGCCCCACCTTCAGCCTGCGCAGCTCCGGCAGGGCCGCTTCTATGTCGCGGGTAATCAGGTGGAAACCGCGTGGATAGGGCCTGAGGGTCAAGTCGGTCTGGTGCCACATGGCGGGCAGTCTAGCGGGGAGTCAAGCGAGGGGAGCCGTTCACTACTGCGCCGCCTGGCCGGTTCAGATGGAATGAACGCGGGCAAGCGGCACGCCTTGTCTCACACCTTCCGCCTTAGACCCTAGAACACTTTGCTGCCCAGCTTGACGTCGCCTAGAACAGTAAGCGGGGTCGCTTCGCCGCTGTCCTTGCCTTTCATCTGTACGCCCAGCAGCAAGAACTCGCTGGTGTGCCCGCCAATCTCACGCGGCGCAAAGTTCAGCACGCCCAGCACCGGCAGCCCTATGAGTTCCTTTGGCGCGTGGCCGGTAAAGCGGCCCACAGTGACCCGCTGCCCGTACTTGCCAAAATCAGCAGTGATGCGGTAAGCCTCCCTGGGCGCGCCCTGCGCTGCCTCAGCGCTCAGCACGCGGCCCAGGCGGATGTCCAGCCGCTCCAGGGTGCTTTCCGGGTCCACCTGAGGTTTGAGGTCACCGGCCACCTTGCGGCTCCTCTGCTTGACCCGTGCTCCCGGTTTGCACAGTGCCCCCGGCCTGCACAGTGTCCCCAGTCTGCACAGTGCCTCCAGTCTGTGCGGCATCCCTGGGCTGGGCGATATGGGCAGCATCCGTGGCTTTCTGCGTCGCCTGAATGGCCGTCAGGGCAATCGTGTACACGATGTCATCCACCAGCGCCCCACGCGAGAGGTCGTTGACGGGCTTGTTCAGGCCCTGAAGCATCGGCCCCACAGCCACCACGCCCGCCGAGCGCTGCACCGCCTTGTAGGTGGTGTTGCCGGTGTTCAGGTCGGGGAAGATAAATACGGTGGCCTGCCCCGCCACCGGCGAATCGGGGGCTTTGCTTTTGCCCACGCTGGGCACACTGGCAGCGTCGTACTGCAAGGGCCCGTCAACCATCAGGTCGGGTCGGCGCTGGCGCACCAGTTCGGTGGCCGCCTTCACCTTTTCTACGTCCTCGCCGCTACCCGAGGTGCCGGTGGAATACGAAAGCATCGCTATGCGCGGCGTGATGCCAAAAGCCGCCGCGCTGTCCGCCGACTGAATGGCAATCTGCGCCAGCTCCTCGGCGTCCGGGTTGGGGTTGATGGCGGCGTCCCCGTACACCAGCACCTGCTCGGGCATCAGCATAAAAAAGACGCTGCTGACCAGGCTGCTGCCCGGCGCGGTCTTGATGAGTTGCAGGGCCGGGCGCACCGTATTGGCGGTGGTGTGAATGGCCCCCGACACCAGGCCGTCCACATCGCCCTGGGCCAGCATCATGGTGCCCAGGACCACCGTGTCTTCCAGCTGCGCCAGCGCCTGCTCGGGGGTCAGGCCCTTGTTGCGGCGCAGTTCGACCATCGGCTCCACATACGCCTCACGGATACTGGCCGGGTCCACGATTTCCAGCCCGTCGGGCAGGCTCAGGCCCTGGCTTTCGGCTACCTGCTGCACACGGCTTTTCTCGGCCAGCAGCACCGGGCGGGCAATGCCTTTTTCGACGCAGCGAATAGCAGCGTTCACGGTGCGCGGCTCGTCGCCTTCGGGCAGCACGATGCGCTTGCCAGCGGCCTGCGCCCTTTGGATCAGCTCGAAGCGGAAGGCACTGGGCGGCAGACGTCGCTCGTGACCCATGCGCACGTTCAGTCGGCCCACCAGCTGCGCGGTGTCCAGTCGGTCCGCCGTAAAGTCCAGTGCTTTTTCCATACGCTCCAGGTCGTCGTGCGGCACTTTGTTGCTCATTTCGACCAGGCGGGTGGTCGTCTCGAAGGAGTTGGTCGGCACCCGCAGCACCGGCAGCGAACTGGTGAGCGCGGCGCGGCACAGATGCTGAATAGACGGCACCGGAGCCACCCCGCTGGTCAGCAGCAGCCCGGCCAGCGGCACCCCGCTGAGGTGGGTCAGGCTGGTCGCCATCACCACATCCTCGCGGTCACCGGGGGTCAGAATCAGGGCACCGGGCGCAAACAGATTCTGCTCGGCCATGCCCGGCACGCCCCGCGCTGTCACCACAAAGCGGCGGATGCGGCGGGTGTCCATCTCGCCCGCATTGAGCACTTCGGCGTCCAGGTAGCGGGCAATGTCCACCGTGCGGACAGCGTTGAGCTCCGGGTTCTCGGTAATCACGCCCAGCAGCGGCAGCTCACCGTCCGCCAGAATGCGCGAGTGCTGGCGCAGCCCGGCCAGCAGCCCGCCAAAGTCGAACTTTTCGGGAGCAAAGTTCAGCACGTACCCCGCCAGCCCCGAACCGTCGGAGCGGCGGTAGTTCTGCGCGGCGATTTCCAGCTCGTCGGCCAGGGAAGCGGGCGTGCTGCCGCGCAGGTCGGACACCAGCACCACTTCGGCTTCCAGGTTGCGGGCCAGGTCGGCGTTCAGCCGGGTGGCGTAGGAATTGCGCTCGTTCAGCGCCAGGCCCTCAACCACCAGCACGTCCAGCTCGCCCATGCTGTGCGCCAGGGCAATCACGCCCTCCATCAGTTCATCGCCCTCGCCCACCGACAGCTGCTGCTCGGCGCGGGTCAGGCTGATGGGGTCAGGCGTGCGGGTAGAACCGCTCAGGCTACGCGCAAAGTGCACGCTGGCGCTCACCTGCTCACCGTGGGTCTGTGCAATGGGCTTGAGAAATCCGGCCCGCAGGCCCTGGCGCTCCAGCGCCCGCGTGAGGCCCAGGGCCACGGTAGACAGGCCGACTCGGTTCTGGGTGGGGGCAACAAAGAATGTTTTCATGGGTCTGGCTCCTTTGGGGGAGAGATGTCGGTGGGTGATGGAGGAACTGGAGATTGTCTGAGGGTCAAGAGGTCTAAGGGTCTAAGGGAGGTAGGAAGGATTCGGGGCCAGGCTTTTAGAGCAGTTGATTGGTATCTGGCCCGACGCTTTAACCCTTAGACACTTTGACTCCTAGACCCTTAGACCTTCACCAGTTCCGCCGTCTGCCGGGCAATCATCAGTTCCTCGTTGGTGCTCACGACCACAGCCGTCACCCAGCCCTCGCGGGAAATCACGCCCTGTTCCCCGCGCACGGTGCTTTCGTTGGCCCGCTCGTCAGGCACCAAGCCCAGGCTGCCCAGGCGCTCCATCGTCAGGGCGCGGATGTACGAACTGTTCTCCCCTATGCCGCCGGTAAACACCAGCGCGTCCCAGCGGTGCAGGCCCACCGCGTAGCTGGCGATGGTCTGCGCGAGGCGGTACACGAACTTGTCTATGGCCAGCTGCGCCCCAGCGTGGCCGTTCCGGGCGGCTTCTTCCAACTCGCGCATGTCGTTGCTCAGGCCACTCAGGCCCAGCAGGCCGCTCTCCTTGTTCAGAGCGCCCGTCACTTCCTGCACCGTCATGCCCGCTTCACGCACCATGTACTCGACCAGGCTGGGGTCCACATTGCCGCTGCGGGTGCCCATCACCAGACCTTCCAGCGGGGTCATGCCCATGCTGGTGTCACGGCTTTTGCCGTCCTGCACGGAGGTCACCGAGCAGCCGTTGCCCAGGTGCGCCACAATCAGGCCGTGCCGACCAGGATTCAGGCCCAGCATCCGCACGGCTTGCCCCGCCACGTACTGGTGACTGGTGCCGTGAAAGCCGTAGCGACGCACGCCGTAGTGGGTGTACCACTCTTCCGGCACCGCGTAGCGGTAAGCCACCGGGCGCATGGTCTGGTGAAAAGCCGTGTCGAACACGGCCACGTGCGGCAGTTCCGGAAAAGCGGCGCGGGCTGCCTCGATGCCTGCGAGGTTGGCCGGGTTGTGCAGCGGGGCCAGGGGAATGCAGGCGCGGATGACGGCTTCTACTTCGGGCGTGATCAGGGCGGGAGCGTTAAAGGTCTCGCCGCCGTGCACCACCCGGTGCCCTACCGCCGCCACATCTGCCCGCAGGCCCAGGGCGTCCAGCTCGGCCAGCACGCGGGCCACGGCTTCAGTGTGCGCCCCACCGCCGAGCGACTCTTCACTGCGTTCACGCTCACCGCCAGCAAAGCGGTCCAGGCGAATGCTGGCCTCCTCCTGCCCCAGCCGTTCGGCCAGCCCCGACAGGCGCACGTCGCCGCTGACTGGGTCCAGCAGGGCGAACTTGAGCGAACTGGAACCACTGTTCAGGACAAGAATCTGCATATGGGTCCATTGTAAAGAGGCGGGCGGAGAAGAGCGAAGGCAGATGCCCAGGGACCGTGGGCCAAAGCGCGGAGCAGTTCTGCTTTTCGCCCTCTGCTATCTCAGGCGCGTCACCCGGCGCACGTCCTCATCCTCAGGCACATGCTCCAGCCGCAGCAGCGTCGCCTGCGGATAATCGCCGTACAGCGCTTGCCCCCACTCAATCACGCTCAGGCGACTGCCCTCGATCAGGTCTTCCAGGCCCATGTCGTACAGCTCGCCGGGGTGCTGCACCCGGTAGGCGTCCACATGCAGCAGCTGGCCGCCGGGCGTCGGGTACGGCTGCATCAGCGCGTAGGTCGGGCTAGACACGGTGCCCGTAAAGCCCAACCGCCGCGCCATGCCCTGCGTGAGGCTGGTCTTGCCGGACCCCAGTTCGCCTTCCAAAAACAGCACGCCGCCCACTGGCAAGTGGTCCAGCAGCGCCGCGCCAAAGGCCTGCTGCTGCTCCAGGCCGCGCAGCAAGGCACTCTGGCCTGGCAACAAGAAATTGTCCCGACCTGGCTTCTGTGACTTACCCATTGGCTGGCCTCCTGGGCAGGGCCGTGGGACGGCCCGCCGCCCCGTTTGACACTTGTTCTTGCGCTACTCGGGGGGTCAATTCAGCACCCGTCCCCCGCCCCCCTGCATCAGCTCGGCGGCGCGGTCACGGTGGGCCTGCAAGGTGGCCTGCCAATCGTCGCCTTCGGGGGTGTGTTCCAGGGCCTGCTGGGCGTGGGCATACACCTGCGCCGGTTCGCGGAAACCCTGCTGCGCCAGGATGTCGGCGGTCATCTGATGCCCAATCAGCCAGTCGCGGCTGCCTTCAGGCGAGGCCCCGATCACCCGCTCGAAGTGCGCCAGGGCGTCGTCGAGGTGGTAATACTCCAGCGCCACGTTGCCCAGCACCAGACTGGCCGGCACCACCGCGCCCTGGCGCAGCGCCTGCTCCGCTCCAGCCTGGGCCTGCGCCAACTGCCCCAGGCGGTAGTCGCACTCGGCCAGGTCCGCCAGGATTTCGGCCTGAAAGGGATAGCTGGGGTCACGGGCAACGGCTTCCAGCACCTCCTGAGCTTCCAGCGGGCGGTCCAGGTCCAGCAACGCCACCGCCAGTTCGTGCTGGGCATAGGCCCGGTCCCCTTCCTGGGCCAGCTCCGCCGCCCGCCCGAACGACGCCAGCGCCTCTTCAGAGCGGCCCAGGGCATTGAGCGCCTGCCCGCGCACCAGCGCCACGCCGTAGCTGGGGTCACCGTGCCCGACTTCCAGCCCCGCCGCTGCCTCGATTTCACTCAGGGCCGTGTCGGCCTGCCCCTGGGCCAGCTGCACCTGCGCCTGAAGGTAGTGCCAGGTGGACAGGTTCAGCGCCTCCTGGGGGTCACTCGGCTGCGCCGAATACAGCGCTCTGGCCTCGGCCAATGCCTGCGCCGCCGCGTCCAGCTGCCCCTGCGCCAGCCGCAGCGCCGCGCCTTCTTGCAGCATCACGGCCCGGTCAGGACCGCGTGCCCCAACCGCCGCCTGGGCAAACAGCTCGGCGGCCTGAGCACTGTCGCCCAGGCCCTCGTGCGCCTCGGCCTGAAGGGCTGCCGCACGCCAGCTCAGGTGGGCAGGCAGCTCGGCAGGGTCCAGCGTCAGCATGACGGCGTCGGTCAGGCGGCCCGCCAGCACCAGGGCACTCAGGGCGTGAAAGCGGGCCAGCGGGTCGGCGGCAGCCAGGGCCGCCGCTGGGGGCGGCGCGGCCTGCGGCCCCTCGGCACGGGCCGCGGCTTCGGCACTCAGGGCCAGCCACAGCGGGTCTTCACTCAGGGCCGGGTCCAACCGGCGGGCTTCAGAGAGGCTGAGATTCAACTCTTCTACAGCAAGGTCGCCGTACAGCGCGTGCAGCGCCCCAGCCAGCAGGGCGTAGCGGGCCTGCTCCGCCGGGGGCGAAAGCAGGTTGCCCGCCTGCAGCAAGGCAAACGCCTGCTCGAAGTCTCCCTCCGCCAGGGCCTCGCAGGCCAGCGGCCAGAATGTTGCGGCGTCGGTCATTGCCGCCTAGCATAGCGCTTGGGCGCGGTTGGGCCGCACCAGGCAGCAGGCAAAAAGCCACAGGCAGCGGGGCCCACCGAGCTTATTTCCAACCGAGAGGCAACGCCCTTCTCTCCCAGAGCCACCGTCTCTCAAAGCCCTGTTTCTGCTCTAAACCACTGTGTCCCGGGCTTTTTGCCTTCCGCTTTCTGCTCTCTACATTCACGCTTCTCCCAGCAACTCCAGCAGGCGCAGATAGGCCGCTGCCGTGACTTCGACGTCGCCCAGCGAGCGGTGACGGCCACCTTCGCTGAAGGTCAGTCCCAGCCGCCCAGCCAGCGAATCGAGGTTGTGCCGGCGCTCACGCGGAAACGCGCGGCGCGACAGCTGCACGGTGCATATTTCCCGCTGGGGCCTCCAGGTCACTCCGCAGCGCCCAGCGGCGGCGCGCATAAAGCCCGAATCGAACCCGATGTTGTGCGCCACCAGTGGGGCGTCACCGGCCCAGTCCAGGAACTCGGGCAGCACCTGCGCAATGCTGGGGGCCGCCGCCACCATTTCGTTGCTGATGCCATGAATCCGCTCAGCACGCCAGGGAATGGCCACGCTTTCACCTAGGCTGTTCTGCGGGCGCACCAGGGTCTGGTACGGGTCTTCGGTCACGATGCGTCCGCCGCGAATTCGCAGCGCACCTATTTCGACAATGCCGTCTCGCTCGGGCGACAGGCCGGTGGTTTCCAGGTCGAAGACAACGACGTCCCCGCCCCACTTGATATCTGGCACCCACACAGCTTAGCCGCATTCCAGTTCTGAATTCAGGGACGGGCCTCCCGTGCCAGTTCCAGCAGCAGGTGCAGCGCGGTGGCCCACATCATCAGACCCACCAGTATGTCCACCGCCTGCCAGGTCCGCGCCGAACGCATGTATCCGGCCAGTCCCCGCGCCGCCAGGGCCAGCCCGAAAAACCAGACCCACGACGCCGAAATCACCCCAGCAAGGAACAGTTCTGGCCGTGACGCCGACGCGCTGGCTCCGCCAATCAAGACCAGGGTATCCAGCAGCGCGTGCGGATTGAGAAACGAAAAGCCGAGTGCCCCGAGGATGATGGCGCGTGGCCCGGCGGCGGCCTGACCGCTCAGCTCTGGCTGCTGTGGACGCCGGGCCGAGCGAAACGCCTGCGCGCCGTACCACAGCAAAAAGGCCGCGCCTACCAGCGTGCCGAGCGTAACCAGCTCCGGGCGGGCAGCCAGCAAGCGGCCCACGCCCAGCACCCCCAGCGTCATCAGCAGGGTGTCGCTCAGGGCACAGGCCAGGGCAGCCAGTAGCGCGTGCTCACGCCGCAGTCCCTGGCGAATCACAAAGGCATTTTGCGGCCCAATCGCCATAATCAGTCCCAGGCCCAGCACGAAGGCGGCCAGCACGTCACTCATCGCTGCACAGTACCGCTTCCCGACCAAGCCGCGTTCCAGCCCAGCGCCGAGCCAGCACCTACAATGCAGGGATGCCGCTCATTTCCCGCCCGGCTCCAGCGAGCCAGCCTGGGCCTCGGCGCTCCTGGTATGCCCGGCTCCGCCCCCCACAGCTGATTGCGCTGGTGTATTTCATTGGGATTTTGCTGGCCACCGCTGCCCTTCACCTGCCTGGCGTGGTGCGCCCGGGAGCCGAGATGACCAGCGTGGACTTGCTGTTTACGGCCACCAGTGCGCTGACCATCACCGGGCTGGTGGTGGCCGATACCGGCGAGACCTTTACCCGGTACGGCCAGTACATTCTGATGGCGCTGTTTTTGCTGGGCGGCCTGGGCATCCTGTCCTTCGGGACGCTGTTTGCCTTTCTGACCGGGCGGCGGGTCAACTTTTCGCAGCGCCAGCATCTTCAGGCGCAGATCAGCGGCCTGGATACCGGCAGCGTGGTGCGGCTGCTGCGAACCATCTTCACCTATGCGCTGGGCTTGCAGCTGCTGGGCGCGGCGCTGCTGGCCCTGCGCTTCGTGCCGCAGTTCGGCCTCAGCGAAGGTCTTTTTCAGGCGGCTTTTCACGCGGTGGGCGCTTTCAACAATGCTGGCTTCGTGGTGGTGCCTGGCGGCATGTTTCAGTATGTGAGCGACCCCCTGGTCAGCTTGACCCTCTCGGCCCTGGTGATTCTGGGTGCCCTGGGCTTTATCGTGCAGTTCAACGTGGTGAACTGGCTCCAGCGCCCGCGTGAGCACCGGCTCACCGTGTACTCGCTGCTGACCCTCTTCACCACAGCGGCCCTGCTACTGATCGGTTTTCTGGCCGTGCTGCTGCTGGAATCGGGCAACCATGCCACGCTGGAGCCCCTGCCCTGGCATGGCAAGCTGCTGGCGGCGTTCTTTCAGAGCATGACGCCGCGCTCAGGTGGCTTCAACACCGTGGACATCGAGAGCATGCGGACTGCCACCATCATGGTCCTGATGGTGCTGATGTACATCGGCGGGGGCAGCGGCTCTACCGGGGGCGGCATCAAGACCTCTACTTTTGCCATCCTGGCTGGGTCAGCCTGGAACATGGTGCTGGGGCGCGGCGAGCTGATTGCGTTTGGGCGGCGCGTGGAAAAGGACAACGTGGTACGCGCCACCACAGTTGCCATGCTCTACACCCTGATGGTCATGACCGCCTTTTTCCTGATGCTGCTCACCAATCCGCACCTGGACTTTACCCACCTGCTGTTCGAGACGGTCAGCGCCGCCGCCACTGTGGGCCTGAGCATGAACACCACGCCACACATCAACGACGCCGGGCTGATTATTCTCAGCATCCTGATGTATCTGGGGCGCATCGGGCCGCTCACTTTCGCGGTGGCGTTCAGTCTGCGGACCAAGGAGCGTAGCGGCGTGCGCTACCCGCCCGAGCGCGACATTCTGGTGGGCTAGGCATCGTTCAGGCGAGCTGGGTTCAGGCCCTATCTGTCTTTTTCCCTTGCCCCAAGCTCTAGCCGCGCTGGCGGCGGGTCATATCTCTGCTTGCTCTCGCCCTGTTTCCTGTGGCCGTGGCCCTGCTGCCCTGGTTCGCCTTCGGTGCATCTCCCCTGGCCTGGCCGACGACCCTCACCCTGCTGCCCAGCAGCGCCGCACTCTGGGCTGCTGCACTGGCTTTCATCGGCCTGTTCGGCAGGCGGCTCAGAACCGCGTAGGAGCCGTTAGAGATTCACAGGGTTTCTTACCTGCCCCGCGCCAGGTTAGCCAGACTTCAGCGCAGTATGATGCTGGACGTGATGCGAGGCGGCCAGGAAAATCAAGAGCGGCAATTCAGCGCGGCGGTGCGGGCATGAAGGCCAAGCAATGTCTGGTGGTGGGCCTGGGGCGCTTCGGCAGCGCTGTAGCCACCACCCTGTACGAAATGGGCCACGAGGTCGTTGCCATTGACCATATTGAGGAAAACGTAGAGCGGATCATGAACCGCGTGACCCACGCTGCCATCGTAGACGCCACCGACGAACGCGGCATGCGCTCTATCGGCGTGGGTGACTTTGACGTGGTGGTGATTGCCATCGGCTCCGATGTGCAGGCCAACATTCTGGCGACCATGAACGCCAAGAGCCTGGGCGCGCCCTATGTGGTCAGCAAGGCCGTGGACGAGATGGCCCGCCGGGTGCTGGAACGCATCGGGGCTGACCTGGTGGTGCGCCCGGAACACGACATGGGCCTGCGGCTTGCCCGGCAGATCGCCAACCCCAATGTGGTAGACACCCTTGACCTGGGCAGCGACCACGCCATCGTGGAGCTGGAAGCCAATGAGCGTCTGCGCGGCACCCTGATGGACCTGAACATGACTGGGCGCTTCGGTGTGCAGGTGATCGCCATCAGCCGCAAGGGCCAGTTGGAAGTCAGCCCCCGCGCCGACAGCCTGGTCGAGCCCCACGACAAGATGGTGGTCATCGGCACCGGCCACGACATCGACGAGCTGCGGCGCTACCTGGACAAGTAAAGGCAAAAGCTGATACGCCCCTGGCCCGACCACACTAGATTCGGGCCGGGGGCGTAATCACGACACGGCGAACTGCAAGGTGAGCGCCAGGATGGCCGTATTGAACACAAAGGAAAAGAGCGTGTGGCCCATCACCACGCGCCGCACTTCCCGGCTGGTGATGTTCACATCTGAGCTGGCCGCCGTGGTGCCGACAGTGAACGCAAAATAGGCAAAGTCCATCAGGTCCAGCGGTTCATTTCCGGGAAAGTCCAGTCCGGCCCCGTCCCCGCGGTAATACAGGTAGGCATAGTGCAGGGCATAGGCAAGGTGGGCCATCAGCCAGGCGCAGACCACGGTCAGCACGCACAGCGCTATAAAGAGCTTTTCCCGCCAAAAAGGAAGGCTCAGCTCACCCGCCAGCGGCAAGAACAAGCCAGCCACCATCAACCCGAAGAAACTGGCGAATAGCACGAAGGCCAGACCAGTCCGCCCGCCCAAGAGCCAGAAATCCATCCAGGGATAGCGGGCCAGCAGTGGCGCAGCAGGAGCATGGGCCCAGCGGCGCAGCTCTGCACCACTCAGGCTGTGGTAAGCCTGCCAGGTCAGCAGCACATAGGCCAGGCTGGCCGCGCTGGTGGCCAACATGGTCCGCAGCGTGAGCGGCTGGTCCCCCCACAGCAAAAACAGGGCCGCAAACAAGGCAGTCCACAGGGCCGTTCGCTCATACTGACCGCGCCAGTTCATTCCGCTCACCCCGTGCATGTGGGCAGCTTAGCCGAAAGTGCGGTGAGGATAGGGCACGGCTGGCGCTCCTGCTCAGGGGGCAGCGCTGGGGGGCGGGCTGGCGGGCTCATCAGGCAGCACCCGCACCCACTCACGGCATTCCAGGCGGCCCTGAATCGCCATGTCCCGTGCCACCTCCGGCGGCGGCAGTTGCCCGCGAATCTCAGAGCGACTGTTCAGGGGCACCGGGCCGCCCTCGGTCAGCCACTCGGCCCGCCGACTGGTCCGCAGGGTGCGCTCGAAGCAGGCCGCCTCTTCAGGGCTGAGGTCCAGACCCACCACCTGCAAGCCATTTTGCACCGTCACGAAGGTGTGCCGCCCAGCCAGGGGCTGCTCAGCCAGCGCCGCCGACGCCCTCACGTGGCTATAACCGGCCACCGAGAGCGCGACCACCAGCGGCATGGCGGCGGTCAGCGCCCAGATTTGGTCTGCCGAAATCCGGGTCTGTGGGCGCAGCGCGTACAGCACCGCCAGCAGGCACAGGGCAGGAATCAGCCAAAAGAGCAGGGTCACGCGGCCCAGTGTAGCGGCGATACCCAGCCAACACAAAAGAACAGTCCCCTCCAAGCTGGAAGGGACTGTCTGGGGAAAGGGAGCGGTCAGGCAGCGGAACCGTGGTTGCCACCCTGGGCGGCCTGCTGCTCACCTTCGGCAGCAGCTTCGGCTTCCAGCTTGGCCTTGATCTTCTTCAGGCGGAAGCTTTCCTCGCGTTCACGCTGGTCCAGCACGCCACGAATAAAGCGGATATCGGCCTGAATGCCGGGAATTACGACCTGCTCTAGGGCATTCACGCGGCGGGAGGTCTTCTTGATCTCCTCACCGATGCGGCGCAGCTTGGTCTCGGTGCCGGCCACCTTCACGATGGCTTCCAGCACTTCATTAAAGTCCGTCGCGGCCTGAATGGTGCGTCCCCCCACGTTAATGGGGCTGAAGCCTGCACTCTGGGTCCGCTCAGGCACGGTCATCTTGGGCACTTTGACGCCGTAGATGCTCTCGATCACCATATCTACGGAGTAGTCGTCGCTGCTGCCCAGGCTGAGGCTTTCGACAGCTTCGGGGCTGTCCCAGGCTTTGGCCCCCAGCAAGCTGGTGTAGGCTCCCTTGCTCACACCTGCCAGCTGCTCACGGGCAGCCAGGGCATCTTTGACCAGTGCGAAAAACTCGGCAATGAGGGCGTCGCGCTTGCGCTTGAGCAGGTCAGCGCCGCTGCTGGCGGTCTTCAGACTGGCTTTAGAGGCCAGCAGGGCGGAGCGGGTAGGACTGATTTGTTCGGCCATATCTTGTCACCTCCTTTGGTCGGTGACGTTGACGGTGGGCAGCAGGCAGAGAAAGAAAGTTCCACCCACCATCAGCCACCGGTCAACGTTTAGTTGCCCTTCCAGCTTTCGTCGATCTTGGTGCCGTAGTACTGCTCGATGTCACCTTTGCCGATACGGGTCAGCTGGTTCTGGGGCAGCTTGGACATGATGCCCCAGGCCACGGTCAGGCTGTCGTCGATGCTGCGGTCCTGGTCACCCTGGCCGATGAAGTAGTTCTCGAAGTCGTCGGCAAAGCGCAGGAACAGCTTGTCGGTTTCGGTCAGCGCGTCTTCACCAGTAATGGCCACCAGCTTGCGCAGGTCCAGGCCGTTGGCGTAGGAAGCGAACAGCTGGTCCGAGACGTTCTTGTGGTCGCCACGGGTCTTGTTCTTGCCGATGCCGTTGCCCATCAGACGGGACAGCGAAGGCAGCGGGTTGATGGGCGGGTACACGCCCTTGGAGTTCAGACCACGGTCCACCACGATCTGGCCTTCGGTAATGTAGCCGGTCAGGTCAGGAATGGGGTGGGTGATGTCGTCGTCGGGCATGGACAGAATCGGAATCTGGGTGACCGAACCGGGCTTGCCTTCCACCACACCGGCGCGCTCGTACAGGCTTGCCAGGTCGGTGTACATGTAGCCGGGGAAGCCACGGCGACCAGGGATTTCTTCGCGGGCACCACCGATTTCACGCAGCGCTTCGCAGTAGTTGGTGATGTCGGTCAGGATGACCAGCACGTGGTAACCGTGCTCGAACGCCAGGTACTCGGCAGTGGTCAGGGCCATGCGGGGGGTCAGCAGACGCTCCACGGCGGGGTCGTCAGCGCGGTTAAGGAACAGCACGCTGCGGGCCAGTGCGCCGGTACGCTCGAACTCCTGGGTAAAGAAGCTCACTTCGCGCTGGGTCAGGCCCATCGCCGCAAACACCACGGCGAAGTCGCCTTCGTGGCCGGGCACTTTGGCCTGACGCGCAATCTGCGCGGCCAGCTCGTTGTGGGGCAGACCGCTACCGGAGAAAATCGGCAGCTTCTGACCGCGGATCAGGCTGGTGTTCACGTCAATGGTGCTGATGCCAGTCTGAATGAACTCTTCGGGCTTGGCGCGGCTGGCGGGGTTCATCGCCTGACCATTGATGTTCAGGCGCTTTTCCGCGACCACTTCGGGCAGACCGTCAATGGGACGGCCCAGACCATCAAAGCGGCGGCCGATCATTTCCTTGCTCACGCCGAGGCGGGCCACGTCTTCTACCAGGCTCACGCTGGCAGTGGCCAGGTCCAGACCACGGGTTTCTTCGAACACCTGAATCACGGCGTTCTTGTTGCTGACCTGGATCACCTGACCACCGCGAATGTTGCCCTGACCGTCCTTGATGTCCACGATGGAGTTGTAGGCGAGGTCGGAAGCCGCATTCACGAACAGCAGCGGACCGGAGATGTACGAAACGTCGTTGTACTCTTTTTTCAGCAGGGTCACGCGGTGACCTCCTTGTTCATGCTGACCGTGCCTGCGCCGCCCTTGAAGGTGGTGTCCAGCTCGCTCATCACCGAATCGGTGTAGGCGGCGAACTCGTCTTCATGCACATAGCGGGCGCGGGACAGCTTCTCGATCACGGGGCTGGCGATGATTTCGTCAATGGTGGCACCGTCACGCAGCGCCGCTTCAGCCTGGTCATAGAACTTCAGCATCATGCGCATCAGGCCGTAGTTCTTAGCCATAGAAGCCGAGGCGTCCACTGGGTCAAAGCCGTTTTGCTGGAGGAAATCCTGACGCAGCATCTTGCCCGACTCGATCACCAGACGCTCCTGATCTTGCAGCGCGTCGGGACCCACCAGCTGCACCACTTCCTGCAGGGAAGCTTCTTGCTGGAGGATGTTGCCAATACGCTGGCGCAGTTCGGGGAAGTCTTCGCCCACGTTCTTGCGGTACCAGTCTTCGAGGATGGGCGTGAACAGCGAGTAAGAGCCGTTCCAGTTGATGGCGGGGAAGTGACGGCGGCGGGCCAGACCAGCGTCCAGTCGCCAGAACGCACCGGTAATCCGCAGCGTCGCCTGGGTCACAGGCTCGGACATGTCACCGCCGGCAGGCGATACAGCACCGATCACCGACACCGCACCGTCTTCGCCGGCCATAGTCTTCACGGCACCGGCGCGCTCATAGAAGGCAGCCAGCTTGGCACCCAGGTAAGGGGGGTAACCTTCTTCAGCAGGCATTTCTTCCAGGCGGGAGCTGATTTCACGCAGCGCCTCGGCCCAGCGGGAGGTAGAGTCGGCCATCAGAGACACCGAGTAGCCCTGGTCGCGGAAGTACTCCGCCAGGGTGATGCCGGTGTACACCGAGGCTTCACGGGCCGCCACCGGCATGTTGGAGGTGTTGGCGATCAGGATGGTGCGGTGCATCAGCGGTCCGCCGGTCTTGGGGTCTTCCAGCTCAGGGAATTCCACCAGCACGTCGGTCATTTCGTTGCCGCGCTCGCCGCAGCCCACGTACACCACGATGTCGGCGTTGCCGTACTTCGCCACGCTCTGCTGGGTGACGGTCTTGCCCGATCCGAAGGGACCAGGGATCGCCGCCGCGCCGCCCATCACCAGGGGGAACAGCACGTCCAGAATGCGCATGCCGGTCAGGAAGGGCAGGCTGGGGTCCAGTTTCTTGGCGACAGGGCGGGGCGCACGCACCGGCCAGTAGTGGGCCAGGCGCAGTTCGGTGCCGTCGTCCAGGCGGGCAATGGTCTCGTCAATGGTGTACTCGCCAGCGGGAGCCACCCATTCCAGACGGCCACTCTTGTCGGGTGGGGTCAGGATTTTGTGAGTGAAGCTGAATTCGGGCACGGTGCCCAGAATCGCGCTGCCGGTCACTTCGTCGCCGGCCTGCACGCTGGGGGTAAAGGCCCATTTCTGCTCGCGGTTCAGGCTGGAGACTTCGATACCGCGGGCGATAAAGTCGCCGCTCTGCTCGCGGATCTTGTCCAGGGGGCGCTGAATGCCGTCATAGATGCCGTTCAGCATGCCTGGGCCCAGCTCCACGCTCAGGGGCAGGCCGGTGGTTTCGACCGGCTCACCGACCATCAGGCCGGAGGTGTCTTCATACACCTGCACAAAGGCGGTGTCGCCGTCCAGACGGATGATTTCTCCGACCAGACGCTCCTTGCCCACGCGCACGATGTCGTACATCTTGGCGCCGTACATGCCGTCCGCGATTACCGCAGGACCGGCAATGTTCTGCACGACACCCGTTTTCTGTTGCGTCATTTGATTCTCCTTGAAAGATACGAAAGCGGCTGAGAGCGCTTGGCTTCCTCGCCAGGTTTGGCTTTCGGCCCGCTGCTCTCAGCCGTCCGCATTACAGTTTGATGTCGAAGCCCACCGTCTCGCGCACCAGTCGGCCCATGTACGCTTTGGCGTCCACGGTGTCCTCACTGAAGGCGTCGCTCAGGCTCGGCAGTGGCAGCAGAATCGGCAGGTCACGGCCACGCATGATGCGGGTCGTGGCCCCGATGGGATCAGCGATCAGGCCGCCGTCCACCGCCACCAGACCATGCTTGCCCTCTACAATCAGGCGCTCCAAAGTAGCCTGCGCGGTCTCCGGCGTGGCTTCTACGACTTCGGCTCCCGCCAGACGGTAGCCAGTCGCCGTTTCGCTGTCGGCCAGAATGACCACGCGCTGGGCGTTGCGGCTCCTTTGGGGGGTCTGCTCGGCAGCGGTCATGCACCCACCTCCTGGCGAATCTGTTCTTCGGGCAGGCCGTAATACTTGCCGCGCCCAATCAGACGCAGCTTGGCGGCCTCAATTTCCTTGCGGCGCAGAAAGTCCAGAATGATGCCTACGCCCATCGGGTCAGAGACACCGATAGAGCGGGCACTGCGGTCCAGGGCCGCGCGGGCAGCCACTTCAGCCGCTTGTGGAGTCGGCGCTTCCATGATGGCCGCAATGTCCGGCGAACCACTGGTGTCGCCTCCAGCCAGCCGGGCGTACCCAGCCGCGTCCAGGCGTCCACCCGGCACGAAGAACTCCGGGGTCAGGGGAACACCGGCAGCCTGAGCCTGACGGGCCATCAGCGCGTTGGTGATGTCAATTTCGCGGCCCACGTAGGTACGCAGCGAGGTATCCTGCGCCACCTTGCGGACATGCGCGTAGTAGCCCTGATCCAGCGCCACTTCCAGGTTCAGCAGGTTGCCGCTGGCCTGATAGGCCGCCGCACCACGGCGAAACGCCGCCGCCAGCGGATGGCCACCCACCGAGATGGCCGAAGCCAAGCCGGGCAGGTCGCTGCTGCCTGCTGCACTTTCGAGCAGACTGGGGGTGAATGTGCCGCCAGGAATCAGGCTGCTGCGAATCGCTTCAACGCCGCGCCCTGCCACCACACCGCGCGCCAGGGTCTTGAGGTTGACCAAGTCCCAGCGCATCAGCAGCGTCTCAATCTCGCGCCGGGAGTTGCCATCAGCAAAGCCCAGCACTTTTTGAGTGGTGGCGAACAGGTTACGGCTCAGCGCCCGGTCCAGCTCGGGCAGTCCAGCACCTTCGGCGGTGCTTTCACGCAGGTTCGCAGCGAACCCGGACTCGCTCAGTACGCGCAGGAACTCGGGGTAGCTGCTGGCGGCCAAAGCGGCTTCCAGGGAGCGGCCATCGAGCAGCGCGTTACGCATCATCCTGACGCGGGTATTGATGTAGGCATAATCGTCAGGCATAGGCCTCCTTATTCGCCCGTCAGCAGCTGGCGGACCTCAGGGGTCAGCCCACCACGCAGGGTGTGCAGGCGGCCCATCAGGGTGTTGGTGATGCCGCTTTTGCCCCCCTGGCTGATCAGCCGCACGCCACCTTCAATGCCCGGGTTGGCGCGGACTTCCAGGTCACCCACCAGCGAACGCAGGATGTCCACGTCACTGGGGTTCACTTCGGCCACTTCGGCGGCGGGCACAGCTTGGCGGGCCTCGTTGAGCAAGCGGCCCAGGATTTCGCGGTACTCCGGGAGCCGGCCAATATCACGCAGCTGCTGCTCGACCAGACCGTACACCTGAGCGATGCCTTCTTCGCCTGCGCTCAGGCGGGCAGCGTTCAGCTCCAGGTCGGCTGAGGAGCGGGCGCGGGTCAGACCGGCCTGGTACTGCTTGTCCAGCACCCGGCTGCGGCTCTCGACCAGCTCCTGCGCTTCAGCGCGGGCATCGGCCACGATTTGTTCGGCCCGAGCACGGGCATCGGCGCGGACGCGCTCGATCTCGGCCTGAGCTTCATTTTCAAGCAGTCGGTCCAGGGCCATATCAGATCAGGAACAGCGCCAGGAAGCCGAAGATGACCAGGGTTTCGGGGAGCAGGAAGTACAGCAGCAGGCTACCGGCCTTGCTGGGGTCTTCAGCCACAGCGCCGATCAGGCTGGAGCCGATGCGGGCCTGTGCCAGACCAGTGCCGATGGCACCCAGGCCCAGGGCGAGGCCCTTACCAATGGCGGCCAGGCCTTCGTTGTTGGCGGCGGTAGCGGCGACTTCCTGAGCGTTGGCCGCACCGGCCAGGGCGAACAGAACGGCAACGATAGCAATCTTGTTGTACTTGGTCATAATCATGATCTCCTGTAGATGAATAGGGTTATTTCACCGACTCCTGAGCGGAGCTGAGGCGACGAAGAGGGTTATAGACGGGGCTCGTTTCAGCATTGAAGCCCGTGGGATTGAGGAATTCAACCATCTGCAAACGGATAGGCTGCAGGATGTGTCCGATCAGGGTCATGGCCAGAATCAGCACAGTCAGGAGGGCAGCCAGAATAAAGCCGATAATGCCGCCGATGATGCCCCAGCTCTCATAGAGGTTCCAGCCGAGGTCAGCCACCAGCTTGGCCATGATGGCCGACACCAGACCAACTGCGAAGATACGGGCGTAACTGAGCACCGCGCCGCCCTGCGAAACCAGTTCTACAGGCAGCATCGGGTAATGCTTGATGACGCGGAGATAGCCCACGACAAAGGCGAGAAAGCCCAGCCACATCAGCAGCGCGAGCGGGTTGGCGAAGTTGAACATCTGTCCAAAGTCGCTGGCCGCTTTGGTCACGAACGCCATCAGGATGAGAGCGATAACGCCCCCAAACAGAGCAATGCCTTCCCAGACATGGACCTGATCGCCGTGCTTGAGGCCTTCTCTGATGCGGATAAACCAGGCCCAGGGCACCTGAAGAATGCCGAAGAGCAGCGCCAGCACCAGCATAATGTTGCTGAAGTAACCGGTTTCCAGGCGGGGGAACAGCGTAGGAATCAGGCCGTGGTGGTGGGCACCTGCATGCGCGTGGTACTCAGCGCCGGTCCAACCCCAGAGATTGTTGAGGATGCCTTCGTCCAGATAGAACAGGCCCAGGTGCTCGCCCCAGGTGCCAAAGAACTCGCCCGTGAGGAAGCCCCAGAGAATGGTCCAGATGGACATCCACTTGGTAATCTGCCAGAGGTTGGACAGCACACGCGGGGTCAGCTCCATGCCGAAGAGCGGCACAGTCCAGCTTTCGCCGCGCTTGGCTTTGCCGTTCAGCCACAGACCGAAGGCCAAGAACAGCAAGCCGTACCCGATGTCCCCGATAATCATGCCGAACATGAAGGGCATCAGCGTGGCCATGACCCAGGTCGGGTCGAAGGTGCCGTACTTGGGCGGAGACATCAGGCCCATTACCATCTCAAAAGGCTTGACGAATTCGCTGTTTTGCAGCTCCACCGGAATGGCCTGGTCATGGTGGGCGTCCACACCGTGCAGCTCGTGAACCACACCGTCACCGAAGGGCTGCAACGCCGCTTCCAGAGCGGGAATCCGGTCCACAGGCACATAGCCCTGCATCACCAGCGAGTAGCGGCCACGGGCTGAC
This sequence comes from Deinococcus piscis, assembly GCF_014653275.1. GTDB lineage: Bacteria > Deinococcota > Deinococci > Deinococcales > Deinococcaceae > Deinococcus > Deinococcus piscis. Next base: position 40,119 of record NZ_BNAL01000010.1, read on the forward strand.
AGGGTGCGGACATCATGCACCGCCACCAGGTCCTTGAGACCGTCGCGCAGTGCGAACAGTTCAGGGCCATGCGACTTGGCCAGCGCGTCGCGCTTGGCGTTCAGACCCTGCAAGTGGTCACGCCCGGCGGAGCGAATCTGGCCCAGCTCGGCGGCAGCCTGCTCCAGGGGCATGCCCTCGAAGCGGCCCGGCAGGCGCATTTCGGCCAGGCGCACCCGGCCCAGCGCGGTGCGGGCCAGGTCGCGTTCGCCGGCCAGCGTGGCCACCGCACCGACGCGGCCCGTGCCGCTGTTTTCTACTGCCAGCTCAAAGCGGTCCCCCAGCCCCTCTTGCAGCGAAGCCTGAAGCTCGCCCAGGTCTGTTTCGGCGTGCAGGACAAAGGGAATGACCGACACGCGGCGGCTGCGGTCCAGCGAACCGACCATCCGGGCCAGAGTTGCGGCGGGCTCTGCGTAGGCCGCAGCAGCGTCCACGTCGCCCTGCACTTCGGTGCGCTCACGGGCCAGCTCGGCCACAGGCGACGCCACACCCTCGATGCGGGCGGCCCAGTCACCGCGCGGCGGCACCGTGACGCCCACCATCTCGGCGGGACGCACCGCACCCAGCTCAGCAATGGTGCTTTCTACGCGGGCGAGCAGACGCTCGGCTTCTTTGAGCTCTTCCGAGGTCTGCTCGTGAGACGCGTCCGAACGCAGTGGGCTGTCCTCAATGGGCTTGAGGTGAACCACACCAGCATGTTGCAGCGCCGTGATCACCGCTTCGCTTTCGCGGCGGCGCATGGCAATCACAACCTGCTGCATCGGGCTAATCACGGCAGCACCGCCTTGAGGACATGCTCGGCAGCCTGCTGAATGCGGCCACTCATCTGCGTACGGGCGCGCTCCGTGCCCTCAGTTGCTTTGCTCCTGGCCTCCTCACGGATGCGTACCGTTTCGGCGGTCAGGCGCTGGTCATGCTCGGCCTGTATGGCCTTCATGCGCTCCTGAGCTTCACGGAGGATGCGGGCGGCCTCCGCTTCAGCGGCTTCTACGTCGCGGCGTGCATCGGCGCGCGCAGCTTCAATCTGTGCGTCCAGCGCGGCTTCGCGCTCGGCCAGTTCACTCAAGATTCGACTTGAGACGTCCAAATCCCTCCTCCTTTCTTCGTCATCCAGCACACCGAAACGCCCTCACGGGCTCCATTCAGAGTGAAGGCCCCACGGGGTGGGGTCTTGGGGTGCCTTCTGCACAAGCTTGCTTTGGTTGCCCGACCCTGCTTCTTGGATTGCGTCAGACTGCTTAGGATTCTAACACAAGGTTTACATTTGCCTTTGAGGGGCAAGCGTCCCTGCCACGCGCCTTCGGTCCTGTCACTGGTTTAGAAACAGTTCTGACCAACGCCCGCACACCCTGCACTTCCTCAGACCGCACGAGCGTGGCGGCGCTGCTCCCAGCGACGGTAAAGGCGCCAGGACCACCACAGCAGACCCAACAAGCCCAGCGCGGCCAAGGCTGGGACGAAGAGCGCCAGTACACTCAGGCCCAGGCTCAGGCCATCCTCTACTGTGCTGACCACCGGATTGCCCACCCCAGCTGTCAGGGCGGTGGTGGCGGGGCGCACCGCCGCGCGGCCTGTTTGGATACCGCCCGCCACCAGCAGGCCCAGCACACCAGCCAGCGCAGGCGATAGGTCAGCCACCCCCGCCTGCGACGCAAATAAAATCGCCCCTGCCGCTGCCCCCACCCAGCCGCTCACGAGGTGCAGAACATGGTCCACTCCAGGAATCTTGTCGCCAATGAAATCGGCCAGACCCACCAAGAAAATAACCAGTAAGGTCCAGGTGTTGCCCAGCAGGTCGAACGGCTGGTCCAGCTGCACCAATCCCAGATTTGCCAGGATACCCACCAGAAATAGAGGAATATAAGCATTGAGCCCAGCTGCGCCGGACAGGCCCAGGGCCGAGAGCAGGCCGGAAAACAGTTCCATGCCTGCCAGTACGCTCATCACACACGCCTGGTTCCCCATGTATCCCACTCAGGGGGAATTCAGGCGAGTTGGTCTTCTGGGTCGAGCAGCGCGTGAGGATGGACACGGCCCTCCCCCGCTGGTATGGGTGAGGAAATGGCTGGAGATGTCTGCGGTTCTGTAGGTTTGGGCGGCGCTGGCCGCAAGTCGGTGCTGTTGAAGCGGCCCTGGGCTTCCGGCAGCCCCTGCAAGGTCCACAGCTCGGCAGCCCGTGCGCCCAGGTCCACCAGTTGCGCGAGCACCGGGCGCTCGGCTTCAGCCCAGCGGCTCAGTACCCAGTCGGCTGGGTCACGGCCAGCGGGGGGGCGAGAGATGCCCAACTTGAGCCGATCAAAGTCCTGGGTCCCCAGCAGACGGATGATGTCGCGCAGGCCATTTTGCCCACCGTGCCGCCCCCCACGCCGCAACCGCAACAGTCCAAAAGGGCTGTCCAGGTCGTCTTGTACCACCAGCAGGTCATCCGGGGTCAGGCGGTAGTAGGCAAGCAGGGGCGCCACCGCCCGTCCCGAGGCGTTCATAAAGGTCTGCGGTTTGACCAGCAGCACTTTTTCACCGGGCTGCCCCGCTTGCTGTCCCAGCCGCACTTCGCAGGTCTCGGCCTCGCCATCCTTACGCCAGTGCCCTCCGGCCCGGCGGGCCAGTTCATCCACCACCAGCCAGCCCACATTGTGCCGGGTTTGGGCGTACCGCTCGCCTGGATTGCCTAGGCCCACGATCAGGCGCATAGGCTCAGGCGCTCAGACTGGAGAGCGAATCGCGAACCTCACGCCAGCGGGCGTCGGCTTCGGCCACGGCTGGGCGGTCCTTGGCGGCATCGTAGCCCCTGCGGAACTCGGCAAAAGCTGGCTCCGTCTGCGAGAACAGCACCTCCAGGGCCTGGGTCACGTCCTGCACCTGCTTGCCAGTCAGGGTGAGGTCTTTGGTGTCCAGTACTTCGTCCAGGGTCGCCATCAGTCCCGACAGGGGCCGCAGCCACTGAAAGTTGGGATGGCTGGTGACCAGATTGAACATTTCGTAGGGACTCCCCACCGGACCGTGCATGAACTCGTAATCTTCACGGGTCTTGTCCAGCAAAGCCGAGTGAAATTGGCGCAGCGCTGTCGCCAGGTCTTTTAGTTTGCGGCGGATAGTGGCGTCATCTGACATGGATTCCAGGGTAGCAGCCAGCCGGAGGCAGGACTGAAGGAAAAACTCCCACCCGGAGGTAGGAGCGATGCGCTTAATACTATTGGAGATGCTCAGTTCACCCGCGCACGGAAGCAGAATCGTCCTGCGCCACCAGGATTAAGGGTGCCTACACTGGCCCTCAGTACGGCTGTGGTGTCATCCAGGGTGGCGGTCACGCCAGAGACACGGAGCGAGCCTGGAACGTAGGACGTATTGCCCGGAACCCGGTCCTCCACTTTGAAATTGGTAAGAGGCTCCGTGCCGTAGCTGCGGAAATCAATGCAGTACTCCAGCTGTTCGCCAGGATAGCCATCCACAGAGGAAGCAAAAGCAGTGCCGCGCGTGACATTGCGGACCACTTTGTCCAGCCGTGGGTAAACCACTTTGGTCAGCGCTGTGGCCTTGCCTTCTAGGGTGTTGGTGCCCTGCGCCGCAAGAGAGTTGAGAAGCTGGAAAGGCGTGGACTGGTTGGCCTCCACAAAGCTGCTGGAAGGCACCCGCACTGTCACAGTGAAGCTGCGTGATGACCCTGCCTGTCCCGCTGCGGCCAGATTGCCCAGATTCCAAGTCAGTACATTCCCTGAGTTGGTCGAAGGAGCCAGGGTGCTGCTCACAAAGGTTGTGCCTGGGGGCAGGGTGTCTGTGGCGACAACTTGCTCAGCCACTTTGGAGGACTGATTGCTCACAGTGAGCGTGTAGGTCAGCTCAGTGACATTGGGAGCAATGGCCGCACCCGAACGGCCATACACCACGTAGGGTGTATTCACTTCTTTGCGCACGCTCAGCAGAGCGGCTGGACTGATTGAGCTGGCCGCCGACGCCGTGCTGCTCAAGGGGGTTGAGGTATTCAAATAGCCAGTGGCCTGAGCCGTATTGCTGACCTGAAAGGTGCTGGGGGCAGCTGACTCCGGAACCACATTCACCGTAAACGAAGTCTGGAAAGTCCCAGCTTGGCTGACATCCGGCTCGCGGGCATCCACACGGCCATCTGTATTTGCGCTGATCAGTTGGGCATTGGCTGCACCATCAAAGGAAGCGTTGAGGTCGGAGGAGTCCAGATTGACCGTGTTGACCTGACCGGCAATCACCGGCTTCGTCTTGATGGAAGCAGTTTTGATGTTGGGATCATTGATCATCTGGGTGACCACACTGTCAGTGATCTGCGGGCGAAGACGTGCCCAGGCGTCCAGGCCAGATGGTGTAGGAATACTCGGCGCGAATGGCGTTTCGCGCACCGTGGCGTCAGGATACAGCCCACTGTCGTAAGTGGCATTGGTGTAGGTGAGCGTGTAAGGAATATCAAACGAGCCGTCCGGCTGAAGCTGCGGCGTGCCAGCCGACTTCTTGAGATTGATCTGCGGCGCACAGAAACTGATGTCACCAAAGGCAATCGCTTGCCCTGCCGCCCCCTTGAGTGAGCCTGTCTCAATGGTCAATGTGGTCAACGGGCCCCTGAAGTACGCCACACCCTGCCCCTGCCGGTTGGTGCCGTCGGCATTCTTTACTGTGGTCGTATCTACGCCCATCAGAGCGCTATAGGTATTGGGCTGCGCAGCTGCGCCCATCGCACTGTTGCCGCGTCCTGGCACTGGAAGGGTTGTGGGCACACCAGCCGTACCTGTCGGCCCCCCCACATACGCCTGAATGGGCATCGACGTGCCACCGGCGATCAGCATGTCGGGCACAAATGTCGTTCCGCCGTAGGCAGCTGTCGTCTGCAACCAGTCCCCAGTTGTGGCCGTCCCACTGCGGGCATCCAAGTCAGTGATACCAAAACGCACGTTGATAACGGGATATGGGAACGTTAGGGTGACGGTGTTCCGCGATGTACCGCCGCCTGCCCGCGTCAAGAAGACACTGTTGTCTGTGGCAAGCGAACTGCTGACGGCACGCACTTCATTCCAAGAGCCATCGTTGGCGAAACTGGTGCTATAGCCAAAAATCCCGTTTGCCGATCCTGTAGCGGAGGTCAACTGAGCGCTCAGCGAAATACCACCCAGACTGTTGAAGGTGCGCGTACCACTCAGAGCCGTACCGCTTATCCCGGTATTCGCCCACCTGATCTGGTCGCAGGTCGCAGGATAAGTGGTGGGATTGGCCTGAATGCTCTGAGCCGCCAGCGCATTCAGAGACGCCTGAGCGCCATCCGAGTCGGTGCCTGCACTGCTCTGAGCACCAGCAGCAATCACATTGTTGTAGATACCAGCCTGAGTGACCGACACATCAAAGCTAAAGGTGCAGGTCCCAGAGGGAATAATGGTATTGGCCGGAAGTGACCAACTGGTCGCGCTGGCCGCTGGTCCAGGCGGCTGAGCCTGCACGCTCCCACCCGATGTGGCTTGATAGCTGAGGCTGTTATAGCCGGAGTTGTTGGGGATAGTGAAGCCACTGCTGTCCACGCAAACAGCTTGGTAATTGGGCGTGCTGCTCACAGCCATCTGCCCCCCACTGCTGCCCGCGGGCAGCGCATCCACAGTGTTCTGGAACAGCATGATGGGTGCACGGTTGCCATTTTGGACCGTGACGGTCAGACGGGCCACAGCCCGGCCCGTTACGGCGTCAATCTGCACAGCAGTGCGGTCAAAAGCCTTGCTGATCTGAGGAACCAGTGTCGGCGTTCCGCACGAAGCTAGGTCTGTCAGGCCGGACGAAACAGCGTTGCCACGCACAGCAGCGAAAGTGCTGCGACTGATGGTCCAGATGCTGGAGCCGTCGCTCACTTGAAACACGTCGTAGGCAGAATCATAGGACAGGCCATTGGCGAGGCTGGCTGAGCCTCCCAGTCCCGTCACAGCCCGGCTGTTAGACACTGTCGCTGTCACCGGATTGAACTCTCCCAAGTAAGGCGTTCCGGTGGCGTCTTGATAGAGCAGCCACACCTTGCCCAGATTGTCTACGGCAATGTCACCATTGGTCGAAGTCTGCTTGACCTGTGGAATGGAATAGGGGGTACGGGTCACCGCATGAGACGTCGTGCTTACGCCACTGTTCAGTGTGGCGAGCGAAATGGAGGCGTAGGTGTAGTTGCCCCACGTGACAATCATTGAACCGTTGGCAATTACAGCACCGATAAACTCGTTGCCGGACATTCCAGCATTGAGATAGCCCAAATTGGTTTTGGTTCCTGTGAAAGGATCGTATTTCCAGACAATGGCGAACTGATTACTCCGCGCGTACGTGCCGTAATTACCGCCACGGTCCAGCCAATAGACTTGGCCCGTTTGGGGGTCTACGGCGGCGCTGTTCAGTTCCGAGCCATTGAAGCCGTAAGACGCGAAGGAGGACGTGTCTCCAGTGGTCATCAACTTGTTATAGCCAGTCACCGGATTGTGCCACACCACCTGCCCGGACCCCATCGTCGTATTGCCCGCCACGGTCGCAAAGGTCCCGGTGCAATAACTGCCAGTACCTGTTTGTGCCTGAGCGTCATCTAGACCCATCAAGAGCGAGCCGAATAGAACGGATGTGCCCCTGAGCCACTGTCTTCTTCGCGCCGTATACATACCTAACCTCCTGAAGCAATTCTCAAAATGACGTGATGCGGGAAAAAGCGTTCCGCATCAGTCCATGTGCGTCCTAATTAATGTCTTTAACTGCCTCATCCGGCGAAAAGTTGAGCCTTTTCGCTGGATGAGGCAGTGTCCTATAAGCTCAGCGTTTCATCTTCTGCGCTGTCTCGTCCAAGGTCACGTCCAACCGCAGGTAAGCCCCCGGCTTGGTGTAGGTGTAGCCGCTGGGCAAGCCGTCAAAGCCAGCGAAGTTGTAGCCTGCGCTGACCCAAGTTCCCGGTAAGGCACGCAGATTGGCTTCTACGCCGTAGCCATACAGGGCACTTTGCAGCTGCGCGGGCTGATAGAAAGCCCGGCCCCAGGCACCCACACCCAGGTAGTCGTTCAGGTAATAGTTGCCGCCCACAAAGGCCTGTCCGCTAAAAGTGCCCCCGTCATTCAGCAGCAGCCGGGTGTCATTTCCGGCCCGTACGGCCCAGTTGGGCTGACGGTACTCGGCCACCAATCCGGTGGTCAGGGCGGGAGCGTTGCCAGCCAGGGTGCCGTTCACATAGCGGACGTAGCCCAAGCTGCTGAGGGCAGAGCCACGGTAGCCGTAGCCCAGACTCAGGCGCTGACCATTGCCGGACGTACGGAACTCGGCCAGGGCGTCGGCAGTCAGGGTCAGCTCATCGCTGAGGCTGCCACTCACGCCGCTGCGCAATGCGGTACTCCATTCCTGATTCTGACCGCTGTAGCCAACATCTGCGCCCAAAGTCGCCACATATTGCTTGGTGCGGTAGTGCAGGTCGGCCCCTGCGTTGGCGTCGAAGGAACGGTTGGCAACACTGTACACGGTGCCCCCACGCAGACCCAGGGTGGTGTTCTGGTTGAGCGGCAAGCTGGTGCTGACCCCGAAGCGGGCGCGGTTGCCATCGCCACCGGCAGTCGGCAGCTCATAGCCCACCGAGAAGTTGGTGTTGCCCAGGCGCGAATCCACGCCCAGCAGCGCCTGATGGCCTTCGCCCCAGGTGTACTTGTCCTGCGCTTTGAGCGTCACCGTCTCGGTCAGCCGGTAGCTCGTCTGCACGCTGGTGACGGTCGGAGCGTCGCCGCTAAAAGCCTGCTCGTGTTCGGCGCTCACCGTGATGGGATCGCCGGTATAGCCAGCGCGGGCCACTGCACTCAGGCCGCTAACATCGCCAAAGTTGTACTTCAGGCCACCGCCCACGGTGAAAGGAGCCAGGCGGTAATCCACCACACCGCGCACATAGCCTTGCTGGGCTTCGGCAAAGTCGTCGCGGTAATCGCCTTCCAGTTCACCGCGCAGCACAGGGCTGAACTGCGTTTGGTAGGTGCCATTCACACTGAAGCCGGGATTGAAGCGGCCCAGGCCTGCATATGCCGTGTCCTGGTAGCGCAGCCGCAGGGCAGCGCGGTCCTGTTCGCGCAGCTGGGCCGCAGCGTCCAGGCTGCCCTGGAAGCCACCAGAGTAGGCGGCCCGCATTTCGGCCCTGAAGTCGTCGCGGTTGTCGTACTGGGCACGCACACCCACCGTCGTCTGATTCTCGCCCTGGGCGGTAGGCAGCTGCACTGCCGCCGCACCGGCCACCCAGTGCTGCCCCTCGGCGGTCACCTGCGCTCCGTAGCCCCACTCCCGCTGGTCCAAAGGACGCTCCAGACGGTAGCTGGCCTCGACGCGCACGTCATTGAATCCTTCGTCCAGGGGCTGAAGTTCGCGGTTCAGGGTGACCACGCCGCTGGCGTAATCAATCGAGTAGTCGCCAAAACGCACCAGCGGTTCGCGGCGCAGCTCCAAGCCGGTGCCGCGCTCCAACACCACCACTTCCAAGGTGTCGCTGCCACGGCTGATGGCGCTGTGGGGCAGACGGATGACCCGCAGCCCGTCAGGCACGATGGCCTGCTCGCCGCGCAGCTGAACTCGGTCCGTCGGCACAGCCGCAGCAAACGCACTGAATCTGGGGTTGCCCTTGGTTTCCAGGGTGGCCGCCGTCAGGGTTTCGCCCACAGGCAGGGCTGTGACTGGGAGCGCTGTCCGCTGATAGGTGGCCCGGAAACGGGGGTGATCGTACACAGCGGCCACCGGGTCAATGCCCTGGAGCGGCACATTGTGTACAGAAGCGTCACCGGCCAGCGGGAAGCGCTCGAACGGGTCAAGGTCATGCGGCAAGCTGTCTTTGTCGGCAGCCACAAACAGCTTGCCTTCTCCGATAGGGCCTTCGTAATAGCCGCGTGCGGTCCAGGTCAGATCATCTGCCAGGTTGAAATTCTGCGGATCAAGGCCCAGGGTGGCCGACGCCACACCCACACCAAAGCGGCGCTGGTCAGGACGAATCTGGAAGCGGTATGGCCGGACTTGCCCTCCCGCCTCAATATCCAGGCGCAGTTCGGTGGGCACGTTTTGTGGGCGCACTTCCAGCACGCCGACCCCTTCAGTCAGGCGCACCTGATAGCCCGCAGTGGCCGGGCTGGCATCGGGCAAGAAGGGTTCCAGGTTGGAATTCAGCGTCAAGGTGGGCTGGCTGGTCGGGGTGCCGAATTCGTCCAGCGCCGTGATTTGCACCCGGATAGGCGTGCTGCCGTCAGCCAGCAGTTGTAGCGGCTCTACCTTGACCTGAGCCGTCTGCGCAGCCAGCTTGACCGTAATCTGGTCGCCGCCCACGCTCAGGAGGTTGTCGCCGGGCTGAAGCTGCACGCCCACATAGGTCAGGCGCTGCACACCACGCACTCCGTCTTGAGTGTTGGTACCAATCTGGTCACTCGGCACGGCCTTGCCGTTGACGAGCAGCGGGCTGACAGCGCCCTGGGGCTGCTCTACGGTGACCGAAATCTTGTCACGGGTGCGGTAGACCGTGCCGTCCAGCGGCAGACGCACTGCGCCGGAATTTTCCTTTGCCGCCTTCTGCTCTGCTTGCAAGGTGCGGGCCGTCCGGAAATCCTCGGCATCAAAGCGGCCTTCTAGCACCTCGCGGCGGTCACCTGCGTACTGCGCCACCAGACTGGCCGCAGCCAGCTCAGGCAGAGGAGCCGCATGCTGCAGCGAGTAGCTCAGCTGTCCCACATAGGTCTGACCATCTGCAGTCGCGGGCACTTCCCAGTACAGCAGGCCGCTGCGGCCCACGCGGGGGTCTGGCAGAGCGGCACCGTTCAGGCGGGCACTGCCGGGCTGGTAGCTTGCGCCTTCGGGCACACGGTGAGACACGATCAGGCGCTGAGCCTGGACCGGTGCGGTAAAGGGCAGCAGCACTTCACTGCTGCGCGACATGGCCGGGGCAGGCGCGTTCAGCGGGGCGCTGGACTCCTGGGTCACTGCACAACTGCCACTCGTCAGCTGACCAGTCACTTGGCCGGCTTCGCCTTCCTGCGGGGCACGGACGCGGTAGCTCAGCTCACGGGTTTCGCCTGCGGCCAGCTCACCGTCAAAGGTGCCACTGTCCAGCAACTCCACGCCTGTGCCCTGCTCCTGCAAGCGGTACGTGGTGGGCACCGTCCCCCGGTTGGTCAGCAGCACGCGTACGGTGCCTTCTTGTCCTGGCTCCAGCTCGGGCAGCTCGCGGCGCAGCTGCACGCTGGTTTCGGCGGCCAGCACCTCCACACTGCGGGTCACTTCCTGCTTCCACATGGGCGAGCGCAGGGTCACGGTATAGGTACCGGGCTCCTTCGCCAGAGCTTCCAGGGGCAGCTGGGCGGCAGCCCGCAACTCCCCCTCATAGGTGGCCTTGCCGCTCAGGTCCAGACCGGGAGCAGTCAGCTCCAGGTCCAGCGGCAGCGCCCCGGCATAATCGGTCAGGGCGCGGCCCTGCAAGCTGACCACGTCACCTACACAGACCCGGGGCTTGTCCAGCTGAAGGTCCAAGCTCACTTGCGGCTCCACCTGAATCCGGGTGCGGCCCACTCCACCAGCGGGAACAGTCACGCTGGAATCGCTGATACTCACGCGGGCACCGGGCACGGCCTGGCCCTCAACACTGTGCTCTCCGGGCGTCACGGACTGGCGCAGGCTGCCATTGACCGGCAGCTCGCGGCCATCCACCACAGCACCCACCTGGGTCGGCTGCACCCCTGTCGGCAGCAGCAGCTCGGCGGTGATCTCCAGCAGGCCAGCCTCATCTGCTTGACTGAGGGTCAGGGGCACGGTGGCCTGATGCCGCTGAAGCGCAAAACTCACGGTGTTGGAGTGCTGTTTGGCCCCGGCGGGCTGACGCAGCTCAATGACATATTCGCCAGGCTCGGATGGGAGCGGCAAGTCGGCCCACTGGACATCGCGGCCCACAGGCAGCGCCTGCCAGCGCCCATCTGCGGAGCGGACACGGGCTTCCAGCTCACTGGCACCGTCGCCGTCGTACATCCGGAGCGCGTAGCTGGGGCCGTCGGTCTTGACAGTCACCACAGGCATCCACCGCTCGGAGCGCACGTTGACGGTCAGCTGCTCGGCATGGAGCGCTGCGCTGGGGCTTTGCAGGCGCACTGCAAAGGTGTTCTTGCCGTTGCCCTGGGTCACTGCACGCAGGCGGTACTGCCCAGCAGGCAGCTCCTGATCAATCAGGGTTTCCCAGGCGTGCGCGCCCGGCTCGAAGGTCCGCCGCAGCACTTCACGTCCCTGAGCGTCTTGCAGCACGAACGTGGTGGTAACTTCTCCAGGGGCATACTGCTCATCACCGTAAAAGTCGGCGCTGCGGTAGTCGGCTGGGTCAAGGCGGGGGCTGTACAGGTCCAGGCGCACGGGTCCGGCCACACCTACATCCAGGGTCAGGTTCTGGTCGCCCACTTCCCACATCAGGTGCGAGCCAACGCTGGTCAGGGGCAAATTGGTGCTGATTTGTTGCGCCTGCACCGGGACGCTCATCAGAGCGGTCAGGGCGAACAGGGCGGTGAGTCTACGATTTCTCATGGCTGCCTCCATTCCAGTTGCGGGTCAGTGACGGCACTGCGGGGTTCGCCGCTGTAGCTAAAGCTGTAGCTGACTTGGCGTTCGCCGGCGGGCAGGGTGCCTTCAAATCCGGGGGTTCCGCTGAGCAGTTGAGCGCCAGCAGGCAGGGGGTCATTCAGCCGCAGTCCTTGCAGGGGACGGTCCGCACTGAGGGTCAAGGTCACGCTGTAGCCTTCTGCCGTGCGCGCTACCGTCTTGTGGACTGTCAGCGGACCTGCATTCAGGGTGGTGCGGCGAATCACATCAATTTCGCCGCCCAGCGGAGCCAGCGGGAAATCCGCGCTGGTCAGCCCGCGCACATGCACCGTCTGGGTGCCGTTCAGGCCGCCCTCTTGAGGCATGGTCAGCGGCAGATAGGGCGTGGTGCCAGGGTCCAGGCGCACGGCGTGGGTGCCCAGCGGCACATTGAGGAACGAGTAGCGCCCCTGCTGGTCGGTGAGCGCAATTCGGCCACCGGCCAGCACCACGCGGGCGCGGTTGAGCGGGGTGTCTACCCCTTTGTCATAGGTACCGCTGCGGTTGCGGTCCACATAGACCTGGCCTATCAGCTCACCTACGGGCCGGAACTGCTGCAAGTTCAGGGTGATTTCGGCTTCGGAAAAGTCCTCTGCGATATCGGTGGCTCCACCCGGGCCGGTGCCGGTCACCAACACGAAGTTGCGCAGACTGGGCTGCTGGGCCGCTCCTGCTTCTACGCGCATATCGTAGGTCAGCGTGGCACTCTGCCCAGCTTTGAGTGTGGGGAGGGTCCACTGCATGACTTCGCTCACCTCGTCACCGGCCTGGTGATTGCCCAGGGGGCAGTCCAGCACGCGGGTTCCAATGACGGGGTCAGCCAGTGGTGCAGCGCCCTGCGGCCCGTAGCTGATGGTGCTGCTGCCGGGAATGTAATCCAGCGAGGCTGGGTCTGCCAGCACATCCACCACCCGTACCGGCGTCAGGTCCGCGACGGGTGACGGGTTAGTGATGGTCAGGGTAAAGGTCACGCGGTCCCCCACGTTCGCCTGCTGGGCACTGGCCTGCTTGACCACCCGAATCTGAATCGGCAGGTGGACGGTGGCCGGTTCGCTGGTCACGGGCGGCACACCATCTACTGGCGGCAGTTCGGTGGACACCAGATTAAAGGTGTTGGCAACGCTCTCCCCCATCTGGCCCCGGTCCGTGACGCGCACGGTCAGCTCTACAGTGCGGCTTTCGCCCGGCGCGAGACTGGCAAAATCCCAGTGAACCACCTGCGCACCGGGTTCGCCGGTCACCTGACCACCCGGCTGCGAGGACACGTAATCCACTGCCACCGGCAGCGGATCGCTGATGCGGACATCGTGGAGTTCGGCACCATAGGTGTTCGTCACACGCAGCTGATAGGTGACCAGGTCGCCCACCCGCACGGTACGGTCTTCCTGCGGGTCCACCACCGTCTTGACCAGCTGAGGCAAGGGCCGCAGATAGTCAGTGGTGGCGTTGGTGGTGCCTCGTTCGCCCGCCACGGTAATCAGGGCGGTGACCGGGCGCTGATCGACAGGGGTGTAGCACACCTGCACATAAGCCTGTTGGCCGGGCTCCAGATATATCGGCTGGGCCAGCGGCTGCTTGCCAGGGCCATACAGCACGTGTCCAGCCTGGCTTTCGGGGTAGGTCACGGTGACGGTGAACAGGTCCGCAACATCGCCCGTGTTGCGCAGGTCGTGGTCAAAGCACACTTCCTCGCCAGCCTGAGCAAACGGCTTGGTCTGGGTATCGGCTGGGCTGCCTTCTTCGGCGGTGGCCTGCCCCACAGGACCGATGGCCACGGCTGGGGTGTAGCGCACGCTCAGCGTCGCATTGGCCGACGACTGGCGGCCACTGGTCTGGGCCGTTGCCACGTTCAGGAACTGCTGACCATCCGCCTGCTCCTGGGCACGCATCCGGAAGGTCAGCTCGGCAGCTTCACCAGGAGCCAAGCGGTCCAGGACCAGACGTACACCGCGGACCTGGGCCGGGGGCGTGGCCTGCCACAGCCCACCATCGAAGTACTCGATGCGGCCAGCCGAGGCACTGGCGCTGCCCGCCACAAACTCCAGGCCACCCGCCAATTGCTCGGCCAGCAAGTCGGTCAGCACGACCTCACGTGACTCCTGGTCACTGCTGTTCACAGTCCGCAGCCGCACAGTGGTCTCTTGCCCCGGCAGAATCAGCTGGGGCTCAAAAGCTTTTTCGACCTGAATCTCAGGCGGCGTACCGATGATCAACGCCGAGATATTGTCAGCGTCCACACTGGCCCCGCCGGGGCAGCTGGCAACCACGTTGATCAGGGCCGAATCGGCTTCGGTGGTCGTGGCTGTGGCCGTTCGGACCAGCACTGTCACCGAAGCTCCAGCGTCCAGCGTGACCTGCTGCACCGCTGGCTCACTGGGATCAATCTGGCCGTTGCCGTTCAGGTCCACGTGCGCGGAGAGCTGAATATCCTGTGGGTTGCCCGTCTCTAGCTCTGTACGCACTGGGAACGTGCTGGTGGTGTTGCCGCTGTTGGTCAGCGTGTAGGGAAAGAGGACGGTGTCGCCCGGCAAAGCGGTACGTGTCATGGCAGGCGAGGCAGCGCTGCCGTTGGGCAGCACGCTGACCGCGCAGATTTCCTGCACTGTGGTGACCACGGTGTTGGAGTACGCCAGAGGTGCCGTCTGGCCTTTTGCATCAACAAACTGAGCGCTGGCTTGGTTGGTGATCTGGGTGCCCGAGGGCGTCAGCTGCGCGAACGCTGGACCGGCGCACAACAGTCCCGATAGCGTCAAAGTAGATAGAGCAAATAGGCGGGGCATAGTTCCTCCTGTAGAAGTGGGGGGTAAGGTCAAGACAAAAAGTAAAGTTCTGATGTTGAGCGGTTCTGTGTTATGAATATCTGGGTTACGAATGCCTGGGTTGAGCCATCATGCAAGGCGACTCAAAGGCATGATCTTGGATAAAGTGCGCCCCGCCCATATGCTGGCTGGGCGCACTTTTTGAGGCCGCGCCTTAGTTCACGCGGACGGTGAAGTTGACCTGGAAGGTGCTGCCGGCAGCCAGGGTGCGGTCAGCCGGAGCCACACAGACCTCGCCGCCCTTGGCCGTGGGGGTTCCAGCCGCCAGGGTGGTGGGAGCAGTGCTGCTCCAGGTGGCACCGCCGTCGGTGCTGTACACGCCGCCGCCGCTCACGCTGACGAAGGTGGTGTTCATAGGCACGGTGTCACACACGAAGAAATTGGTGACAGGGGCGTTGAAGTTGTTCTTGGCCACGATGGCGTAGTTCAGGTTCTCGCCGGGCAGGGCCGAGTTGCTGGTGGTGTAGCCCGCAGGAGCGGTGATGCCATTGGAGGACGTCTCACCATTGCCACCCTGAACAAACTTGGCCAGGGCCACGTTGCTGTCAGTTACCTGCACAGTCACAGTGTTGGTGGTGTCGGTGGCGGTCAGACCGCTGCCGGTGGTCACGGTTTGGGTGACAGGAGGCGTGGTGCCGGAGACCGCGTTGGCCGGAACCTGCACGGTGGCCACGAAGCAGCCCTGGGCACCAGGTTCCAGCGTCAGGGTGCTGCCCGTACCGTCGGCCACGCCGTCACAGTTGGTGTCGGGGGCGTAGGTCACAGGCACTTCCACCGTACCGCCGCCTACCACAGGGAAAGTCACCGTCGTGGGCTGAATGGTGTAGGTGTCGGTTGCGCCGCCGGTGTTGACCACCTGCATGGGGAAGGTCACGGTCTGACCAGGCTGAGCTGCCGGGTTGGGGTTGTAGGGCGCGTCGGGGTTCGTGCTGGTGGGGATGTTGTCACCGAACAGCAGGCCCGGATCACGGATGATGTTGGTGGTGGTGTCGGTCCGGTCAGGGTTGTTGGTGCTGACCACCGTCAGGGTGGTGGTCTGGGTGTCCGAGACGTTGGGGGTGGTGTCGGTGAAGGGAATGGTGTTCTGGAACGAAGCGCTGTCGCCGGGGCGCAGGCCACCAATCACCAGGTTGCCGCCGACCAGGGTGTAGGTCACGTCGTAGGGCGCGCTGCCATCCGCTGGAGTGATGCTCACCGTGGTGGGGCTGGTGGTCACCGGGGTACCGTCGGGAGTCAGGAAAACGGTGCCAGGCGTGCTGGAAGACACGGTATAGGTGTCGGTGGCATCACCGTTGTTCTGAACCGTGTTGGTGAAGGTCACTGCCGTCACACCGGCATTCACGTTCGCCTGCTGCGAGTCACTGGCGGTGGGGGTGATGGTGTTGCCTGCAGCGTCCGTGTAAGGAGGGGTCACGGGGCCACCGTTGCCGTCGGCGTCGTTACGGGGGCCGATCAGCGCGCCGGAGTCCTGCACGGTCACCTGGTTGTACTGGAAGAACAGGTCAGTGGCCGTTTCGGTCTTCTGAACGTTGGCCGTGCCGTTGTATTCCTGGCCGGTACCGACGGGAGTGGCTCCCACGACAGCGTCAGGTGCAGCGGTGGGGTTCACGGTGTACACCATGAAGAAGTTGACTTCGCCGGTGTTGTTTTCTACAGCAGGGGTGGTGGTGTCATCGCCGTTGGGAGCCACCGTCACGCTGGTGATGGGGGTCGCGGCAGCGATTTCTTCGGCAGACAGGCTGCCGTCGTTGTTGGTATCCGCCGACTCAGGGTAGAAGGTCACGCCAGACACATCGCCGGTCACTTCATTGCCCAGAGAAATGGTCTGGGTGGTGTTACCGTTGTTGACAGCCACGTATTCAAAGGACACGGTGGTGCCGGGAAGCACAGCACGCTGGTAGTCGGCAGGTGCGCCGCCAGGGGTGTTGGTCGTGACACTGTCGCCGCCGCCCACGTAGGTCAGGTCAAAGCCAGCGCGGGGCAGCACAGTGGTGGTCACCGTGTTGGACTGCGTAGAAGTCGTGGCATTGGTCGCTGGGTTGGTGTAGCTGGCAGTCGCAGTGTTGGAAATGGTGGTGCCAGCAGTGGTGGTGGGGGCAGCAGCCAGGGACTGTGCCGAAGCGGCTCCCAGGGTTAGTGCGGCCAGAAGGGCCAGGGTTTTGTTGGTCTGCATAATTTCTTCTCCTTGGGATACTGAATCCCGAACATAAGGGCGGTCACTTAGGTCAAGTCGCTCGCTCCCCCACGAGACCACTCGGTCTAAGACGAGGCTCACCTTAGTTCGAGTGGTCTTACGTTCCACTTACCTCCACGGCCTGGAAAGCGGTTCCAGTTCATGAGCTTGCCTTGCTGCTCTTCACACCCTGGCCAGCGCCAAACTGCCCACCAGCAAGGCTTTTTATGTCTTTTCGCCGTCAAGAGTGAGGAGCCCGGCAGTTCATACTTGGTTTTGGTTCCTTCCAGCTTAACCGTCAGAAGAACGGAAGAGACGCTGCCCGAGCCCCTCTCCCCCGTTCAGCGAAGATGCGGACCATCAAAGCAAACGCCCCCAGCCAGGCCGGGGGCGATGTTGGGACAGCAGATGACTTGGCTCAGGCCAATGGACAAGGGCTCAGAGGCCCAGGTCGCCGGTGCGGCTGCGCTCGACAGGGAGGCCGCTGGCACCATCAAAAGCATCTATTTCCTCAATGAAACGGTCAAAGAGGTAGCGGCTGTCGTGCGGCCCAGGAGCTGACTCGGGGTGGTACTGCACGCTGAACACCGGGTAGCGGGTATGCGCCATGCCTTCGAGCGTCTGGTCATTGAGGTTGATGTGGGTCGGCACAAACTGACCGGCGGGAATAGAGTCAATATCCACCGCATAGCCGTGATTCTGGCTGGTGATTTCTACATTGCCGGTCAGCAGGTTCTTCACCGGCTGGTTGCCGCCCCGGTGACCGAATTTCATCTTGAAGGTCTGGCCGCCTGCGCCCAGTGCCAGAATCTGGTGGCCCAGGCAGATGCCAAACGTAGGCAGCAGGCCCATCATTTCCCAGGCGGTGCGGTGGGCGTAGGTGAGCGCGGCAGGGTCGCCAGGTCCATTGCTCAGAAACAGTCCGTGCGGCCCCAGCTCCATAATCTCGGCGGCGCTGGTGTGAGCAGGCACCACAATCGGCTCAATGCCTACTTCAGCCAGGCGCTTGATGATGGTGTGCTTGATGCCGAAATCCACCAGCACCACGCGCTTGCCTTCGCGCAGGGTGGGATAGGCATAGGGCAGCTCGGTGGTCACCTCGGCGGCCATGTCCAGGCCATCGCGGTCACGGTGGTCGCGGGCGCGGGCCACCAACGCCGCTTCTTCTTCGGGCGAGAACTCGCCGTAAGGGTCTGTGGGATGGGTGAACGAGCGGTGGGCAATGACGCCTTTGACCACGCCCCCGGAGCGCAGGCGGCGGACCAGGGCGCGGGTATCAATCCCCTGAATACTGACCACACCGTAGCGCTGCATGAATTCTTCCAGGCCCTGCTCGGCGCGGTGGCTGGAATAGTCGTGCGAGAATTCACGGCCAATAAAACCGCGCACAAAGGGCCGGTTGGATTCCATGTCGTAGATCGCCACGCCATAGTTGCCGACATGCGGATAGGTCATGGTGACGATCTGGCCCGCGTAGCTGGGGTCGGTCAGGATTTCTTGGTAGCCGGTCATGGACGTGTTGAAGACCACTTCGCCCACTGTCTCGCCCCGGTGTCCGAAAGCGTAGCCCCGGTACACGGTGCCGTCGGCCAGGGCCAGCAGGGCGCGTTCTTTTCTGATCATGCTCATACGAACCTCCATTCGCGCCTCACTGGACGCAATTCATGGTGGAGCCCCGGACGAAGCCCAAAACTCGTTCGCCAGCTTAGCATTCTCGCCCCCGAACACACCGGCCTCCGGGCAGCATTCTGCTCATGCTGGAAGGGTCATGTGCCAAGCCAGGGCCTCTTCCAGCCAGCCGGTGGCCACCGCGTGGCGGACCTGGGGCGTCAGCGGGAGCCGCTGCGCCAGTTCCTGCGGCAGCACGCGCCTGTAGCCCTGGTGCGCCCAGAATCCACCTTCATCCGCCGAAAAAAGGAACACGTCCTGGTCTCCACGTGCCCGCAGCAGCGCGTAGGCTTCGGCCAGCAGCAGGGCCGACCAGCCGCGCCCCCGGTACCCAGCCTGCACCGTAAAAGAACGCAGCAAGCTTGCGCCGCCGCCATGCTCCATGCCCAGAACGGCAGCGGGGCGGCCATCCACCTCGCCCAGCAGGTAGGTGACCTCGCCCGCCAGCGTGACGGATGAGGTGTACATCTCGGCCTGTTCTAGAAGCGTCAAAATGGCTGGCAAGTCACCCGAATCGGCGCGGCGGATGGTCAGGGTCATGTGGGGCAGTATCCCGGAGAGGAGCGCAGCAGGGCAACAAAAAAACCAGCCCGTAGGCTGGCTCTGGTCAAACAAGGCTTAGTTCAGGCGGAAGTTGAGGCCCACGCGGCCATGCAGGGCCACATTGGTCGCGCCGCTGTTCAGGGTCACTTTGGGGCCCACTTCAGCGAACACGCGGGCGTTCTGGTTCACCACGAAGTCGGTGCCCACGAAAGCGCGGGGAGCCACAGACACACCACCGGCGAAGCCTACGCCTACACCAGCGCCGTAGTAAGGAACGAAGCCATTGCCTACAGGGTTACGGTCCACGCGGTTCAGGTAATCCACACCCGCACCGATGCCGCCGTTCTCAAAGCCCACACCCACGCGGTAAGCGCTGTCGGCATCAATGTCAGTCTGATAGTGCACGCCTACACCCAGGCCGGTGCCGGTGTGAACGCCGCCATAGGTGGCAGCGGAAGCGTTGGTGGCAAAAGCGCCACCCAGGATAGTCAGAGCAATCAGAGTCTTCTTCATGCCTGGCATCCTAACCCACAAACCTGATGGGGAAATTTACACAGCCCCCGCTCAGCCTTCAGGCGGGCTTTAGAGAAGTTCGGGGCAGACAGCCGTCAGGATTGTGTCTACCGGTGCCGCACAGAGGCAAGCGCTATGCTGCCCGCCATGAGCATGACGAACAAGGAATTGCAGGCGCTCGTCGCCAAAGCGCGTGGTGGACGGGTGGTCCGCACGGGCTTTGTAGACGGCGGTAGCCTGGACCGGCGGCTGTTGGACGACCCTGAACTCGGCTACCGCCTGGCCGGGGGCTTTCCTGACGCCCGACTGGTGATGCTGACCCTGTACCCGGCGCACATTCCCGAAGTCGAAAGTGGAGTGCATGTGCTGAGCATCACTCCGCTGGGGGGCGTGCCCTGGGATGAGCAGGACCTGCGCGTGCAACTGGGCCGCCTGGACCTGGGCGAAGAGGCACTGGGCGACATTCGCGAAGTGCGCGGCAGCTTTCAGGTGGCAGCAAGCAGCAAGGCCGCCTCTGTCCTGCTGGCCCTGAGCGATCTGGGTGGCCGCGAGGTGACCGTAGAAGAGGTCGGAGAGACAGCGGGCAAGGGCAGCAAGCTGCGCGAAGTGGTGGTGCCCTCTATGCGTGCCGACGTGGTGGGTGCCAAAGGCTTTGGGGTCAGCCGGGCCTACTTTCAGCAGGGCATCAGCGGCGGCAAGGTGCGGCTCAACGGCCAGCCAGTGCGTGCCGGGAGCGAGGTGCGCGAGGGCGACAGCCTCAGTGCCGAGGGCCTGGGCCGGATTGATTTCCGGCGGGTGCTGAACGAAACCCGGCGCGGCAACTACAAGGTGGAGTTGGAAGTCCACCGCTGATGACGGCTTCTTTTCCGGGCCATGACCCTGGCGGGATTGACCTGCGCTCCCGCCAGCCCACCCTAGACCGCAGCCGCCTGCTTGACACCCTGGTGCCCAGCGCCCGCTTTGCCCAGACGCGGTTTGAAACCTACCGGCCCAACCCGGAATTTCCCTCGCAGGAGGCGGCCCGCCAGAGCCTGCAACAGTTCCTGGAGCCGCAGCCCCCCAAAAAGACCGGCATCTGGCCTTTTCAGAAGGTGGTCAAGCCTGCCGGGCGCGGCCTGTATCTGGACGGCGGCTTTGGCGTGGGCAAAACCCACCTGCTCGCCAGCACCTACTACGCGGCGCGGGAACGCAACCCGGGCAGCCGGGTCGCCCTGATGAGCTTTCAGGACCTGATGTACCTGATCGGCGCGCTGAAAATGCCGCAGGCCATAGAGGCGCTGCGCGGCTACGACCTGCTCCTGATTGACGAATTCGAGCTGGATGACCCCGGCAATACCCACATGGCCAACACGCTGCTCGAAGCGCTGATTCCGGCGGGCGTGAATGTGGTCGCCACGTCCAACACGGCCCCTGGTGCCCTGGGCGAGGGCCGCTTTTCCACCACCGACTTTCAGCGGCAAATCGAAGCGATTGCAGGACAGTTTCAGTCGCAGCGTGTGGACGGCCCGGACTACCGCCACCGGGGCACCGCACCGGAGCAGCCGCTCAGCGAGGCAGAATTCAGCCAGTGGCTGTCTCGCCAGCCGCGTGAATCCCTGAGCGTCATCACGGCGGATGAACTGGACGGTCACCTGACAGTGGTGCATCCCAGTCAGTTTGCGGCGCTGCTGGAAGGGGTACAGGCAGTGGCGGTCACGGGCCTGCACCCGCTCAGCGACCAGAATTCGGCGCTGCGCCTGGTCCACTTCATAGACAAGGTGTACGACATGGGCCTGCACGCGGCCTTTACCGGGACCTCGCTGGACACCCTGTTCGACGAGAGCTACCGCCACGGCGCCTTTGCCAAAAAATACAGCCGCTGCCTCTCGCGCCTCTCGGAGCTGCTGAGCGAGGCGCGCCAGGGCTGAACTCTGCACCGTACAGAAGAATCTTATAGAAGAGCGGCGACCCTGCCTGGGGCCACCGCTCTTTGCTGCATCTGAGGTCTCAGAGCGCCGAGCGCAGGGTCGCTCCCAGCGCCGCAATCCCGGCCTCAATCTGGGCAGGGGCCGCGTTGCTGTAGCTCAGGCGCATGGTATTGGCCCCGCCCCCCTGGGCATAAAAGGGGCTCCCCGGCACATAGGCCACCCGGTTCTCCACAGCGCGGGGCAGCAGCGCTACGGTGTCCATGCCTTCGGGCAGCGTGACCCACAGGAACATGCCCCCTTCGGGCTCGGTGAACTGCACCCCCTGCGGGAAGTGCTCGCGCAGACCAGCCAGCATCAGGGCAGCCCGCTCACCGTAGGCCACGCGCACGCGCTCAATCTGGCGGGGCAGCACGTCCTGCACCAGTTCAGCCACGATCATCTGGGTGAGGGTCGGGGTGTGCAGGTCAGCGCCCTGCTTGGCCTGTACCAGCTTGTCGGTGATGGGCGCGGCGGCCTGCACCCAGGCGTCGCGCAGACCCGGCACCAGGGTTTTGGAGAAGCTGGAGCAATAGATGATATGGCTGCGGTCAGGGTCGCCGCAGCGCTCCAGGCTCAGGCTGTACAGGCTGGGCAGCTCCTCGCCCACGAAGCGCAGCTTGCCGTAGGGGTCGTCTTCAATCACCAGGACGCCGTACTCACCGCTCAGCTCCACCAGTCGGCGGCGGCGCTCCAGGCTCAGGGTGCGCCCGGTAGGATTCTGGAAGTTGGGGATGGCATACAGCAGTTTGGGCACTTGCCCTTTGCGGCGCTGCGCTTTGAGCAACTCTTCCAGGGCGTCTACATCAATGCCGTACTCGTCGGTGGGCATTTCCAGATACTGCGGGCCGTAGGGCTGAAAGGATTGCAGGGCTCCCAAATAGGTCGGAGCTTCGACCAGCACCAGGTCACCTTCATTGATCAGCACCTTGCCCAGCAGGTCCAGCGCCTGCTGACTGCCCGTCGTGATCTGTACATGCGCTGGGGTCAGTCCCGGCGTCTGGGCGGCGATCCACTCACGCAGCGGCAGGTGCCCCTCGGTGGTGCCATACTGCACGGCAGCCGGGCCGTAGCGCTCCAGAGCGGCATTGGCCGCCCGCTGGATGTCACCTAGAGGAAACAGTTCCGGGGCGGGCAGACCACCACCAAAGTTGATGATGTCAGGCTGCTGCGTCAGCTTGAGCAGTTCGCGGATGGTACTGGCCTTCATCCGGCGGGCACGGTCACTAAGCAGGGCCGCAAAATCCAGAGCGGCAGGCTCCAGCGACTGCACGGCAGACGTCTGAGTTGTGGTCATAAGGCCCATGCTAGCGCAGGAGACCGGCCTTCAGCGGGTCGGGCCAGGGGGCCAGCACCATGCGGGCGAGTGTGTGAACACGGTAAGAGCATTCGCGGCATAATGAAGCTCTGGTGAACAGAATCTGCTTGCAAAATGTGTTTTCTGTAAATACTCCTGCTAAGCACAGTGATAGTTGGCGTCAAGCCGTGCTGCACTTCCCAGGATGCCTGGCCCCAACCGCCCGGCCTGGAGAGTGCCCACTGCCTTCTCAGAGCGTCCTTGCTGCTTTCCCCTCTGCAGCTGGGACACCCGCTTCTGATACAGCCGCGCCGCACCTCTCCAACGCCCCCTCATCTATCCCCTACGCCCCTTTTCGTCCTCGCTCACTTCCGGTGATTTCATGACTGTTCCTGCTTCCAAGCTTCAGACTGGCCCGCTCTGGCCCCAGGTTATTCAGGACCTGCTGGGTCTGTACGCGCCGCAAGCCTCTTTTCTAGGCCAGCTGGGCGGCGACTACCTGCGCATTACGGCTCAGAGTATCGAGCCCCAGGCTCAGCAAGCGCTGGACCCTCCCGGCGAGTGGCTGGACCAGGGCGTGCTGGACTGGGTGAGCGTGGACGGGCATCTGCTGGGTCTGCTGTGGTCGCCAGAAGGCGTAGGGCCAGAAGTCACCCAACTGTTTGACCGCTTGCTGGCCAACCAGCAGGGGGCGGCTTCCTGCGCGGACTTTGAGCTGCTGCTGACCCAGCTGCCTCAGCCCACCGCCTGGCTGGACATAGACCTGCGCGTGCTGGAGACCAGCCGCAGTTTCCTGGCTCTCTTTGGCCTGGAACGTGCCGCTGTGGTGGGGCAAAATATCCGCCAGCTGGACCTGCCGATTCAGGTGCGCTACCTCGAGGAAGCTGTGCAGGGCCGCCAACCTGAGTGGCCCGAGTGGGAAACCACGGACCCCCGCGACCCAGACCGCTCGCTGTGGCTGCAGTCTACAGTGCAGCCTTTTTTTACTGGGCAGCAGTCGGGACTACTGTGGAGCTTGCAGGACATCACCGAAGAACGCGAAAAAGGCGAGTGGCTCCGCTCCTTGCTGGACGGCCTGGGCGTGCCTGCCGCCGTCATCAACCTGGGCGGCGAAATCCAGCAGGCCAATCAGGCCCTGGGCGAGCTAAGCGGCCTGGAGGGCCTGACGGGCGAGTGCCTGCAAGACCTGGCCCTGTTCAGTGAAGCTGGCAAGCGCACCGTGCAGGGGCTAATCACGTTGGCCGCCGAAGGCGGCGCGGCGCTGGCCCATCCCGAACGACGCCGGGGCCAGCCGCTGACGCTGGAGCTGCGGCGTTCGGCCACGCGCCCGGACCTGCTGGTCGCCCAACTGAGCGAAGGCCGCGCTGCCGGGGCCGTCAAGGCCACAGCGGCCAGCGAAGATCACGCGCTGCTGCAAGAAGTCCTCAATCAGCAGCACATTGCCACGCTGCTGGTAGACCGCAGCGGCGTGCTGCGGCTGATCAACGACCAGGCCGCGCAGCTTTCGGGCACCGACGCCGCACGGCTGCTGGGCAAAAACCTGCGCCGACAGCTGGAACTGCTGGGCATCAACCTGCTCAGTCCCAGCGGCGAACCGTTTCAACATGACCCCTGGACTGCCCCTCTGCCCTATAGCACCGAGATGATTCTGGAGACGCCGGGACAGGGCCGCCGGCCCATGGCGCTGAACATCGGCCCGGTCAGCTCCACAGGTCAAGCTGGCGAGTCGCGGGCTGTCCCCACCGACCTGCTGATGATCACCCTGCGTGACCTGAGCGACCTCAAGCGGGCCCAGGCACAGGCCACTTATGGCGCTTACCACGACCAACTGACCGGACTGTACAACCGCGCTGGCCTGCGGCGGCTCCTGGCACAGCCGGAGACCGCTCAGAGCGGCACGGTGGTGGTGGTGGAGCTCGAGGAATACGCCGCCATGACCAGCGCCACTGAAGCCACCGCAATTCATCACCTGCTGATGCAGCTGGCGGCCAGCTTCCGCAGTCTGGCGGCCACCCACCAGGGCGAAGCAGCGCGGCTGGGTGACGGCACCTTCGCACTGTGGCTGCCGGGACTGACCATGAAGCGCGCCCAGCTGACCACCGAGCAGGTTACGCAGTCCAGCTTCCGGGTGGGCAAGTCCACCACCGGCCTGTCCTTCGCTACCGGCCTGGCTGAAACCAGCGGCCAAAGCCCCGACACTGCCCTGGGCAACGCCGAGATTGCCGCCCAGTACGCCCGGCGTCAGGGCCGGGGCCAGGTCACGCCCTACCACGACGAGCTGCGAGTACAGCTGGCCGAGACGTTCCGGCTGGAACAGTCGCTGCGCGATTCGGTCAGCAGCGGCCAGCTGAAGCTGCACTATCAGCCCACCCTCAGCCTGAGCAGCGGCCAGATCGCGGGGGCCGAGGCCCTGCTGCGCTGGGAGCGAATCAGCACGCGGCTGTCGCCTCACGAACTGCTGGAACTGGCTTCACGCCTGCGCCTGCTGCAACCGCTCAGCGACTGGGTGATGCGCGAAGCCATGCAGCAGCAGCGTGCCTGGAATGAGCTGTGGCCCAACCTGCGCGTGGGCATCAACGTCAGCCTGGAAGAGCTGCGGCAGCCGTCGGCCCTGGGGGCGCTGTGGCCGCTGCTGGAGCAGCTGGAGCAGCAGGGCAGCCCCCTGCCCAACATCGAAATCAGTGCGGCCAGCATGGTAGATTTCCGCCAGCAGGACGCCGGAGTCTTGCAGCAGCTGCACGAGGCGGGCGCGGCGCTGTGGCTGGACCATTTCGGAGAAGGCGTGATGAGTCTATCGTCCCTGACCGAGTTCCCGCTGACTGGTCTCAAGTTGCACCCACAAATGATCAGTGGTCTGGAACGCGGCGGACGCGGCCCCGATCTGGTGGCCGCCACCCTCGACATGGCCGGGCGGCTGAATTTGCAGGTCACGGCGGTGGGTGTGGAAACCCCCGGCCAGCTGGACACCTTGCAGCGCCTGGGCTGTCATCAGGCGCAGGGCTACGCGATTTCGCCGCCTCTGGGAGCCACGGCCCTGAACGACTGGCTGCGCGATCACACGCCCGGCAGCGTCCCGGCTCATACGCCTACGCTGGAGCCTGGCTCGGTCTGAAACCGAAGCCTGGAAGCACGCACTGCATCCCGCAGGACAAAACGTGGTGTTAGCCGGACTTGTAAAGCGGCGCAGCAGAGAACTGCTCTAGACTGACGCCCATGCTGATTTACGGACGCAACCCGGTCACCGAAGCCCTGAGAGAAGGGCGCGTAGAGGAAGTGCTGCTGGCGCACGGCGTAGAAGAAGCGTTTGCCCGCCAGCTGCGCGCTCTGGCTGAGCAGGCTGGGGTCCAGGTGCGTCAAGCTCCCCGCATCGAGCTGGATCAGCTGGCGGGTACCACCGCCCACCAGGGGGTGCTGGCCGAAGCCGAGGAGCTGAGCTGGAGCGCGCCCCAGGCCATCTGGGACCTGGCCGAGCAGCGCGGCGAAGCGCCGCTGCTGGTGCTGCTGGACGGCATTACCGACCCACGCAACTTCGGGGCCATCGTGCGCTCAGCCGAGGTGCTGGGGGCGCACGGCGTGGTGGTGGAAGAACGCCGCAGCGCTCCCCTGAGCGCCGTGGTCGCCAAGACCGCCGCCGGAGCCACCGCCCACTTGCCACTGGTGCAGGTCAAGAACCTGCCGCGCTTTATCGAGGAGATCAAGGCCCAGAATGTCTGGGTGTACGGCGCGGCTGGCGAAGCGGCGCAGCCCCTGGAACGCACCGACCTGAGCGGTCCGGTGGCCCTGGTGGTCGGTTCAGAAGGCGACGGCCTGCGGCGACTGGTGCGCGAGCGCTGTGACGGCCTGGTCAGCATTCCGGTCCGCGGCCAGGTGCAGAGCCTCAACGCCAGCGTGGCGGCGGGCATCCTGATCTACGAAGCAGCACGCCGCCGCTGAGAGGTGGAGGGTTCTGCCGCGCCGATGGCAAGGCGGCGGCAGCACACCGGACCCAGCCCCCTTACACGCAGGCCAGCAGCACGCCGCTATGGTCCCGCAGTTCGAGCCGGGGGCGGCGCTCATCGGACATCCAGCGCAGCACCTGAAGCAGATCATCGGACTGAAAGACCACCTCGCGGCCAGCGCCTTCGGGCCAGATCACCTGATAGCGGCACTGTTCGGCGGGCGGCTCCCAGGCGCTGCCCTCATCTTCCTTGACAAATGCTCGCGACATCGTTCTAGCCTAGCCCGGCAGCTAGCCCAGGCGGTGAACCAAGCGGCCACCGCAACTTTAGGTATCTGCAGGCAACAGCCGCCAGGCCGCATATGACCGCATCACATCTGTGCTTCTAGCCTTGCCACAGCCTCTCGCTTGGCTCCCTTCAGTCAGTCGCTCTGGGGACAGGCCCGGGGTCTATGCCCCTGTTTCTGTAGGGCTCTACAGGTCCGACATGCTGCGCTTGGGCACCAGCCGCAGCTGCGCCTCACGCTCCTGGCCGCCGCGCAGGTAGCGCACGGTGACGGTCTCCCCTACCCCAAAGCGCTGCAACTCGCGCACCACATCGCTGGCGTTGCGGGTCCGCACCCCCTGCACGCTGATGATGATGTCGCCAAACTCCAGCAATTGCCCGGTCTTGTCATCGCGCTGCGCTCCCCGTAGCCCCGCTTTCTCGGCTGGGCTGCCGCGCGCCACCCGCGATACCACGCCGCCGGGCGTCTCGGTCAGGCCGTCGTGATAAAGGTCGAACACCAGGCCCACCACGCCCCGGTCCTTTTGCAGACCATCCTTGAGGGCCGTGATGAGGGCGTTGCCTTCTACGGTAGGTACAGCGTAAGAAGTCTCGGTCGTGCCCGCCTCATCCACGCGGATATAGCTGACCACCCCAATCACTTGCCCCAGCCCGTTGATGATAGGCCCGCCACTGTCGCCGGGGGCCAACCGGGCGTTCATTTCCAGGGTCCCCTGCGGAAAATCAGCCCGGCCCGAAGCCGCTTCCAGGCGCAGCAGGCGGCCCTCACGCGGCTGGAGAAAATCGCCGCCACTGTTGCCAATCGCCAGCACACTCTCGCCCACCTGGGGCGGACGCGGCGAGAGGTTCAGATATGGAAAAGGGCCTTTGGCATCCACTTGCAGCAGGGCCACGTCAGCCGCAGCATCAAAGGCCACCAGCCGCGCCGGGTAGCGCTGGCCGCCGAGCGTCTGCACCTGAAAGAGCCGCCCCTCGCTCACCACGTGGTAGGCCGTCAGCAGCTGCCCACCCGGCGAGATAAAAAACCCGGTGCCCAGCCCCATGGCCATAGAGCCGGGGTCCAGGCTGCCCAGCCGCACCACCGCCGAGCGTGA
Organism: Deinococcus piscis; assembly: GCF_014653275.1. GTDB lineage: Bacteria > Deinococcota > Deinococci > Deinococcales > Deinococcaceae > Deinococcus > Deinococcus piscis. The sequence goes on from NZ_BNAL01000010.1 coordinate 68,017, forward strand.
CCGCTCGAACAGCCGCAGGGTTTCTTGTGGCAACGTCGGCAGCGGCACCTGAGCAGGGGCCGACGCCTGAGCCGGTCCACGGAGCGGTTCACTGCCAGGTCCACCCACTCCACCCAGTCCGGCCATGCCACTGCCCGGCGCGGGCAGGACATAGGCCAGCAGCGCCAGCAGCAGCAGGGCTGGAAGGCGAAACCAGGGCAGCGGACTCACAAGGTCTAGTGTAGCGACTCCGCCGCCCGCCAAGGCCCCCCCAGAACAATCGCTTAACCTGCCCGCGTTCCGCGCCCTGCTCCCTCTGACGGGGCTCCTTGTTTCTCGGCGGCCACTCCTGCATCTTCTCCAGCCGCGCAGGAGTAGGCTATCTGCCTGATGTCCGCCCCTTCTGACCCTCACCTTCCAGCTGACCCGCACTCCCCAGACCCCGCCCCGACTCCTTTCTCCGTGCGCCTGCTCAGTCCGGCGCAGTGGGGGCTGCTCAGCGTCACCTTTTTGATGTGGGCTGGGTTCTTCCTGATTATTCCGCTGGTCACAGTGCATTTCGTGGGCGGGTTGGGCTGGGCCGCCGGGGCCGTGGGCGTGGTGCTCGGCGTGCGGCAGCTGGCCCAGCAGGGCCTGACCGTATTGGGCGGGGCCTGGGCTGACCGAGTGGGCCCACGGCAACTGATCCTGTGGGGCTGCTTGCTGCGGGCCGCAGGATTTGCGGGCATGGCCTTTTCAGATACGTTCACGGCGCTGCTGCTGTCCAGTCTGGTGGCTGGCGTGGGTGGAGCCCTGTTTGACGCGCCCAAAAGTGCGGCGCTGACCGCCCTCACTCCGGTGGAATACCGCCCGCAGCTGTTCAGCCTGCTGAGTGTGGCAGGCAACCTGGGCATGGTGCTGGGGCCGCTGCTGGGGGCAGCCATGATCGGCCTGGGGTTCCCTACCGCCGCGCTGATCAGTGCCAGCGCCTACGTGCTGTGCTGGCTGATCCTGCGCCTGACCCTGCCGGATGTGCGGCCCACACAGAGCGGCGGCGGGGGCCTGGATGGGCTGCGCCACGCTGTACGTGACCGGCGTTTCGTGCGCCTGACGCTGGCACTGATCGGGTACTTTTTGCTCAGTACGCAGCTGAATGTGGCTGTGACGCTCAAAGCCGTGGCCCTGGCCGGCACTGGCGCGACTGGCCCACTGTACGCGCTCAATGCCGGGTTGGCGGTGGCGCTCCAGTATCCCCTGCTGCGCTGGGCCGAAGGTCGCTTCCGCGCCCGCACCATCCTGACCGCCGCCGTGACCCTGGTGGCCCTCTCGCTGGGCCTGATGGGCTTTGCAAATACTTTTCCGCTGCTGCTGGCCTGCACGGCCCTCTACTCGCTGGGCACCATGCTGGTCTTTCCCACCCAGCAAACCCTGGTCTCCCGCCTCGCTCCGCCGGAACTGCTGGGCAGCTACTTCGGCTTCAGCGCCATCAGCCTGGGGGTGGGCGGCGCACTGGGCAACGTGCTGGGCGGCAGCCTGGTGGACTACGGCGCGGCGCTGGGCTGGCCGGAGCTGCCCTGGCTGCTGCTGATGGCGACAGGCTTTCTGACTGTGGCGGCGCTGCGCTGGGCCCTGAGAGAAGTGCCTGCCGCTGCCCCCGGCCAAGATCCGGAGCAGACGCAGAACCAGGGAGGCCAGGACCCAGGCTCGGGTCACTCAGCCCGCTGAACAGCGCTGCGGGCCATGCTCTGACGGCGCAGCGACTGCACCCCTGCTTCCAGCGTGAGGTCACGGCCCTGCGCCAGCGCCCGCAGGAACGCCTCGCCACTCTGGGCACTCAGGTCGGGCCTGACCTGCACCGGGTACGCCTGGCCGCCGGGCTTGGAGTAGTGCAGGGTGGTGATCTGGAGGCCTGCCCCACCGACCAGCGGGAACACACGGGTGGCCGTGTTGCCAACTCCGGAAGTCGGGGCACCCACCACCACGCCGCGCCCCGAGCGCTGCACCTCATAAGCGAAGAACTCGGCGCACGACGCACTGGCTTCATCAACCAACACGGCCAGTGGTCCGCTCCACTCCTGCGGGCGACTCACCCGGCCCACCAAGACGCCGTCATCCCAGCGGCGGCCCCCGGCCACCCGCGTCACCGATTGCCGCCCCGCGCTGTGGGCCACCCGGCTGAATTCTGGTACAAAGGCGCTGGCTGCCAGGTCGCACTCCAGCAGGCTGCCGCCGGTATTGCCGCGCAGGTCCACCACCAGGCCACCTGCTCCACCACTGCGGGCCTGCCCCACCTGCTCATGCACGCGGGCGGCCACCTCTCCCGCCGACAGAAAGGTGGGAATGCGGATGACGGCGGTGCGCCCCTGCACCCCACGCTGGCCGCTCACCCAGCTCAGGCGCGGGGGGTCGGCAGCGGCTGTGCGGGCCGCCGTCAGCTGCACACTCAGGCGCTGGCCCTGGCGTTCCAGACCCAGCGTGATGGGTGCTGCACTCTCGCGGGCGTCGGACAGGTCGCTGTAGCGGTAGGGCTTGCCGGCAAGCTGCCACAACACGTCGCCCCGGCGCAGTCCGGCCCGGTCAGCGGCGCTCCCCGGCACCACCTCGGTGATCAGGCGGCGCTCACCGTCCAGCTCGGCCAGCTTGAAGCCAAACTGAAGCCGCTGTCCCCCCAGCGCACTGCTCACGAAATCCTGGTACTCGTCCGGCCACTGCAAAAAAGTGTGCGGGTCGCCCAGCGCGGTCAGCTGCGCCTCAATGACCGGATAAGCCGTTTCGGCGGGGCAGCGCTGGCCCTGCCCCTGACAGACGGCCTCCAAGCGGGCACGGTATTCCTGAATCAGCGCGGCGCGGTCGACCCCCGAAAGCCCCGCGTAGTCCCCTTGCAGCCGTCCAGCTACCTGCTCAAAAGCCTGCTGGGCGGGCGAACTGGTGGGCCGCACCAGAGCGGGTGCAGTGACCGGCGGCGCAGCCAGCGCCCCCAGAGGCCGCGCCGGAATCGCTGCAGCCGCGCTGGCCGCCCCAGGCCAGGCCAACAGGGCGGCCAGCAGCAGCAAGGAGGAGTGGCGAACGCGGCCCTTCATGACCGCAGTATGGCGCAGGATGCTGAGACCAAATGAAGCGGCGCACGGAAGCCGGGACATGAGCAGACACAGATACACAACAGGCGCAGCAGGCAGACAAAAAATGAAGGCGCTTCATCAAACTGGCATAATTCGTGCACAACTCCACCTTCAGCATGAGTTGTACGGCCCGCCCCCGGCGAGGTCCGATTCATTGTCCGCCCCGACTTTTGCCGTTCTCACCCACTTACGGCCCGGCCCACGCCGCGCCGCAGGAGCCCCACGTTGATAGAAACCCTTTTTGGTTGGATGAGCCACCCCGAAGCCTGGCTGGCGTTCGGCACCCTGCTGCTGCTCGAACTGATCCTCGGCATTGACAACATCGTCTTCATTTCGATTCTGAGCGGCAAACTCCCGCCGGAGCAGCGAGACCGCGCCCGTACCATCGGTCTGCTGGGCGCGGGCCTGACCCGCCTGATGCTGCTGGCCTCTATTGCCTGGGTGATGACGCTCACCAACACCCTGTTCACGGCCTTCGGGCACGACTTTGCTGGCAAGGACCTGATCCTGATCGGCGGCGGTCTGTTCCTGATCTACAAGGCCACCAAGGAGATGCACGAGCAGCTTGAAGGCCCCCACGAGGAGGCGGACGCCAGCGGCGCACCCGTCAAGTCGGCCCGCTCCATTGGCTTTACCTCCACCATCGTTCAGATCATGATTCTGGACATCGTATTCAGCCTCGACAGCGTGATTACGGCGGTGGGCATGGCCGAGGACATCGGCGTGATGGTGGCGGCAGTGGTCGTCACCGTGGCGCTGATGCTGGTGGCCGCCAAGCCGATTGGCGACTTTGTGCAGGCGCACCCGACGGTCAAGGTGCTGGCGCTGAGCTTCCTGCTGCTGATCGGCGTGAACCTGATCGCCGACGGCCTGGGCTTCCACATTCCCAAGGGCTACACCTACTTTGCCATGGGCTTTTCGATTGCGGTGGAGCTGTTCAACATGCGCCTGCGCAAAAGCTATCCGGTGGAACTGCACGGCTCAGGCCGCGAACCCCAGGTCTGATTTTTCCCTTTTCCCCTCCCCCTTCTCCAAAAAAGCCCCCGCTGCGCACAGTGGGGGCTTTTTTGTGGGGTAATGTGTGCCGGGAACCGGGCCAGCTTTAGGCTTCCCAGTCGAGGCTGAGGGTGGTGTGGCCGCGCACTTCACGGTCCTCGGCGGCTTTGCCCAGGATGAAGAAGGTCGGGGCCCAGTGGCCGATAAACAGGCCGTCGCGCTCATCGCCACTGTCTTCATTGGTGAGGTAGCGGTAGGCACTGGCGGCCACCGAGGCGTAACCCAGGGCATACATCAGGACAGAAGCTTTCAGTTTCATGGAGTCTCCTAGAGCCGGTCTGAGGGAATTTCGGGGCTGATGATGTGGCTCTGTCCCCGAAGTATGCGCCGCTGTCCCCTGCCCCTGCCTTGAGCTGCTGCTTAGGCTTGTGGGCCTCAGCCCAGGCTCACTGTGTCACCTGCTCCTGGCGCAGGTGGTCGGAGCGGTTCACCCAGCCCACCAGCGGTCCCCACTCAGCGGGCGCGGCTGGCCCCGGCAGCGTGAGCAGTGTGGTGCCGGTGTTCACCACCCGGAAATACGCGTTGCCATGCGCGATAAAGTGCCGCAGCAAAAACTGCGTGAAATGCCCATGCGTGACCAGCGCCACCGTGTCGCCCTCGCCGTGCCCAGCCCGCAGAGCCTCTACCACCCGCGCCGCCCGCGCCGCCAACACGCTGTCATCTTCCGCGTACTCCTCAAAGCCCCCGGCCCAGGCCGCGCCCGCTTCCAGCTCCGGCGGCCACAGCAGCGCGGGGTTGTCGGCCAGCAGGTCGGCGTGCGACCTGCCCGGCACTGCGTAGGGCGTGCGGTCCTCGCCACGCTCGAACAGCCCGCCCGCCTCGTACGCCAACGCCAGCCCCTGCACACTCAGCCCCAGCGCCTGCGCCAGCGGAGCCGCCGTCTGCACCGAGCGGCGCATCAGGCTGGAATAGAGGTGCGTCACGCTCTGCCAGGTGGCATCGGTGCGGGCAAAATCAGCCAGTGCCGCTGCCTGAGCGTGGCCCAGCTCGGTCAGGGGTGGGTCAGCGTGACGGCCTTCGCTGCCGCCGGTTTCTGCGTAGAGCAGGTTATTGGCGGACTGGGCGTGACGGATAAGGAGGAGGTTCATGAGGGGGAGTATGACAGCCATCATTACTAGGTAATACTTCCTAAACAACGTGAGCTCAGTACCCGACAACTTCATATCCAGACGTGAGGGACAGCAAAAACAGACCTCGCTCCCCGGT
>NZ_BNAL01000011.1 GCF_014653275.1 Deinococcus piscis
GTTTTGTTCTGTTTTCACACACTCATCAAAGCGTCACTCGCTCCCTGAATCCAGCCTTCAAGCTGAACCGGGGAGCGAGGTCTGTTTTTGCTGTCCCTCACGTCTGGATATGAAGTTGTCGGGTACTGAGGACATGGATCTAACTTAACAAGTAAATCAGAAAGAGTGCAGTTTTCTTTTCATACTGTTAAAATGAAAGAAATTTCATTGCACTTTTGATTGATTTTTGCTGTCTTGTACTTGACGTCTGCTGTACCTCTTAAGAGTGGGGCTGCTGCCATCAAGGTCTGTCGGCGTCACACAAGCGGAATGTGGCGGGCACTTCTAGACAGGCACCGAGGGCATACAGGTGTAGGGCGTCCCCAGTCCGGCTGACCACCTCCCGGATTGCCAGTTCATTCGGGTCAGCCAGCGTGCCCTCGGGCAAACTCCGGTTCTTTGAAGCGGGCCGTCCGCCAGGCTTTCAACGCCCCGGCGAACTCAGGACGACCGGAAGCTGTTGGGCAACGGCAAGCACTCTGCTCACACTCCGAATCAAGTGCCTGCTCAAGCCCGCCGCCGCCTGAGCACCGCGCCCAGCCCGGTTTCGGCGGCGATACGGGCCAGCGCCAGCAGCGGGGCCTCGCCTGCCCGAACCTGCTGACCGCGTGCCAGACGGCGCATGGCGTCCTCGTACCAGGCGATTTCCAGGTAGCCGCTGCCGTCCAGCAGGCCGAGACCCGTTTTCAGGGGGCGCACCTCGCTGCTCACGTCCTCGCCGCGCAGCACGCGGGCGCTGAAGTCGGGGTCGGTGACCAGCGGGCGGGCCAGCCCCACCGCGTCGGCACTGCCCTCTGCCAGCACCTGCCGGATGGTGGCGGCGTCGCGAAAGCCCCCGGTCACGCACAGCGGCACGCCCGCCGCCGCCCGCGCCCGGCCCGCGAAATCGGCAAAGAAGCCGCCGCGTTCGCCCTGCCCCAGCATCATCATCGGTTTTTCGTAGGTGCCGCCCGAAATCTCGATCAGGTCGCAGCCGCGCTCGCCCAGTGCCGCCACCACCGCGAGGCTGTCCTCTTCCGAAAAGCCGCCGCGCACGAAGTCGGAAGAATTGAGCTTCACGCTGACCGGAAAGCGCGGCCCCACCGCTGCGCGCACCGCGTCGAAGATTTCGAGCAGAAAGCGCATCCGGTGTTCCAGGCTGCCGCCGTACTCGTCGGTGCGGACGTTGTGCCGGGGCGAGAGAAACTGCGACAGCAGGTAGCCGTGCGCCGCGTGCAGCTGCACCCCGCCGAAGCCTGCCCGCTGCGCCAGCCGCGCCGAGCGGGCGAAGCGGGCGGTCAGGTCGTGAATCTCGGGCACCGTCAGCGCACGCGGCGTTTCGAAGGCGCGGGCCAGGCCGCCGGGGTAGGGCACGGCGCTGGGGGCGACGGTGCCGCCTGCATTGAGTCCGCGCGGGGCCTGCTTGCCGGGGTGGTTGAGCTGCATCCACAGCGCCGCGCCCCCCCGACTGCCCTGCACGGCCCAGGCGTGGAACTCGGCCAGGTGCCGCTCGTCTTCCAGCACCACGTTGCCCGGTTCGCCCAGGGCGCGGGCGTCCACCATCACGTTGCCGGTGAGCAGGATGCCGGTGCCGCCCCCAGCCCAGCGGGCGTACAGCGCGGGCAACTCGGGCCGGGGGGCGTGGTCGCGCCTTCCCAGTGCTTCACTCATCGCTCCTTTGAGCAGACGGTTTTTTACGGTCACGCCGCAGGGCAAGGTTAGGGCATCGGTGGGAGCAGTCATGCCGGGCAGTCTAGAAAATCTCTTGCCTGCGCGGCAGAAAGTGCTCACCTTCCCTCTGGGCGCAGGCCAGCTCAGGGGCTTTAGGCGAAGTTGAGATGGCCGCCATAAAGGGCATAAGCCACAGCCCAAAGCCAGCGCAGTACCTATGGTAAGCGGGTTGAACTTGGACCTGCCTAGGTCCTTCCTTTCCACCTTTTTCCTTATTTGCTTTGCCCTGAGGACTTATGACTATTTCTGCTTCTTATCGCCGCGTCTCTGGCCCCCCGGTGGCCCTGCCAGACCCCGAGCCTTTCGCCGTCCGCGCTGAGGACGCTTTCCGCAGCAAGATTCAGGCTTCTGAGTTCCCGTGCGTGGCCGCCAAAGCCTCGGTCAACACCGACATGTACCGCCTGCACACCTACGGGCAACTCGGTGCGCTGGACACCACCCTGGCGCTGGCCCGCGACCTGCGTGCCTTTCAGGCTGAGCAGCCGGGGATGGATTCGGACTTCACCAGCTTTGTCAGCGTGTTCGAGTCGCCCGGCGAGGTGGACGAACTGACGTTTGAGCGCCTGCTCTGGGAGCAGCTGCACGGACTCTCACTGCTGGACGACCAGCCCTACAGCACCGAGGTGAGCAGCGACACCACTTCACCCGATTTCGGGTATTCGTTCGGCGGGCAGGCCTTTTTTATTGTGGGTCTGCACCCAGGGGCGTCGCGCATGGCCCGGCGCTTTCCTTATGCCACTGTGGTCTTCAACTCGCACCACCAGTTCCGCACACTCAAGGCCGATGGCCGCTGGACCCGCTTTCAGGAGACCATTCGCGCCCGCGATATCAGCTTGCAGGGCAACATCAACCCCAACCTGGCCGACTACGGCGCTGCCCCCGAAGCCCGGCAATATTCTGGCCGCGCCGTAGAACCCGGCTGGCAAGCTCCGTTCGGCCACTGTCCCTTCGGCTTTGGCCGCGCTGAGCTGAGCGCTGCCCCTGAGACTATCCCACAAGAGGAGAACATATGACGCAATCTGCCCCCAGCAGTCCCACCCGCGACGAATCCGCTTACGCTGTGACCCGCATTCCGCCGCAGAGCGGCAGCGGCTTTACCCTGCAAAAGGGCGACATCCTGGTGGTCATTGATCCCCAGGGCGAGCAGGTGTCTGACCTGATGGCCTTCGCCGGGGACAACCGCGAAGAGTGGCTCTCGTCAGGCCGCACCTTCGACTACAACGAGACCATCTATCTGACCACTGGGCATGTGCTGTACTCCAACCGCTCGCGCCCCATGTTCACCCTGCTGCGCGACGACGTGGGCCGGCACGATTTCCTGCTCACGCCCTGCTCCACCGAAACCTTTGAGATTCTGTACCCGCCCGGCACCGCCGAGGGGCATCCCAGCTGCTTTTCCAATTTGGTGCAGGCGTTCGCACCCTACGGCATCCAGCCCGACCAGATTCCCACCACCCTCAACATTTTTATGAATGTGCTGGTGGACAGCCAGGGCCGAGTCAACATAGGCCCGCCCATCTCGCAGGCCGGCCAGCGCCTGGAACTGCGGGCCGAGATGGATATGGTGGTCGGGCTGACTGCGTGCTCGGCGGAGAGCAGCAACAATGGCACCTTCAAGCCGATTGACTATTTTGTGATTCCTGCCGCCGATGTGCAGGACCAAGTAGGAACCTGACCCCGCAGGTGCTCTTGCTGGGCTCTGCACTACGGGCGAAGCAGCAGACAAAGATACAAAAACGTCCCCATCCATTTCGGTGGGGACGTTTCGTTTGCTTGGTGGCGACAGAGAGACTTGAACTCTCGACCTCACGATTATGAGTCGTGCGCTCTAACCAGCTGAGCTACGTCGCCTGATCCTGTGCCGAGGGCACGCCTCAGGGCCGATATAGAGTAGCGCGCCCAGCGGGTGGATGCAAGCCCCGGAAAGCAGTGTAGCGCCACAAAAAAAACACCCAGCATTGCTGCCAGGTGGCCTTTTTCATATCTTGGTGGAGCTGAGGGGATTCGAACCCCTGACCTTCTGAATGCCATTCAGACGCGCTCCCAACTGCGCCACAGCCCCAAAGGCTCAGATAGATTACAGCGGGGGCCAGGGCTTGTCAACACCTGGGCCTGGGCTTGTCAACACCTGGGCCTGGGCTCAGGAAATGCTGGGCTCCACAGCATTTTTGGGGCCGCTTTTGCGGGACGCCTTGGCGGGTTTGGGTTGGCGCTGTTGCTGCGCGGCCAGGCGCACGTAGCCGTCAATCAGGTGAATGATGACCGGATTGTGGGTGTGAACCCCGTGGGCTTCTGTGTCGGTGTCGTGCGGGACAAAGTGAGCGATCACGGCGGCTTCGGCGTCGCGGGTGAGCAAAAAGGCGTCCTGCCCGGCAGCAGCGATGGGGGGGAGGTCGGCCAGGTCAGCGCGTGTCAGGGCCACGCCACGGGGGCACAGCGCTTCGAGGCGGTCCGCCAGCGCGGGGCTGCCTGCCATGTACACCTGCTGCCGGGCATTCAGGAGCAGGTCTTCGCATAGAGACCGCAGCGCCGCTTCGCCGTTAAGGTGATACACCGCTTCCGGGGCCGGGTCGGGGGTCAGGCGCGACAGGTCGCGGTCCAGGGCTTCTAGGCGGTCACTGAAGGCCCGGCGTGAGCGGGTCAGGTACTCGCGGGCGCTGAGCGGCGCATATTCCAGTGGGTTTTGGCCGACCTTGCTGGCCAGTCCCCGGCCTTCAAGGCGTTCTAACGTCTCGTAAATTTTGGGGCGGGGAATGCCCGCTTGCCGTGCCACCCGCGCTGGTACCGAGCGACCCAGGGCCAGCAGGGCCGTGTAGGCCCGCGCCTCGTACTCGGTCAGACCCAGGGCTTGCAGATGAATAACAGCACTCACGCCCACAGCATAGGTCAATCCTGAATACAGCGGAAGAGCGCTGGCCTGCGCTGATCAGCCTCTGCCGAGGAAGCGAGGCAGCGGGGCAATCAGGCCCATCGGCGCGTCCGCTGCCGGTGGTGGTATGGGTCCAGCCTTCAGCGCAGTTTTTTGCGTTCCTGCACGGCGAGTTCGTCCACCCGTTCGTTCTCGGCGTGCCCTGCGTGCCCTTTGACCCAGACAAAAGTCAGCTCATGAATCCGGGCCTGCTCGATGAGGGCTTCCCAGAGGTCTTGATTCTTGACTGGCTCCTTGCTGGCGGTCTTCCAGCCGTTACGCATCCAGCCGGTAATCCAGCCGTCGGTAAAAGCTTTACGCAGATACTGGCTATCCGTGACCACCTGCACCTGGCAGGGACGCTTCAGCGCCAGCAGCCCTTCCAGCAGGCCGCGCAGCTCCATGCGGTTGTTGGTTGTTTCCCGCTCGTGGCCGCTCAGGACCAGCTCATGCTCGCCGTAGCGCAAGATGGTGGCCCAGCCGCCATGTCCCCTGGTGGTGTCGCATGCGCCGTCGCTAAACAGCGTCACCCGCTGACCACTGACCGGCACAGACGGCTGAATGACAGACTTCAGCGGCAGCCGGTCACGGGCAGCAGTGTCCTTGGCCGTGCGGGGGCGGGTTCGGGAGCCGGGACGCGTCACAGTCCGGGAACTGTAGTGATCCCAGGGACGTACTGTCAAGTATGAAGCGCGTTCCTCCATCCGAAGCTCCGCAGGCGGCCCCTCTGGTGCCCGAACCGGCCTGGAGCGGTGCAGGCGGCATGGCTCCTGCTCTACCCGAAGCTGACCGCACTCCCGCCATGCTGATTCACCTCTCGCCGCTGCTGGGCTTGTTGCTGCCTGCTTTTGGCAATCTGCTTGGCCCACTGGCGGCCTGGCTGGTTTACCGTGACCGCAGCCGCGTGCTGGATGACCAGGGCAAAGAAGCGCTGAACTTCCAGATTTCCATGTGGATTTATTCCACGCTGGGGCTGTTGCTGCTGCTGGGGTTGGCGGGCCTGGGCTTTTTGGGCGGGGCTGCGGGCGCAGCGGCTGGCTCGGATGTGCTGGCAGGCCTGGGCATCTTCGGCGGCATCGGACTGGTGTTCCTGGCGATGCTGGGCGGCCTTTTCTTTTACATCATTCCCATCATTTTTATGATTCTGGCGGTGATGAGCGTGTCGGATGGGCGGCCCTACCGCTATCCGTTTACGCTGCGGCTGCTCAAGTGAGCGCACGCGGCAGGCTGCTTTAGAGTGATGGGCATGTTCAAGCTGTTCCGCAAACCTCGCTCCGAGTCGCCTGTCCCCGAAGCTGAGGGCGTGTCGCATGCGACCTTGAAGGCCCGGCCTGAAGTGCGCAGGAGCGGAGACGCGGCGGCTGCGCCCGCCCGCACTGAGCGACCCCAGCCCCGCGCAGGGCAACCCGAACCCATCGTGATGCGTCACACCGTGCCGATGCGTGCCCGTCCGGAAGTGCTGTACCGGCTGGCCCTGGTGCCCACCCGCCGCGCCGCGTGGGATTCCAACATGGCCGAGTCGGCCTGGTCAGATGACACCCAGACCCTGAGAAATGGGGCCCACGCCCGCTTCCGGCTGGTGCGCCGACTGGGGGGGCTGCGGTTTGAAGCCGAGTACGGTGGCCTCAAGACTTCGCGCTCCGGGGGCTGGCGCACGGTACGCGGCATGGGCCCGCTGGAAGAGTTTTCGCAGGACTGGACCTTCAAGGCCGTGCCGGGCCAGCCGGTGACCGAAGTGACCCTGACGCTGCGGGGTCAGGTGCGCTTTGACTGGGTGCGGGCACAGGTGGAACGCATGATGCAGAACATGCTGCTCACCACGCTGCTGGACATGCAGCGCGAAGTGGATGCGCCCACAGCGGGCCGCATCGACAAGATGAATGAAGACCTGCGCCAGCAGGAAGAGGCCCGGCGCAAGGCCGAGAAAGCCGCCCGCAAGGGCAAATGGAACCGGCGCTAGATGTCCCTGCCCAGTGCTGGTCCTGACCTGGTGGGTCCACCTCCTGTACCCCTGCCCCCTTCGCGGCTGCCAGGCCCGGTGCGACGCTGGCAGGCGGCCTATGCCCGCTCAAGCCCGTTCGGCAAGACCCTGCGTGAACTGGGGCTGGCGTACCTGGGGTATTTCCTGCTGCTGCCACTGACGCTGCTGGTGCCCGGGCTGGCCATGAGCGACGACAACGCTGCGGGCATAGACGGTGTGTTTCAGGAGGCGCTGGGCAGCACCAACTTGCCTCTGGCGCTGGCTGGGGTGGCGCTGCTGCTGGCGGTGGTGGTGCCCGTCATCGAAGAACTGATCTTCCGGGGGATTCCGCTGCTGCTGCGCCTGGGCCTATGGCGTGCCCTGCCTGCTCGCCATCACCGGGCTGTCACGCTGGTGCTGGGGCTGGTCTCGGCAGTGGTCTTTGCTCAGGCCCACAACCTGGTGCCGGGCACCTTGCCGCTCCCGCAGCTGTGGCTGGGGCTGCTCACCTGGTACGCCGCCAGCACGCGGGGCCTGCGCTACTCCATGCTGCTGCATGGCCTGAACAATGCAGTGGTGGTAGCGCTGGTCAGCCTGCTGCTGGCCGCTGGGCCAGACGTTTTACAGGGCACGCCAGCGGAGTCGGTGCCAGTGCCGGTGCCCGTCAGCCCACTTAAGATGCCGTAGGGCAGTGGTCAAAGGTCGGCTGGGTGGCGTGCTTGCTCGGAGAAGTTCGGGAGAGGCCGCAGAGAAACTGACTTTGGCCGCGTATCATGCCCCCATGACAGTAGCGACAAACACCGCAGCAATGGGCATGATTGGCCTGGGCAAGATGGGCGGCAACATGGTGCGCCGCCTCCTGGCAGGTGGGCACCGCATCGCCGGATTGGACCGCGACGCTGGCGTGATGGCCGACCTCACCGCGCAGGGCATGGTAGGTGCGCACAACACTGCGGACCTGCTCGGAAAACTGGGCCAGCCTGGAGAGCGCGCCGTGTGGATGATGGTGCCCGCCGGGCCGATTACCCAGAGTGTGCTCGAAGACCTGGCCGCGCACATGGCTCCGGGCGACATCATCATTGACGGCGGCAATTCCAACTTCAAAGACACCATGCGCCGCGCCGAGGAGCTGCGCGCTCAGGGCATTCACTATGTGGATGTGGGTACGTCCGGTGGGGTGTGGGGGCTCTCTGAGGGCTACGCCATGATGGTGGGCGGCGACGAGGCTGCTGTGGAGCGGCTGCGCCCGCTGCTGGAGACGCTCGCGCCCGCGCCTGACCGGGGCTGGGGCCGCATGGGCCCAAGCGGCTCGGGGCATTACGTCAAGATGGTCCACAACGGCATCGAGTACGGCATGATGCAGGCCTACGCCGAGGGCTTTGAGCTGATGAAGGCCAAGACTGAATTTGACCTGGACATGGCCCAGATTGCCGAGCTGTGGCGGCACGGCAGTGTCATCCGCTCCTGGTTGCTGGACCTGACCGCCGAAGCGCTTCAGCAGGATACCGGGCTGGACGGCGTGAGCGACTATGTGGCCGACTCCGGCGAGGGCCGCTGGACCATCATCGATTCGGTGGAGCAGGGCGTACCCACCCCGGTCATTACCCTGGCAACCCAGATGCGCTTCCGCAGCCAGCAGGAGCTGAGCTACGCCGGGCAGATGCTCAGCGTGATGCGCCGCGCCTTTGGTGGGCACGCCATCAAGACGGTAGAAGCTCACCGCGAAGAAGGCCTGGTGCCCGACCTCAACCCGGCCAACACCAGCGCCGCCGAGCAGCTCGGTGAAACCGGGCAGCAGCGCGTCAAGGACCCCGAATGAGTACCCAAAACAACAAGGCCCAAAATAAGACCAAGAAGGGTGCCGCACAGAAAAGCAAGGCGCAGAAGGCCAAACCGCAGCTTGCCAAAGCCCAGGGCACCAAAGCCCAGGGTGCCAAAGATCAGGGTGCAGGAAAGCCGGAAGCCGCCAAACTCGCCAAACCCGCTGTGGCAAGCTCCAAGCAGCGGGCTGCCCCCAAGGCGTCAGGTCAGAAGGAGCCGCGCCAGAAGACGTCAGACCAGCAGGGAGGAGGCCAGCAGAGGAAAAGGACGCCCAGCTCACAAGATTTGCCCGCCAAAGAAGCCCCGACCGGCAACCCTTTCCGCGACGTGATGCGCCGCCAGAGTGCGCCTGAGCCCGCCAATCTGGTCATCTTCGGGGTCACGGGCGACCTTTCGCGCCGCAAGCTGCTTCCGGCGATCTTCGGGCTGTTTCAAGATGGGCTGCTGAGCAGCGCGGTGCAGGTGCTGGGTGTGGGCCGCCAGGAGATGTCAGCAGCTGAGTTTCAGGGCTTTGTCGAGCAGGCCCTGCGTGAGAGCAGCGAAACCGATGAGATTGACGAAGCCAGCCTGGGCGCTTTTTTGGGAACACTGGCCTACCGAGCCGGGGACCTGGCCGGGGCAGAGGTGTACGCACAGGTGGCGTCTTTCTGTGAGCAGAGCGAGACAGCCAACGCCCTGTTTTATCTGTCCCTGCCGCCCAGCTTGTTCATCACGGTCAGCGACGGTCTGGCCGCGCAGGGGCTTCACCAGCAAGGCGAAGGATGGCGGCGGCTCGTCATCGAAAAGCCGTTCGGGCGCGACTTGCAATCGGCCCGCGAGTTGCAGGCGCAGCTGACCCGGCACTGGGACGAGTCACAGATTTACCGGATTGACCACTATCTGGGCAAGGAGACGGTGCAGAATCTGCTGGCGATTCGCTTTGGCAACGCCATCTTCGAGCCGCTGTGGAACCGCAACCTGATTGACCACGTGCAGATCACGGCGTCCGAGGATCTGGGGCTGGAGGGCCGCGCCGGGTACTACGAGGAAGCTGGGGCTGTACGCGACATGCTCCAAAATCACCTGCTGCAACTGCTGGCGCTGACGGCGATGGAGCCTCCTGCTCCCGGCTCGCCCGACGCGCTGCGCGACGAAAAGGCCAAGGTGCTTCAGGCCACCCGCCGGATTACCCCGGAAACGGTGGGTGAGGTGGCGGTGCGCGGGCAGTACGCAGCAGGCACCCTGTACGGGGAGCGCCTGGCTGCCTACAAGGACGAAGAAGGTGTGGCCGCCGACTCACGCACTGCGACTTACGTGGCTGTGCGGCTGGAAGTGGACAACTGGCGCTGGCAGGGCGTGCCCTTTTTCCTGCGGACCGGCAAGCGCCTGCCCAAAAAGGTCACCGAAATCGCGGTGGTCTTCAAGCGCCCGCCGCTGAGCATCTTTCCCAATGTGGAGCGCAATGTGCTGGCTTTCCGCATTCAGCCCGACGAAGGCGTCAGCCTCAAAATCAGCTCCAAGATGCCGGGGCAGGAAATGGACCTGCGCGAAGTGGTGATGGACTTTCGCTACGACGCGTTCGGTGCCCCGCTGGAAAGTCCCTACTCCCGCTTGTTGCTCGACGCCCTGACCGGTGACGCTTCGCTGTTTCCCCGCGAGGAAGAAGTGATGGAGTCGTGGCGTATCGTGCAGGGATTGCTGGATTCCTGGGAGGGGCACGGTCACCCGCAGCTGTACACCAGCGGCACTTGGGGGCCAGACGACGCTGACCGGCTGATAGGCGAAGGCCGGCGCTGGAGGCGGCTGTGACCCCGGCGGCTGTGGACCCCACCTGCTTGGAGCCGCGCCTGAGCACCGTGCGCGCTGCCGAGGGCACCATCAGCGAATTGTGGGACTGTCTGGGTGTGCAGACGCGCGCTGCTACCGGCAATCTGGTGGCCCTCACCGAGCGCATGCACCTCAAAAAGGTCGAGGGCGCGTTGGCCGGTCTTCAGGGCCGCTATGTCGGGCGGCAGATTATCGGCGTGCTGGAGGGCAGCGACGATACGGTGGAGGTGCAGGTCAGCCTCGTTCCACAAGAGGGGGGGCGCTATGTGGAGCGGTTGGTCCTGCACGCGAGTGAAGACCAGCTGCGCGGGGCCATCTTGCCGCTGCTGCGCCCGGCCACCCTCAACTACATCTGGTGGGCTGCTGAGCGCCGGCCCGGTGGCCCGCTGCTGACCGAGCTGACCGAGCTGGCCGACAAGGTGATTTGCGACTCGCTCACGCTGGACATCAGGCCGGGGCGGCACTACGCGCTGGCGGACCTGGGCTGGCCGCGGCTTAGTGGGTGGCGTGAAGCGCTGGCACAGCTGTTTGACCGCCCTGAGGGGATACAGCAGTTGCCCGGCCTGCAGGCGCTGCGGCTCACTTACGCGGGGCAAAACCCGTTGCCGGCGCAGCTGTATGGAGCTTGGGTGGCCGACACGCTGGGCTGGCCTGATCTGGGCGGTGTCACCGTTGAATCCGAGGACTGTGAGCGTGAAAATGGCGACCTGTGCCGGGTCGAGCTGTATGGAGGCGGGGCCCATTTCGTGTTGGAAGCAGGGGAGGGCGGTGTGATTCACGCACAGGCCGAGTGGGCTGGTGGTGGATTTCAGTCCAGTTTGCATCTGCGCCGCCTTCCTCTGGCCGCAGGTTTGGCCGAGCTGCTGGCCGATGCCCGCCCGCACACTGCCTTCGAGCGGGCCTGGGCGCGTGTTCGCTCGGAGCCGCGCTGGACGGTGGACTTGCCCACAGTACGATAAGCAGCTGCATAGGGGGCAAGACTGCGCCGGGCAAAATGCCAGGTGGAAACTTGCTCCCTGTGTGTATGTGCGGGGTTTAGGTTTAGGTACCTGGGGCAAATCGCACGCTGCCGCGCAGGCGCACGGCGGCGTAGTAAGCAGTCGCTGCCGAGAAGCAGCCCGGCTGGGCTGAGGCAGACTTGCGCTCACAGATGGCCCACAGGTTGCGGCGAAAAGCTTCGTCACTGGCGAGGCGGTTGGCCGCTGTCGGCTCCAAGACCCGCAGGTTGTGGTACGCGAAATCGTGGACGATACAAGCAGGCGTGAACTCCGCGCGGTAACCCAAGCCCAGTCCCTTAGGGGCACTACAGCCGTTGCTCGCCCAGTCCAGCTCAGGCCACAGCGGCTCCAGGGCCGGGCGGGCCAGCGTAAAAGCTTCTGGCGTGCCCCAGCCCAGCGTCTGGACCAGGCTAATGGCCGCTTCAGCGCGGGCCAGCAGGGCGGGGGAGGGAGCCTGCGGCTGCACAGCGGGCACGCAAGCACTCAGAGTGCCGGCCAGCAGCAGGCCCGCCGCGCCAGCCCGCCAGAGCAGGCCAGGGCGCATCAGCGGCTGGCTTGAATCAGGGCGGGGACGATCTCGTTCACGTCACCTACGATGCCGTAATCGGCCACCTTGAAGATGGGGGCGTCGGCGTCCTTGTTGATCGCCACGATGTATTTGCTCTTGCCCATGCCCGACAGGTGCTGCACTGCGCCGCTCACGCCCAGGGCAATGTAAGCGCCGGGCTGCACGGTCTTGCCGGTCTGGCCCACCTGCTCACCATAGGGACGCCAGCCTGCGTCCACCACAGCGCGGGTGGCTCCAACCCCGGCTCCCAGGGCGTCGGCCAGACCTTCGACCAGGGTGCTGAAGTTCTCGGCGCTGCCTACGCCACGGCCACCCGTCACGATGATGTCGGCTTCGCTCAGGGACACGCGGTCCAGCTTTTCTTCGTTCTTGCCGGTCACCTGCAAGCGGGGCTGAGGGAGTTCCAGCTCCACGTCGTACTGCTCGGCGGTCTGGCCCGTAGCGGCGGCGGGCTGAAAAGCACCAGGCTTGACCGTGACCACCACGGTGGGAGCGCTGGCCTGCTGGGTTTCGGTCACGCGGGCCAGGTACGAGTAGCGCTGGCTTTGCAGGCCGCCGTCTACTGCCTGAAGGGCAATAGCGTCTTCCAGATAGGGGGCGTCCAGGCGCACGGCGACGCGGGGAGCGTACTCGCGGCCCGAGCGGCTGCCGCCGATCATCACGGTGTTGGCCTGACCCTGTTGGGCAATCTGCGCGGCGGCGGCGGTCCAGACTTCGGCGCTGTACTGCGCCAGTTCGGGGCGGTCTGCCACCAGCACCTGGTCAGCAAACTGGGCGGCTTGGTTGGCGACTTCGTTTACGCCGCTGCCCAGCACCAGCACGGTGACCGGCCCGCTCTGGCCCGAGGCGCGGGCGGCCTGGACCATTTCGGCAGTGGATTTGGACAGCTGACCATCTTTGTGTTCGGCAATAATCAGAATCATTAGAAGGAGCTCCTTAAAGGGGAAAAAGGAAAGAAGTGGGACAGGTTCAGTTCAGGACTTTGGCTTCGCTGCGCAGCAGGTTGATGAGTTCCTGGGCGGCGGCCTGCGGGTCTTTGCCGTCAATCATTTGGTTCTTGCGGCTGCGCACCTGAATCTCGCTGCTGACCAGTTGTACCTTGCTCTCGGCACCGAAGCGGCTGAGGTCGTCCTTACGCAGCTCCTTTTTCTTGGCCTTCATGATGTTGGGCAGCGTGGGGTAGCGCGGCTCGTTCAGACCCTGCTGGGTGGTCACCACGGCGGGGAGGTCCATCTGGAAGTTCTCGCTGCCGCTGTCCACGTCGTGCTTGCCGCTCAGGGCCGTGCCGCTGAGGGACAAGTCGTTGGTCCAGGTGGCCTGCGGCCAGCCCAGGCGCTCGGCAGTGGCTGCGCCCAGGGCCTGGCTGTCCCAGTCGGCCTGCTGCCCACCGGCCAGGATCAGGCTGACGCCCTCTTCCTGGGCCACGGTGGCCACAATCTTGCTCACGGTGATGGGGTCCAGGTAGCTGCTGGTTTCCACATGAATGGCGCGGTCAATGCCCATCGCCAGAGCCGTGCGGACCGCGTCCTCGGTCTGGGCGGGGCCCACTGCCAGGCCAATAATCTCTTCGACGTCCGCGCCGCCCTCACGCAGTTGCAGGGCTTCTTCTACGCCGTACTCGTCCATGCCGTCAATCACCATGGTGGTGCCGCTCAGGTCCATCTGCCCCCCCGCTGCTTTTACGCGGGCTTCGGCGTCGGGGACTTGGCGAATCAGAGTCAGAATTTTCATAGGTCTCCTCCTGGATGCCGGGCTGCTACGGTGCGGCAGCCCCGATATAGATTGATTCCGGCTGCTTCAGTTTAGGGCAGGTCGCTCCCTGTGACTCTTTCTGTTTCTTCGCTGGGGAATACCGACCTTCTCCCCGGCGCTCAGAAATCAGCGCACACCCACAAACTTGAACCGAGTCCAATTTTCTGGAGTGTAACAGATTTTTCCGCTTTGATTTTTGTGCCTGTCGGACCGGCGAAGGGATCGCTGCCCCCTGCCCAGGGCCAAATTCAGAAAGCGGTCACGTACCTGAGGGTAGACTGCACCCATGAAAAAGATGCTGACAGTGATGGTTCTGGCAAGCTTGAGCGTGGCCGGCGCGCAGCGTGGCTTCCAGGTGGGCCAGACAGGCGTGGAAGTGGGCCTGACCGGCGGAGTCGCTGGCGGCAGCAGCGCCGAAGGCTTTGTGCATGTGCCTGCTGTGGCCGGTCCTCTGGGCCTCAAAGTGAGTGGCCGCCTGAGCAAAATCAGCGACGCAGTCAACGATGAAGCCGTGACCCAGGGCCTCTTTGATTTTGCCCAGGCTGGCTATACCGAAGCAGGACAGCATGTGGTGCTGGGTGTTGATGGCACTTACCGTCTGGGACAGCTGTCACCTGGTGCTGACACCACCCTGTATGCCGGTGGCCGCTACGGCGCTTTCAATGCCACTGTGACGGACGGCGACAACAAGACCTCTACCTATGCCACCAACGCTTTTGGCGTGGGCGGCGGCCTGCAAGTGGCCTACCCGGTGGCCAGCAACCTCAGCGTGATTGGTGATGTGGGCGTGGATCAGTTCTTTGGCGGCAGCATCACCTACACCGACAGCAGCGGACGCAGCGAAACCAGCCGCCCTGGTGACGCGGCTTATAGCACCCAGGACGACATCCTCAACCAGCCGGGCACGGTGTTCAAAGCCAAAGTAGGCGTCAAGCTCAAGCTCTGAAGCTGCGCACTCTGGACGGGCCACTCCTGCTTGGGGGTAGGCCCGCCCTCTTTCGTTGGGGTGCAGCAGTCCTATCATTTGGGCTGTGACCCGCCCCCGCTCCTCCCGTACCACTGACCGCACAGCAGATTCTCCCCGCCTTCAGCCGATGGCTCCAGCGCCGGATGACTCTGCGCCGTTTGACGCAGGACACGCTGCATTGCCGCCAGCTCCCTCAGCAGCGAACAGGTTCTTACAGCGGTTGTTTGGTGTGGCTTTGGCCGGCGCAGCAGGATTCATGGCCCTGTCGCTGCTGTTCATTTTCGCGGTGGTGGCTTTTGTCACGGGCTTTTGGGGCCTTGGTGTCCTTTTGCTGGCCCTGTTGCTGCTCGCTGCTGTAGGCATTGCCTATTTTGGGCTGCAGACTGCCCGCCGTGGGGTGAGGCAAGGCCAGCAGCAGCTTCAGCGCGTGCAGGGGGAGTTGGGCCAAGTTCAGGAGCAAGCGCAGCAGCAAGCAGCGCGGCGCGAATTGGCGCGGCTGTGGAACCGTTTTGCCCCGCAGCTGCCTGCGGAAGCTCGCCCGGCCCTGCGCGCCACCATCACTGCGGCAGACCGCGCCCTGAACGCTGTAGATGATGAATTGCCGGGCCGTGAAAGGTACGAAGTCCAGCAGGCGGCCACGCAGGACCTTCCCGCATTGTTGGAATTGCACCAGCGGAGTGGAGGCAACACGGCAGAACTGCTCCAGTCCCTCGCGCTGATAGAGCAGCGGATGCGCCAAATCGCAGTACAGCTGCAAGAGGAGCGCAGGCGTGAGGCAGCAGCTCAGCGAGAGTATCTGAACAGCAAGTACGCGGGCGACTTACTAGATTCTGACCCGCACCAGCCCTAAACCTGCGGCAAAGTTTGCCCTAAATTACATTGTGTCAATTCTCATGGATGACTAGGCCGAGCTGTCAGACTGAATCCCATGAAACATTTTGTTTTTCCGACCGCACAGCAGGCTGACGCTTTTGCTAACGAACTGAAGACCCAGGGCCTGGTGCGTGAAGACCACCGTCAGCACGCCTACACCCAGGGCCAGACCGAAGGCTTTGCTGGCCGCACCACGGGTACCCAGTACAGCACCGACCACTACACCGCTGGCACCTATGACGCTGACCGCGACGGCAGCACCGTAGGCGACGAAGCCCTCAAGGGCACGGCTGTGGGCGCTGCTACCGGCGCTGCTGCTGGTCTGGCCGGCGCTGCCCTGGCCGGTGCTACCGCCGCCACCGTGGCTACCGGCGGCCTGGCTGCTCCCCTGATTGGTCTGACCCTGCTGGGCAGTGGCGTAGGCGCTGCTGTGGGCGCTGCTGGTGAAGCCGCCCGCGAAGCCGACGATGCCGCTTACCACGACACCTACGAAACCCCCGACACCCACTACAGCACCCTGAGCGAAACCTATCAGGGTGGTGGCCGCGCCGTGGCCGTGGACGACAACGTGGACGGCGCTGCTGTGATGGCCGCTGCTGAGAAGCACGGTGGCCGTCTGGTCGGCTAAGCCTGACCTGCGAGTCTCTCGCACCTAGAATGGGCAGTGCCATAGCGCACTGCCCGTCTTTTTTGGTTCCTCGCAGCTGTTGGCCTGCTCTGTTGCTCTTATGACCTTTTGCTCAGCTTGCCGCTGGGCCACTCCACACTGAGGACGTCCAACAAGGTCTGTTGTTGCCATAGGGTAGGCGCCTCTAAATTGTTGGCCTGCGCCACATAGAGGCTGCGTACTGTTCCGTGCGTGACCACGGCTACGCAGCCTTGCGGGTGGGTTGTCATCACAGCCCGGAGGGCCGCCGTGAACCGCTCACGGGCCAGGTCAGCACTTTCCTCACCGAAGACCACCTCAGCGGAGTGGGCAAAAAAGCGTCCTATCTGAGCCTGGAGCTCGCCTGGCTGTGCATAAAAGGGCACCGTGTAGCGCAGCTGCTCATGCAGGCCCAGCATTCGGTGGCAGGGCACGCTTAGCGCCTGGGCCAGCGCCTGCGCTGTGGCGGCGGCTTTGGGTTCTTCGCTGGAAACCACCACGCCGGGATGTGGGTGCAGCGTGGCTATCAGGTCGGGCAGCCCGGCCAGTGCGCCGGGAGCCAACTCCCACTCGTGGCTGGGCTTCTGTGGATCAGGTGCGGGCATACCGTGACGAATGAGATGAAGGACACGGGACATAGGAATAAGGTAGAGCGCTGACTTATCAGGAGAGAGGCCGGAGGATGGGGTGCTGGCCTTGTCTGCTGCGTAGAGGCGTACTAGACGCTATGGGGCCGCAACGAAGAAAACCCCCCGCTGCGGGGCGGGGGATTGAGCGTGGGCTGGGGAGCCCTGAAATACCGGTCTCAGCGCAGCCGGGCGGTCAGCCACTCGGCCAGGTCGGCAATGGCGACCCGTTCCTGGGCGAGTGTGTCACGGTCACGGATGGTCACGGTATCTGTCAGGCTGGCATCTTCGCCTTTGCCCACCGTGTCAAAGTCCACCGTTACGCAGTAGGGCGTGCCCACTTCGTCGTGGCGGCGGTACGCCTTGCCGATGTTGCCGCTGTCCTCCAGCAGGATACGGCCCAGGCCCAAGCGCTGCAGATCGGCCTTGATGCGGCGGGCCAGGTCCACCAGCTCAGGCTTGTTGCGGGCCAGTGGAATCACGGCCACCTTGATGGGCGCGAGGTGGGGCCGCAGCTTGAGCACGGTTCGCTCGTTGCCGTTTTCCAGCGTTTCCTTGTGGTAAGCCTCGCTCAGCACGGCCAGCAGGGCGCGGTCCACGCCTGCCGAGGGCTCGATGACGAACGGCACCACCGGCTTGTTGGTTTCGGGGTGGGGAATGGTGAGCTTGGCAACCGAGTCGCTGTTTTCCATCACCTGCGCGGTCAGGCCCAGTTCTGCCTGTCCCTTGGTGTGGGAGCCCAGGTCAAAGTCGGTGCGGTTGGCGATGCCTTCAATCTCGTCGTGGCCCAGGGTGGGGAAATCGTACATCAGGTCGTAGGTGCGTTTGGAGTAGTGGGCCAGGTCGTCCGCTGGCACGTCCTCCACAATGATTTTCTGGCGGGGTACGCCCTGGTCTTCCCACCACTTGAGGCGCTGTTCCAGCCAGTGCTCATGCCACTCTTCGTCGGTGCCCGGCGCCACGAAGAACTCAATTTCCATCTGCTCCATCTCGCGCACGCGGAACACAAAGTTGCGGGGCGTGATTTCGTTGCGGAATGCCTTGCCGATCTGTGCAATGCCAAAAGGCAGGCGGCGGCTGGTGGAATCCACCACGTTCTTGAAGTTCACGAAGATGCCCTGCGCGGTTTCGGGACGCAGGTAGCCGAAGGAGTCCTCGTCGGCCACCGGGCCGATGGAGGTCTTGAACATCATGTTGAAGGGGCGTGGCTCGGTCCACTCGCCCACTTCGCCACTAAAGGCGTCGCGCACGCCAGCTTCCACCAGAATCTCGGCGGCGCGTGCGGGCTGCTCCATCAAGCGGGCCGAGACGGCGGCGATATTTTCAGGCGCTTCGTTCACGGCGGCGGCCACTTTGGCCAGCACGTCGGCCTTCTGGTCTTTGATCAGGTGGTCCAGACGGTAGCGCTTTTTGGTTTTCTTGTTGTCCACCATCGGATCGTTGAAGGTGGCTTCGTGGCCGGAGTGGCGCAGGGCCAGCCGGTGCATGATGATGCTGGCGTCCAGACCTTCCATGTCGTCACGCTCGTGGACATTGGCACGCCACCAGGCGTTCTTGATGTTGTTCTTGAGTTCTACGCCTAGGGGGCCGTAATCATAGAACCCTTGCAGGCCGCCGTAAATCTCAGAGCTCTGAAAAATAAAGCCCCGGCGCTTGCACAGGCTGACCAGTTCTTCCATCGTTTGTGCGGGCATGGTGTGGCTCCTTTGCGGTGTGGTCAGGGCCTCTGAACCTTCCAGGCCTCCTGACCAAAAGACTGTCCCGGACGAGTTGCCTGCGCGGCACACTCATCCGGGGACGCACGGGACATGCGCGGTTCCACCCCAGTTCCAGACACTCGCTGGCACCTTTTCGCCTTTATTCCGGCTCCCCGCTGCCCTTCCCGCGTGCCCAAACCTCTGCCTGACTCACACTGTCTCAGACTCGCTCTTAGGTGGTGCTGGCGCGGTACTCCTTCGGTTCACTGCCTGAAGGTATTGTGGCCCGGCGGGGGGGCAGTTTGCAATATCTGCGGGTGAGCTGCGCGCGGGCAAATGTGTACGCTGAGGGCCGCACCCCGTGGAAGACTGCCGCTATGACCTCAGACCAAGGCCGCTGGGCGCAGCTTCTTAGCCATGAGCGCCTCCACGACGTGCGGAGTCAGGGCCGCGCTGCCCACCATTCAGAAACAGGGCGCAGCGAGTTCGACGCTGACTATGGCCGCCTGACCTTTTCGAGTGCGTTTCGCCGTTTGCAGGACAAGACGCAGGTGTTTCCGCTTGCCAAATCGGACTTTACCCGGACCCGGCTCACCCACACGTTGGAAGTGGCGAACGTAGGCCGGGGCTTGGGCAAAAGCTTTGGGCTGCTGCTCGCCCGGCGTGGCCAACTGCCCGCCCACCTGTCTCCTGACGACATAGGCACCGTCGTCAGCGTGGCGTGCTTGGCGCACGATATCGGCAATCCGCCGTTCGGCCACAGTGGCGAAGCTTCTATTCAGGAGTGGGCCCAGCGCTGCGCCGCCGAACTGCGCCCTCACCTGAGCGACGCCGAGTTCGGGGACTTGGCCTGCTTTGAGGGCAACGCGCAGAGCTTCCGTATCATGGCGCGGCTGTGGGGACGGCAGCGGCCCGGTGGTGCGCGGCTGACCCTGGCCAGCTACGGCGCACTGCTCAAGTATCCCCAGGGCAGCGCCCATGCACGCGACAAGGCGCACTGTGCCCGCAAGAAATTCAACTATGTGCAGGCCGATGCGGCGCTGGCTGAGGCAGTGCGCGCTGGTCTGGGCCTCGCGCCGCTCGGTGAGGGCCGCTTTGCCCGTCATCCGCTGGTGTACCTGATGGAAGCGGCAGATGACATCTGCTACCGGGTGGTGGACCTGGAAGATGCTGAGGAAGCGGGACTGATTTCGCGCCGCCGCTTTGCCGAGCTGCTGCGGCCCATGCTGCCGCAGTATTTGAAAGACATGACTGAGGACGAGCTGTGCGGGCGTCCGCTGTCCGAGTTGCGGGCGCAGGCCATCGGTGAGCTGATGCGTGCGGTGATGCTGGTGGCCGAGACACACCTTGATGAACTCCGGGAAGGCACGTTCGCTCAGGCCCTGATAGACGCCGTTGGTGAGCAGTCGCCAGACGTGCTGGCTGCGTTTGAAGCGCTGGGCGCAGAAGCCAAAGCGCAGGTTTACACCGATGAGCGGGTGCTGCAAGTGGAGTTTGCGGGATTCAAGGTCATCGGCGGGTTGCTGGGTGAGCTGATGCAGGCCCTGCCGCCCGGACTGAGTGACGGCCAGAACCTCAGTGCCTCTGGCGGAAAATTGCTGAAGCTCTTGCCCGAAACATACCTTCTGGTGCGCCCTGATGAGGAACTGGTTGCCCTGGCCAAAGAGGGCAAAAAAGAAGAGCTGGTGCGGCGGCTGACCCCTTATGAGCGCACCCTGGTCATGACGGACTACGTTTCGGCGATGACCGACAGCTACGCGCTGGAACTACACCGCATCCTGACGGGGGTCAAATTGCCTTGAGCTTAGATTGGCGCATCTCTATCTATCAATCTAAGCTAGGGACATGACCCATCAAGTCTCCGGCCTCTCAGCTTCCGTTCAGAGCCTCAGTACAGCCGATTTTCTGGAGGCCCTGCGCGCACAGCCGCAGCGTCCGCTGGAATTCTGGCTGCATGGCGAGCGGCTGGTGGGAGCGGGCTATCACCTGACCGAAATCAGTGCGGTCAGCACCGAGGCGGTGGACTGCGGTGGCCGAGTGGACCGCTGGCGCGAGACGGTCTTTCAGGTGATGGACGGCACGCCCGAAGAAGCGGAGCGCGGATTCATGACCACCCGCAAGGCACTGGCGATTTATGACCGGGTGGCCAGCAAAATCACGCTGGACACCTCGGCCCCGGTGCGCTTCGAGTACGGCAATCTGACCCGCCCTGCTGTGCGCTACGGCGTGGAACGCCTGGAGCTGAGCAGCGAGCGACTGACGGTGCACCTGAGTCTTCCAGGCGTGCAGTGTAAAGCGGGTGACGCGTGCGGCCTGCCCGCAGGCTTGGTGACGGCGGGGGGCGAGCTGGCCGTGCTGGACAGCGGAACCTGTGAGCCGGGCGGAGGCTGCTGCTAACACCCCAGCAAGAACGACTTAATCTCTGCGGACGCTGCTGAGACCCACCTTAAGCCTGTGCCAGCGCCTTCGGAGCGCTGAACTTGTGTCCGGCTGTAGTGTCAGCCCAAAGTGCTCCGCTATGGCCTCTACAACTTGTTCATGGGTCAGCCCATCCGTATGCAGGTGGTCAGCGGGGTCCAGCGCCAGCAATCCCGCCAGGCAGCGGTCAATCTGTGTGGCTCCCCAGCTGCCAGCCCCTTCACCGCGTGAGCGTAGTCGCCGCAGCAGGGTGTCGGGCGAGGCCAGCAGGGCGGCGTGCCGGACTTCTATTCCGTTTTGCCGCAGCTCGCCGACCATCTCAGCGAAGTAGGCCGGGTGGACTAGGGTCATGGGGACGATGACTGGGCCGCTGCCGTGTAGGGCGCAGCTTCACGGGTGCCGGAGCGCCACAGGGGAATGTCCTGAAAGTCGCCGCGTAGCAGGGGCGGGGTCATGCGCTGTAGGGCGAAGCCCAGCTGCTCGGGGTCGCACACAAACGAGCCCGGCAACCGCTGGGCCAGTGCGTAGGCGGCCTGTGTCTTGCCCACGCCAAAGGGGCCATTGATCCAGAGGATGGGGTGCATGGAGCCAGCGTAGCCTTTTGCCCACCCGCCCCCGTGCCATGCTGCGGGCATGACCGATCCCCGCGTGCTGGCAACCGTGCAGACCCTCTGGAGTGGAGCGGTGCTGGCCGACCCGTATCCGCTTTATCAGCGGCTGCATGGGTTCACAGATCAGAGTGGCCTGCTGCGTGTGCCCGAGCTGGGGCTCAATCTGGCCGTGTCACATGCAGCGGTGGACACGGTGCTGCGCTCGCCGCAGGCCCGCTCATCGGAGTGGACGGTCAGCCACAGCGACGGGGCGCGGCTGCTCCAACACATGATGCTGTTTCAAAACGGTGCTGAGCATGCCCGGCTGCGCGGCCTGGTCCAGAAAGCTTTTACGCCCCGCGTGGTAGAGGAACAGCGCGAATTGGTGCGGGGACTGCTGCGCGAATTGCTGGACGACTTGGCGCGGCAAGCGGGGCCGGTGGACTTGGTGGCGGGGCTGTCGGGGCCGCTGCCAGGCCGGGTGATTATGCGAATGCTGGGGCTGAGTGGTGCCGATGAGGAGCGCTTCCTGGGCTGGTCGGACAGCGTGGCCGAGTTGCTGGGTGGCGCTGACCGTTCGCCTGCGCTATTGGCCCGCATAGACGCCGACGCCCGCGAGATGCGCGGCTATTTCCGCGACCTGGCTGCCGAGCTGCGTGCCCGCCCCCAGCCGGGGCTGCTCTCGGCCCTGGCCGCTGCCGAAGATGGGGGACAGCAACTGAGCAGCGATGAACTGCTGTCCAACGCTGTGCTGCTGCTCACCGCCGGGCACGAAACCACTTCCAACCTGATTCCGGGCGGGCTGCTGGCGCTGCATGACCAGCCGGACGCCTGGTCCGCGCTGGTGGCCGACCCCAGGCAGCAGGGCGTGGCCGACGAACTGCTGCGCTTCGTGTCGCCAGTACAGTTCGATGGGCGCGGGCTGGCTGGGCCGCTGCAGGTGGGCGGCAGCCTGTTGCTTGCTGGCTCCCAGGTACAGCTGCTGCTGGGCGCGGCCAACCGTGACCCGCAGGTGTTCCCGCAACCGGAGCGGCTGGACTGGTCCCGGCCCAATGTGGCCCGTCACCTTGCCTTCGCCGCCGGGCCGCACTACTGCCTGGGAGCCAGCCTGGCACGGCTGGAAATCACCGAGACATTCGCTGCGCTGGCCGGGCGTTTTCCGGGGCTGCGCGTGACTGACCCCCAACCCCCCTACAAGCAGAACTTTGTACTGCGCGGTCCGCAGGAGTTGCGGGTCCAGCTGAGCTGAAAAGCGGCAGAACGTGTGGACCGCCCACTCCGCATCTCAGAGTGGGCGGTCCAGAGCAGCGCAGGCGGCCCCAGCTTACTGCACCGGCGTCTTCGCCAGTCGCTCCAGCACGCCGGGGTCGTCCAGGGTGGAAGTGTCGCCCTCAATCGTCTTGCCAGCGGCAATCTGGCGCAGGAAGCGGCGCATGATCTTGCCGCTGCGGGTCTTGGGCAGCGCTGGGGCCACCACGATATGGTCGGGCCGCGCCACCTTGCCCAGTTGGCCGCTGACATAGGCGCGCAGTTCGGCTGCGTCGGGGGTTTCGCCTTCTTGCGGTAGCACAAAGGCAAAGATGCTCTCGCCCTTCATCTCGTCGGGCTTGCCGACCACGGCGGCCTCAGCCACCTGCGGGTGCGCCACTAGCGCCGACTCGACCTCGGCGGTGCTCAGGCGGTGGCCGGACACATTCAGCACGTCATCGACCCGGCCCAGCACGGTGATGTAGCCGTCTGCCGAGCGGCGCGCACCGTCGCCCGCAAAGTACACCCCCTCAATTTCGCCGTAGTAGCTGCGCTGGAAGCGTTCATCGTCGCCGTACACGGTGCGAAGCATAGAAGGCCAGGGCTGGCGAATGGTCAGGAAACCGCCCTCGTCTGCGGGCAACTCCTCGCCCTGCCGGTTGAGGATGGCCGGATCAATCCCGAACAGCGGGACCCCTGCCGTGCCCGGCTCGGCGGCGTGAACGCCCGGCAACGTGGTGAGCATGATGGCCCCGGTTTCGGTCTGCCACCAGGTGTCCACCACCGGGCAGCGTCCTCCACCAATCACGCGGTGATACCAGTGCCAGGCCTGCGGGTTGATCGGTTCGCCCACGCTGCCCAGCAGGCGCAGGCTGCTCAGGTCATATTTCGCAGGTGTCTCGTCGCCATGCCGCATAAAGGACCGAATGGCGGTGGGCGCGGTATACAGCACGGTGATGCGGTGGCGCTCAATCATGTCCCAGAACCGGCCCCAATCGGGGTGGTTGTGCGCGCCCTCGTATATGAAAATGCTCTGTCCCAGCAGCAGCGGCCCATAGGTGGAGTAGCTGTGCCCGGTGATCCAGCCCACGTCGGCGGTACACCAGAACAGGTCGCTGTCCTTGAGGTCAAACACAGCGTGCGTGGTCAGCGCGGCATTGACCATATACCCGCCGGTGGTGTGCAGAATGCCTTTGGGCTTGCCGGTGCTGCCGGAGGTGTACAGCAAGAAGAGGGGGTGTTCGCTGCCTACCGCTGCCGCCTCCTGGGTTTCCTCGGTGCGCGCCTCGTGCCACCAGTGGTCGCGGCCTGGCTGCATGGCAACGTCTTGTCCGGTGTGCTGCACCACCAGTACGCCGCGCACCGGCTGGCTCTGGGCCTCGGCCAGTTGCGCCGCCTGGTCCACCACCGACTTGAGTGGGACCAGTTCGCCCTTGCGCCAGCCCCCGTCGGCTGTAATCACAAATTCGCTGCCCGAAGCTGCCATGCGGTCTGCAATCGCGCCTGCGGCAAAGCCTCCGAACACCACCGAGTGCGGCGCGCCGATGCGGGCGCAGGCCAACATGCTGAAGGTGGCTTCGGGAATCATGGGCAGGTAAATGGTCACCCGGTCGCCCTGCTTCACGCCCAGGCGGGTAAGAGTAGCGGCAGTGCGGCCCACTTCTTCCAGCAGCTGCGCGTAAGTGTACTCGCGCACCTCGCCGCCCTCGCCCTCCCAGACCAGCGCCCGCTTGCCCCCGCGCCCAGCGGCCACGTGGCGGTCCAGCGCGTTGTAGGACAGGTTGGTTTTGCCGCCCACAAACCAGCGGGCGAACGGCGGTTGCCAGTCCAGCACCTGCTCATAAGGTTTGAACCAGTGAAAGTCTTTGGCGCGGGCGTCCCAGAAGGTTTCCGGACTCTCCACCGATTCGCGGTACCACTCGCGGTACTGCTGCTCGCTCACGTTGGCCTGCTGCGCGAAGTCTTCGGGAATGGGAACGCGGGCCTGCGCCGCCATGATGTGCTCAATGCCGCCCTGTTCAGAATGAGTCATGCTTGCCCCCTCCTTGCTTGTAAATTTCCGGTGCAGACAGCTTAGCGCAGGTCCGTGCCAGACATAAACTTCCTGTCACTTGCCAGTTTGGGCGGTGGAGAACAGCTTTTTGGGCCACCTGCCGCTGGTGGCTGACGCCAGGGCGCAGAGGCCGTGAGCCATTCGTCAGGCGGCACCTGCCATAGTGAAGAGGTGATGCAGCTTAAGGTCGCTTCCCATTCCGCGCCCAAGGCGCTGGCCGGTGCAGTCTCCGGCCTGCTGCGCGAGGCCCCGCAAGTGGAGCTGCAAGCTGTCGGGCCGCAGGCTGTCAACCAGGCGGTCAAGGCGCTGGCGATTGCGCGCGGCTATCTGGAAGGTGACGGCATAGACCTGATCGTGCAGCCTGCGTTCGCTCCTGCGCAGCAGGGCGGCGTGCAGATGCTGCTGCTGGTCACGGCCATTCGCCGCCTCTGAGGTGGGCACCGCCACTTCTTTACCTCTGCCTTACACATGGCCGCTACAATGCAACCATCCGCAATGATGGGGCGTATTGCAGATCGTGGGGATACGGCGAACCCGCTTGCTCGACACTGACTCGCCGAGGACCAGATACTTTTACCGGCGTGGGACACACCCACCGGCTACGAATGAGGAGAATGACTGATGGACCCAATGATGTACAACACTGGTGGCGGCAGCTCTTATATGCCGCTGATTCTGGGATTGATGGTGCTGTCTTTTGTGGTGCAGTTCTGGCTGAAGAACGTGTATGGCAAGTGGATGAACGTGCAAAACAGCTCTGGCCTGACCGGTGAGCAGATTGCCCGCCGCATGCTGGATGATGCTGGCCTGCAGCACGTGCCCGTGAAAATGACCCCCGGTGAGCTGAGCGACCACTACGACCCCATCAAGGACGAAGTGTACCTCAGCGAAGCCAACTTCCGCCTGCCCAGTGTGGCTGGCGCTGCTGTGGCCGCGCACGAAGTGGGCCACGCCATTCAGGACAAAATCAGCATGCCGGCCCTGGTGGCCCGCGGCAAGATGGCCGTGCCCCTGAGCATTGGCAGCAACCTGGCTCCCTGGATGGTGCTGGCTGGTCTGTTCCTGAGCATCCAGCCGTTGGTCTGGGTGGGCGTCATTCTGTTCGGCGGTGCGCTGCTGTTCCACCTGATCACCCTGCCCGTGGAGTTTGACGCCAGCCGCCGCGCCCTGGCTTACCTGCGCTCCAATGGCATCGTGAGTGGCGGCGCTGAGAGCGACGGTGCCCAGAAGGTACTGACCGCCGCTGCACTCACCTACGTGCTGGCCTTTGCGATGGCCCTCGCACAGTTCTTGCACTTCCTGGGTTTGGCCCGCAACAACGACTGAGTTAGGCATTTGAAGCAGTAGAGAAGCAGTAAAAAGGCAGAAAGCTCAGTGTGTCGAGCCTTCTGCCTTTTTACTGGTTTGCTTTTGTGCGTTTATACGTTGAAGCCGAACATTCGCATCTGGCGCTTGCCGTCTTCGGTCATCATGTCCATGGTCCAAGGTGGCGTCCAGACGAACTCCACTTCGACTTCGGTCACACCGTCCAGGCGGCCCACGGCCATTTCGGCGTCGGCGCGAATCAGGTCCTGCACCGGGCAGCCCACGCTGGTCAGGGTCATGGTGACTTCTACGCGGCCTGTCGGCAGCACATCCACTTCATAGATCAGGCCCAAGTCCACCACGTTCACGGGAATTTCGGGGTCTTTGACGATTTTGAGCGCTTCGAGCACCTGCTCTTTGGTGGGAAGGTCGGTGCTGAGCTGTGCGGAAGCGGCATGCTCGCCCGTCTGGGCCTCGGCGCTGCCGGCTGAGGTAGAGGAGACAGAGACATCCTGGCTTCCACCAGCGGTGGCCGTAGCTGGAATCTGGTCAATCGGGGGTTTGGGGGTGGGGTCACTCATCGCTTTATTCTCCGTTTCCGGGGCGCACGTGGGGCAGGTCCTGGGCCACCCAGTCGTTGGTGCCGCCGGTCAGATTGTGCAGGCGGCTTTCGTCATAGCCGTTCTGAGCAAGAAACTGCGCAGCCTGCATAGAGCGTGCGCCGCTGCGGCAGATCAGCACCGTTTGGGGGCCCTGAGGAATTTCCTGGTAGCGCTCCGTGAATTGGCTGAGGGGAATGTTGATGGCCCCTTCGGCATGAACGTCCGCGAATTCGTCCGCCTCACGCACGTCAATCAGTTGGTAGTCGTTGCCAGCCAGCCGCTGATGGGCGTCGGCAGGATTCATTTCTCCGATAGGCATGGCCCCAGAATAGGTCAAGCTGCCGGGGAACAATGTAGGGCCTCCCCAGCGCTGGGCCTAGAAGCTGCCTGGAACATCGTGGAGATGTGTCCGTCTCTAGGCTATTAGGCGAGCAGCGTGGGGAAGCACGGACACCGCTTGGCTCCTCATCCTATTTTTTTCGTGGATGAACTCTACACTCTGAAGCATGTCGCTGCCCGACCCACAGGCCACCTTGATTGATTTGCGCCCCCAGGAGCTGCGCTTTGCCGAACCGCTGGAGCGGCTGTTGCCAGGCCGCCGCGTGCAGGCTGTCGCCCTGGCTGCCATCGAGCAGGGCCAGCATGGTCTGACCCCTGCCGACGGTCCGCTGCTGGTGCTATGTGAGCGTGGGGTGCGCTCCCCACTGGCCGTCCGCTTCTTGCAGGCCGATGGTCTACCGGCTCAGGTGTATCCCGGCGGACTTCCCGCGCTGAAGCGGGCGTTGGGCGAGCAGTAGCGTGGTGGCCCATCTGGCAGGCTGTGTTGTGGCTGCTGGGACCATACGGCCCGGCGGGAATTTGCAGTTGAACGCTTACCGCGATCACGAAGGAGAGCACGTTGTCAAACACTAAGAAAGTCCCGACTGTGCCTGAGCATCAGGCGTATCTCGCGCTTCAGTCCTCGGCGCTGCGCCTCAAGGATGAAGTCGAGCATCTGCTCAAGCAAAGCGGCTTGACGGTAACCCAGTTCAATGTGCTGCGTATCTTGCGCGGCGCACAGGAAGAAGCGCTCACCTGCAGCGAGATTGCCAGCCGCCTGCTCAACAAAGACCCGGATGTGACCCGGCTGCTGGACCGCATGGAAAAGCAGGCCCTGATTGAGCGGCACCGCGACCACAAGGACCGCCGCGTCCTGCTGACTCGCCTGTCGCCTGAAGGCCGCCGTGTGGTGGACTTGCTCGATGCTCCGATGATGGACCTGCACCGCCAGCAGTTTGGGCACATGCCTGCCGAGCGGGTAGAACTGCTGGTCACCCTGCTGCGGGAGGTCGCTGGCCAGGGCTAGCAGACCGCCTTGCGAAAGCTCATTCTCCTCTCGCCCTTCTCACCACAAATACTCGTTAAAACAAATAACGTGATCACACAAAGGAGGCTCTTATGACTACAGTTGCTGCTCCCACTTCCACCGACACCGCTCAGCGTACTGCCCTGGCCCTCACGATTCTGCGGGTCATCGTCGGCCTTATTTTTATGGCGCACGGGTACCAGAAGTTCTTTATGTACACCTTGCCCGGCACCACTGGAGCATTTACCGAAATGGGCATTCCTGGGGCCAGCCTGGCCGCGCCAGCGGTGGCCACACTTGAACTGCTGGGCGGCCTGGCCCTGATGCTGGGCATCGGCACGCGCTTTGCCGCTGCCTTGCTGGCGCTGACCATCTTGGGCGCTTTGCTGATGGTTCACCTCAAAGCAGGCTTCTTCAACCCCGGCGGGATCGAGTTTCCCCTGGTTCTGTTTGGCGGCGCGGTGGCCCTGGCGCTGGCTGGACCAGGGGCCTATGCACTGGACACAGCACTGTCCAAGAACCGCTGAAACAGGGAGGCGCTGAGGCGTGGGCGGCACAGATGGTAGAGAGGGCCACCTATTGGCCGCGTGGTACGGGTCTGTTTCCAGTGAGTGGAAAGCAGTAGGCAGAAAGGCTGGTGCCTGGGGGGATGCCCAGGAGCCAGCCTGGGCCGCGCCACGGATTCAGGCATCGCGCCGCAGTGAGCTGCACGCCCACCATCCCAGTGCGTACAGCACTGCACTGCAAATAAAGAGTGGCTGGTAACCGAAGCGGTCCGCCACCAGGCCGCCCAGCACCGGGGCGAACAGGGCCACGCCCACCAGCGTATTGAGCGTGCCGATGTAGCGGCTGCGCTGACCTTCGGGTGAGATGTTCAGCAGGTGATTGGTGTGTCCCAGATTGAAGCCCTGCATGGCCACGCTGGACAGCACGAACACCAGGCTGTAAGTGGCGGGCGGCCAGCCAAAGTGCCCTGCCAGAAATGCAGTCACCGGGGCCAGCAGTGCAAAAGCGGCAGCGTAGCGCAGGATTCGCCGTGAGCCTTTGCGCTCGGCCACCCGCTGCCAGCCCAGGTTGCTTAGCGGCGCAGCGGCTGTGGTCGCCATCACGAAGGTGCCCAGTGACGCTGCTGGAAAGCCCAGGTCGCGCAGGGCATACACCGCATAAAAAGGTTCGCTGACTGCCGCGAAGGCCAGCAGCAGGCGCACGTTCAAAAAGGCCCGCAGGGCCGGGTCGGCCAGCGACTGAGGAATAGAGCGCAGTTCCTCGCGGAAGTTGCCTGGCGGCAGCGGCTGGTCGGGCGGCTCTTCTACCCGTCCTAATATGGCGTAGGCCACTGTGAAGGCTACTGTACCGAGCAGAAAAATCAGTGTGTAGTTGTAGGGAAAGGCTAAGTCCGAGCCCAGAATCCAGCGTACGGCCAATCCTGCGAGGAAGGCCAGCAGGCCGCCGTACAGGTTGCGGGTTCCGAAAAACCAGGCGCGGCGCGGCGGCGGCACCGTCTTGCTGACGATTTCGAGCCAGGGGAGACCCGACACTCCCGAAGCCAGCGCATTGACCAGCATGGCGAGCAGAAAGACGCTCAGGCATAGGGCGGGCCAGTCGGTCAGGAAAGCGGCGCAGGCCACCATCAGCAGATAAGTCACTGTGCGGACCGTGGCTGCTGAGCGGTAGAGCGGCATCTTGTGCGTCAGGGGCCGCGCCCGCGAAGCGATATACAGCTGCGGCAACATCCAGCCCCCCTGGGCGATGGCCGGCAGCAGCCCGATGATGGCGTTCGGTGCGCCCAGCTTGGCTGCGAACCCTGCCATCACAATCGCCACGCTCATAAAGCCCTCGCCCAGCAGGGCCAGCCAGCCATTCAGCACGCCCAGGCGTTCGTTGGGGGACCAGTTCTGCCAGGGCGGAGTGAGAGAGCGGCGCGGCATGAGGGGCATTATGCGCCCGCAGCTCTGACGGAAGTTTGATGGGTTGCGGGTGCGCAGGCTACGGCCTGGAGAGCCGCGCAGCGATCTTCGGATGCTGGCAGTCTTCTAGGGATTGGTAAAAAAGTGCTCCGAAGTGGTGCAGCCGGGGCAATCGCCATAAAACCGCTGGCCCTGCTTGCGGGTCTTGAGCAGCGCCCCGCACTGCGGACAGGTACGGCGAAGAGCGGTATTGCCCCCGCAGTCACCGCACTTGAAGTAGTAGCTGTGTTTGTACAGGATGCTCAGGCGCTTGCTCCCACATTTGCTGCACTGGGGTGGGCGGGTTTGTTTGCCAGAGACGTGCAGGGTGGTCGGCTGGACTCTGGCTACGGGAAGCGTAGACGAAGCCGCTGTCTGCTTGCTGCTTGCGCCGGTCAGGTCTGCACGCAGGTTTTCAGCGTCATGTGCCAGCAAAAAGTCGCGGGTTCTTTCAAAGTCAGCTTCCGGCAGCATCAAGCCTTTATCCAGCGATTCGCGTCCCAGGTGGAACACTGAAGCCAGCCTGCGGTGGTGGGCCATGAGTTCTCTGGCACGGTCTGGAATCTGGTCGGCCTTTTTGACCTGCGCGGCGATATGAGGTAACTCCCGCTCGTAGTGAATCAGGCCATCGTCGCTGATGGCGACCAGCACATCAACCGGCAGCGCCCCAAAACCACCTTGCAATAGACCGAAAGCAAGGCGGCTACGCAGCACCCCAGCGTTGGCCTCCAGGAGCTGATGCAGCACTTTTCCTTGGCGGCGGGCTTGGAGCAGGGGTGAAGGCATCCCACTCCAGGCCCCTTCCCACTGCCGCGCCCATTCCTCACGGGCGTTGATTTTTACGGCGCTGGTCACGCTCTTGCTTTCGATAACAATCAATCCGGCGCGGTGAAAAATCAAGTGGTCCAGCTGTGCATGTTCACCGCCATAGCACAGACGCAGGTCATGAAATACCAGCACTTCGGCTGTCTCTCCAAAAGCTCGCCTGAGATAAAACGCCATCTGGCGCTCGGCCCTCTCGCCAGCTTTTGCTCTGGATGTGCCGCCTGACCTGCTCTGCTGCTCCTTGACGATCATCGCCTGTGAGTTTAGCGGGGCCAACGGTAGCGGGGCTGCATTTCTGCTGGTCCGTCCCCGCTAAACTGATCCGCTATGCCGACGCCTGCTGCCGTGCCCACCCCCCTGATCCGCAAGCCTGAAGTGATGGCCCCCGCTGGGGGACGTGCGCAGATTCGGGCAGCGATAGAAGCGGGCGCGGACGCGGTGTTCTTTGGGGTCAATCCGCCCGAGGCCCAGGCCAGAGCGGGCGGAGCCGGGTTTCATGCGCGGGCCAAAGTGGGCATCGCCTCTGAAGAACTGCCGGAAGTGATGCGCGAGCTGCACGAGCGGGGCGTGCTGGGCTTTGTGACCTTCAACATTCTGGTGTTTGACCGGGAGCTGCGCCGCGCCGAGCAAAGCCTGATTGGCCTGGCCGAGGCGGGCGTGGACGCCATCATCGTGCAGGACCACGGGGTGGCGCGGTTGGCGCACGACATCTGCCCGGACCTGCACATTCACGGCTCCACCCAGATGAGCATCACGAGCGCTGAGGGGGCCGAGCTGGCGCGCCGTTTTGGGGCGAACCGGGTGGTGCTGGGGCGTGAGCTGTCGCTGACCGATATTGAGCGCATTCGCCGCCAGACCGATATCGAGCTGGAAACCTTTGTGCATGGGGCGCTGTGTGTGAGCTACTCGGGGCAGTGCTTTTCGTCCGAGGCGTGGGGCGGGCGCTCGGCCAACCGGGGACAGTGTGCCCAGGCCTGCCGCTTGCCCTACGACATGTTTGTGGATGGCGAGTACCGTGACCTGGGCGACGCCCGCTACCTGCTGTCGCCAGGCGACCTTTACACCCTGCATCAGGTGCCGGACCTGGTCCGTATCGGGGTGGATTGCCTGAAAATCGAGGGCCGCTACAAGGACGCCGAGTTCGTGGCCCTGACCACCGCTGCGTACCGTAAGGCCGTGGATGAAGCCTGGGCCGGGTTGCCGCTCAGCGTGACCCCGCAAGAAGAGCAGGACTTAGAGCAGATTTATTCGCGGGGGCTGGGGCCGCATTTCATGGCCGGCACCAACCATCAGGCGGTGGTGCGCGGACGGGCTCCCCGGCACCGGGGCGTGCACGTGGGCACCGTGCGCGGGGTGACTGAGCGCGGCGTGCTGGTGGCACTGGAACGTACGGTGCGGCCTGGCGACGGTCTGGTGTTTGACCCCGCCAACTGGCGCAAGCCCGAGGGCCGCGAGGAAGGCGGCTTTGTGTATGGCCTGTGGCAGGGCGGTGTGCAGGTGGAGGCCGGAAATGTGCGTCCCGGACAGGTTTATGAACTGCGCTTCGGGCGCGGCGCAGTGGACCCTGCCCGCGTGCGGGAGGGTGACCCGGTGTGGCGGACCCAGGACCCCACACTGAACAGCCGCCTGAAGCCGCTGACCGACGCTGCCGATCCGGTCTACACCCGGCCCGTGTCCGCGCAGTTTGTGGGGCGACTGGGCGAGCGGCCCATCCTCACCCTGAGCGACGAAGAAGGCCGCAGCGTGACTGTGGAGGGCGACAGCCCTCTGAGCGAAGCCCGCAACCGCGCCCTGGACGCGGGGGGCCTGCGCGAGCAGCTGAGCAAGCTGGGCGGCACCGGCTACCACCTGGGCGAGTTCCGCGCCGAGCTGACTGCCCCAGAAGGCGTGGGCCTGTTCCTGCCGCTGGGGGCACTCAACGCCCTGCGCCGCTCAGCGGTGGACGCCCTGACCGAGCTGCGGGGGCGGACGCCCAAGCGTGCCCCGGTGCCGCAGTTGGAAAGAGCGCTGCAGGCCAGTGTCCAGGCCAGCCCGGTGCCGGTGGCCGCGCCTTCCGCGCCGCAGCTGCATGTGCTGGTCCGCACACCTGAGCAACTGGACGCGGCTCTGGCGGAGTGCCCCGACTCCATTACGCTGGACTATCTGGAGCTGTACGGCCTGAAACCCAGCGTAGAGCAGGTCAAGGCCGCTGGCATTTCCGTGCGGGTTGCCAGCCCGCGCATCCTCAAGCCCACCGAGCAGAACCTGCAAAAGTTCCTGCTCGGCCTGAACGCGGATATTCTGGTGCGCTCGGGCGGGCTGCTCGAAGGCTTGCAGGCGGCGGAAACGCCGCACGCGCTGACGGGTGATTTCTCGCTCAACGCTGCCAACGTGCTCACCACCCGCGCTCTGCTGGACCTGGGCTTGGAGCGCGTCACGCCGACCCACGACCTGAACGCCCAGCAGGTGACCGAGCTCGCCCAGCTGGTGGGGCCGGAAACCCTGGAACCGATTGCCTACCAGCACCTACCGGTCTTTCACACCGAGCACTGCGTGTTTTGCCGCTTTTTGAGTAGCGGTACCGACTACACCAACTGCGGCCACCCCTGCGAGTCTCACCGGGTCGCCCTGCAGGACGAACGCGGTGTGCAGCATCCTGTGATGGCTGATGTGGGCTGCCGCAACACTGTCTTCGAGGGCCGCCCGCAGGTGGCTGGAATGCACCTGGACGACTGGCAGGCAGCGGGCATTCGGCATTTCCGGCTGGAATTTGTTCACGAGACGCCGGAGCAAGTGCGCACAGTCATCGCCCGGCACCGTGAATATCTGGCCGGGGGGCTAAACAGCGCCGAACTGGAAGAAGCGCTTGAAGGTGTGAGTGACCAGGGCGTGACCGAGGGCAGCCTGTTTGTGCCGCGTGATTTTGGCCTGCTGGATGAATTGCCGATGCTCTAAGGGGTTGGGGCTGTGGGGCGGAGGTTATGGGCTATAGGAACAAAGACGCCTTTGGCGTGCCCCAGTCACCTGCGGCGAGTGGGTGTCAGGATTTTCCTGCCTGCCCTACTTCTTCCATATGGTTAAAAAGGGCTTCCAGACCGACCTCAAATCCACGTTTCGGCCCGCTTTGCCCGAAGGTGCCTGCGGCTTCCAGGCTGGCGAATCCATGCAGGAAGGTCCAGAAGGCCACCGCGTGATCGGTGTCGTCAGGGTCCCCGCTGAGCCGACCAATCAGCAGGAGCAGGGTGTTCCAGAGGATTTTCCCCGGGCTGTGCTGGAGGTGTTCGAGGGGCAGGTCATTTTCTTTGGTCAGCAGCAGAGCGTACAGATGCGGATGTGTGCGGGTATAGGCCAGATAAGCTTGAGCCGCTGCCAGGAGCGCGGCACGTGGCGCTAAGCCCTCGGCGGCGTCTAGCACTTGGTCTTTCAGGTTTAGGGCGGCCTGGTCCCCCAGGGCACGCAGCAAGACCTCACGGCTGCTGAAGTGGCGGTACAGGCTGCTGGGGCGCACGCCCAGGGCGTCGGCCAGGGCACGCATGGTCAGGGCGTCCGGGCCACTGTGTTCCAGCAAGCGCTGTGCGGCGTCCAGCACGGCCTCAGCGCTGAGTTTGGCAGGGTAAGGCATAAAGAACACTGTACGTCTTGACACCTGCATAAGGAAGACGTACAGTGTTCGACATGAAAGCGAACAACGTTCTTCTTGGCGTGGCGGCGCTGGTTGCACTGGTGGGCTGGGGCGTTCGCCAGAGTGAGCCGCTGCGCACGCGCGTGCTCATTGACGCGCCGCCCGAACAGGTGTGGCAGGTGCTGACCGATACCGCGCAGTACGGGCAGTGGAACCCCGTCATGGTCAGGATGACGGGCCGCCTGCAAGCCGGGCAGACCATTGAATTCGAAAACCACAGTCAGGACGGCAACACCATGACCTTTCGCCCCACCGTGCTGCGGGCCGACGCGGGGCGCGAACTGCGCTGGCTGGGCCGACTGTGGGTGCCGCGCCTGTTTGATGGAGAGCACTACTTCGTCCTGACGCCCACCACTGGCGGCAAAACCCAGCTTGAGCACGGCGAAACTTTCCGGGGCGCACTGGTGCCCTTCGTGCGTGGTTGGCTCAGGGGCACCGTTCAGAACGATTTTCACCGCATCAATGCCGCCCTCAAAGCACGCGCCGAGGCTGGGAATTAGCAGATGCTGATGCTCTTTGGCACGCTGGCCTTTGTGCTGGAAGTGGTGGCGTGGGCAGCGCTCACTCGCTGGGGCTGGAGCCTGCACCCGCTGCTGGCACTGGCCTTTCCTGTGGCGTTCATGCTGGTCTGGGGCATGTTTCTTTCGCCCAAAGCCCCGTATGGTTTGCCGCCGCTGCCCAAAGCCGCCTTGCAGGTGACTCTGTTCGCTGTGGCGGCCTACGGCGCTGGGCAGGTGTGGGGCAGCTCCTTTGCTCTGGTCTTTTTCGCCGTGTCGCTCACCACCATCCTGACGGCCCTGGCCCTGGGCCTGCACAAGCTGTAGTCATGATGTCCGCTGCTGACCTGCACCACCTGGGCATTCAAACGCACCCCGGCACGCTGCTGAAAGGCGGCGAACCACTTGGCTCTTTGTCTGTTAACGCTGCGCCGAGCCACTCTGAAGGGCTTGGTTTATCTGGAGGCCTGCGACGGCATCCTGTACGCAGGTGACAGCTTCGCAAATGTCCCGGACCTGCTCGTGACCACCGAGCTTCATCCGTTGTTTCCTATGCCCACGCTTGCCAGCTGGAACGCTGGTGCGGCCCGCAGCAATGCGGCACTCAGGATTGAACTGAACGGCCTACAGTGGCTGGCGCTGGGACACGGCAAATCCCCATTCCCACGCCCCAGGCCACTGTGCAGACGGCTGTGGCCCGCGCAGAGCAGCAAACACCCCCAGCCTGGGCACTGGCTCTGGCGCAGCGCATCAGCCGCCTGACTGGGCAGGCCAAAGGTCGCCTTTGATACTTCCCATCTGCCCGGCTTCCAGCCGCTGAAGCCAGCGTTCAGTCTCGGCAGGCGAGCGCAGGCGCACCACGTCCAGATGGGGATGGCGGTCCAGCTTCTGGCGGTTGCGGGTGCGGTTTTTCCAGTGTGTGCGGAAGAACCAGCGCAAAATGCCGTCAGAGGCCAGCAGGGTTTGCCAACGCTCGCGGTTGCCGTTCCAGAGTTCTTCGCGGGTCCACATTCGCCGCAGCGTACGCCGCAGCAGCCTTGTGAAGACCACTGGGGCCGAGTAGTCCAGCCAGACCACCGTATCGGCACGCGGCCAGCTGATGTCCTGCGCCTTGGTGTAGTTGCCGTCCATGACCCAGCCTGGCTGCGCGGTAAAGGCATTCACCTGAGCGCGGAACTCCGCCAGCGGCGCTTCCTGCCAGCCGGGCCTATGGTTCCAGGCGTCCTGCTCGGCGTGGGGGAGGCCCAGCACCTGCCCCAGCTGACGTGCCAGCGTGGTTTTGCCGCTGCCGGTGGTGCCGATCACGATGATGCGCTGCATGTGGGAGTTGGGCATAGGGCCCGAAGCTAACGCGCCGGGGTGGGGGAGAGAATGCGCCAGATGGCGTAGTCCGGGAGAAGCTGCACAGCTCTGGCTGTATTTTACCCCGGTAGTATTGACACTCTATATTTTACCCGGGTAATATGCGGATATGAATGAGCAGACATTTACCGCCTTTGCCGGTTCCCGTCACCTGGGCACGGCTGAGCTGCCTACCCTGCTGCGCCAGCTCTTCGCGCAACGTGA
This sequence comes from Deinococcus piscis, assembly GCF_014653275.1. Taxonomy (GTDB): domain Bacteria; phylum Deinococcota; class Deinococci; order Deinococcales; family Deinococcaceae; genus Deinococcus; species Deinococcus piscis. The sequence goes on from NZ_BNAL01000011.1 coordinate 36,428, forward strand.
GCAGGTGACGCGGGGCGACATCCTGATTTTTGACGACCAGACCGGCAAGCAGGCAGATTTCGACTGGCGGGGCACGCTGGAAGAAGTGCTTGAGCGCACGGCTCCGCAGCCTCCCCGAAGGGGGCCGGGCCGCCCGAAACTGGGCGTAACATCCAGAGAAGTGACCCTGCTGCCCCGTCAGTGGGACTGGCTGGAGGGGCAACCTGGCGGTGTTTCAGCTACCCTGCGCCGTCTCATTGATGCAGAGCGCAAGCGTCATCCGCAGGCGGCTGCACAGCAACAGGCCAGGGCAGCGGCAGACCGCTTTATGCTGACCCTCGCAGGCGACCTGGCCGGATATCAGGAAGCGTCCAGAGCCTTGTATGCGGGCGACCTTGCCGCTTTCAGGGACGCCATGCAGGCCTGGCCACCTGATATCCGCTCGCACGCTCAGCGGTTGGCAGAGCCAGCCTTTGCCGCGTTGCCCGCCGCATTGCCGGACGAGACAGCCCGGCCCTGACCCAGCAAGGAATCTGAGCCAACCCAACAAGGAATGAGCCAAAAAGAAAACCGCCGCTCCTCATCGGAAACGGCGGTCATTCTGGTGGAGGCTAAGAGATTCGAACTCTTGACCCTCCGCTTGCAAAGCGGATGCTCTCCCGCTGAGCTAAGCCCCCTCAGCGCTGAACGAGCTTAGCACGGGACAGAAAGCTTTGGCAAGCGCTAGCCTAAATCCCATGACGCGCACCTCCTCCCGCTCTGGCCTGTCCGACACCATTGCTGCTGTAGCCACCGCGCCGGGGCACGCGGGAGTCGGTGTGGTACGGGTCAGTGGCCCAGACGCCCTGCGCGTGGCCGATGCGCTGTTCGCTGGTCGCCGCCGTCCCAGCGCGACACCGGGCGGGCGCTTTTTGTTTGGGCAACTGATGGGCGCGGGCGGGGAAGTGCTGGATGAAGGGCTGTGTCTGGTGTTCCGCAGTCCCCACTCGTACACCGGCGAGGACGTGGCCGAGTTTCAGACCCACGGCAGCCCCGCCGTGCTGAGCGAAGTCCTGACCCGCGCCCTGGATTTGGGCGCTCGCCCTGCCCGCCCCGGCGAGTTCACGCTGCGGGCTTATCTGGCAGGCCGACTGGACCTGGCCCAAGCCGAAGCCGTGCTGAATCTGGTGGAGTCCAGCACCGAAACGGCGCGCCGTCAGGCGACCCTGGGGCTATCCGGGGCGCTGGGGGAGCGGGTGGAGGCGATTGCCCGTGACCTGACACTGACCCTTTCCAGCATTGCCGCGCTGCTGGACTATCCCGAAGAAGGTGTGCCTGAAGAGGAACGCGGGGTGCCGCTGGCCCGCGCCGCCGCCGAGCTAGAAGCGCTGCTGGGCACGGCCCACGCGGGCCGGGTGGCGAACCAGGGAGCGCGCATCGCCCTGATAGGCCCACCCAACGCGGGCAAGTCCAGCCTGCTTAATGCGCTGCTGGGGTATGAGCGCTCTATCGTCACGCCGATTGCGGGCACCACCCGCGACTATTTGGAAGCGGGCCTTTCGCTGGCCGGGGTGCCGGTCACGCTGGTGGACACGGCAGGTCTGCGCGACACCGAGGATGTGGTAGAGGCCGCTGGCGTGCGGCAAGCCCACGCCCTGGCCGAAGGAGCGGATGTGGTGTTGGTGCTGGCCGACGGCGCTGCGCCCTTTGCACCGCCGCCGCTGGCGCTGCCTATGCAGGCACGGGTGATTCGCCTGCGGACCAAGGCCGATCTGCCTGCCGCCTGGCACGACGCCGCCTACTTGCCGGTCAGCGCGGCGACAGGTGTGGGCCTCCCTGAGCTGCGCGAACAGCTCCAGGCCGAATTGCTGGGCGACGCTTCGCGCAGTGAAGCCTGGCTGGGCAGTGAGCGTCAGGCCGACGCTGCCCGCCGGGCGCTGGACCATGTGCGCCTGGCCCAGGCACTCCCGGACGACCTCGCCTCCATAGAGCTGGAAGAAGCCCTGCTGGCCCTGGCCGAACTGACGGGCCGCGACGTGCAGGACGACATTGTAGACGCTGTATTCCGCAACTTCTGCGTAGGCAAATAGGGCGCAGGAGCACCGCCCTCTCATCTCACCTCTAGGGGCACTGCCTACACTGAAACATGCCCAGAAACACACTTACGCTGGCCCTGACGCTGGCTCTGTCTCCCTCCGTTGCCCTGGCTGGCGGCGGTACTCCTGCCTACAGCACTCCTGCCGGGGCGGCGTCGGCCTCCATTCCTGCCTTACCACTGCACCGCTCAGCACCGGCGGACGTCGTGCCTACACCGCCGACCCAGGCCGCCGCGCCTCAGACGGAGGACACCACCCTGACGCTGGGCGACTTTCAGAGTCCGGCACAGTGGACTTATCCGGCGCAGGGTGCAGCCCAGGCCAGCCGCCTGCCCGCCGTGCTGCTGATTCATGGTTCCAGCCCGGCTGACATGGACTTTACTTACACTGGCCCGCAGGGACAGGTGGTGTCTAGCATTTTTGGGGACATCTCGCAGGCGCTGGGGCGGGGCGGGATCGCCAGCTTGCGCTACAACAAGCGCTACGTGAGCGGTCCTGGCAAAGTGGACTATGCCCGCTTCTACGGCGAAGCTGACCTGGACACCTTCCTGGCCGACGCGCAGACGGCGCTGGACACCATGCGCCGCAATCCCCGGATAGACCCGGAGCAGATTTATGTGTATGGCTGGAGCGAGGGCAGCACCGTGGCTGCCGAACTGGTGCGCCGCAACCCGGAGGTGGCGGGCCTGATTGTGCAGGGGCCTGTGGTACTGGACTGGGGTGAACTCTTTGAGGCGCAGCTGACCGATGTGCAGCTGCCTTATCTGCGTCAGGTAGCCCCTGGTGGCCTCAGTGCCGAGAATCTGGCGGCGGTGATGGGCGCTCCGGGGGCAGGCCTGGTGGCCCGCAATGCCGTGGGCTTTGCGCTGGACCCCAGCAGCTTTGCGGGCGGCGCACCCAAACTCAACCCTGCCTTTGACCGCGACGGGAACGGCGTCATTGAGCTGGACAGCGAGTACCTGGCCGGGGCGCGGCAGAGCCTGGAGACGCAGCTGAACTCTCCCGCTGGATTTCTGAACATGTACAGCCCGGCGCGGGCGCTGCCCAGTGTCACGGCTCAGGCACCGCAGCTGAAGGTGCCCGTGCTGGTCTTGCAGGGCACCAACGACGCCAACACGCCTGCCGCGTATCTGCCGCGCCTGACAGAAGCTCTGGACACCGCCGGAGTGGACCATACCGTGCGCCTGTATCCCGGCCTGGGCCATAGCCTGGGGCCAGCCCGCAGCATGGTGGCCGATGACTTTGCGCCAGTGGCCGAGGAGCCGCTGCGTGATCTGGTGCAGTGGGTCAGGGGGCAGGCCAGCTTGGAGAAATAGGCATAAACACTTCGCGGAGTGACAGTGACATTGCCTGGTTGCGTGGGCTAGAGGGTCTTGGCCCGCGCAGCTTTGGACACTCACTGCACCCTCTCAAATGAGTCAATGAAGGCCGAGGTGCATATCAGTGGCGGCCATATTTGCGCCCTTCCGGGTCGGTAGGGAGAGTGTCTGCACTAATACCCATGGTGGTGGAGCGTGGGGCGGCCTGAGCGGTCACAGCTTGCTGACGACTGTGCCCCCCGAACGGGTCTCCGGACATGGCGCGGTATTTGGGAGAAGGCCCCCACTTGTTGGGCTGCGGCTCACTGTCAACGGTAGCAAGATAGATGAAATAGAGCGCCCCGAACAGAGGGATGAAATTGATCAGTACCCACCAGCCACTGCGCCCTATATCGTGCATTCTCCGGATACTGACGCTGATAGAAGGTAAGAAGAGCAAAAGCTGAATGATGGCTTCAAATGCCCCACGCTCCCTTAAGACTCCGTCCAAATAAGTATTGAAAGCTTCGTCAAGTAAAATGGCGAGGATGCTGATGAGCGTGTAAAAAAGGGTGAAGTACCAGAATTCACTGCGTCTCGCACGCCCAGAGAACTTGGCGTAATCACGGGTAAGTGCGGTTTTGAGATAATCCAGTGGCCCCCTGGCCGGGACTTCTGTAGGACTGTTCATGCCATCACAGTAGTGTCTTGGCTTCTGCGGGCCTGCCAACTTTGCGCTGAAGTTCAGCTTTCCTCCGCCGGCCCCAGCACTTCCAGCACACCACTGCCCCGCGTGGCATCTTCCAGCGCCTGAGTGAATCCGGCTTCGTCCTCTGGGTACACCTCCAGCGGTACGGTGACGCCCTGCGGGGTATACACTTCTTCGCCTTTCACCACGTCCCAGGTGTCCAGCAGGTGATACAGCGCCCCCTGCTCGGCAAAGCCCACGCTGACGTTCAGGCGCAGGCGCGGGCGCACCTCAAAGCGCTCGGCGGTCCTGAGCACTTCGGCTGCGGCTCCGCCGTAGGCCCGCACCAGCCCGCCGGTCCCCAGCTTGACGCCGCCGTAGTAGCGCACGACTACCACCATCACATGTTGCACGCCCTGGCCCTCAATCGCCCGCAGAATCGGTGCGCCCGCTGTGCCTCCAGGTTCGCCGTCGTCGCCAAAGCGGTACAGCTCGCCAATTCGGTAGGCCCAGCAGTGGTGGGTGGCGTCGGGATACTTGGCGCGCAGTTCGGCCAGGAAGTTGAGCGCCTCTTCGGGAGTGTCAGCGCGGCGAGCGTAGGCCAGAAATTCGGAGTTTTCAATCACTTCGCCGTGGCGGTGTGGGGCCGCCAGTGTGGTAAAAGGGTCGGGCAACTTGGGGCCTGGTGTCATAGCAGGCCCCGCCTCACCAGTTCGGCCCGCGCTTGCCACATCACCAGGCTGCTGGAGCCGCTCTGAATCTCGCCGCGTTCCAGCATGGCGTAGGCTTCAGCCAGCGGCAGCGTCAGCCGCTCAATGGTTTCGGTGTCCTCGTGCGCCATTTCGCCCAGGCTCACGCCCAGGGCCAGCATCGGAAAAAACACCACGCCGTTGATGCTGGGCTGGGGATAAAAGCCCGGCAGCGCCACCCACTCTGTTGCCACGCCGCCCACCTCTTCTTTGAGTTCGCGGGCCGCCGCGTCCAGCAGCTGTTCGCCCGCTTCCACGCCCCCGGCCACAATCTCGGTGATGGTGGCCCGCAGGGGGTAGCGGTACTGCCGAATCAGCACAATGTCGCCCGCGTCCGTCACCGGCAGCACGAAAATGGCCTGGTGCCCACGCGGGTGGTACTGATAGGTGGTCTGCACGCCAGGGCGCACCTGCACGCGGTCTTCCCAGACGCGGCGTGGGGGGCCGATCAGTTCACGGCTGCTGAGTGTCCGCCAGGGCTGCTGCTCGTCCTCGATCAGTGCCGCCCAGCTGGGGTGAGGTTGAAAGGGCATGCGACTACGCTAGCAGAGGGGGCGAGGCAGAAAGCAGAGGAAGAAGGCCAGGCGGGAATCACCGAGCTGGCCTTCCTTCTGCTTTTCTGCGCCTACATCACCCGGTACATCCAGCCGTGGCGGTCTTCCACGCGGCCATATTGAATGCCGGTCAGGGTGCCGTACACCTCCTGGGTCACGGTGCCCTGGCTCAGCTCTACCTCGCCGCCCTCAAAGCCCAGCCGTCCGATGGGCGTGACGACTGCCGCCGTGCCGCAGGCGAACATTTCGGTGACGGCTCCACGGCGGATGTCTTCGGCCAACTCGCTGAAGTTGATGGCCGTTTCTTCAACCTGCCGCCCAGCGTCACGCAGCAACTGAATGATGCTGGAGCGGGTGCCGCCTTCCAGGATGGTGCCAGTCAGCCGGGGTGTCTGCACCTTGCCGTCTGCGCGCACCACAAACACGTTCATGCCGCCCAGTTCTTCCAGGTTGGTGCCGTGGACGCTGTCCAGGTAACACACCTGCTCGTAGCCCTGGGCCTGAGCTTCCTGCTGGGGCAGCAGCGAGGCGGCGTAGTTGCCGCCAGTCTTGGCTGCGCCGATGCCGCCGGGACCGGCGCGGTGGTACTGCTGCGTCACCCAGATGCTGACCGGAGCAAAACCGTTCTTGAAGTACGGCCCGCTGGGGCTGGCAATGCAGAGGTAGCGGGCCGACGTGCTGGGCTTGACGCCCAGGCCCGCGCCATCTCCGAAGATGAAGGGCCGCAGGTAGAGGCTGCCGCCTTCGATGTGAGGCACGTACTCGTGGTCGGTGCGGATCAGGTCCACCAGGCTGGCGAGGAAGTCCTCGGCGGGCAGCTCGGGCAGGGCCATACGCCGGCACGACGCCGCCAGCCGCCCCGCATTGAACATGGGCCGAAACAGCCAGATGCTCCCGTCCGCGTGGCGGTACGCTTTGAGCCCCTCAAACACTTCCTGGGCGTAGTGCAGCACATTGGCGCTGGGGTCCAGCGGAATGGGGCCGTAGGGCAGCAGCTGCAGGTCACTCCAGCCGGTGTCGGCGGTCCAGCGGGCCGAGGCCATGTGGTCGCTGAAGTCGGCTCCGAAACGCAGGTTCTGCATGATGTGTTCGCGGTCAGCGGCGCTGCGTGGCTGCGAAGTGGCGTCGGTCAGGTAGCGGCCCTGCACCGTGTCGGCAGTGGGCGCGGGAAGGGTCGCGGCGTCTTCCAGGGTCGTAGGGCGGGGTCCAGTCATGGGGTTCCTCCGGGGAAATAGGCTTGAATGGGGCTCCCAGTCTAGAGCAGTTCTGTGCGGTGCAGCCTGGTAGAGCCTGGCCTTCAGAGCGCCTGCTCAATATCGGCTTGCAGGTCGGCCAGATCCTCCAGGCCCACCGTCATGCGGATGGTCTGCGGCCCCACTCCGGCGGCGCGGCGGCTGGCTTCGGGCACCCGGCCATGCGTGGTGGTCCAAGGATGCACCACCAGCGTGCGGGTGTCGCCCAGGTTGGGGGCAATCCGCAGCAGCTGCAGCCTACTCAGGAAGCGCGAAGGGTCCGGCACGTCAAAGGTCAGGATGGCCCCTTTGCCACGCGGCAAGTAGCGCTGCGCCCGCTCATAGCTGGGATGCTCTGGCAGGCCGCAGTAGCTCACCGCACTTACCCGCTCATGACGGCTCAGCCACTCGGCCAGGGCCTGCGCTGTGGCGCACTCACGGTCCAGGCGCACGCCCACTGTCTCTAGCCCCTGCCCCAGCAAAAAGGCCGAATGGGGAGCCAGGGTCATGCCCAGCTGTGAAGCGCCCAGCCAGCGTTGCCGCTGGGCCAGGGCCGCGCCCCCGTGCAGGTTCAGCAGGCTGCGCTCCTCACCCTCCGTAAAAATGAGGTTGCGGCTCAGGTCGCTGCTGCCCACGCTGACGCTGCCGCCCATCGCGCTGCCGTGTCCTCCGGCCCACTTGGTCAGGCTCTGCACGCTCATATCAGCTCCGTGTTCCAGTGGCCGTGCCAGGTAGCCTGCGCCGCCCACAGTATTGTCTATCGCCAGCAGTGCGCCTGCGCCATGGGCCACTTCTGCCAGCGCTGCCACGTCAGCCACGTCGCCGCTGGGATTAGAAATCATTTCTGCCCACAGCACGCGGGTGTTGGGGCGCAGCGCGGCCTTCATCGCCTCTGGGCTGCCGTCTGTAAAGGTCGTTTCGATGCTCATCAGCGGCAATACGTTTTGCAGCAGCCCCGCCGAGCCGCCAAACAGCGTCGAGGCCGAGACGATGTGGTCCCCGGCGCGGCAAACACTCATCAGCGCCGTGAAGGTGGCGGCCTGCCCACTGGCCAGCGCCAGGGTATGTGCCGCACCTTCCAGGCTACTGAGGCGTTCTTCCAGCATCCGCACGGTAGGGTTTTGCATCCGGGCGTAGCTCAGGCCACCCCCCTGAGCGAACTCGGCCTGGGCTTCTTCCAGATTGCCAAACTGAAAGGCTGCCGCTGTATGCACCGGCAGGCCGATACTCTGGCCCAGGCCGCGTGAAATGGCGCTCTGGACGGCGCGGGTGGTGTAGTCCCATTCGGCCTCCGTGACTGTGGATGCCGGAGGCGTAGGTTGTTCGTGGTGGTTCCCCATCGGCCCACTGTAGACCATTTGTGCGTCCTCCACTCAAAAAAACCCAGAAAAACGCTCCGTACCTGGAAGGGCACGGAGCGGGGAGCCGTAGAGTGTTCAGTCAGTCGCAGCAGGTGCGGGTGGCAGGGGCGGGGTGCCGTTGGCCGGCGTCAGCCCCGGCATGTCCCCTTTCACTTTTGCTACGGCGCTGCGGACCACGTCGCCGGTAATCAGTTCCTGGGTTAGCAGCGCGTCGCTGACCTCGTGCATGGCCTGGCCGTACTCGCTGACCAGCGCTTTGGCCCGCTCGTAGGCGCGGTACAGAATCCGCTTGACATCCTCGTCCACCAGCTGCGCGGTGTGCTCAGAGTAGCTGCGGGTCTTCGCCATATCCTCGCCCAAGAACACGGGGCCGCCGCTATCGGGATTCAGGGCCATGTTGGCGAAGTTATCGCCCATGCCCCATTCCAACACCATCTTGCGGGCCATGTTGGTGGCTTTGCGGAAATCGTCCGCTGCGCCGGAAGTCACGCTGCCAATAAAGACTTCTTCAGCGGCGCGGCCTCCCAGGGCCACCACCAGCTGGTTTTCCAGCTTTTCCTTGCTCATCAGCACGTTTTCTTCGGGCAGGTAGAAGGCGGCGCCCAGTGCCCGGCCACGCGGAATGATGCTCACCTTTTGCAGCTTGTCGCTGCCGGGAATCACGGCGGCGGTCACAGCATGCCCAGCCTCGTGGTAGGCGATGGCGCGCTTTTCCTGGTCGGAAATGGTCAGTGAGCCGTTTTCCAGGCCCAGGGTGATTTTGTCCAGCGCCCGGTAAAAGTCGCTCATCTCAATCTGGGTCTTGCCGATACGGGCCGCTTCCAGCGCAGCTTCGTTGGCGAGGTTCTTGAGGTCAGCGCCCGAGAAGTAGGGGGTGGACTTGGCCAGCTCGTCCACATCCACGCCTTCGCCCAGCGGCTTGTTGCGCAGGTGCACCTTGAGGATGGCCACGCGCTCTTTCATGTTGGGCAGGTCAATGGTCACCTGACGGTCAAAGCGGCCAGGACGCAGCAGGGCCGGGTCCAGCACATCGGGGCGGTTGGTTGCCGCCAGCACGATCACGTTGCTGGCCTTGTCGAAGCCGTCCATCTCGGACAGGATTTGGTTGAGGGTCTGCTCGCGCTCGTCGTGCCCGCCGCCGATGCCTGCACCACGCTTGCGGCCAATCGAGTCGATTTCGTCAATAAACATGATGGCCGGGGCGTTCTTGCGGGCATCTTCAAACAGGGTCCGCACGCGGCTGGCCCCCACACCCACGAACATTTCCATAAACTCAGAAGCGCTAACCGAGAAAAAGGGCACGTCGGCCTCGCCAGCGATGGCGCGGGCCAGAAGGGTCTTACCGGTGCCGGGAGGGCCGACCAGCAGCACACCTTTAGGAATCTCAGCGCCGATCTGGTGGTACTTACCGGGATTCTTCAGGAAGTCCACGACCTCCACCAGTTCCTTTTTGGCTTCTTCGTGTCCAGCCACGTCGGTGAACTTGGTGTCGACCTTGTTCTCCTTGCCGTACTTCTTGGCCTTGCTTTGCCCGAACTGCATCATGCCGCCCTGGCTGCTCTGCGCCCGCACAAAGAAGAAGTAGAACAGTGCGCCCAGCATCAGCAGGGGCAGTAGGCTGAGCAGGATGCTGAACCACTGGCTGGGCTCGCGGAAGTTCACGGTAACGCCCTGCTCGCGCAGCGCAGGGATCAGCTCGTCGTCGCGCACGGCGGACGAAGGCGACAGCTGCACAGTCACGCCTTCGGCTTGGCGCTGTTGGGTGCCGCTGGGCGTATCCACATTTACCTGGGTCGGCTCGGTCAGCGTAGCAGTGGCCCGCGAACCCACGATGTCCACCCGCTCAATACGGTCTTGGCGCAGCAGGTCTTGGAATTCGGAATAGTTGACGGTTGGGCGGCCCACATTCGCGGTCTGCGAGTACATCAGCATCAGCGCAAGCACGAACAGGACAATCAACCAGGGATTGAGCTTTTTCAAGAAGAACCTCTAGGGGGAGAGAAACGGCCAAGCCAGTGCTGCATCGCTGGCCCACACGCACACAGGGCAGAGGGCAGGAGCAGATGGCCCGGTCAGTCTGGCCAGTTTACCAACCCCCTGTTAAGAAATAGGGGCAAAAGACACCCCAGGGAAGCTGGGGGGCCTGTCGGTTTTCTTAAGATGGGTTCCTGAGTGGCTCACTCAGTCCAGCTGGTCGGTGGACTGGACGCTGCGGCCCGCCTGCGGATCACGCAGCAAAGGATTGGTCTGCGCGCCCGTCACTGCCGGATCCACGCTGAGCGCAGGCGGAGTGCTGGGCTGAGGAGCGGGCGCAGGTGGCTGGGCACTGGTCTGGGCGGGCAAGTTACGGCCATGCTTCATCCAGCCCAGGGCGCGTACAGCGTCCACGACCAGCCATACGGCCAGCCCGCCCCACAGGGCTGCCGGGAGCCAGTTCTCGGCGCTGGCAGAGCGGTAAGCTGCTGTCGCTGCCAGCAGTCCCAGCAGCAGACTGAGCAGAAAAAGAACCTGGGGAGGGAGGCGGCGTTGGCCCAACATGGCGTTCACTCTAGCGGCCCTCTTCTCACAGTCCCCCTACACTAGAGGGCATGAGCGCCTCTGTCCCTTTGTCCGATTCCCCGTCTGACTCGCCGCAGGTGCTGGTGCTGGTGGGCGGCAGCGTGGCGGCCATCAAAGCGCCCTCCACCCTGCGCCGCCTGCGTGAACAAGGGGCCCGGACCCAGGTGATCGCGACCCGCGCCGCGCTAGAGTTCGTGACCCCGCTGAGCCTGAGCACTGCCGGAGCCTGCGAAGTTGCCACCGACGACACCTGGTTCGCCGCGCAGCCGCAGGCCCAGCACCTGACCCTGGCCCGCTGTGACGCCGCCGTAGTGATTGGTGCCACAGCTGATACCCTGGCCCGTGCCGCCCAGGGACATGCCGGGGACCTGCTCAGTGCCACGCTGCTCAGCGTGCGCGCTCCGGTGCTGTGGGTGCCGGCCATGAACGAGCGCATGTGGCAGCACCCCGCTGTGCAGGCCAATGCTGAGCGGCTGCGCTCCTTCGGGCATCACTTTCTGGGACCGGTCTTTGGAGCGTTCGGCACGGCGGGCGAGGGCGAAGGTCTGGGGCGCATGGCCGAGCCGGAAGACATAGCCGCGCAGGTGATGCAGCTGCTCAGGCCCCGGCAGGACCTGACAGGGCTCAAGGTGGTGGTCTCGGCTGGGCCGACCCGCGAGTATCTGGACCCGGTGCGATTTGTCAGCAATCCCAGCAGCGGCAAGATGGGCTTTGCGGTGGCGCAGGCTGCTGCCGAGCGTGGAGCGGAGGTCACACTCGTGAGCGGGCCGGTGAACCTTGCTACGCCGCGTGGTGTGCAGCGTGTAAATATCGAGAGTGCGCTAGAGCTGCGGGACGCCGTGGTGCAATCAGCGCAGGCCGCTGACCTGGTGGTCATGACAGCGGCAGTGGCCGACTACCGAGCCGCCGAGGTCAAGACGGAAAAGGAAGCCAAAGGCGGCGACACCAAGACCATTGAACTGGTCAAGAATCCCGACATTCTGGCCGAACTTGGCACGGACAAAGGCCGGCGGGTGCTGGTGGGCTTTGCGATGGAAACCCACGCGGGTGTGGAGCGGGCCGCTGACAAAGCCCGGCGCAAAAACGCCGACTTTATTCTGCTGAACTACCCCACCCAGGAGGGAACAGCATTTGGCGGCGATGACAATCAGGTCACGCTGGTCCAGGCCGACGGCACCCATGAAGCCTGGCCGCGCCTGAGCAAGCGGGAAGTGGCCGAGCGCTTGCTGGACCGTGCCAGGGCCTTGCTGGCGGCCCGCCCAGAGCTACGCTGACTCGCTGGACAGGGCCAGGAGCGATGCCTTAGACTGCGCGTTGCTTCCGGGCACTGGCCTTCGTGTGCATACCGAGGGTTGTCCCTGTAGATTTATTCAGAAAAACTGCATAAAATAACAGACGTGCTCTCCAAAGAACAACGCCAACGTCTGATTCAGGACATCATCACCCGCGAAAGTATCTCGACGCAGGCCGAGCTGGTTGAGCGCCTGCGGGCCGACGGAATTGCGGTGACCCAGGCCACTGTCAGCCGCGACATCAACGAGCTGCGGCTGGTGCGTCTCCCCGTCGGCAAGGGGCGGCACCGCTACGCCCTTGCACATGTGCAGAGCGAGCTGGACCTCAGTGACGAGATTGCCCGGCTGTTCCAGAATTTTGTCCACGACATTGACCACGGTGAAAATATCCTCGTGCTCAATACTGCCGAGGGCCATGCCAGTGGGGTTGCCCTGATCCTGGACCGCCTGCGCCGTGACGACATTGTGGGCACGCTGGCGGGCGAGAACACCATCTTGCTGGTCGCGCGCACCACTGCCGACGCCGAAGCCCTGGTTGAAGAACTCCACGAGCTGATGATGGGTTAAGAGCGCGGGCGTCTGCCAGCGAACTGCGCCGCTTACGGAATATCGTCGTCGTCCAGCGCGGGCAGGTTCCCTACCGGCAAGTCCACGTACGCCTGGGTGCCCTGTCCCAGCTGACTTTCCAGCCAGATATGTCCCCCGTGCGCGTCCACGATGGTCCGGGCGATGCTGAGCCCCAGGCCAGCGCCGCCCCGATCACGGCTGCGCGAGTCCTCCAGGCGGTAAAAGCGGTCAAACAGCTTTTCCAGCTGATCGGCGGCGATGCCGGGGCCGTTGTCCGAGACACTCAGGCGCACGCGGCCAGGTTTGGGCTGCGTAGAGCCCAGTTCTATGCGGGTGGCCCCCGCCTTGAGAGCATTGCTAATCAGGTTATTCAGCACCTGCCGCAGCCGGTCCGGGTCCGCTTCAAAGGGAATGTCCTGACCGGCGGGGACAAGCACCGCTCCCTCACTCTCGGCCAGCGGGCGCAGCTCACGGGCAATCTCCTGAAGCAGCATCTGTGAGAACAGCAGCTGTGATTTGAGTTGCAACACGCCTCCGTCCGAGCGGGCCAGCTGCAACAGACTGCCGATCAAGTCGGTCATGCGCGCCGACTCGCGCTGAATAATCTGGATGCTTTCGCGCTGTTGGGCATTGAGCTCCGTACGCCGCAGCAGATAGGTGGCGTGCCCGCCGATGGCCGTAACCGGGGTGCGCAGCTCATGGCTGGCGTCACTCGAAAAGCGCCGCTGCGTCTCAAAACTGTCTTCCAGGCGCGAAAGCATGCGGTTGAAGGCTACGGCCAGCGCCTCGACTTCGTCATCCGAGTCGGGCACAGGGACGCGGGCCTGCAAGTTCTGCGAATCAATGCCTTCGACAGCGTGGCGGACCGTGTTGAGTGGCCGCAGCGCCCAGCCTGCCAGCACGTAAGCCCCAATAGCTGCCAGAAAGCTGCCCAGCAGCAGCAACCCGCCCATAATCAGCTGCAAACGGGTCACCGTGCGGTTGAGCGAACTGAGGCTGCGTCCGATAAAGGTCACCGCCAGCATCTCCTCACTGCTGCCGTCTGCTTGCTGAAACTTCAGCGGCGTAAGGGACACCAGAATCCGCATAGGCTCCGGGTCGGCGAACTGCGGTTTGACTGAGCGGTTGATCAGGATTTGGCCGGAAGGTGATTCCAGCAGCTGCGTGAGCTCGTGGTCACTCAGTTGCAGCGGTGCAGCGGGGTCAATGCCCACTGGCCGCAGGCGGAAAGCCTCGCTCTGACGGTGCAGGAAGTCCAGCAGGGCCAAGCGGGACTGTTCGTCCTGGGCGGCGGACCATTCGCTTTGCAGATCGCCCGTCTGTGAGCGGGCCACCAGTGGGTCCACCTGAATCACGGAAGAAGGAAACTTGCTCCGCGCTTCGGCCAATCCGTCTGAGTCGGTGGGGCCTAAGGCCAGCTGCAAGCTGGGCACCAGCTCGGTGAACTGGGTCTGCGTGTCGGCCAGGTCATTTTCTAGGGACCGCTCCAGGTCGTGCCGCATCATGGTCTGTACGGTGAGGGCCGTCAGCAGCAGCAGCACCACCAGCAGGGTGGTATAGAAAGTGGTCAGGCGGTGGCGCAGGGTTGCGCCGCGCCACCGCTGACGGAAGCCATCTAGCATGGAGTTATTCTTCGCGCAGCACGTAGCCTACACCACGGACGGTGTGAATCAGGCGGCGCTCGCCTCCCTCTTCCAACTTGCGGCGCAGGTAGCCGATATAGACATCCACCACGTTGCTGCCGCCGGTGTATTCGGGCCACACCTTTTCTTCAATCTCAAAGCGCGAAAAGACCTTGCCAGGATTGCGGGCCAGCAGCTCCAGCAGCTCAAACTCCTTGGCAGACAGCTCAACGCGGCGGCCCCCCCGGAAAATCTCGCGGCCATCGAGGTTCATGACCAGATCGGCCACCCGCACTTCGCCGGTGACGGCCGGATTGACCCGGCGCAGGTGGGCACGCACGCGGGCAAGCAACTCTTCAATAGAAAAGGGTTTGATCAGGTAGTCATCGGCTCCCGAATCTAGGCCCTCAACCTTGTCCTGAATGCCGTCTTTGGCCGTCAGGATAATGATCGGCGTATTGCTGGTCTTGCGAATGCGGCGGGCCACTTCCAGGCCGTCCAGCACAGGCAGCATCAGGTCAAGCACCACCAAGTCCGGCGCAACTTCACGGAACTTGCTTAGGCCGGTGACGCCGTCATAAGCCACGTCCGTGGTGTACCCTTCTGCCCCCAATTCCAGTTCAATGAAGCGGGCGATTTCTTTCTCGTCTTCAATGACGAGGACCAGGGGCTTACGTTCCATAGCGGCAGTCTAGTGGCATTCTCATGAGAATAAGAGAGCGGGACTTAACCTGCTTTCATCTCAGCGCCTGCCAACTGCTCTGCCGGTAAAAGCACTCGGTAAAAGGCTGCACCGCTGCTCTGGAGCGTCTCAAACCCTTGTAGCGGGGGCACAGTACGCCGCTGCAAAATGCTCCGCCCACTGCCTGGCTGTGCTTCTAAGGTTCTTGCCACCTCGGCGCAGAGTAAGGTTTCGCCGGGGTCTGCCACGCTGCTCAGGCGGTGAGCCAGATGAAGTGGCAGGCCGCAGGGTCGCGGTTCCTGATAGGGAAGCAGGGTCAGTTCACCAGCAGCCAATCCGGCGCGCAGGGTCAGAGACTGCCCCAGAGTCTGTGCCAGCGGCAGGCCCGCCGTCATCCCGTGAGCCTGCTGGGCAGCTCCAACCGCTGCTTCAGCTTGCCAGGCCGGCCAGCAAGCCAGGGCAGCGTCCCCTTGCAGCGGCAGAATCCATCCACCCCAGCCGCGCAGCAGTTGGAGGATGTCCAGACTCCACTGGCCCAGCAGCTCACCCCAAATCGGCAGGGGAAGTTGCTGGGCCAGCGCTGTGCTGCCGACCAAATCAAGCACCAGAACACAGAACCGGTCATCAGGGCAAGGTGGGGGAGGAACAGAGAAGGAGTGCATAAGAAGTCGCCTCAGCAAGGAATCAGCACGAAAAGGGAGAGGGAGAGGGATGGAACCGTTCCAAATATTGCGGTTGATTAGAATAAAATGATAAACCAAGTGTTCTCATAAATTGTGAGATAAGAACCCTTGAGCGAACGCTCAGCGGCTTAATACCCCCTGTCCTGGCGCTCGCTTTCTGGTTTCTTGCGAGCCTGTCTAGGAAAGGGGTTTTGGAAAGTTCCAGTACGGGTAGAGAATAGTTGTCATCTTCTGACAAAAGTGTCTCAGGAAAGGTGTCTTAGGGAATCCCGATAGTGCGTGTCGGAGCTACTCAATCAAATAGCCGTGCAGTGGGGCCGACGTGCTGAAGCGCAGCCAGTCGCCAGGCTCAGCGGGCAAAGTCCAGCAGCCTGCAGAGTACGGCGGGCGGGCCGGATGGCTCAGTACCAGGGGGAGGCCTGCATCTACCACAGTGGCGCGTGATGTCTGGGCCAGGACGCGGCCTACACCCTGCACCCCTGAGCGGCCTAGAGCCTCAGCCCAAGGGGCTAATGGGGCAGCGGCAGGCCCCGTTGCCTCAGGACTGACCAAGCCGTGAATGACGACACGCGCCGGCCCTGGGGTGAGGTAAGGGCCGCAGCGGTCTAGCAGGTACAGCGCCAGGTCTCCACTGACGAATTCCAGCAGGAAGGAGCCCTCAGGCCTGGGCAGCAGTTGGCCGTGCGCAGCGTACTGGGCATAAGTGGCAGCAAATTCTGTGGGGGAGCTTTCAAGCATCTTGCGCCTCAGCCAGCCAGCGTTCGCCAGGTCACGTCGGCGGCCACACCGGCGAGCATGGTGAGGGCCAGCCACATGTTGGCGTCGAAGAAAGCAATGTTGGCGCGGGTCAAATCGTCTGGCCGCACGATGGCGTGCTCATAGAACAGGATGCCGCCCATGATCAGCGCGGCCAGGTAGTACCAGAAGCTGGCATCCACTGACCAGCCTACGGCCAGCAGCAGCATGAAGGTCAGCGCGTGGCTCCATTTGGCTATCTGTAAGGCACGCGGAATCCCGAAGCGTGCGGGAATACTCCTGATACCGCTGCGGCGGTCAAAGTCGTAGTCCATGGTGGCGTAGATGGTGTCCAGACCGATCATCCAGAAGATGACCACGGCCCACAGCAGCCAAGCGGGCAGGGCAAAGGCTCCTGTGACGGCGATCCACCCACCCGCCGCCGCTGCCCCGTCGGTGATTCCCAGCCAGACGTGACACAGCCAAGTGAAGCGCTTGGTGTAGGAGTACCCGATCAGAAAGATCACTGCCAGTGGCAGCAGGGCAAGGCACAGTGGATTGAGCTGCCAAGCCGCAAACAAAAGGACCGCGAGGCTGACAGCCACAAGCGCCCAGGCCGCCGCAGGTGAAATCTTGCCGGCAGGAATCTCGCGGCCCTGGGTCCGGGGATTGCGGGCGTCAATAAAGCGGTCAATGACCCGGTTGGCCCCCATCGCCGCCGTGCGGGCCGCGGCCATCGCCACAGTGACCCAGATCAGGGTGTGCCAGCCAGGCCAGCCGGTGCCATGTTGCCAGTACGAGGCCAGCAGCATTCCCGCATAGGCAAAGGGCAGGGCGAAAACGGTGTGCTCAAACTTGACCAGTTCCAGAAACTGTTTGGGCGTGTTGGTGGGGGCAGCGGGGGAAACAGGCGAACTCACGTTATTGCTCAGCATAAGCCCTGGTCCCGGTGTCGGGGGGACCCCCTTCACAAAGCTGCGAAATCTGGTATAGTACCGGGCGCGCAAGGAAGGCGAGGCGTAGCGCAGGCCGGTAGCGCACTTGGTTTGGGACCAAGGGGTCGCAGGTTCGAATCCTGTCGCCTCGACCAACAACTCCCTTGCACAACTTAAGCGGGATTGGTGTAGTGGTAGCACAGCAGCCTTCCAAGCTTCTGGCCTCGGTTCGAGTCCGTGATCCCGCTCCATCCTCCCCCCTGTACGGGGGGCTTTTTTATGCCCTGTGTCTTTGCTGCACTCTGTCCTCCTGCGCTATGATGACGCCGCCTGATCAAACAAGGTATAGGCACCCTTAGCTCAGTTGGATAGAGCAACCGCCTTCTAAGCGGTCGGTCAAAGGTTCGAGTCCTTTAGGGTGCGCCACGAAAAATCCCGCCTAGCGCGGGAATTTTTATTTTCGCGATTTTGCTCCGATCTCTGAAAATGGCCTCTGTGCCCAACGCGTGCCCAACCGGAGTTTAGGGGTCCGTTTCCGTGGCGTTCAGCTGGGCCGAGAAGTCGAGAGTGAGCCCTTTGCGCTCGTGCGCAAACACACTGCGGTAGTGATCCTGAGTAAAGGAAGCTCGGGCGTGCCCAACGTGAGCGCTGATCACCTCTACCGGTAAGCCTTGTTGCCCCTGGATAGAAATGAAGCTATGCCGCAGAACATGGGTGCCTTTATATGGAACCCCAGCCGCCTGACACAGCCGTTTCATCAAGCTATAGGTGTTGTCAGGGCGAATCGGTGTGCCGACCTCACTGGTGAATACGGCATCACTCCCGATGTACCGTTCACCCGCTGCCTCTTTCTCTAACGGCAGCCGCTCCTGCCGCTCCCGTAAGATCCTCAGCGCATCTCCGGATACCTCCAGGGTGCGCTTGGACCGTGCCGTCTTGGGAGTGGTGCGGTGCAGGTGGCCGTTCAGGCTGACGAGGGCTTCCTTGATGTGGATGGTGCCACTTTCCAGATCGACGTTCTCCCACCGCAGACCCAGCACCTCACCCACGCGCATGCCGGTGGAGAGCATGAAGCAGAAGGCCACGCCGCGCCGGTCCCCACGGGCCACCTCATAGAAGCGCCGCGCTTCGTCCGGAGTCCAGGCTTTGAGGTCGTCTTCTTGGGCTGCCTTACGGGTGTATCGGGGACGGGCCGTATCGGCGGGGTTGCGGAGCAGTTCGCCATGCCGCACCGCGTCATTGAAAGCCAGGTGCAGCAGGTTATGAACTTGCCGCTTCATGGAGTCGCCTAACGGCTGCCCAAAGGTGTCAGGTCGGCGTTCATCCTGATGGACCAGGCTGGCGTAAAAGACCTCAAGGTCCCGTGGGGTCAGGCTGCTGATGGTGCGTTTGCCGATGCCGGGGATGATGTGCTTTTTGATCAGACTGGTTTGTGACTGGTTGTACTTGGCGGCCAGCGTATCCGCCCGCAGAGCATGCCAGTTGAGCAGGAACTCGGCCACGGTCGTCTTCTGCGTGACGGTGAACTGTCCCCGTGAAGCGTCGGTTTGTGCTTCTCGTAACGCGGCCTCGGCGGCCGTCTTGGTCGGTGCAGTACCCGCGACCCGCAGGGTTTCACCACTGTGCAGGCGAATGCTGGCCCGCCACTGCCACTTGCCGGAAGGGAGCTTGCGTACACTGCCGCTGCCGCTGCCGCTGCCGTTGCCCCGCTTGGTTTGCGTGCGTCCAGTCATGGCTGCTCATCCTTTGGGCAAACCGTGAGCGTCAGGCCCAATTCATCCAGGATGGATACCAAGCTGCTTGGGATGTGACCACGCCGGCCCGTGACGACCTGAGCAACCGTAGGGGGCTGAACGCCTAACCGGCGAGCCAGCTCCGCCTGAGTCACACCTTGCCGAGCCATTTCTGCCCGAAGCTGCCGCCTGAGCTTCTGATCTAGGTCCATGAGGCATTCTGACATAAATCATAGTCAAATTGACTTTGGTAATACGGCGGCGCTGGTGTTGTCGAAGCCCCGCTTGCCGTTTCAGTGGGGATGGTGGGGATGGTCAAAGTGGCCCTGTGGGGATGGTCCATGGGGTTATGCTCCGCAACCTGGTTGGGGATGGTCAAAAGAGCCTCTGCCGGTCTGTGGGGATGGTCGAATGAGACTTGCAGGGATGGCCGGGGATGGTCAATCGGGTCTATGGGGATGGACGGGGGATGGTCGAACCGGGACTGCGAAGTGACATGGTGCATGGTCAAATTGGGTCCAGGTGCATGGTCCATGGGGTTATGCCCTTAACCCCGGATTGACATGGTCAAAAGTGCCCAAATCGGTCTACGTGCATGGTCAAATCAGCCTCTGAGCATGGTGGTGCATGGACGAAGAGGACCTGCGTACATGGATGTACATGGACGAAGTGACGTGGTGTGCCTGCATGCACATGGTCAAAATGGACTGAGTTATAGGGCCATACCTGAGATAATGGGCCCTACATGTCACTTCTGATAGATCAGTCTGAGATCAATGCCATCCTCTGGCGGGCCTGCGATACCTTTCGCGGCACGGTAGACCCCAGCGAGTACAAGAACTACCTGCTGACCATGCTGTTCGTGAAGTACATCAGCGACGTGTGGCAGGACCACTACGATGCCCTGAAGGCCGAGTACGGCGACGATGAGGACCGCATTCGCCGCCGCCTGGAGCGTGACCGCTTCGTGATGCCTGAGGGCACGCTGTTCAAAGACCTCTATGCCCAGCGTAATGCCGACAACCTGGGGGAAATCATTGACCAGGCCCTCCTCGCTATCGAAGATGCCAACAAAGGCAAGCTGAGCGGCGTGTTCCGGAACATCAGCTTCAACAGCGAAGCGGCACTGGGGCAGACCAAAGAGCGCAACATCCGGCTCAAGAACCTGCTGGAAGACTTTAACCACCCCAAGCTGGACCTGCGGCCCAGTCGTATCGGGAATCTGGACATCATCGGCAATGCCTACGAATACCTGATTGGCCGCTTTGCCGCAGGTGCGGGCAAGAAAGCTGGCGAGTTCTACACGCCCCCGGAAGTGAGTGACCTGATGGCCCGCCTGACCGCCCCGCAGCCGGGTGAGCGTATCTACGACCCCACCTGCGGCAGCGGGTCGCTGTTGATTAAGTGTGCCCAGTACGTACAGGCGCAGGGGAGCCACGACTACGCTATTTACGGGCAGGAGCAGAACGGCAGCACCTACGCGCTGGCCCGCATGAACATGTTCCTGCATGGGGTAGATGATGCCCGCATCGAGTGGGGCGATACCATCCGCAACCCGCTGCACCTGGAAGACGACCGGCTGATGAAATTCGAGGTGGTCGTGGCAAACCCACCCTTCAGCCTGGACAAGTGGGGCGCGGACGATGTCAGCAGTGACCGCCACCACCGCTTTGAGCGTGGTATTCCCCCCAAAGGTAAAGGGGACTACGCCTTTATCTCGCACATGCTGGCAAGCCTCGCGGAAGTGAACAGCCGCATGGTGGTCGTGGTGCCGCACGGCGTGCTGTTCCGTGGCTCGGCAGAGGGCAAGATCCGCACCCGGCTGATTCAAGAAGGCCTGCTGGACGCCGTGATCGGCCTGCCCACCAACCTGTTTTTCGGCACGGGCATTCCCGCCGCGCTGCTGGTGTTCCGCAAAGGGGCAGAGGCTCGGAACAATGGGCAGGAAGACGTGCTCTTTATTGACGCCAGCCGCGAGTTTGCTGCGGGCAAGAACCAGAACCAACTGCGTGAAGCCGACCTTCAGAAGATTGTGGACACCTACCGCCAGCGCCAGGACGTAGAAAAGTACGCCCGCCTGGTGCCGGTAGATGAAATCGCCGCCAACGACTACAACCTGAACATTCCCCGCTATGTGGACACCTCCGAAGAAGCTGAGGCGATTGACCTGCAAGCCGTGCAGACCGAAATCAACGCCCTGGAAAGCCAGTGGCAGCAGCAGCGGCAGAAGATGGCGGAGTACTTGAAGGAGTTGGGGCTGGGGTAACTGGGTTATTGCAAACCAGATTGACACTCTAGTCATACCGTACTAAAATCCTGTCAACGAACACCTGGGCGCTCGCCATGCGAGAGAGTTCCAGGTTATTTTTTTGGGTACGCGCAACAGGGGTGATGGGCTATGCTGTTTGCAGTTCATGACACGCCTGTATGATCGCCCGCCCCTGACGCCTCCTCAGAAACTGGCTCACCTACGGGCAAAAGGCATGATCATTCACAATGAAGCTGAGGCCCACGCTGTCTTGGCCCGGGTGGGTTTTTACCGCTTTAAAGGTTTTGCCCTGCACTTCCAGCAGCTACACATGGCAGGTAAACCATATACGCCTGGAACCAAGTTCGATGATGTCTTAACTCTGATGCAGTTGGATACGCGGCTGCGCCTCCACATTTTTGCCGGAATTCAGGAAGTTGAAATCGGCATCAGGCAATGTATGGCAGAACAGTTGATGCAAACACATGGCCTGCGCTGGTACACCGATTCTGCGCTTTTCCGTACTCCGCGTCCTGGGCGAAGCGATTTTGACCATTCCCTGTTTTTGGTCCAGGCCCGTGCAGAGTTTGACCGCAGCCATGAGCCTTTTGTGACCCACTACCGCCAGTCTTATTCCGGGGCATACCCACCCAGTTGGATGCTGGCAGAAGTTGTCTCTTTCGGAACCTGGTCCAAGCTCTACGCTGCCCTGCATACGCCAGAGCAAAAGCGCATAGCTGATGTCTTGGGAATACACCAAAATACCCTGCGTGAGTGGCTCAAGGCCCTGAGTATCGTTCGCAATGTCACGGCACATCACAGCCGAATCTGGAACCGTGAGTTCAGAACCATGCATATTGCCGATAGGCGGCCACCCGAATTGCTGACGGCGCTCCAGTCTCATTCGTTCGTACCTGATGACCCACAGGCACGCCGCCTGGCCCCGCGCCTCTACGCTCTGCACCGCCTGACTCAGGCTTTTGACCCCCACAGCCGCTGGACTACCCAACTTGTGGCTCTGCTGGCTCCTTACCCTGCCCCACTGTTGGCCCGCGTAGGCTTTCGCCCTGGCTGGGACGGACAAAGCGAGTGGGCGTAATGGGAGTGGTAAGAGATGCTGAGGGAGGGAAGCTGATGGCAGAAGAAGGGAAGCAGAAGGCGGGGGGCGTGCCGGAGGGGTGGCGCGAGGTGCCAATTGATGCCGTAGCGAAAAGGGGAAGCGGGCATACGCCAAATAAGGGAAATCCAGATTATTGGAATGGTGGTATCAAATGGGTCTCTCTGGCCGACTCCTCAAAGCTTGACAATCGCTACATTACGGAAACAGACAAGGAAATATCCCTATTAGGAATAAAAAATTCGTCAGCCGTCCTATTAACGAAAGGCACTGTCGTTTTATCCAGAGATGCCGGAGTTGGTAAAAGTGCAATCTTAGCTGAAGAAATGGCAGTTAGTCAGCATTTCATGACTTGGACGGCCGACGAGAAAAACACGCACAATATATTTCTTTACTACTGGCTTCAGAATAAGAAGCCGGAATTTGAGGCCATAGCTACTGGTTCTACTATTAAGACTATCGGGCTTCCTTACTTTAAAAAGCTGAATATCCTCCTCCCACCCCTCCCCGAGCAACGCAAAATCGCCGCCATTCTCTCCACCTGGGACGATTCACTGGCAACCCTGACCGACCTGATTGCCGCCAAGCGTCAGCAAAAGCGTGGGCTGGCTGAGGCGCTACTGACGGGGCAAAAGCGGCTGCCGGGGTTTGAGGGGGAGTGGGAGGAGACACGGTTCTCTTCTGTCATGCAGGAGAGCCGCATATCTGCACCTGATGAACTAGGGAAAAGGCTGACAGTATCACTTCACCTGAAAGGCGTTTCAGTGCGGGAAGAACGGGATTCATCCGAGGCAGGCAAAACTATTTATTACCGTAGGAAGACTGGGCAATTCATTTACGGCAAACAGAATATTTTCCGGGGTTCGTTGGGGCTTGTCCCCCAAGAGCTTGACGGCTACTTATCAAGCCAAGACTTGCCCGCTTTCGATATTGCCCCTGAATACGACCCAGCATTCGTTTTCGCCTTCTTTGCCCGTCCAAAGTTTTACGAAGAGCTGGAAAAAATTGCGACAGGGACAGGCTCAAAACGAGTTCACCCCGAGGCCATTTATAGGCTTTCTCATCCTCTCCCGCCCCTCCCAGAGCAACAAGCCATCGCCTCTGTCCTTTCCACCCTAGACAGTGAAATTGCCTCGCTGGAGTCTCTCAAGGCCAAAGTGCAGGAGCAGAAGCGTGGGCTGATGGACGAACTGCTGACTGGGCGGGTGCGCGTGAAGGTGGACGAATGAGCCGCGCTGCTCCTTTGCCTGTGCCCACGCCTGAACTGGACTGATACCCGCCCGTATTTCAACCAACTGAGGTAACCGATGACCCGCACCGACCCGCCTGCCGACTTCCGTGAAATCGTGTCCAGCCAGCTTCCAGCGTTGGCCGAGCTGGTGAACCTGGGCTATACCTTCCTGACCCCTGCCGAAGCCCTGGAAAAGAGGCGAGGCCGGCGCGGGCAGGTGATTCTGACCGAGGTGCTGCTGGAAGCCCTGGGCCGCCTGAACCGGGTGCGCTACCTGGACCAAGAGCGTGAGTTCACCCCTGAAGGGCTACAGAAAGCGGCGGACCAGTTGCTGCGCTTGCCGTTCGAGGCGCTCTACACCACGGCACAGACCGCCTACGACCTGCTGACCCTGGGCACCAGTGTGGAGCAGGTGATAGACGGGGACCGCAAGAGCTTCAGCGTCCGGTTCATTGACTGGGAGCGGCCCGAACGGAATATCTGGCATGTGACCGAGGAGTACACGGTGGAGCGTCAGGGCAGCAGCAGCACGCGGAGGCCAGACATCGTGCTGTTCTGCAACGGGATTCCGCTGGTGGTCATTGAGTGCAAGCGCCCGGATATTCAAGATCCGCTGGCCGAGGCCATTTCGCAGACCCTGCGCAACCACGCCCGTGAGGAAATCCCGCTGCTGTACTCCTTCGCTCAGTTGCTGCTGGCGGTGGCGCAGAACGGAGCGAAGTACGCCACGACTGGGGCTGATGCGCAGTACTGGGCCACCTGGCGTGAGGAAGACCCGCAGGTCACGGCGGCCTTGCCGGAGCTGATCGGCAAGCCGCTGCCCCCGGAAGTCCGCGGCCGCATCCTGGGCTGGCGTGACGAACCGTTGCGTTCAAAGCTGGACCGGGCCTGGCATGAAGGCCCCCGCGTGCCGAGTGCTCAGGATGGGTTGATCGCGTCTCTGCTGGCTCCGGCCCGGCTGCTGCCCTTCATCCGTGGGTTCATCGTGTTCGACGCCGGCGTGAAGAAGGTCGCCCGCTACCAGCAGTACTACGCGGTGGGCGAAATTATGCGCCGGGTGCAGGAGCGGACCCCCGAGGGCAAGCGGCATGGCGGTGTGGTGTGGCATACCACTGGGAGCGGCAAGAGCCTGACCATGGTGATGCTGGCCCGTGCGCTGACCCACCTGCCGGATGCCCTGGCACCACGCATCGTGCTGGTCACCGACCGGGTAGACCTGGATGAGCAGATTGCCGACACCTTCAAGAACACCGGGGTTCAGCCGGTGCAGGCGAGGGACGGGCGGCATCTGCTGGAGCTGCTGTCCTCGGAGCGCACCCAGGTCATCACCACCGTCATTGACAAATTCGAGACGGTGGCCCGCGAGAAACTAAAGGTCACCAGTCCGGATGTCTTCGTGCTGGTAGACGAGTCGCACCGCAGCCAGTACGGCAGCGCCAATGCCCTGATGCAGACCGTGCTGCCCAATGCCTGCCTGATTGGCTTCACCGGCACGCCGCTGCTCAAGAAGGAGAAGAACACCGCGCAGAAGTTCGGCGGCATCCTACACACCTACACCATGGGCCGGGCGGTGCAGGACGGGGCCGTCGCGCCGCTCAAGTACGAGGCCAGGCACGCCGAGCTGCGTGGAGCACAGGAGCAGATAGACCGCTGGTTCGAGCGCGTGACCCGTAACCTGACCGATCAGCAGAAGACGGACGTGAAGCGCAAGTTCCAAGCCGCCCAGACGGTCCTGGGAGCCGGTTCCCGGCTGGAAGAGATTGCTTACGACATCGGGGAGCACTTCGCGCAGAACTACCAGAGTCGTGGTCTCAAGGCCCAATTCGCCGTGAGCAGCAAGCTGGACGCGGTGCGCTACAAGAAGATCTTCGAGCACTGGGGCCGCGTGAGCGTGGCACTGGTGATGTCCGCTCCCGATACCCGTGAGGGGCATACCACCGTGGATGAGGCCGATGTCCCAGAAGTGCAGGCCTTCTGGCGCGACATGATGAACCGCTACGGCAGCGAAGCGAACTATCAAAAGAGCATCATTTCGGCGTTCAAGGGAGACGGCGAGCCGGAACTGCTTATCGTGGTAGATAAGCTGCTCACCGGCTTCGATGCACCGCGTAATGCCGTGCTCTACCTGGATAAGCGGCTCAAGGAACACAACATCTTGCAGGCCATTGCCCGCGTGAACCGGCTGTACGACGGCAAGGATTACGGCCTGATCGTGGATTACCGGGGCATCTTCAACGAACTGCATGAAGCGCTCGACATCTACGCCGCGCTGGAGGCCGAAGGCTTTGACCCGGCAGATGTGGCTGGCACGCTAGAGAGCGTAGAAGTGGAAATCGGTCTGCTGAAGACCCGGCACGGCCATGTCTGGGATGTGTTCAGCGGCATAGACCGGCAGGATCTGGAAGCCATGCAGCGCCATCTGGAACCGCAGGACCGCCGGGAGGCGTTCTATGAGGCGCTGACCGCCTTTGCGAAAACCCTGCAATTGGCCCTCAGCACACCCGCGTTCCTTGACCGGACTCCGGAAGCTGAGCGGCAGGTCTATATCCGCGACCTGCGGTTCTTTCTGAACCTGCGCACCACCGTCAAGCGGCGCTACGGTGAGAGCGTGGACTTCGGCCCCTTGGAAGCGCAGCTGCGCAAGATGGTGCAGGAGCATGTGGGGGCCGACAGCGTCACCCAGCTGGCCGAGCCGGTCAGCCTCTTTGATGCTGAAAGCGCTGAGGAGCAGGACGCCCAGATTGAAGGGGACGCCGCCAAGGCGGATACCATGGCGAGCCGAATCCGCCGGGCCGTGACTGAGCGCATGGAAGAGGACCCGACGTTCTACAAGCGGCTCTCCGAACTGGTGGACGCAGCCATTGCTGACCACCGCGCTGGGCGACTGGCTGACCTGGAGTACCTCAAGCGTGCGCAGGAACTGACCCGGATGGCCCGTGAACGTGAGCAGGGTGAAGGTGGTGATCCCAGGTTACAGGGGCGTGAGGCGGCGCAGGCTTACCGTGGACTGCTGGAAGAGGGGTTGTCGGAATCTCTGAGTGGCGTAACGGACCTGGCTGAGCGGCTAACCACTGCTGCTCTAGCCTTCGACGATGCGATTCAGGGCCTCAAAATCCGGGATTGGCACAGTAATCAGGGCGTGCGGAATCGCATGATTGATGCTATGGATGACCACCTCTACGAGCTTGAGCGTGAAACTGGGCAGCGCATTCCCCATTCCATCCGGGACGCCTTGTTCGAGAAGGTCTTGTCTGTCGCACGGCACCGGGATGCCTAAGGGTAGCGGGGGGGCACGGACGGCGCAGTACGGCATGACCCGAATTCCGTATACCTTGAAGCGCCGTGCCCGCCGGACCCTCAGCATTGAGGTGCAGCCGGACGGCAGCGTGCTGGCCGTCGCGCCTTTGGAGGCGCCGGAGGATGCGGTAGAGCTGAAGGTGGCGAAACGGGGAGCCTGGATTCTCCGGCAACAGCGCGAGCTGGCAAAGTTGCCGCCCCCCTTGCCGGAACGCCAGTACGTCAGCGGTGAATCATGGCGCTACCTGGGCCGGCAGCACCGCCTGCGTCTGCTGACGGATGAGCCGGAGGGGGTCAGGGTGGTTCGCGGTGAATTGCTGGTAGCCGTGAGGACTCCTGGCCGTGCTGAGCAGGTGGTTGAGCGCTGGCTTCGGTCACGGGCCGCAGTAGTGATTTCCGAACGGATGGAATTCTGCTTAGAGCACGCGGCACATTTCGGAATCAGCCATTCGGGCGAGTTCAGTCTGCGGAGGATGCGGACACAGTGGGGAAGCTGTACACGGTCAGGCAAGCTGACGTTCAATCCTAGGCTGGTACAGGCTCCTAAAGAATGCATTGATTACGTCCTGCTGCATGAGCTGTGCCACCTCACGGAGTTCAACCACTCCGCAGCCTATTACCGGCTGCTGGGACGTGTGCTCCCTGATTGGAAGCGGCGGCGCGAGCGGCTCAACAGGTTGGTCGAGTTGCCCCAGTGAGCTGAACGGCTGCACCGGCCAAAAGCGCTTACGAAGTCCTCGCGTTGTGTAGGCTGCACAGCGAACAGGAAGCCAGTTTCTATTGATTGGCCGCTTGCAGTATGCGGCCTGCTGGCCAACACTTGTCAGGCCACTTATGAAGGCGTAGCGGACCGCCCGGCACTGCGTCTACTCTTTGCTGAAGGGAATTGCATTGGAAGCGGCCCGTACTTATGAAGCCCCGGGTCGCGGCTTCCGAATTTAACCTGGTCACGCAGTTCCGTTGGCCTGTCATGACCAATGAAAAGGGTGGTCTTAGGTGGACTGGCTGACCCCCTCGGCAGTTTTAGCTCTTCGCAACAAGCTGGGCCAGACTACCGGCTTGCCAAAATGTACAAACCGGACTGCACGGGATGCCTGTTGGCAGACAGCAGAGACAGCAAAGCACTCCCCCTTACTGATGCCTGGGTTCGGGGAGGAGCTGGGCTGG
The DNA here is from genome assembly GCF_014653275.1 of Deinococcus piscis. GTDB lineage: Bacteria > Deinococcota > Deinococci > Deinococcales > Deinococcaceae > Deinococcus > Deinococcus piscis. Next base: position 64,232 of record NZ_BNAL01000011.1, read on the forward strand.
TTCGGTTTTGAAGCACGGAGGGTATTAGGGTGGAATCATTTGAGGTCCTTTCGGGCGTGATCGGAGCCAGGTGGAGGGAAATCGGCCGCCTGGAACAAAAAGCTCGGTTTCCTGTCAGGGCAGAGGCTGCGGCGTTGGACAGCATGACCCGCCAAGTGTTGGCGGACCTCGGGCACGGCTGGGACTGTGGGCATAAGAACGCTTCGGTTCAAAAGTTGCACTGCTGAGGCTGCAACCTTCCTGTGAGGCTTTAAGGGATTGGGGGTTCGCCAGCACAGCAGGGCTCACAACAGGAGCTGAAGACCCCGCCTCCGTCTGGTTTTCTGGAGAAGGCTCCAAAGTCTTGTCAGCCTTGAGTAGGGGCAAGTGAGCAGTAAATGTCCCCCTGGGGAGACGCCCTATGCGCCGGGCGGCCAACAGGTCTTCACAGGCATCTAGAGCTTGCTGAGCCAATTCCTGCTGGTCGTAGGTCATCACGTCCTGCGTGTCAGGTCGGCAGGCTCGTTCGTCCCTAGGCTTAGAGAAGTATTGTGCCAGCCTCTCCAGGTCACCGAGCCCCTCAATCTGTCTATGCCAGACTTTTCGTCTTCTGAGTTCCTCTGCCTCCTCAGGACTGAGAACCACCATGACATGGACGTGCGCCTTCCCTTGCCTGGAGAGGGCACAGAAAACATAACGGGGAGAATCCCCAAGGAGCTCCTGGCACTGTGCCTTAGCACGGACTGGTGCATCCCAGTAGAAATCAGTGCAGTCCTTCAGCTCAAAGGAGACGTGGTAGACCGAGCCTGGGCAGGCTGTGAGCCGAGCCAAGATACCTTGTCCGTATCCCTTCAGCTGGGTGGCCTTGCGCCTCCGTTTGGATGTCGTGTCGTGAAGCGCATCAGGCAAGAAATCAGCTCCGTGCCGGAGTTGATATTGGTAGCTGAGGGGATGAGTTGTCGGATTGGCTGGCAGCATGGCTGTGTTGGGCAATAGGGCAGGGCCAGTGACTGGGGTGGTCACTGAACCCTGGCGATGTGGCGGGAATGAAAAAAGCCGACTGCTTGGTCGGCCCCAGATGTTGTTTAGATCAGTTGGCTCCGCCGCCAGCCAGAAACTCGTCTATGGCGGCCAACGGAATCAGGATCTTGCGGCCAATGCTGATGCTGCGCAGCTGTCCTGTGCGGATCAGTTCGTAGACAGCGTTGCGCCCAATGCCGAGGATGTGGCCGACTTCCTCGGGACGGCGGGTGAGGCGTTCGGTTCGTTCGGTGGTTGCTTGCTCGTTCATTTCTAGGCTCCCTTCTGTGACGGCCGAATCTCTTGCGAGGTGTTCCTGTTTCGGCTTGCTTCGTCCTCTAGGGCCTATAATGATGACAACAGAAATGACCCAAAAAGTGTTTCCATAAGTTCTTCATGCAACAGAGCAAGGCCAAAAGAATGTCTGACACGCAGCTTTTATCTATTCCCCGAAAGGAGCGAGACCGGATTTACATCCAGGTGCGAGAAGGACTTTCTCGGAAATGTCCGGATCTGGTGGAATTCTGGAAGCTGAAGCATGTTCAGCAGGTCTTGGACTGGCCCTCTATCAGGCAACACCGTGCAGACCATGAACTGACGGACGCATTGATCCAAACGATTGTTGACCAAGCCATCAGCTATGCGCCACGCAGCCTTCTGCGGAATGAAGCAGCAAAGCAGAAGCAAATGATTCCTAGACTGCGGCCCGAGTCAGTTTCCCTGAGTAGCATTCATGGAATGGCCTATTTCATGGGCTTGCGGATCCAGCAGGATAAGACCTTGATGGCGGAGCTTGAAGCTTTGCGAGAGCTGATTGCGACTGACGCTGCCACTGGCACTGCGAATGGTGAGGCCCCTTTTCCCTGGTTTAATAGCCGTACGGAGACAAGGGCGAACGCACTTCGGAGAGCGCAGGACTGGCTTGAACAAGTTGCAGACCGGGAAAGCACAGTTGCTCAGCTACACATCCAGCTAGAGGCTGCTTCCTATCAAGCTCTACGCCAAGACTGGAACGATTGGATCAACTTTGAACCCGACCATTTGCGTGAGGGCGGTATGGAACTCGCAGCTTACCTTCGGCTGTTGGCCGATCATGTTGAAGGTTGGTCTAGTGGACCACTCGTTCCAACAATGCAGCTGGGTGGGCTGATTACTACAGAGAATACGATTGGCCCCGTCGGCAACGAGAAGCTCTCTGTCCACCACCGTGTTGTAGTCCCCCCGTCTGCTGGACTTCTCAAGCGCCTCTATGACTTGGTAGCACTGATGGCGCGTAGTCCTGGCTGGGATACCGCATCAGCTACGCGGTTCATTTTGACCGATGATCCTCCCTTACCCCAGGGCCTTCTGAGGCAAGCTCTCGAGCAGCAAAAGCCTATGCAGCTCGATCAAGTGGCGTTGCTGCAGTTGGTTTACATGACACGGGATGACACTGAGCGTGGAGTTTGGGCTCGGCGTCTCAGAATTTGGGATGATTGGCTCATAAGAGGAGAAGGCCTCACCAAGCGGTTCATGACTGCGGCCGAGGCAACCCGACCAAAAGCGTTACAGGTCGTCTTCCGGCGAGCATATGCAGATGCTGAGAAGCGGCTTGCTAAGGCACTCCTGCAAGTGGATAGGTTTGAAGAGGCCTAGCCAGCCCCTGTGCCCGACAAGTTCTTCTTCAGCCCCCTAGCCCCACCGAAATGTAGGGAGCAGCCCCCCATACCTGTACTTAATCATGCGGTAAATGTGATCATGATTTTCGGAATGGTTGTGGGTTGGCTCGCCGTTTACTTGCGTGCAGCATCTAGGTTGTGTCAGGGCCGGCAACCCTCTCTTATATTTTTCTATGAGTCAGGCGGCATTTATCGCAATCTGTAAGAGCGTGTTTGATACAGCCAACTGATCATCCACAAATTAGCGACGCTGTCCAAAAGTAAAGGCGCATAGTGGAAGCATGGGCCACTATATGGGGCACAGTCCCGGTAAAGAAAATCCGAACTGGCAGGCCCTCAAAGACCATGTGGAAGGCGTGACCAACCGTACCGAGCAGCACGTTCGCTATCTGGTGCCTGCCATTCCACAGATTACGGTTTATGCCCGCCTAGCGGGGTTGCTGCATGACCTGGGCAAGTACCGCGACGAGTTCCAGATTCACCGCCTGAAATGGCACCCGCACGAGGAAAGGCACGACCCTAGCTTTGAGGAAAAGCCCTGCCCACACAGCGACGCAGGTGCGCGGCTAATGGCCGCCGAATTTGAAATGGACGGTGAGGAGCGCTCGGAGTTGCCGTTCATCATCGCCAACCATCACGGCAAGCTGACCGATACAGCCGCGTTGGATGCAAGGCTCAAGCAAACAAAAGTGGAGGAAACCCACGAACTTTTTGCCAAAGCTGTGCAGGATACGTCCGAAGTGGAAGACCTGTTGCAAGACTTGCCGGATTTACCGCTTGAAGGCACCGAACGTGCCTTCCTGATTCGAGTGCTTTTTAGCGCTTTGGTGGACGCTGACCGCCTCGATACCGAGGGCCACGGCAGCCCCGGCAAGGCCGCCCTGCGCTCTGAATATGACAAACAGGCGGCAGAAATGGGCCTACTGTTTGAGCGGTTGCAGGCGCACATGCAAAGCAAAAACGGTGGCGAGAAGGCGAACGAACCCATCAACGTGCTGCGGCGCGAGATGTATGAGGCGGCCCTTTCACACGCGGGTGATTCCACCGGGTTTTTCCGTCTGACCATGCCCACGGGCGGCGGCAAAACGCTGACCTCGCTGGCTTTTGCACTGGCCCACGCCCAGGCGCACGGTCTACGGCGCGTGGTGTACGGCGTGCCCTTCACCACCATCATCGACCAGACCGCGCAGGTGTTCCGCGACGTGCTGGAACAGAACGATTTCAAGGTGCTGGAACACCACAGCAATCTGGAGCCGGAAAAGCCCAGGAACGCAGGTGAGGAAGACAAGCAGACCCTGGCCGAACTGTCTACCGAGAACTGGGACGCTCCCGTAATTGTGACCACCACCGTCCGGCTGTTTCAGGAAACCCTCTTTGGCACGCGCACCGCGCAGCTTCGCCGTCTGCACAACCTGACGGGCAGCGTGATTGTGCTGGACGAGGCCCAAACCCTGCCCACTGGCCTGTTGACGCCCACGCTGGACGCGCTGCAATTTCTGGTCAAATACTGCGGCTGTTCGGTGGTGCTGTGTACGGCCACGCAGCCCGCGCTGGATGAGCGCCTGGGTTTTCCGGCCCTGAAAAATATCCGCGACCTGATTGACGATACTGACTATTTCTTTGAGCAGCTCAAGCGGGTGGATTACCATTTTCGGACAGCAGAGCCGACGAGCTGGGCTGATCTCGCCACGGAGCTGGGTGGTCTCTCGCAAGTGCTGTGCATTGTCAATACCCGCCAGCACGCGCAGGAACTTTTTGAGACCCTGGGCGATACCCGCGCCAATTTCCATCTGTCTACCAACATGGTGCCGCACCACCGCAAGCGGGTTCTGGCCATCATCCGGCACAGGCTCAGGCACGGAAAGCCCTGCCGCGTTATCTCGACGCAGCTCATTGAAGCGGGCGTGGACGTGGATTTCCCGACGGTCTACCGCGCTATGGGGCCGCTGGAAGCGATTGTGCAGGCCGCAGGCCGTTGCAACCGCGAAGGGAAATTAGCTGACTACCCCTCAAAACGTGGGACAAGCCGTGCCAGACGGCTCCAATTTTCAGGGCTTGGGTGGC
>NZ_BNAL01000012.1 GCF_014653275.1 Deinococcus piscis
TGCGGGTGACTGCGGCCAATATTCAAGATCGGTCAGGGGGCTTTCCCCTGCTTGAACAGACTTACAACCGGTTCCCACGTATTCGGCATGTGTGGGCAGATGCGGGCTATACGGGACAGTTGGTCCGTTGGGCCAGAGAGACGCTGGGTTGGACGATGGACATTGTCAAAGGAGTGGTTGGACAACGAGGGTTCGTTGTCCAACCACGTCGCTGGGTTGTCGAACGGAGTTTGGCTTGGCTGACCCGTTCTAGACGCTTATCGAGGGACTATGAAATATTGCCACAGACCACCGAAGCCTGGTTTTACTTGGCGAATATTCGACTCATGTTGCGACGACTGGAGCGGTCTGTTTGAACCTTTTCAAACACGCTCTAAGGCCTTCTCTTCCTTGTGGTTCCTTGTGGTTTTCTTAGTGTCTTTCCCGCGCCGCCTAACGCCGGGCCAATCTCAGCGCCAGTGCAGCCACGCCAATACCAGCGGCAGCCCACTTCCAGGGCCGCGCTGCCTGCACTGCCCGCTGACGTTTCTCCCAGGCCTCTGCGTAAAAGTCATCCCACAGCGCCCAGACTTTTTCCTGGGCGAAGTTCTCGCTGACCCACGCCTGGCTCTGGCGGCCCAATCGCTCCCGCAAAGGGGTGTCGGTGAGCATCTGCACCAGCGCGTCTGCCAGGGCGGGAACGTCGCCAGCAGGCACCTGCAAGCAGGTTTCGTTGGGCACGCCAGCGTCACGTACACCGGAAGCCTCGGTCAGGACACTCGGCACCCCGTAGGCCCCAGCTTCCAGCACCACCATGCCCAGGCCCTCGTGGCGGCTGGGCAGCGTGTTGACCGTCATCAGCGGATAGAGGCGGCTCATATCCGACTCGAACTCCACTTGGACCAGGCCCGGCGCTTCACGGAAAGCCTGCATGGCTTCATCCGACAGCGGGTTGGCCGGGTCAGGCACGCCCACCAGCAGCAGCCGGGCCTGCGGCACCTGTGCATGCACCTGCGGCCAGGCCAGCAGCAGCTCTTCGGTGCCCTTTTGGGGAGCCATGCGGGCCACAAAACCCACCACAGGAGTCCCTTCGGGCAGGTTCAGTTCCTCACGGGCGGCGGCTACGGCCTCCGAATCGGGATGGGCGTAGCGTTCTACCGGAATTCCAGCTGGGCTGCCCGCTCCCAGCACCCGAATCTTGGACGCAGGCACCAGCCCCAGCGCCACCGCTTCATCGCGGTTGGAAGCGCTGACGCACAGCACCTCGTGGGCACAGGCTGCCGTCAGCCGCTCCATCATCAGCAGCACAGGACGCAGCAGGGCCAGCCGGCCCGTGGCGGCAGTTTCGCTGCGCAGGCCGTGAATGAAATACACCCGCAGCGGCACGCCCAGAGCGGCCCCCACCAGACCGCCAAGCAGCCCGGCTTTGGGAGTGGAGAAGTTGATCACATCGGGGCGTACCCGCGCGGCAACAGCCAGCAGTTGTCCCAGGGCGACCAGATCACGGCGCGGTGAGATTTCGCGTGCGAATGGGACCGCGTGATGGGTGGCTCCGCTGGCCGCCACAGCCCGCTGCACCTGATCCGCCGGTTCGGCAGGCGTCACAAAGTGAACGTCCCAGCCCTGACGGCGCAGATGCCCGAAATGCTCCGAGAAAAAGGCCAGCGAAGCGATGGCGGTGGTGGTCGTGTACAAAATGGTGTGTGGCTTATCTTTCATCAGTTCTCCCTCACGGCGGTCTGAGCGCGGACCACTTGCCGAAAAGCTTCGCGCCCGCGGTCAAGGACGTCGTCAGCGTACTCGTGGGCCAGGTTCAAGTTGCGGGCGCTGGCGCGGCTCAGCGCCTCTGGATCGGCGGCCAGTGCGCCCCACACGCGGGCCAGGGCCGCAGCGTCACCCGCCGGGACCAGATACTCGTCTGGAATCAGTTCGGGAATGCCGCCCACCGATGAGCCAATCGCAGGCAGTGCCCGCGCCTGGGCTTCGAGCAGCGCACGGGGCAGGCCCTCCGTACGCGAAGGCATCAGCAGCAATTCGGCGGCGTCCAGGTCAGCGCGCACCGCCTGCGGCGTACTGCGCTGCCCTACGAATTCCACGTCCTGCGCCACGCCAGCTTGCTCGGCCTGGGCTTCCAGAGCGGGGCGCAGCGGACCGTCGCCCACCACCCGCAGCCGCACGTTCTGACCGGCGCGGCGCAGCTGGGCCAGCGCTTCAATGGCCACATCCACCGCTTTGTGTGGCTGTTCTAGACTGCCCACCAGCACGGCAAGCTGGGCCGGTTGACTGTAGTGGCGTGGCCCGGCGCTGAATGCCTCCGGGGGCAAGTAGACGTCCGAAACGCCAAAGGAGGCACCCCCCCGGCGCGGCGGATAGCGGCGCTGCAACGCTTCACGGGTCACGTACTGCACTGCGTCAGCTTCACGGCACTGCATCTGGGTGAGCCGGGTCAAGATGACGCGGAACAGGGGCCGCAGGGGATGACGGGTGCCATCGGGGCCGTAGGCCATGTAGGGATCATTGACCACTTCGGCAGCAAAAGGACGCCCCTGCGCCTTCCGCACGCCAGCAGCCAGGTGACCAAGCAACCCAGAGAGCCGCACGATGACTGCGTCCTGCGGCTCTAGGCCGCGCCGTAGGGTCCGCAGGACGCCCGGCAAGCGCCGCAGCAGCCCCACTGGCCCCTGATAGTAGGGAACGTGCAGTACGCTGACTCCAGTCCCGTCCACGCGGCGGTACCCAGGCGGGACCGCCGTGACCAGCTGTGAGCGGCCCACCACCTGCACTTCTTCAAAGGTATTCAGGTAGCGCTCCCAGTGGGCGTAGGTGGCATGCCCGTTGTCGTAGGTCGCTCCGTCTGCCGTATGTATAAATCTCTGTTCTAAGACCACGCTGACACGCACAGTTCAGTCCTCCCAGCCCAGGGTACGGGATGAGGCCAGCGCGGCGGCAGGTTCCTGAAGGGTTGGGGAATATTCACTGCCTGGATTCGGAGCCAGTACGGCTGCGCTGGCCGGAGTCAGCGCCACCACGGTGACGAGCGCCAGCAGCGGCAAGAAAGAACCAAACGCCGAGTTGGGATAGAGCGTCTCAGTGGCGAAGGTCGTGGCCCAGAGCCCGATCAGGACATTCAGCGCGATGCCCGCCCGGTGGTCTCGCAGGGCGTAGAGGCGGGACATCAACCACCCGAACAGCATCAGCATGACGCTCAGCCCAGCAATTCCAGTTTCGTAGAGCACCTGAAGCACCATCATGTGAGCGTTCGAGCCATTGTTGGCGATGCCAGAGCCCATGCCGCTGCCCAGCAGCAACCGCAGCGGGTCGGCAGCCAGATTCTTCACGTAGGTCTGCCAGATGTCGCCGCGCCCGGCCAGATTTTCGACATTGCCAGCTTCTAGAATCGTGGCTTGCCGGGCAATCAAGCTGTCCAGCTCAGTCTGAAGGTAAGGCATGGCCGCCAGCGCCAACACACCCGCCAGCAGAACCATCAGGGTAGAGCGCAGCGGCGTGCGCAGCCCTTCGAGCAGCACGAACAGCAGCGCCCCCACCAGGCCCGCCCGCGCCCCCGACAGGAAGCACGCCAGCACGATGCACAGCAGCACCCAGGTATTGGACTTGAGCGGACGCAGCATCATCAGCAGTGCGCCCTGCAGCAACACCATCGCCGCCACGTGGGCATGGTTGTAACCCAGGGTGCCCAGCCCCCGCTCATTGTGGAGGTAGTACGACTCCCACGGCCCCGACACCCCCAGCCCGCGCGGCAGGAACTGGCCCAGGAAGTTGGGGATGGCAGGCGAGAAATAGGTCCAAGTGACGGTCACGACCATCACCAGAAAGCCAAAGCGGGCAGCCTTTTCCCAGCTGTCCAGGACTGGCTGAGACAGCGGCAAGCGCGCCGCCATCCAGAACACGCCGAGCAACTGAATCAGCTTGAACAGCTGAAATACCCCAAAGGGAAGCGCCACATTCAGACGGCCGTCCCCCATCACGAGCAGCAGCAGCACCGACAGTGCCGACAGCGCGGTGATGGCCGCCAATCCCTGCCCCAGGGGCCGCAGGTCAGGCCGCAGCGGAGCGCGGTACAGCACCGACAGCAGCAGCGCCAGCCACAGCAGGGCATCGGCCAGCGTAGGCCACAGTGCCCAGGGACCAGCCCCCAGCAGCGGCAACCCGAAACACTGCGCAGCAACAAAAGCGCCCAGCAACCAGATGACCGCCCGCTCCAAGGCAGGTGCGGCGCGCCGACCAGCGGTGGGCAGCACCTGCACCTGCGGGCCTGACCACGGGAGGCTCACACTTCGCCCCGGCTGGCCCGAATATAAAACTCGGTCAGGTCCTGCGTGGTCTCAGCCACTTCAAAATCCATGCGGGGTGGATCATGACGCCCCCTCTCCAGCGCACCCGCCACCACTTCGGCCCAGGCCGCAGCACCACTGTCCAGCGGCAACCGCTGCACATCGATCAGCGGAAAGCGCCGGTCATCCGAGGTGACAGGCACTCCGGTAGACACGATGCACGGCAGACCAACTGCCTGCGCCTCAATAAAAGCCAGGCTGAGGCCCTCAAAGCGCGAAGTCAGAACAAAGGCGTCCATCAGCCACAGCAGGTCAGCCACATCGGGCCGGGAGCCCAGCAACTTGACCCACTGCTGGAGGCCCAGTCGGGCCACCTGCGCCTCAATGGCCTGACGTTCGCCGCCTTCCCCCACCAGCAGCAGATAGGCGGGGCCAGAGTTCCGAACATGCTCGGCCAACACGTCCAGCAAGAAGGCATGGTTTTTTTCGGGCCGCAGCTGTGCCACACAGCCCAGGACCGGCACGCCCGGCTCTAGCCCGAGTTCTTCACGCAGGCCCCCAACCGAACGCGGAGTTTGCAGGCCCGCCAGGTCTATCCCCAGAGTGATGATCTGGACCTTTTGAGAAGTCCAGTCTGCGCCAAACAGTGCTTCTGCAGCGGCCTGACTGACGGCGGTGCGGTGCGTCACCGACTGCTGTAGGGCGGCCCGCATCGCCTGGATGTAGGCAGCGCGGCCCCGGCTGGCCTGGGCGTCTGCATTTCTGGTATCGGTGTGGCTGGTCGCCACGCGGACCGGCACCCCAGCCAGGCGTGCCAGCAGCAGCAACAGGCCGCTGAAATGATGCACATGGCTGTGAACCACGTCGTACGGCCCGTACAGCTGGAGCGCCTGGCGGTAGGCCCGCACAAACTGCGGCAGCTGGTTGCTGGCGGGAGCATGAATCATCCTGACCCCCAGGGAACGCAGTTCAGGCTCATATTCACCGATATGCGGTGAGGGGCTGGCGATCAAGATATCCATCTTGACCAGGTCTGGGTCAATGCGGCGAAACACATTGACCAGCCAGGTTTCGATGCCGCCGCGGTCAAGGTTGCCCGTCACGTGTAGGACACGCACTGGACGCTCAAGGGAGAGAGAAGAAAGGTCGGAAACAGGCATTTATGGGGCTCCTGACAGGGAATCGGGAGAGGACGGGCCAGATTCATCTGGAAAAGGGGCGGATTGTTCGGCTGCCGGAGCAGCCAGCGCTTGCCCCACGATAAGCCAACTGCCCAGCAACTGGGTGATGGCCCCGGTCAGGGTGGCTGCCGCCGCACCCAGCAGGCCAAAGCGCGGAATAAACCACCAGCAGGCCAGGGCCAGCACAGCCGTCACCCCGGCAAACAGGGGCAACTGCTCGCGGAACCGCCGCGCGGCGGTCACCGCAAAGCCCAGCGACGAGGACAGATAACCGGCGGCCCCCGCCAGTGTCAGCCAGAAAAAGGTGCGGGCATGCTCAGCGTAGGCGGGGCCGTAGAGCAGCGACAGCAGTGGCGCACCCGCCACCGCACTCAGGAGTGTGAGCAGCAGCCCTACGCCGCCCGCTCCGGCCATGAGCATCAGGGTCAGGCGCATGAACCCGGCCCGGTCACCACGGGCGAACATCTGAGACAGCCGGGTGGTCAGGGCCGTACCCAGGGCGACCACAAAGACACTGCCGGCCACCGTGACATAGCTGAGCGCCGCGTAGATGCCCAGTGCCTCGCCGCCCAGCAGCCGCTCAACAAAGAGCCGGGGCAAGTTGGTGCCCAGCGACACCAACCCAATCACCACGCCCAGCGGCAACGCCAAGCGCAGCAGGGTGCTGCTGGGCGGCCAGGTCCACCAGTGCCCAGTGACCAGGCGGCGCGCACGGGGCACATCAAACAGCAGCAGCGTGATCAGCCCGGCAGCGGCCACCCCCATTGCCGCCAGCGTGAGGTCGCCGGTCAGCTGATAGACCCCGGCCAGCAGCGCCAGTCCCAGCAGGCCCCGCAGCAGGGTGGACTGCGCAATCCAGTCCAGGCGCTCACGCTGCTGCATCAAGCCGTATACCAGGTCGCTGCCGCCCTCTAGGGCCTTGGCGACGCCCAGCCACCACACCGGGCCGCTGGCGTGCGGATAAAGCCAGGCCAGCGCAGCGGTGACCCCCAACCCCAAGATCATGCTGGGCACACGCAGCGCTGCGTAATCACGGAATTCGAAACGGTGCTGGGCGTCCGTGGCCTGCACCGCCCGCAGCTGAAGCCCCAGCAGCAAGAACAGCGGGGCCGTCAGCGCAAGGCCCAGCGAATAGAGGCCGACGTCTACAGCGCCGCCACTGCGGGCCAAGATGATCACCATCAGCCACTGGGCGGCGGAGTAGATGCCCTGCCCGGCCACGGTCCACAGCATGCCCGTCCGCAGTCCTGGCGGCGGGCTGGGAGCGGGAGCAGGAGTGGCGCGAGAAGGTCCAGTCATCGGAGCAGGTCCACCATAGTGCTGTTCAGCATAGCCTCTGCTCCCACAGCGCGGCTGACTGCACCTTGAGCCAGCATTAGCTTGCACCGGCCGCTGCGGTGCATTTGTGCAAAAGAAAAAAAGGCACACGGGCTGACCGTGACGGCCCGCTATAGTTGGCGGATGCAGGCGCGGCACAAATGGGCAGGACTCGTCTTGGCGGTGGCCCTGGCCCTGGGGGGACTGACCTACCAGCGCCAGCAGGTACAGGAGCTAGGCCAGGACGTCTATTACGAACTGGAAGGCGACAGCCTCCCGCCCCTGCCCGGCGTGCTGGATGACCCGGTCTTTGCCGAGCTGCCTCCCCCCTCCCCCGACCAGCCTGTGTCATGGGGGCGCTACAAGCCAGCCGAACAAAGGTCGCCCGTTGCGTCCAGTCAGGCCAGCGCGCCAGCAGCGGACGCCCAGCCCAAGCCCAGGGCTCCAACCAGCGCCAGCGGTTCTACGGCGCAAACCAATGCAGGCCCTCAGACCAATTCAGGTCACAGTGCAGCGCCACAGACTGCGCCGACCCGCTTTTCCGAGCGGCTAACGACCCAGACGCGGCTGCACATCCTCCTGATCGGCAATGATCAACCGCAGCTGGGCAGGGGCCGGGGTGACGTGCTGGTGGTGCTGACCTTTGACCCGGTGGCGCAGAAGCTGACCTTTTTGAGCATTCCGCGTGACACCCGCGTGCAGATCCCCGAGCGCGACGGAATGGCGAAAATCAATGCGGCCTACGCCCTGGGCGGCCCAACACTGCAGACCCTCGCGGTAGAGCGGTTCCTGGGCATCCCGATGGACAAGTTCGTGGAAGTGAGCATGGACGGGTTCCAGCGCGTCATTGACCTGGTGGGGGGCGTGGAGGTTAGTCCGCCTTTTGCCTTTGAGCTGGACGGACAGCAGTTCCGCCCTGGCCGGGTGACCCTGAACGGGGAGCAGGCCCTGGCCTATACCCGCATGCGCAAAGATGACCCAAAGGGTGATTTGGGCCGCAACGAACGGCAACAGGAGGTCATCCGCAGCCTGATGCAGTCTCTGGGCAAGCGCTCCCCTGAGGAGCTCAGCGCCCTGCTCCAGCAACTGCGCTCGCAGGTCCGGACCAACTTCTCGCCCTCGGAAGTTGTGGCGCTGCGCCGCACGCATAACTACGCCCTAGAGCAGCAAAGCGTGCTGCGGCCTGCGGGCAAGAATGTGCGCATAGACGGGCAGTGGTTCTATGTGGTGGCCGATCAGGAGCGCCAGCGGCTCCATTTGGCTCTGCGGTAAGTCGTTCCGGCGCGGTCCAAACATAAGAGTGGACTGAGTCCGAGGAGCGCAGGGCATGAGTCCGCCGCACGGGGAGTCTCATGAGGTCCGCCTAGAGTCAGGGCATGCGACCTATTCTTCAGCCTGCGTGGCAGCGACGGGGCCTTTTGGTGGCTCCACTGCTCACAGCGCTGCTCACCGGGTGCCAGCTCCTGCAACCTTCGCCCGCTCCAGCGCCAGCTTCCTTGGGCCTCCAGGGCATGCAGAGCACTGCGGTCACCCACCGGCCCGACGGCACCGTGCTGGTCAACGGCCACCCTTTTTTTCCTTTCGGCTTTTACCACGTCTCATGGGCGTGGCAAGGCACACCCGAACGGCGTGCCCAGGACCTTGAACGGCTGGCGCAGGCTGGGTTTAATCTGATGATCACGGAGCCGGTCAATGACCGGGACAGCGCCAACTTCACAGCACTGCTGGATCAGGCGCAGCAAGCGGGGATGTTCGTCATTCCTTACGGGCTTTCTGCAGAGAATCAGCAGCGCGTCTTGCAGCATCCGGCGCTGCTGGGCTTCAAGGTGGCCGACGATGTCAATGTCAACTACACCCCTGAGCAGGCGGCGGAGCGCAGCGCCCAGTTCAAGGCGCTGAACCCGGCCAAGCTGACCTACCTGAGTCTGGCCGTGGGGCAACACAGACCCGAAACGCCCTACTTCGCGGCGGCGGACCTGATTGGCAACCAGAGCTACCCCATCGGCAACGACGATATCGGCGTCACCTACCGCATGATGCGCAGCGCTGTCCAGAGCGCGCAGGCGCAGGGCAACGTGCCCATCGCCAACTTGCAAAGTGCCTTTTGGGGAGTGGCCAAACCCACACCCGGCGAAATCCGCAACATGACCTATCAGTCGCTGCTGGCCGGAGTCAAAGGCGTCGTGTATTACGCTTACCGCGCTCCCGAAGTGGATCTGAACGCCGAGCCTTTCGTGTGGAAAAGCCTGCAAAGTCTGTCCAAAGAAGTGTCGTTGCTGGCCCCACTGCTGCTGGACGGCGAACTGATTTCTCTGGACACGGCTCCCCAGGGACCGCTGACCGCCTATTTGCGTGGCCAGACTCCTGGCGGGGAGTGGCAAGGCTACGTGGTGGCCATCAACACCAGCCGCAAAGACACCCAGACACTCGATCTAGAGCTGCCTGAAGCGCCCACCCTCTGGCAACCCATAGGCGGTCCCGAAAGCGCCACCCTCCGCCAAGACGGCAGCAGCGTGCATGGTCAGCTGGCACCGCTTCAGGTCGCTGTGGTCCGTGTACGCTGACCCCCCAGCGACGCCCGCAGAATTCACCCTGAAGGTTTGTATGAAAGTGGTTATTAAAGAACCTTTATTTTTTCGGTTAGCGCGGAGGAATTGTGTCCGCTTGATTTCCGAATCATTACAGTTCCTGCCCTCTTGTCCGCTTAGTTTCATCCATCGCTTCTCGATAAAGGCAAACCCTCTGTGAAGAGGGGACGCAAAGCCTACGGAACTTTCATGCTCAGCCCCTTGGGGACTTGCATCAGAGTTGGCCGGGCCACCGAAGGAAGGTCCTATGAAAAAACGTGGTTTGACTTACGCTCTGGTAGGCTTGCTTATGGCCGGTTGCTCCACCAGTCCCGCTGCGCCCACTCCTGACGCTGCCCCTGCAGACAGTCTGGAATCGCTGGCCCGCAAAACTCCGAAAAGCCCTACAGCACCGGCTCCGGCCCCAGCTCCAGCGCCCGCACCGGCCCCTGCGCCCACTCCCGCGCCGGCACCCACTGCGCCCGTCGGTCCTAGCACGGCCCAGGTCCGCGCTGACGGCACCTTGACGGTGAACGGCCAGGCCATGTTCCCGATGGGCTTTTATCATGTCTCCTGGGCTGGCGACGCCGAGCGGCGGATGCGCGACATGCACGCCATTGCCGACCTGGGATTCAATACCATGAACTCCACCATGTTTGACCCGGAAGGCGACCTGGAAGGCTACCGCAAGCTGCTGGACGCTGCGCAGGCCCGCGGCATGAAGATGCTGGTCGAAGACTTCAATGAGACCTCCATCCGGACGTTCAAGGACCACCCCGCGCTGCTGGGCTGGATGGTGGCCGACGACTGCAACCGCCTCGTCAGCCCTGAAGAGCTGCAACGCCGCAGCGAAAGCGTCAAGCAGCTGGACCCCAACCACCTGACCTACACCAGCATGGCGATTTCGTACGCCAGCAGCCACACCGAGTACTTTGGCCGCGCCGATGCCGTGGGCAACCAGAGCTACCCTGTGGACGGCGGCGATCCCCTGAACGTGGTGTACCCGATGATGACCCGCCTGGTGGCTGAGGCCAGCGCCAAAGGCACCTTGCCCATCGCCAACCTGCAAAGCTTCCGCTGGGAAAATGGCCGCTACCCCACGCCTGCCGAGCTGAACAACATGACCAACCAGGCGATTGCCGCTGGGGTCAAGGGCATCCTGTACTACACCTACCTGGACCGCACCAACGACCTCGCCAGCTACACTGGCCTGAACGACGAACTGCGCCGCCTCGCCAGCGAAGTGAAGGTGCTGGCCCCCGCCCTGACCGAAGGGCAGCGCACCGAATTGCCCGCCGCCGCCAGCAACCGCCAGGTCAAAGCGCACATGTGGACCTACGGCAGCCGCCGCTACGTGCAGGTCGTGAGTCTCGACGACACCGTGAGCCAGTCGGTCAAGGTGCAGCTGCCCGGCACCGTGGGCAGCCTCCAGCCTCTGTTTGCAGAGCGCAGGAACACCCTGACCCTGCAGGGCACCACCGCCGCTGGCACCCTGGCTCCGCTGTCCAGCCAATGGTACGAACTGCGCTGAGTCAGAGCATCCCCACCTCCGGGATCACCTGAGGGCCAGCCATGAACAGGAGAAAGAAAGCTCCTGCCCCGGCTGGCCCTCACTGTGCGCTGATCCAGTTGTGTCCTGGTGCAGTTCTGTCCTGGTCTACCTGGCAGCGCACAACATCAAGAAGCCGCCATGAGCAAGGGGAGCTCCCCCTACGCTCATGGCGTTGCTGCTATATCAGCTCAGCTCAGTTGCCGGTGTAGGTAAAGGCCAGAATGGCTCCAGGGTTAGCGAG
Source organism: Deinococcus piscis (assembly GCF_014653275.1). Lineage (GTDB taxonomy): Bacteria > Deinococcota > Deinococci > Deinococcales > Deinococcaceae > Deinococcus > Deinococcus piscis. Next base: position 11,130 of record NZ_BNAL01000012.1, read on the forward strand.
GGCCTTGCTGGGCTGACCATTGGGCATCAGCATGCTGCCGCTGCTATCGGTGGCCACATAAATGGTGCGCTGGTCGGGCGAGAAGGCCAGGTCGCGGTAGCGGTTGACCGTGGTCACGCCCGGCAGCGGTACAGCCTGACCGCGTGCATTCTGCCCACTGGGGCTAAGAGGAATCTGGTAGACCGCGCCATCTTTGAGGCTGGTCATCAGCAGCGAGTTCTGAAGGTGGGGAATTCCCGCAAAGCTCTTTTCGTAGATGTCAATGCTGCTGGGCGCAGTGGTGGGGTTGCACAGGTAACCTGTCCAGCCTTCGCAGGCCACGTCACTGAAATCGTGGGTCTTGGGGCGCGTCCAGAAGGTCATCAGGGGGTCAGTGTAGTCGGCCCCATCATACTCGCTTTCCTTGACCACCGGCACTTCGGCAGGCGGATTGGAGTAGTTGAACTCGAGCGTCTCGCAGTTGGGGGCCGCCGACCAGTTGGCGTAGGCGTAGGCCTGGTCATCCTGATAGCCCGCAATGTGGGGCCAGCCATAGTTCTTTCCGCCCGCGAGAATGTTGATTTCGTCGTCGGTGTTGGGGCCTTGTTCGCTGGAGTACAGCAGCCCATTTTGCCCGAAGGCCAGGCCCTGCGTGTTGCGGTGTCCCACGGTGTAGATGTGGCTCCGGACACCGTCAAAGCTGGGGTTGTCAGTGGGAATGCTGCCATCAACATTCAGGCGCAGCGTCTTGCCGACATACAGGTCGTAGTTGCCCGCAGCGATATCCGCGGCGCTGGGCATTTCCTGCGCGCGAATGGGCTTGCAGACGTGGGCCAGCTGGTTGTGACCAAGCTCGCCAAAGCTGAGGTACAGCTTGCCATCCGGCCCAAACTTGAGACGGCCCCCGTTGTGGTCCAGACCGCCAGGCAGGTTCTCAATGACGGTGGTGGGCTGGGTCAGCTTGCCCGCCGCCTTGTCAAAGGTGTAGCGCACGATACGCTTGTGAACCAGTTTCTCATCGGCATCCGAGCCGTAGGTGTAGGTCACATAGACCCAGTCCCGGCCCACGCCACGCAGCAGATCAGGATGCAGCGCCATGCCCAGCACACCCAGGTGCTGCCCACCAGCGAGGGCTTCGGGAATATTCACGGCAACTTGCTTGGTGCCCGTCTGAGGATTCACCCGAACAACACGCTTGCCGAGGCGCTCCGTCACCCACAGCCAGCCGTCCGGCCCCGTAGAAATTTCCCAGGGCATTTCGAAGCCGGTGCTGACCACGCGCATGCTGTAGCCGCTGGACACGGGCTTGGCAGCATTGGGCGCCGCATGTACGCCTGGTTGCGCCGGAGCAGAAGGAACCACGATAGGCCGAGCTGGCTGACCTGCGCCGCCTGCACTGGCCGAGGCCAGCAGGGTCAAGGCGAGGAGGGAACTGCCGAATAATTTTTGTTTCACGACAGGAGTCTAACTTAAAGGTTCTCGATTTTCAAAAGTACTTTGGTTTTTAAAGGGCATACCAATTTGACCCAGATTGCTGAGTGATACTGTGGCTGGAACATCCCCGCCTGCACGGGGAAAACGTCATCGTTCTCAGCCTGAGCCTGTGCCAGCGTGGAACATCCCCGCCTGCACGGGGAAAACCAGGCGTTCATCCTCTAGTTCCTTGCGCTCCGCGGAACATCCCCGCCTGCACGGGGAAAACTAGCAATGTCTGTAGATGTCTCTGATTGAGACAGGAACATCCCCGCCTGCACGGGGAAAACGCACAGATGCAAGTCCTGGCGGAACTCATCCGCGGAACATCCCCGCCTGCACGGGGAAAACACGGTGATCTATGACGTGAGTCTATGCCCAGACGGAACATCCCCGCCTGCACGGGGAAAACCCGGAGGAACAACCCGCGTGGCCGCCCCTGGGCGGAACATCCCCGCCTGCACGGGGAAAACGTCCTCCGCACCGAGCCGGGGATGTTCGAGCGCGGAACATCCCCGCCTGCACGGGGAAAACCACGCCCCGCCCGCCTATCCGGCACAGCGGGGCGGAACATCCCCGCCTGCACGGGGAAAACGAATCATGCGGCTTGGGTGCCCTCGTCGGGGCCGGAACATCCCCGCCTGCACGGGGAAAACCACTGCGCCCCGGCTGCATTCGCGTTCAGCACCGGAACATCCCCGCCTGCACGGGGAAAACGCCTGCCAGCATGGCCGTGGTGAGGGGGACATAGGAACATCCCCGCCTGCACGGGGAAAACAGTGGCACCAGCACATCACGGAGCAGAGGCGTCGGAACATCCCCGCCTGCACGGGGAAAACCCTGCAGAATAATCCAGCTCCCGAACGGCCTTCGGAACATCCCCGCCTGCACGGGGAAAACAAAATCGCCCGCGCTGACGATGACGAAAAGCACGGAACATCCCCGCCTGCACGGGGAAAACCTGCCAATGCTGACGGCGGGGGCACTGGGGGTCGGAACATCCCCGCCTGCACGGGGAAAACCCGGTCCACATGGACGCCCCAGAGCGCCCGCACGGAACATCCCCGCCTGCACGGGGAAAACACCCGGTCTGCCCAGTCGGTTTCAATCCGCGCCGGAACATCCCCGCCTGCACGGGGAAAACGCCACCGGGCGGTCTGTCTGCCGGGTCAGAAACGGAACATCCCCGCCTGCACGGGGAAAACCGCACCCACACCAGTTCAGCGGTTTGGGTGCTCGGAACATCCCCGCCTGCACGGGGAAAACCCGGTCCTCCGGCGTGGGCGGCACCACACGGGCGGAACATCCCCGCCTGCACGGGGAAAACCCATAAGCCATGTCTCATAAGCTCATTTTTTGCGGAACATCCCCGCCTGCACGGGGAAAACTGGGCATCCTGGCCCCAGATGGTGAAGTGGGCCGGAACATCCCCGCCTGCACGGGGAAAACGTCCCCTACACCCTTCACGGCCACCAGGCGCTCGGAACATCCCCGCCTGCACGGGGAAAACGCCGCGTTCAGCTCCTCACTCACCTCCAGGGCCGGAACATCCCCGCCTGCACGGGGAAAACTCTGTGTGATGAGCTGCTGCTGAGCGCGGCTGCGGAACATCCCCGCCTGCACGGGGAAAACAGCCGACTCAGGGCCGCGAAAGCCCGGTCCCACGGAACATCCCCGCCTGCACGGGGAAAACCGGATGACCTCCAGCTGGAGCGGGGCCAGGTGCGGAACATCCCCGCCTGCACGGGGAAAACGGTCATGCCGTTGCTGACACCCACGCCTACAGCGGAACATCCCCGCCTGCACGGGGAAAACTCACCCGGCGGGGGTGACGCTTTTTGCCCCGCCGGAACATCCCCGCCTGCACGGGGAAAACCGGCACCAGGGCCTCCAGGGGCACGCGGTCGCCGGAACATCCCCGCCTGCACGGGGAAAACTAAGGTGGCAGGAGTAAATATGGAATACGCAACGGAACATCCCCGCCTGCACGGGGAAAACACTTCTCCTGTCATGCTTCTCGGCCCAAAGGAGCCGTTTGGTATCCTCACACACCCTGGATACAGATCACAATGTTTCCCACTCCTCCTCGTCCTGTGCCATGAAGTCGGGCAGAAGCTTCTCGTAGCGGGCGTCTTTCACGGCCACCAGTTGGTAGCCTTCTATGTTCACCAGTTGCCGCCGAGCCTCGCCGTGCATCCGGATGGTGAAACCCTGCTCGCCATTGCTGCGAAACAGCTGGGTGCAGCGGCCAGCGCGGGCGTGCTGCACGACCTTGTCCCACAACAGGTCGCGGACAGTGGCACTTACCGCGCCGACATACACGCCGGTCTGCACCTCAATCAGCCAGCGCGAAAGCTCGCCGCGCAGCGAGTCCGGCACCTTTTCCAGGGTCATTACCACCATGCGCCCACCTGCTCAGGCATAGTTTTTACCCCCAGCGACGTCGCCGTCCGGGTCGTAGAGGTCGCCCACGTCTTCTCCCTGTGGGTCGTCCTTGTACTCGTCGTCAAAGAGGGTGAGCAGGTCGTTCGCCATACGCTCCAGCAGGCGCGACTGCCGGATGTGGTCGCGTAGGGCGAGGCGTACCCGGCGGTCAATGTCCTCGCCGCCTTTGGCCGCTTCCTGAAAGGCGATGGGCGAGACGATTTCCATCTTGTACAGGTCGGTGATGTCGTAGACCAGGCTCAGCTGCTTGCCGGTGTGGACAAAGCCCAGCGCGGGCGTGTACCCACAGCTCAGGATGGCAGCGTGCGCCAGCCCGTTCAGGCAGGTGTTCCCGGCACTGATGGCCTTGTTGATAGGGGTTGCGTCGTCCCAGTTGGCGCGGTTGTACTTGCGCTCCTCCCACCGCACGCCGTAAGTGCTGCTGTAGCGCGAGTACAGCGCCTTGACCCGCGCCCCCTCGCGCCCGCGAATCTGTTGCAGGCTCAGGTCATCCGGCAGCCCTTCGGGAAAACGCATGGTGTACATCTGGCGGATGATCCGCATGCGGCTCTTTTCATTGGCCCACAGCCGGGCCTGGCGCATCAGGCGGTGTGATTTGCTCGCCTCGCCCACGCCCGCTGCGTAGAAGCGCACGCCCTGTTCGCCCACCCAGACCACCGAGCAACCTGTGCGGGAAAGGGCGGTCATCGCGCTGTGTGACACGCTGCTGCCAGGGCCGAGCAGCAGCACGCCCAGGCTGGCACACGGAATGGAAATCATGCCTTCGGGGTGAAACGCCTGAATGGAGCGGTCATTCTGCTCCAGCACCGTGTGTTCGAGGTATAGGTACGATGTGCCGTCGCGGAACTTGGGCAACTCGCGCAGGTTCTGCCGCTTCCAGATGATGGGGGTGCCTTCGGTCATGGGCTACCCCCGCGCGAGGCTCAGCAGGCCGAAGCCCAGTGCCTTGGCCTTGCCGATGCCTCCCTGAACCGTGGCAGCCAGTTCGGCGGGGTCTTCTACCCGCAGGAGTCCTTCAAAGGTGACCGCGAAGAACGTCATGGGCGGGCCACCCCGCGCCTTGTACAGCCGCACGTTGCCGCTCTGGGCGATGTCGGCCCCAATGAGCGAAAAGCCGCCGCGTTCGCCCTGGCGTTCGAGCCAGTCCACCTGCTCCTTCGCGCCGCGCAGGGCCTCGCGTTTGGTGCGCGGTTCGGCGGTCTTGTCCTGCCCATCGCGCCAGCGGTTCGCAGTCACGTTGGCCCGCAGACGGAAAGCCAGCGTCTGGCCCGCTTGGAGGCCGGACAGGTCAAAGGGTTTGACATGCGGCTCGGCCTGAAAGTAGTCGGGCGAACGCGCAGCAATGGCGTCCCAGTCGGGCCGGGACACGCTCTGCACCAGCAGACCCTGCGGGCCGTCGTCACGCCACAGCAGGCGTTCGCCCTCGGGCAACGGGCCGGGAACTTCGCCCGCATTCGGGAAAGCCCAGCGCAGGGTCTGGTGCAGGCTGTAGGCGCTGCGGAGGTCGTTTGACGCTTGCCGGTCACGGGGGTTCAGAAAGAGGCGGGAGAGATAAAGGCTCATGCGCTGGCCTCCTCTGGTGCGGGCCAGTTCCGGAGAACGAAGGGGTCGGCGGGAACGTCCAAAGCGCCCGTGACGGTCAGCACTTCCCGCGAGCGGTAGCGGCGCTGCGCGAAGGGGCCGTCCGGTACGTCCTGCCGCCGCGAGGGAGACGCCGCTTTATGCAGGGCCTGTGGCACCGCGTCCCGGTCCAGCACGAAACGGTACGGCTCCCCGTCCTGGCGGCGGCGCAGGCTGGGCGCTTGCTGAAGTGCGTCCCAGAGCGGTAACTCCAGCGGCGGCTTCGCAAAAATCGGCAAGCTCGCCTGAAAAGCCTTGCGCCCCAGCGAAAGCGGCCAGTGAGGGGCCTGCAAAGCCGCGTACAGGCGGTGCAGAAACTCGGTGTCCTGCCCCTCCAGCCCCGCCCAGAAGGCTGCGTCCGACAGATAAAAGCGGGTGGTCACGTCCGTCTTGGTCTTGGGGTGGCCGGGGTGAAGCTGCGCGGTGTGGTAATCGCGGCCCGCGCCGCCCTCCCGGTCCACCCGCACGCCGAAGCGTAGGCGCGTGAGGTCGTCTATCGGCGCGGCACGGTCGATGCCCAGGGCCGCCGCACACAGGCCCAGCACACCGCTGCGGGTCGGTTCGGCCTCGGTGTCGCGGTCGTCAAAGCGGCTGCGGCTGCCCCACGCCTGCATGGGAGCCACCAGCCTCAGAAGCAGGGTCGCCATTTACTGCTCCAGCGCACTCATGGCTGCGGCAACCGTGCCCTCAATCAGCGCGTCCACCGACGGCATCTCGGTGCCGAACACTTCAGCCGCCCCCTCACGGGCGATGAACCGGGCCTGTCCTGCATCCCCGAAAACGCTGTTTTGCCATTTCATCTCGTCGGCCAGCGCCTCGGTACTGGGCTTCAGATAACCGCTGCCCCGCTCGGCCACCACGCCTTTTTCAAAAGCATTGGCAAGGTTGCGCGGCGAAGCGTTGGTGCGAACGACTTGCACCATCAGTGCGGGCAGGTTGTGCGCGGCGAAGGTGTTTTGCTTGCCCGTCGGCGCAGCGAAAATGCTGGCGTACAGGAAGGCCCGCAGCCCCTTTTCTAGCAGTTCGCGGTCGCCTTGCAGGTTGTCCAGCAGCTTTTGCAGGTCAATGGCGGCGTAGCGGTACATCGTCGCGCTGGCGAATTCTACCGTGCCCAGCATGTCGGCCCCGGCATTGTCCTGCGGCTTGAGGTCGTCCACCGCCGTGTAAAAGTCGTACTGCCGCTCGCGCAGCGCGTGGGTGGAGATGGGGTGCGCCACCTGCGCCGCAGCGTCGGCATTTTTGTCGGGCAGGTCGGCCAGCATCCGCCCGAACAGGGCCACATCTACCGCCTTGGAGCCGTTCAGGGCACCCTTGAGCTGTGCGTTGAGGTCGCCGCTGAGCGCCGCTTTTTTGCTGGCTTTCTTCTTCTTGCCGCCCTCGGGTTCAGGCTCGGGCGCAGCCGCCTGAAACTCGCTCCAGTTGTTGCTGACAATGTCGGCCACACGCTGCAATTCGTCGCGGCCCAGAAACAGCAGGTACTGGCTCTTGCCTTCCTTGATAGGCAGACCCAGACCGCCCAGCGCCAGTTCTGCGGCGGCCAGGCGCTCGGCGTCGGTGCTGCCTTGGGCCTGAATGCGGCGGGCAATCTCCTCGTGGGCACGCTTGGTGCGCTGGCCCAGTTCGGCTTCGCTCAGAATCTGGCGCTGGGCAAAATCCTGCCGCATCGCCCGCTTGAACGACTGCGACGAAATCCGCAGGCGGCGCGTACCCCCGAAAAAAGCGTCCTTGGGGCTGCCGGTGTCGTCACGGTTGAGGTTGCTGGGGGCGAAATTCTGGAGGTAGTGCAGTTCGAGGATGGCTTTCATGCGGTGGCTCCTTCCGGGGCAGAGGGTTGGGCGGGTTCGGTGGGTTCGTCAGTGGGGGCGGCGCTGCCTTGCGGCGGTTCGCGGTGAATCTCGCTGTAAAACTCCCTGGCCCAGCGGCGGCGGACCGGATCGCCCCAGTGCAGCAGGTCGCTTGCCAGACGCACCCAGTCGGGCGTTAGGTCTTCGGTGGCGAGCAACATCACCGCCTGGCGCATCTGGTAATTCAGACCGTCACGGTCAGCGTCCAGCAGGGCCAGAAAGCGCTTTTCGGTGCTGGGCCTTGCTCCTTGGGCCACATACAGGCGGCCCATCAATCGGCCAATGCTGGGGGCCTGTTCGGCTTTGGCGGCAGCTTCGGCTTCGCCAGAGATGTCCGGTTCTTCACCTTCGTCGCGGGCCTGGGGTTTGAGGGCGTACAGCCCGGCCAGCAGTTGCAGCGCATCTTTGGTGTGCTTGGGCGCTGCGCCGTAGCCGGTACGGGCGTACAGTCCTTCCAGCCAGTACACGCTGCGCTCGTCACCGCCCAGGCCGCGCCGGAGCTGCGCCAGTGGGCCGCGTTCCAGCCGCGCCAGTTCATTTACGAAGCGGGCAACCCGGTCATCCGCCGCCCTGTTCTCTTTAATTTGGGTCACTTTGACCTCCTTCTTCTCCGAGCAGCGTGCCCAGCGCTTTAAGCAGCAGCCCCTGCGACTTTTGCACCGCCCGCAGTCCGGCAGCATTCAGGCCAGCGGCTTCCTCGGCCACATTCCAGCCGCGCAGGGCCGAGCGCCGCAGGGCCGCGTGCCAGCGCCGCGTGGCCTGCACCGGGTCACGGTCCAGCTCCAGCAGATAGGCGCGGAAAGGCGTTTCCAGCGACTGCCAGTAGGTCGGGGTGGCGGGAATCTGGTCAGCCAACTTGGTGATATCGGCGCGGTCGGGGCTGCGGTCACCGCCTTTACTCAGCAGTTCCTGCGCCATCACGAACACCGAGCGGCGCAGGGCCTCGCCCACCGTAGTGGCGTCGTCCAGCGACTGCCTGACGTAATTCCTGAACTTGTCCGGGTTTTCGATGAACGCCTGTGGCAGCGTGTACGACTCCTGCCGCATGGCGAACGCCTTGCCCTGGTCGGTCAGTTGCCCGAACACCTGCACCGGAATGACCGGATGCCGGGCGTGGGCATCGGGCAGGGGGGCGTCCCAGTCCTCGGCTTCGTCCTGACTGGGACGCCCAGAGAGGGAGAGTTGGGCCTGCGCGTGGGCCAGCTCCATCACCTCTGCAGCGTGGAGCAGCACTTCCGGGGCGCGTCCGGGCTTGGTCTTGACCTTGCCCTTTTTGCCTTCGGTGACGGCAGCGGCGGGGTCCGGCAGCAGGGCGGTCAGGTCACGCCACAGCAGGCGGTCCCGGCTGAGCTTGTACGGGTAAGGCTCGCTCTTGTCATCGCGGCTGGGGCGCAGCGTGACCATCGGGTCGGTGTTGCTGCCACTGCCTTCACCTGCGCCCGCCAGCGGCACACCCGCGCCAAAGCCGATGCTGCGCACACGCACCCCTTCCGGCGTCTCTTCGGGAAGCAGCAACACGCTGCGGCTGGGCCACCCATAGCGGCTAGCGTACCCCTCGGCAGGGCGGGCCAACGGTTCCTTGCCTGCATAAATGCGCTGAATATCGGCCACGCTGAGCGGCGGCTGCTCCCACACCGGCAGGTCTTTGGCCTGCATGGACGGCGTGTAGGGCGTCAGATTCAGCGCCAGCGTCTGCTGCAGGTCGCTCCCCTCCGCCAGAAAGAGGGCAGCGGTGGCGACAGGGGCCGCCCGCGCTGAGGTCGTAAACCGTTTAATCAGCCCACCGAGCGCAAACGACTGGTGCGCCAGCAATTGCCGCGCCGCCTGCGCGGGCGTGAGCGTGTCGCTGCGGTCACCGCCGGGCCGGGCTTCCACGTTGAACAGCGCCGTGGTATTCGGACTGCCTTCCTCCGTGCTCAGGCGCGTCCAGTGGCTGCGGAAGTTTTCGCCCACCTCGGCGGGATTCAGGCCCGCCATCTGCATGAACGGCTGCGGCCCGAACAGATCGAAGCGGCCCGCATACCGGCTGAGATACGCTTCCACCCTGTCCGCGGGAAAGCCATGCAGATACCACTCCGCCGCCCCTTTGGCATCGGCTGGCCCAGCCAGGGCGCGGTGCAGGATTGCCAGATGCAGGCGGTATAGCGCCGCCGTATGCAGCGGGTGGCCCGCGTCAATGCGTCGGTACAGCGTAGGCCGGAGCAGCGTGTCGCGCAGGGACACTTCTGCCTGCGTGCCGTCTGCCTTCAAGACAGGAATCCAGGGTTCATCCAGTATAGAAAAATGTGCCAGAAACCATCACCTCCTATGGGATGGATTATTGGAACTGGGTGTCGTCTGTACGTCGCGCAACTGCCTATGCAAGGAAGTTTTGCGGATTTTTTGAGTGTATGGAACTCAAGGAAGCCCATATACTCCGAGCCTCCCTGGTCCTGAACTTCAGCAGTATCCGTGTCTTCTACCCCATAACTCGGCAAATTCAAGGTTCATTTCTTCTGCAAAGAAGTCCATGAACTCATCCACAGATCTGGGTTTGCGTAAACGCGCACGGCGAGTTGCAGAGGTGAACATCTGTCTCAACTCGTAGTCATCTATGTCACTCACTCTTTTGACCTCATAAGCTCTAGAGAGTAGGACCCCCCGCCATGCGATAAACTGACGGAGCAATCCAATCACAATTCGGTTGCCGTAAGGCCCCTAATCGCCCCCCGACTGGTACTCGCGGGGCAGGGCTTTCTTACATCTACATTAAAAGCACAATCTCACTAGAAGTTAAGCGCTGTGTTCAGCGCTTTGGTACTTGGTCCTACTATGTGAGTAGTAAAGCTCGCCTAGGCCTTGAGATTGGGATAAAGCAAAAAATCCCCTCCAGCAAGGGGAAATCATACACAGCGCTATGTTCTCCGCTATGGTACGGGTCATCCCCGCTTGGCGAGGAGCTTCCACCCTAGCAATTCCTCCAGACGGATGCTAGAGAAGCGCAAATTATATGAGTCTCTTTTGTCCAGCAATTATCCGGTGACAGCCTGACGACAGCTCCGGTCTAGGCTGGCGGCATGACCCTCTCCAATTTGCCGCCCGTGACGCAGGTCACCGCTTCTCTGTGGGCCAAAAGTCCGCGCCAGCCCGGCGAGGTCAAGCTCGGCGTGCTGGAACATCTGCTGAATGTGGCCGCCTGCGCCGCCGAGATTCTGGAACTGGAACCGCCGCAGGTGGGCGCACAGATGGCCGCCGACCTGGGCCTGAGCCGGGAGCAGGGGCTGCCCTGGGTGCTGGCACTCATCGCGCTGCATGACCTGGGCAAGGCGAGTCCGGCCTTTCAGGTGCTCTGGCCCGGCGGCAAGGCGGAGGTAGACACACGGCTAAACTTTTCTGAACTGCTCCGGGAGCCGTATACGCCGCACGGTGTGGCAACGGAGGCCCTGCTGCCCGCGTTCCTCCAGTCCCTCGGGTGGAGTGCAGCACTGACCAAACAGGTGGCCGATGCGGTGGGCTGCCACCACGGGTTCCGGGTGGAAGATACCCGGCAACTTGACCTGGCTGAAGCCCAAAAGGGCAGTGTGGGCTGGGAAAAAGTTCGCCGCGAACTGTGCCGCCTGGTGTGCCGGGCCGTCGGGGCCGAGTACACTGCCGTGCCCACCGTGACCGAACTCTCCGCCCCCGCCTTTATGCGCCTGGCAGGTCTGACCAGCTTTGCCGACTGGCTGGGCAGCAGCTTTCCCCTGCCCACACAGACGGACTTTTCTGCCTACGTGGACCCAGCCGCCTACTTTGCCAGGGCCAGGGCGCAGGCCCGCGAAGTGCTGCGCGAACAGGTCCACTGGCCGCAGTTCTCTACCCTGCACCCACACTTGCCGCCGCTGGAGGAGGCCTTCGGGTATCTGGCGGGAGGCGACTTCAGGCCGCGCCCGCTGCAAACCGCACTGGCCGGGGCTCTGGCGCAGGCCAGCGGCCCCGCACTGGTGCTGGTCGAAGCGCCGATGGGCGAGGGCAAAACCGAAGCGGCGCTGTACGCCTACCTTCAGCTTCAGCACGCAGCGCAGCACCGGGGGCTGTATGTGGCCTTGCCGACCCAGGCCACCGGCAGCGCCATGTTCGGGCGGCTGGTGGAGTTCCTGCGGGCGCAGGGGTCCGAAAAAGCCGTGAGCATCCAGCTCGCGCACGGGGGCACATTGCTGAACGACGAATTTCAGGAGCGTGTGACAAATACGCAGCTGTTTTACCGCACCAATACCGACTCGGAGAGCGCCGACTCGGTGGCCGCCGTTCGCGTGGAGGAATGGTTCACCTCACGCAAGCGGGCGCTGCTGGACGAATTTGGCGTGGGCACAGTGGACCAGGCGCTGCTGGGGGTACTGGGGGTGTCGCACCAGTTCGTGCGGCTGTGGGGCCTGGGCAACCGTGTGGTGGTGCTGGACGAGGTTCACGCCTACGACACCTACACCTCCGAACTGATTGCCGCGCTGGTGGCCTGGCTGCGGGCGCTGGGGTCCAGCGTGGTCATCATGTCGGCCACCCTGCCGGACGAAAGCCGCCGCCGACTGCTGGCCGCCTGGGGCGCAGCAGATATTCCTGACGCCGCGACCTACCCGCGCTGGACGGTGGCGACGCAGATGGTGGCGACGCAGGCGGGCGCGGTCACGTCAGGCACTGTCCCGGCCACCGACGCGGCAGGCAACCGCAGCCGCCCTGCGCAGCAGATTGCTCTGCGGCCCCTTGCCAGCAGCACCGAGGCGGTGGCGCGGCAAGCGGTGGACCTCACTGTAGGGGGCGGCTGCGCGGCAATCATCGTCAACACGGTGCAGCGGGCACAACAGGTGCAGCGCGAAGTGGTGCGGCTGCTCCGGGAACAGGGAATTGCGGCACAAACCTGCACAGCAGGCGGGCCGAAGGGCGCAGAGAAGCTGGGCGTGCTGCTCTACCACGCCCGCTATCCCGCCGACGAGCGGCAGCACCGGGAAAAAGCCGTGCTCAAGTACCTGGGCAAGGGCGGCCTGCGCCCGGAGCGCTTCATCCTGATTGCCACGCAGGTGGCCGAGCAAAGCCTGGATTTTGACGCCGACGTGATGATTTCCGACCTGGCCCCAGTGGACCTGTTGCTCCAGCGGGCCGGGCGGCTGCACCGACATGCCCGCCCGCCCGAAAGTCGGCGTGGGCACACCCAGCCTGTGCTGTATGTCTCCGGCCTGGATGCGTGGCCCGCCGAAGCGATGCAGGCCGAAGCGTGGGGCCGCGTCTATGCCCCCGCGCTGCTGTACCGCACCTGGCGCACGCTTCAGGGCCGCGCTGGGCTCACCCTCCCGGACGAGTTGGACCCGCTGGTGCAGGAGGTGTACGGAGCGCCCGGTTCGGTGCACGACCTGCCTGACGAGCGCCGCGAAGCGGTTGAACGCGCCGAGGCCCAACTCCGCAGCGTGCGTGAGGGGCTGGAGTCCAAGGGCCGGTCTGCCCACATCGGCCTGCCGGACGAATTCTGGTCCACGCCCCTGCACCGCCACCCGGAAGAACCCGACACCGAGAGCGTGAACGACGACGCCCTGGCCGGAGAAGATGACTTCCCGCGCACCCGGCTGGGCGACAAGAGCGTGCGACTGGTTCCGGTCAGGCAGCGGGCCGATGGGGTCTGGGTGGTGTGCCCACCGCCGGGGGCCATGCAGCCGAAAAATGAACCCTGGACGGAACTGGTCACCCAGCACCAGACTCTTCAAAAGGGAGACACGGAAACGGCCAAGCGCATCTACCAGCGCTCACTGGGTGTGGCGCGCTGGGAGCTGGTGGCTGCCGCCGAACGCGGCGACCTGTGGCCGCACGGGCTGGGCAGCGGCCATAGGGGCTGGCAGACGCACCCCCTCCTGCGTGATGTGCAGCCGCTCGACCTGACCGCCGGGCACCGCGACTTCGGCAAAGTGCGTGTGCGCCTTGACCCCGAGCTCGGCCTGGTCTACGAGTCGCTGCCGTAGCGCCGCACGGCCTCGCGCAGCTCCGCGAGCCAGTGCTCGCGCACATGCGGGGGCGACAGCACCTCGGCGCGTGGTCCCCAGCCCAGCAAGAAGGGCATCAGCTCGCGGGGAAGGCCGCTGGCATCGGCCCCGGCGCAGAACTCAGCCTCGACACTGCCGTCTGCCAGCTGCCAGTACTGCATGTTGGGGTAGCCACCTTCCAGCACCCGGTAAGCGGCGTCTGGTGTAAAGCGCACGCGCACCGTGATGGGCGCTCCGCCCCCGATCACGCCCCAAGCATCGCTCAGAAAAGTGCGGGGGTCAAAACAGGGATCAGGCTGGTAATCGCTGTCTAGCACCTGCAAATTCAGCATCCGCGAGAGCTTGAAAGTGCGCACTGCCCGCCGCCGTTTTTGCTCCAATCCGATCACGTAGGGGGCCAGATTGGTCCGGCTGATCTCGATAAAGTACACGCACAGTTCGTTCTCGCGTTCCAGTTCACCGCTGGGCCGCTGATAGTCAAAGCGCAGGACCCGCCGCTCCAGCCAGGCCTGTGACACCCGCTCCAAGTCGCGCTCACCGAGCTGGGCCGCGCCGTTGTCCACCACCGAATCATTCAGGGTGTGCCGCAGCTCAGCAGGCAACATCCGCGCAATTTTGTCCAGGGTTTCGCGCACGTGCCGGTTCTGGCCCGGCGACTGATGGTAGGCGAGCCGCAGCGCCGTAAATGCGGCCAACGCTTCGGGTGGGGTCAGCCCCTGGCCGCGCTCCTCAATGCAGTAGGCGCGTGGCGAGCTGTGAGGCTTGAAGGTGATGGCATGGCCCATTTCTTCCAGGGCTTCCAAATCGCGCTGAATACTGCGGATACCCACCCCGAACTGCTCAGCCAGCTGGGCCGCCGTGCGGTGCCGCGACGCCAGCTCGCGTGGGATTTCGGTCAGGCGGCGGGCCTTATCCCAGGTCTTGGCCTGGCGGTTGGCGCGCTTGGGGCTCAGATCGGGATCACCCCAGCTGTCGGAAACAGGGGGAAGCTGCGTCGGGAGTGGATCGCCCATGCCAGCCACTTTGCCTGCCGGGTGACGCCCGGCTGTCACCCCACAGCGCACAGGCCACTCAGGCCAGAAAATCTGCGTCTTTCTGGCGCAACTCCTGCTCACGGTCCGTCACCCAGGCAAAGTCTAGGCCACTGAGGAACTCGGCGTCGGCCAGCGACTCCCCAGCCGCCTGGGCCTGCGCCACGTCGTAGTGCCAGTCCACATCCGGCGAGAGGCGGTAGCCCCGCTGCGCCGAGAGCACACTGTCCGGCCAGCCCAGCGCCGTTCGGAGGGCCGCCACCGCTTTGGACGCCCGCTGCTTGGCCTGCCGCAGTGAGCGGGGACGCTGGTCATCGAGCACTTCGGTCAGCAGGTCGCTGCTGCACTCGCCCCGGCCTTCGAGCAAGGCGACCAACACCAACAGGGCCTGGGGAGGCACTTCGGTGCGTCTGGCCCCCACGCGCACTTCGGGGCGGCCCAGCGCCCGCACGCTGACCTGCAGCCGCCCTGTGTCGCGCAGCGGGGCAGGCCGCTGATCCAGCGCCAGGAGGCCAAACAGGTCCGGGAAGGCGTGGGCTTCTTCGCGCACCCACAGCAGACTCCGGTCCAGCGTGCCCAGCAGCGCCAGGGCTTCTCCCTCGTCGCCCTGCCGCCGGGCCAACTCGGCGCGGACCAACGTGACCCGGTCGCGGTCTTCCCGGCCCAGCGGTCCGGTGCGGCTCAGGGCGTCCAGCACCCTGGCACTGTCCAGGGAGGGGAGCGCGACCAGGGCGGCGGCGATGTCGGCGTACACCCAAGATTCTTCCTGCTCCCGCTCCTGCTCTACACTCTGCGCGGCGCGGGTCAGGTCATCCAATGCGGTCAGCGGGTGGCCGCTCAGCCGCCAGGTGTGCCCCCGCCCACGCCGCGCCTGACGCAGATCATCCTCATCACTGGCCCTTAGGGCCGCCTCTTCAGCCTGGCTGTACAGATGCCGGGCCGCCGCCCACTCGCCGCGCACCCGCCGCACCGCTGCCTGCCCAGACAGGGCGCGGCTCAGAAAGACGGCGCTCCCCTTTTGCGCCCGCGCCATGTCCGCAAAATACCGCTCGGCCTCGTCCAGCCGGGCGGCGTGCAGGCAGATCAGGCCCATGCTGTTCAGTGGCCAGGGGCACAAGGGATCATGGCGCAGCAGCTCGTGCGCCTGGGCAAAGGCGGTCATGGCTCCGGCCTGGTCGCCGGTCCGCGACAGCACGGCGCCCCATTCCATCAGGGTGATGCCCCGGGCCCGGCCCGTGCAGCGCGTCAGGGCCTGAGCAAACGCCTCGGCCCAGCCGGGCCGGTCCAGCCGCGCCAGCGACTGCCCGCGTGAGCGCCAGACCAGCAGCTGCTCGAACTCGGTCAGCTCGCCTTGCCGTGCCAGCGCCGCTTCGGAGGCCGCCAGAGCCGCGCCGTCTTCTTCGTGCTGGCTGAGGGACCAGGCCAGATAAGCGTGCAGGCAGGGCCAGTCCAGGCCTTGATCCAGCGCCGCTTGCACCTCACAGCGCACCTTTCCGGCCCCACCCGGCAGGTTCCCCAGCAGCCGCAGCCGCACGCTCTGGGCTTCGGGCTGCTGGCGAACCTGATCGGGAAATTGCCCCAGCAAGTCGAGCAGCGCCGTGATTCGGGCGGACCCCTGCACCTGCCGGGCGGCGCGCGTCAGGGTCCGCAGCGCTTCTTCTGCCCGGCCTACCTCCAGCAGCCCCTGTACCGACGCTTCCCATTCCGCAGCGCTGACGCCCGCGTCCCGCTCCCCCTCTGTCCCTGACATACGCTCAGCATAAAGCGGCGGCTCCCCCGCCCAGCACACCGCCGGACTTGGGAGCCGCTGCGGGCCGACCAAACTTCAGCCGGTGCCGCCGCCGGTAATCTTGACATCGTCGCCCAGGGCAACAGCGTCTCCCGCCGCCGAAGCGGGCAAGCTGGAAAGGCACAGGGCGAGCAGGGCAAAACGGAACAGGGCATGGAACATGGGTGGACCTCCAGAGGTCAGCGGCACGGTGGCCGCGCATAGGCCGCCCTCCCACGCACCCGCCGGGGTGTGTGGAGCGTGCAGGACACTCGGCACTGCGCTGAGGAAGGCCAGGACGAAACGGTGTCGTGGCGTAAGCCGCGCAGCCGGTGAGGGCTGAAACCCCGCTGTGGTGGGGGTTTTCTCTCGCGACACCGTTACTCTGGAGGCGCACCGCGTCTAAACATGACATCCGCACCAAAGGCGCTACACTGCGCCTCAGGCCCAGGCCTGCGCTCTATGAAAATGTGTGCTATATCCAGGCCCTGCGGTCAGACCAGAAGGGCCAGAACTGGCCAGAAGTGCGTGCTGGTGAAGTGTGTTCCCCGTGTAGGCGGGGATGTTCCGTCCACGCTGCGGGCAATCGTTCTGATTTCTCGGTGTTCCCCGTGTAGGCGGGGATGTTCCGAGCAGCGCCACTGGATAGCCGACCAGCTAGAAGTGTTCCCCGTGTAGGCGGGGATGTTCCGTCACGCAGGGCCAGGTGCACGGTGAGCAGTCCGTGTTCCCCGTGTAGGCGGGGATGTTCCGGCGTCCGCGCCCGCGTGATGAATTTCGATACGGTGTTCCCCGTGTAGGCGGGGATGTTCCGCACACACCATCCCCTGGGCCCCCGAAGCTAGAGTGTTCCCCGTGTAGGCGGGGATGTTCCGAGACACATGAGGCGATCGAACGCCGCGTCGCGGTGTTCCCCGTGTAGGCGGGGATGTTCCGACCAGGTGTGAGTTACAGACTCACCAGGGTATGTGTTCCCCGTGTAGGCGGGGATGTTCCATCGGCGCTGTCGGCGCTACCCGGTGCGCTGGCGTGTTCCCCGTGTAGGCGGGGATGTTCCGGGCCTAGGCAGGTGCGGAGACATCCCTGGCACGTGTTCCCCGTGTAGGCGGGGATGTTCCGTGGAGACGATTTCGCCCAGCGCAGGGTCACGGGTGTTCCCCGTGTAGGCGGGGATGTTCCGAGGCGGGCGGCGAAATCCTCGCGCAATCTGAGGTGTTCCCCGTGTAGGCGGGGATGTTCCGTGGCCGTGCCGCCCGCCGCCAGGGCACGCCCCGTGTTCCCCGTGTAGGCGGGGATGTTCCGTACAACCACGAGAGAACCACTCCACCGGAAGTGTGTTCCCCGTGTAGGCGGGGATGTTCCGGTGTCGAGTGAGTGCCCCACCCGGTGCTGTCCGTGTTCCCCGTGTAGGCGGGGATGTTCCGCTGAGCGGGGCATTCAAAACCGTAATGGAGGCGTGTTCCCCGTGCAGGCGGGGGTCTTCCCCATCAAGTGCAACTTACGAAAAGACAAACTCGCTCTTGGCGTAGCCCTGAAGGTACAGCAGCGCCGTCAGGTCGCCGTGGTGGATGCGGAGATCACACTGCGCCGCCACGGCGGGTTTGGCATGCAGGGCCACACCAGCGCCGGCCAGCCCCAACATGTCCAGGTCGTTGGCCCCGTCACCGACGGCCAGCACGTCCTGCGGCCTCAGCCCCAGCCGGGCGGTGATGTCCAGCAGGGCCTCCACTTTGGCCTGGCGGCCCAGAATGGGGTGGGCCACTTCGCCCGTCAGCCGCCCAGACTGTGTCAGCAGGGTGTTGGCCCGGTACTCATCGAAGCCCAGCTGCGCCGCAACCCCCTCAGCAAAGGCCGCAAAGCCCCCCGATACCAGCGCCGCATAAGCTCCGTGTGCCCGCATGGTGGCGACCAGCTCGCGTCCGCCCGGTGTGAGGGTAATCCGCTCTGTCAGCACCTGCGCCACGGTGCTTTCGGGCAAGCCGCGCAGCAGCCCCACCCGCGCCAGCAGGGCCCCGCCAAAGTCCAGTTCGCCGTTCATGGCGCGGGCCGTAATCTCGGCGACCTGCGGTCCCACACCCGCTGCCGCGGCCAGCTCATCAATACACTCCTGGGCAATCATGGTGGAGTCCATATCGGCCAGCAGCACGCGCTTGCGCCGGCCTTCACTGGGCTGAGCGGCCAGGTCTATGCCCTGGGCCTGTAACTCGGCCCACACCGCCCAGAAGTCCCCTGGCAAATGCGCCAGCTCGAATTCGGCGGCCTCGCCAGGGGATAGCCAGCGCAGCCCGTGGCCCTGCCAGCGGTCCAGCAGTGCCCCGGCCCGCTCGGCACTCAAAGAAGGATGGGAAGGCGCGGTCAGCAGGGTGGCCGTATACATAAGTCTGCCCAGCCTACTGCCTGACGGTCAGACAAGTCCCGGCTGCAACAAACTTCTGTCAACCCTGACAGGGTGTCACCCGGCCACGAGACAGGTTGCGCGTATAGCGAGCGTATGTTTATAACTGACTATGGAAGACCCTTTACGCCCAGCCGTGCGGCCCGCCAATCCCAACTTCTCTTCTGGCCCCTGCGCCAAGTTTCCAGGTTTCCATCTGGGCCTGCTGAGCGGTGCCCCACTGGGCCGTTCGCACCGCTCGGCCCCTGGCAAGGCCCGGCTGGCCGAGGCGATAGAGCTTACCCGTAACGTGCTGCACGTGCCGCCGGACTACCGCATCGGCATCGTGCCTGCGTCGGACACGGGAGCTGTCGAGATGGCGCTGTGGTCCTTGCTGGGCGCACGCGGCGTAGAGGTGCTGACCTGGGAGAGCTTCGGTGAAGGCTGGGCGGCGGACGTGACCGAGCAACTGGGCCTGAACGCCACCATACGCCGCGCCCCTTACGGCGAAATCGTGGACTTTGCAGCCGTGGATTTCAGCAACGACGTGGTCTTTGCCTGGAACGGCACCACGTCCGGCGTGCGGGTGCCGGATGGCGACCTGATCCCTGCGGACCGGGAGGGCCTCACCATCTGCGACGCCACCTCAGCGGCTTTTGCGGTGGACCTTCCCTGGGAGCGGCTGGACGCTGTGACTTTTTCCTGGCAGAAAGTGCTGGGCGGCGAAGGTGGACACGGCATCTTGGTGCTGTCACCACGGGCTGTGGAGCGGCTGGAAAGCTATACCCCCGCCTGGCCGCTGCCCAAAATCTTCCGTCTGACCCAGGGGGGCCGCCTGATAGAAGGCATTTTCCGGGGCGAAACCATCAACACCCCCTCCATGTTGTGCGTCGAGGACTATCTGGCTGCGCTGCGCTGGGCGCAGTCGGTGGGCGGGCTACCCGCGCTGATCGCCCGCTCCCAGGCCAACGCGCAGGCTGTGGCGGACTGGGCCGCCGAGCGCGACTGGGTCGCCAATCTCGCCGCCGACCCGGCCACCGCCTCCACCACTTCGGTGTGCCTGCGCTTTACCGATGAGCGCATCCGGGACGCGGACGCTTTTGCAGCGGCCATCGCCAAGCGGCTGGACGCAGAAGGCGTGGGCCACGACCTGGGGTCTTACCGCGACGCCCCAGCGGGCCTGCGCATCTGGTGTGGGGCGACGGTAGACACGTCAGACGTCCAGGCCCTGCTGCCCTGGATTGACTACGCCTTTCATACCGAGCTGGCTGCCCAGGCCTGAGCCTGCGCCCCTCTTCCCCATCCAAAGGAGTGCTTATGACCCCCAGAGTTCTTGTATCCGACGCCCTGTCGGAAACTGCTGTTCAGATTTTCCGTGACCGTGGCGTAGAAGTGGACTACCAGCCCGAGCTAGGCAAGGACCCCGCCCGCCTGGCCGAAATCATCGGTGAATATGACGGCCTGGCGATTCGCTCGGCCACCCGCGTGACCCCGGAATTGCTCGAACGGGCGGCCCGGCTCAAGGTGATTGGCCGCGCCGGAATCGGGGTGGACAATGTGGATATCGCGGCGGCGTCCAGGCGAGGCATCATCGTGATGAATACGCCCTTTGGCAACAGCGTGACCACCGCCGAACACGCCATCGCGCTGATGTTCGCCGTGGCGCGGCAACTGCCCGAAGCGAGTGCCTCGACCCACGCGGGGCGCTGGGAAAAAAACCGCTTTATGGGCGTGGAGCTGACCGCCAAGACGCTGGGCCTGATCGGTGCGGGCAACATCGGCTCCATTGTGGCGGACCGGGCGCGGGGGCTGCACATGAAAGTCATCGCCTATGACCCCTTCCTGTCCGAGGAGCGGGCGCTGGAACTGGGCGTGCGCAAGGTAGAGCTGGATGAGCTGCTGGCCCGCGCCGATTTCATCACGCTGCATGTGCCGCTGACCGACAAAACCCGCAACCTGCTGTCGCGTGAGAACTTGCAGCGCACCAAGCCAGGCGTGCGGATCATCAACGCGGCGCGGGGCGGCCTGATTGACGAAGACGCCCTGGCCGAGCTGATTGGGTCGGGCCACATTGCTGGCGCGGCGCTGGACGTGTTCGCGCAGGAGCCAGCCACCGAGTCGCCCCTGTTCGGGCTGCCGGGCGTGGTCGTGACGCCGCACCTGGGCGCAGCCACCACCGAAGCGCAGGAAAACGTGGCGCTGCAAGTGGCCGAACAGATGTCCGACTACCTGCTGAGCGGCGCAGTCCATAACGCGCTGAACATGCCCTCGGTGACCGCCGAGGAAGCGGCGCGGATGGGACCGTGGATTCATCTGGCACGTCACCTGGGGGCCTTTGTGGGGCAAATGGTGGCGGAGCCGATGTCTGCGCTCCACATCACCTACGACGGAGTCGCGGCTGGCATGAACACGGGCGCACTGAATGCCGCGCTGATTTCGGGCCTGATGAAGCCCAGCAACCCTGACGCCAACATGGTTTCTGCCCCACTGATGGCCCGCGAGAAAGGCATCCAGGTCGCCACCACCACCCAGGACCAGGCAGGCGCGCAGCAAGCAGGCAGCCTGGGGGGCTTCATCCGGCTGGACGTGACCACAGAGAGCGGCGAGCGCTCGGTGGCCGGGACCGTGTTCAGCGACGGCAAACCGCGCTTTATTCAGATTCGCGGCATCAACCTGGACGCTGAAGTGGGCCAGCACATGCTCTACACCCGCAACCGCGACGTGCCGGGCGTGATCGGGTCGCTGGGCACATCACTGGGCGACCTGGGCGTGAACATCGCCAACTTCACGCTGGGACGCTCGGCGCAGGGGGACGACGCGATTGCCATCATCTATCTGGACGCACCCCTGCCCGAAGCGGCAGCCCAGGCTCTGCGGGAAAGTGGCAAGTTTTTGCAGGTCCGGCCCCTGACGTTCGAGGTTTAGCAGCGGCAGCGGCCCCCCGGCTGAGGCAGCTGAACCCCCGCACCTCTTGCGCGGCGGCCAGCTGACCACAGCCTGACAGGGTTCCCGCAGGCTAAGCGCATGTCTCATCACCCTGAGCAGCCCCACGAAAAGCGCTCGTTCTGGCACCAGTTGCTGGAGACCCGAATCAGCCGCCGCACGGCGATTGCGGGTGCAGCGGCCACCGCTGCTGCGGCCAGCCTGCCGGTCAGCTTCGCGCAGGCCCAGCAAAGCGGTGTGACCACTGCCAACAACGGCGCACCGCTGGGCGTGACGCCCCGCGAAAATGCCCGCTCCTACCCGCCCTTCCGCCCCATCGAGCCGACCCGCGCCGACGCCATCACCTTGCCGCCGGGTTTCCGCTACCAGATTCTGGCCCCCTGGGGCGAAGAATTTACCGAAGATGGCCGCACCATCGGCTTTAACCATGACTTTATCGGCTACTTCCCGGCAGACATGCTCGAAGGCGGCCACAGCAGCACCGACGCTTACCTCACCATCAACCACGAGTACGTGAACTCGCTGTTTCTGGGCACCGAGGAGCGCACCCCCGCCAACATCGAAAAGGAAAAGCGGGCCATGGGTGTCAGCGTGGTGCGCGTGCGCCAGCAGGGCGGCGAGTGGAAAGTGGTCAAGGACGCCAAAAACCGCGCCGTGGACGGCCTGGCCGACATCGAACTGACCGGCCCGGTACGCGGCTCGGAGGCCGTGAAGGGAGCCACCACGGTCAAGGGCACCGTGGGCAACTGCTCGGGCGGCCAGACGCCCTGGGGCACCCTGCTCACCTGCGAAGAAAACGTGGACGGCTACACCAAAGCCTGGCCTGACAGTGGCTACGAAGCCATGCACCAGGGCTGGGTCACCGAAATCGATCCCTTTGACCCCGCCTGGACCCCCAAAAAGCGCACCGGCATGGGCCGCTTCCGCCATGAGAACGTGGCTCCTGGCCGCACCGCCGATGGCCGCTTCGTGGGCTACATGGGCGACGACATGCAGGATTCGTGTGTGTACAAGTTCGTGAGCCGCAACCCCATCAGCGGGGACCGCAACGCTGACCGTGACCTGCTGGCCGAAGGTGACCTGTATGTCGCCAACTTCGGCAACGGCAGCTGGATTCTGCTGGACTACGACAAGAACAAGAAGCTGCAGGAAGCCAAGAAGGACGACAAGCCGCTGTTCAGCAGCCAGGCCGAAGTGCTGGCCGACGCCCGCGCCGCCGCGCTGGCTGTGGGCGGTACCCCGGTGGACCGCCCCGAAGACATCGAGATTCACCCGCTGAACGGCGACGTGTACATTGCCCTGACCAACAACTCCAAGCACGGCAACTACTTCGGCCATATCGTGCGCCTGACCGAAGCGGGCAGTGACCACGCCGCCGTGAGCTTCAAGTGGGCAGTGACCACGCCGCCGTGAGCTTCAAGTGGGACGTGTTCGCCTACGGCGGCCCCAGCGCCGGCTTTGCCAGCCCCGACAACCTGGTCTTTGACCCTTACGGCAACCTGTGGATGGTGACCGACAACTCCGACCTGGGCAGCAACCCCATCAAGGACTTCCACGGCAACAACGCCATGTTCTTCATGCCCACCGAAGGCCCCAACGCGGGCAAGGCGTACCGCTTCGCTGTGGGCCCAGTCGAAGCCGAGATGACCGGCCCGGTCTGGTCGCCCGACGGCAAGACGCTGTTCGTGTCTATCCAGCACCCCGGCGAGGACTCCGAAAGCCTGGACAAGCTGACCTCCAACTTTGCCGCCGCGCCCGGCAGCCGCACGCCCCGCCCCACCCTGGTCGCCATTCAGGGCTTCCCCGGTTGGAAGGCCTGAGATGACGCTGCCGACCTACCGCGCGGAGCACATTGTGCAGGGCGAGCCGCTGATGATTCACGCCCTGGAAGACTTTGTGGGTGAGCTGACCCGCCAGCGCCCCTGGCTCAAGGCCCGCTACGAAGAAGCCCTGGAGGCCGTGGATGACCTGCTAAGCGCAGACACTCCCGCCACGCTGAGCGCTTACCTGAGCACCGACCCAGCCGCGCTGCTGGCCGCCCTGCCCGGGCAAGAACTGCTGGCCGAAGCGCTGGGGGCGTTCAACGACTACCTGCGTGAGTGGCACTGGGTCTAAAAAGTTTCCACTTATCAGTCAACCGGGCCACCAGTGGGCCCGGTTGTTTGTTGCGCCGTTTCCCCTCCCCATTGGCCCTGAGCCGCATCTGGCCGCTAAGATAAAATGCGCTGCACTGCTCCGCAGGGGTGCGCCGCGAAGGAAGACGGGATGTGGGAAGAACTTCAACTTCAGATTGTTAAACCGGCGGCCTGGTTCAAGTTCGGGCTGAGCCTGATTGTCGCCGTAGCGCTGTACCGCCTGGGCCTGACTGTACTGCGGCTGCTGCGGCCCCGCATGAGCGCGGGCTTTTATCCAGCGCTGCACGCCTTGCTGCTGCTGAGCACCTTGCTGCTGTTGCTGGCACTGAGCACCCAGGCTTTCTATCTGACCTCCAGCCCGCTGTTTGGCCTGGGCAGATCGGTGATTGAGGCCCTCCAGGCCACCGGCGGGCAACTGCTGCTGATCGTGGCGCTGGCGCTGGTCGCCTGGTCGCTGATTGGGGAAGCCGCCGGGCGTATCGTGCCCAGCGACGAGTTCAACCGCCGCACGGTCCGGGTACGGACGCTCAAAAGCGTGGTGGAAAGCACCCTCAAGGCAGTGGTGCTGTTTACTGCGCTGATTGCCCTACTTCAGACCATCGGGGTCAATGCCACCAGTCTGCTGGCCAGCGCCTCGGTGCTGGGCCTGGCGGTCAGCTTTGGGGCACAGAACCTGATCAAGGACATCTTCAACGGGTTTTTTATTCTGCTCTCCGACCAGTACGGCGTGGGCGACGACATTGAGCTGAATCTGGGTGCGGTGTCGGGCACGGTGGAGGCCATTGACCTGCGGACCACCTCGCTGCGCGACCTCAGCGGCTCGCTGCACATCATGCAAAACGGCCAAATCACCGCCATCAGCGTCAAGAGCAAGGACTGGGCGCGGGTGGTGGCTACTGTGGACGTGGCCTACGAGGCCGATGTGGACCAGGCGATCCGCGTGCTGGAACAGGTCAGCCGTGAACTGTACAGCGACGAGAAATGGCGCGGCCACTTTCTGGACGAGCCCGACGTGCAGGGCGTCACAGCCCTGGGCACCGACGCCATTACCCTGCGCGCCCTGTTCAAAGTCGCTCCCAAGAGCCAGTATTCGGTAGGCCGCGAGTTCAACCGCCGCATCAAGATTGCGATGGATACGGCAGGCATCAGCATTCCCTATCCGCAGCGCCGCATGAGCTTTGGCGACGGCCCCCTGGAAATCCGGCTGATGCAGGACGCCCCCACAGGCCAGCGGCCCACCACACCCGCCGAACAGGACCGGCGCACTCTGCCGGTTGAGCCCGGGTTGACCCACGACCCGGACCCATCGCGCTGAAAGAGACGGTAGCAGGCGGAGTGGAATCCGGTGCCCGCCGCGCTACCCCCAGGCCCGCTCTACTCACCTGCTTCGCGGGCTGCCACCAGTCCCTGCGCTGACGCCCACGCGGCCACGTCCTGCCCGCTGAGAGCCGCCGCCATCAGCCCTGGGAAATGTTCGGGTGTGCAGGCGAACACGGGAATGTCGTGGGCAGCAATCTGCGCGGCGTACTCGTGGTGATAGCTCGGCGTGCCGTCGTCGTCCAGCGCAGGAAGCACGATAACGCGCACACCCGCTTCCCGGAACTCGGCGAGGCGGCGAATCATCTGCGGGCCGTCCGAGTCGTAGAGGTCGGAAATCAGGATGAACACGTGGTCTTCGGGCGATTTCAGGAAGGTCTTGCAATACTCCAGCGCAGGTGAAGTGTCCGTGCCGCCGCCGAGTTGCACGCCGAACAGCACGTCCACCGGGTCGGACAGCTGCTCGGTGAGGTCGACGACGGACGTGTCGTAGACCACCACATTCGTCTTGAGACTCGGCAAACTCGCCAGCACCGCACCGAAAATACCCGCGTAGACCACGCTGCTCGCCATACTCCCCGACTGGTCGAGGCAGAGCGTGACCGACTTGAGGTGCCGCCGCGCCCGCCCGTAGCCGACCAACTTTTCGGGGATGACGGTTTTGCGCTCGGGGTCGTAGGTCTTCAGGTTTTTCAGCACCGTCTTGCCCCAGTCGATTTCGTTCTGGCGGGGGCGAAGGTTGCGCTGCGAGCGGTTGAGGCTGCCCGTCACAGCGCTGCGCAGGGGTTCGGCCAGCCGTGCCGAGAGGTCGTCCACCACCTTGCGGACGACTTGCCGCGCCACTGCTTTGGCTTCGCTTGGCATCGCGTCCTTGAGGCTGATGAGGGTGGCGGCCATGTTCACGTCAGGCTCCACCGTGTCCAGCAGTTCGGGTTCCAGCAGGAGATGACGCAGATTGAGGCGCTCTACGGCGTCACGTTGCAACACCTGCACGGTGGACTGCGGAAACAGGTCGCGCACCTCGCCCAGCCACGCGGCAACGGTGGGGGCGGATTGGCCCAGGCCCACGCCTTTGCTTTCCTTCTTGGTGGGCTTGTCGCCCTGCACCTTGAAACCCGCGCCGTCGTAGAGGGCGGCTAAAGCGGCGTCCAGGCGGGCATCCTGGGCATTCAGTTCGCAGCCGATGCCGTCGGCGCTCTGGCCGCTGCGGGCAGGGCCACCGAGGAGGAGTCGCCAGCGGCGGAGGCGTTCTTGGGGTTGGGGAGGAACAGTCATTTCACACCGCCAGAAGCCTTTACAAAGGTCTCTAAAAACTTAATTTTTTCAAGGTCTTTGGCATTGTTATTTCCCGCCCTATAACTATCTCTTGAGGAAGCCTCGTAAATCTTCAAAAACTGCTCAGCAGAAGGCAGGTAAAAAAGAGCCGCTGCTTGTCCTCTAATTTGCAATGCTCCAAGCTCAATATCTGCGAACTCTGGCAAGGCATCAATGGTTCCGAACTCTACTGAAAACTCTTTTCTGAATTCGTGTTCGTGCAGGTCTACTAGATCATAACCCAGCCCACCCATAACGCCATAAATCTTTTCCCAGTTGTAGATGCGAGCTTCGTCGGGAGCTTCCCAGCCTCGCGGGTCACCGGGAACATGAATATCTATATCGGAAGGTTTCCAATCCTTATCTGTGACTAGGCTAAGGCCCAACGAACCCAGCAGTGTAGGTACAATCCCTTCTCTATTTAAAGCACCAGCTATCCTCAAAAACTCCTGTAGCATCTCCTTCACTCCCCCACCCCCAGCATCCGCAGCCCAATCGCCACGGCCAGCATCCCCAGTTCTTCATTCACCTCGGCGCTCGCAGTTTCCCGCTCCAGACCACGCAAATCTTCGCCCAAGCGCCGACGCTCCGGCGGGCTGATGCGCGACAGCGAACGCCGCAGCGCGGGCAGCACTTCGCCAAATTGCTCCTCGTCCAGCGCCACCACCCAGTCGTCCAGCAGCCCCAATGCAGCGGAGTCGTGCAGCAGGGTCACGCCGCCTTCGCCCAGAAACCCGTCCAGCCATGCGGCCACGGTGGGCACGTCCTGACCGGGGGCCAGCGCCGCGCCGAGGCGTCCCCGCACGGTGTCATCGTCCAGCAGTGAGCGGTCACGCAGCCGCGCCACCACGTCCCCGCGCAGCAGCGGGGCGGTGCCTTCGGCGTCGAGGGCGTGCAGGGCCAGCACCCATTCCGCCGTCGCTTCGGCGTCGTCGAGCAGCCGCACGGCGCGGTCAGCCTCGGCCACCTGCTTTTGCAAGTCCTGCGCGGCGTCGTCTTTCAGGGCGTGGGCGGCGTTCGGTAGCCCAGCGGCGGCGCGGGCGGTCAGCGTGCGGAAGACGGGGCGCGGGTCGTCTCCCTCGCGGCTGCGCACGTCGCCGTAGCGGGCGAGACGGGCCAGCGGCGGCAGGGCGTCCAGCAGCGCGGGCGTGTCGGCACTCGCGGCGCGTTCGTCCAGTTTTTGGAGGGTGAAACGGGCGGCGTCTGGCAGCCCCGACAGGCGGGTGACTTCGAGCAGCTTGGAGAGTTCCGCGAGGTCGGCGCGGCGGGCACGCGAAATGGCGGCGGTGTTGGCGGCCCGCACCAGCGTGTTGCCGAAGCGACTCGCCTCAATCAGGCGCACGGCGTACTCGGGTTCCCAGCGCAGCGTCCATTCTTCCTTGAAGGTGCCGGTGCCGCTCGCGTAACTTTCTCGCGCCCACGGGATGCCGAGGAGGTTCAGGCGGTGGAACAATTGCGACTTGTTCAGTCCCGCGTCCTCGCGCAGGTCGAGGGAGATTTCGCGAATGGTCGCTTCTTGCTTGAGCCGCAATGTTTTGAGCGTTGCCGCGAGGTCTTGCGCCAGGGGCACGGCGGGCACCTCGGCGGGAACACTGCCCAGCACCTCACCCACAAAAAGCTGCTCGGACAGCAGGCGTAGCGGCGTGTCGCTGTCCCACGCGAAGACGGCCTGCGTCGCGTCGGTGAGTTCGTCCAGCCCCGCGAGGCTGCGCCCGCGCAAGGCAGCCAGAGCGTCCGCCAGACGGGTCGCGTCAATCACCTGTGCGCTCGAAGCGTCCAGCCCCTTTTCGCGCAGCAGCCGCGCCGAACGGGTCAGCCAGCTTTCGGAAACGTGCGCGGTCGTGCGGAAGAGGTGCGCGTACCACCCCGGCGAGGTGATGCCCGCGCCGTAGCCGCTGGCCTGCGTGAGCCGTCCGTGCGTCCAGGGCGTGACGGTGAGGCTGGTTTTGACTTTGGGCAGCCCCTTGAGGCGAACAGGGTCGGCCTTCTTCTCGCGTTCCAGCATTTCGGGCGTCAGCGCGGGGGCGTGCCATGCGCCGCAGACCACCGCCACGTCGCCTCCCGTCTGACCAACACGTTTCAGGGCCGCGCGGATGATTTCGCGCATCTGGGCCTCGCGCAGCAGGTCGCGCTCTGAGGTGTGGCCTTCATCCTCTTCGCGCAATGCGGCCATGACTTCGTTCACTGCGCCAAAAATGCCCTCGCCGCGTGACTCGACCAGCGCGTCCCACCAGCGCTCGAAGTCGCTGTAGCCCGCCGCCTGAGCGAGCAGGGCGAGGGGGTCGGCACGGACGGGGTTGGGGGCTGCTTCGGCGTCGGTGGCTGGCGGCTCGGCGGGAGCCTGACCCTCTACCTCTGGGAGAGGGCCTTGCGAAGCAAGGGGTGAGGGTTCCTGCGCCAGCGTCACCGCAGCGGGCAAATCCATAAACCCCACGGGCACGCCCCGTTCCAGCGCCCAGCGAATCGCCACCCATTCGGGCGAGAACCCGGCCAGCGGGTAGAACACGGACTGTTCGGGAGACAGGTGCACATGCGCCAGCACCGCGACGGGCGGCACGGTGCCTTGGTGCGCCAGAAAGGGAATCAGAGGGTCGGCATCGGGCGGGCCTTCGACGAGCAACGTGGCAGGGGCCAAGGCTTCGAGCGCGGTCAGCACGCTGCGGGCGCTGCCGGGGCCGTGGTGACGGATGGGGAGGAGATGGAGGGTCATTCCCAGTCCTCCAACTCGTCCAAG
Source organism: Deinococcus piscis (assembly GCF_014653275.1). GTDB lineage: Bacteria > Deinococcota > Deinococci > Deinococcales > Deinococcaceae > Deinococcus > Deinococcus piscis. The sequence goes on from NZ_BNAL01000012.1 coordinate 40,088, forward strand.
TATTCCAGCAAATGCTCGTCGCCTGTCACTTCAGCTTGTTTCCCGAAAGCTGTCGCAAAAGCCTGAGCTTGCCCAAGGGCTTTGCCAGCCTTCGCTATCTCATCAAAAATGTTGTCTGGGTCGAGGAAAAGAGCCTCACCACGTTCCTCGATTTCTTCGTCGGCAAGGGCGGAGAGGATGACTTCCGTAACCTCGGGCGGCGCGTCTTTTCCCAAGTGATGAGCCAGCGCCAACGCCGCTGAGAGCGATAGGAGGGGCGCATCTTCCCGCTCAAGTTGCGCCATAGCGAAGGCTTCGGCCTCCGAACTCAGCGGAGCCGCACATCCCAGAAAGTAGAGCAGGGCGGCCTGCAAATCTGGGTCAGGCTGGGCTAGAAGGGCGGCCTGCATGGCCTCAAGTGCGGCGGCGTCCTTCTTTTCCAGAATCAGGTCACGGCAAAGGCGGGCCGCCGAAGTAATGACTTCAGGCTGCTGACTGTGCAGATAAGGCAAGTAGACGGGCAAGCCTTTGAGGAGCGCCGCCAGTACAGCTTCCTGCGCGTCTCCATCGCCACCACCCATAACCGAAAGCAAACTGAGAATGTCCAGTCCACTTTGGCCCTTCTCCAAAATCCCAATCAGAAATGGAATCGCGTGCGGCGTGGCGCTGTAGGTCGTCCACTGATGCCAGAGGTTGCCGAAAGCGTCGGTATAGGCTTCCTCGTCGCCTGCGGCAATGGCCTCAAGTTGCGCGGGCACGTCCTCGGCGCTGCCGTAAGCGTGCTCCAAATTGGCCCAATCCACCTTTCCCAGTTCGGAAAGTGGGCGGCCTATCACCTCAACTCACCTCCCGGCACGCCAGATAAAACTCTTTCCACCCCTCGCGCTTTTTAATCGCCGTTTCCAGATACTCGTTCCAAACTTGCTGGTCTTGCACGGGGTCTTTGACCACCGCCCCGACAAGGCTGGCGGCGATGTCGCGGCTGGTCAGTTCGCCGTCGCCAAAGTGCGCGGCCAGTGTCAGGCCGCCCACCGCCACGCTGATGGCCTCGGCCACGCTGAGGCTGCCGCTGGGGGACTTCAGCTTGGTCTTGCCGTCCTCGGTGACGCCGGAGCGCAACTCCCGGAAGACTGTGACCACGCGGCGCAGTTCGTCCAGCGCGGGCGGGACTTCGGGGAGGCCGAGGCTGCGGCCCAGCGCGTCCACGCGGCGGATGACGATGCTCAGTTCGTCTTCGAGGCTGTCGGGCACAGGCAGCACGACGGTATTGAAGCGGCGTTTCAGCGCACTGGACAACTCATTCACGCCCTTGTCGCGGTTGTTGGCGGTGGCAATCAGGTTGAAGCCGCGCACCGCCTGCACCTCGGTGTTCAGTTCGGGGACGGGCAAAGTCTTTTCGGACAGCACCGTAATCAGCGTGTCCTGCACGTCGCTCTGCACGCGGGTCAGTTCCTCCAGGCGGGCGATTTTTCCCTCGCGCATGGCGTGCATCACGGGGCTTTCGACCAGCGCGGCTTCACTCGGCCCCTCGGCCAGCAGGCGGGCGTAGTTCCAGCCGTAGCGGATGGCCTGCTCGTCGGTGCCCGCCGTGCCCTGCACCAGCAGCGTGGAGTCGCCCGAAATGGCCGCCGCCAGATGCTCACTGACCCAGCTTTTGGCCGTCCCCGGCACGCCGATGAGCAGCAGGGCGCGGTCAGTCGCCAGCGTCGCCACCGCGATTTCCATCAAGCGGCGCTCGCCCACGTACTTGGGCGTGATTTCGGTGTCGCCTGCCATGCCGCCCAGCAGGTAGGTCAGCACGGCGCGGGGCGAGAGGTTCCACCTGGGCGGACGGGGATGACTGTCAGCCTCGGCAAGCGCGGCAAGTTCGTGCGCGTACTGCTGCTCGGCGTGCTGGCGCAGGACTTCAGGTTGGGTGGCGTCGGTGGTCTGGACGGTTTTCTGGGTCATGAAGTCTCTCCTTCTGTCGAAAGTTGCGCGAGAATTTGAGGGCGGACGGATGCATCAATTTTGTTGGCGTTTTGGAGTAGGGCTTGGCGGAGGTTAGGGTTCGGATGTCTAGCAAAGGCCAAAGCCGCGCGGGCTTCGCGCTTGAGGGCGGCGAGGTCGGTCATATCACTTCCTCCAGCGCCCGCGCCCACTCACGCCGCAGGCGCAAAACTTCCATGAGCGAGCGCCACGCAGCCTCAGCTTCGGCCTGACGTTCGTGGTGGACTGCGGGCTGACGTTCCTCCCAGAGTGCAAGTTGCCGCGCAGAGAGGCTGGCAGGTCGGGCGGGCATGACAAAGGGCAACGGCTGGGGGACGGCGATGTCGGCGGTAGGGTCAAGTTGCCGGGCCAAGCGACCAAAGGTGGCCGGGTCGCGTTGGCCCCGTTGCTGGATAGACGCAAGCCACTCCGCCGCATCTGCTGCGGTCACGGGGGCCTGCGCTTCGGCGCTGCGCTCAGGTCGTTCGCGCTCACGCTGCGCCCTGAGTTGCTGCCCCAAAGACCTGGATTTTTTCTCTGCGGCCTGCACGAGCTGCTCGCCACGCACATCCAGCGCTCCAAGCAGCACTGAAAAAGGCAAGGCTCCCAGCAGCCGGTGAAGGTCGGAATCATCTACAGCGCCCACGTTGGGCGTGCCGAGTGCCTCAGGCAACTGGAAGGGCCTGAATTTGAGTTGGTCGCCTTTGGTCGTCACCACCTGCGGCACCAGCGCCAGCAGTTCATCTTGCAGCGGCCCCGGCAAGTGGCCCTGTAGCATCCGCACCCGCCGCTGCACCTCCGCCGAGCGGTCTGTCTCAGCGTGCTGCAAGAGCGGCAGGTCGTCGGCCAATAGCCCCTTTTCAAGCAGGTCCAGTAGGTCGCGCCGCCCATTGGCATCCGCGGCCTGCCACAGTTCCAGGGTCTGGGCCGCGCCCGCGCTGGGGTCAGCGGTGCGCACCGCTTGCAGTTCGTGAAGGCGGGCTTGCCACTGCGCCTGCGCGTCGGCCTTTTGCCACTCCACCTGCAGAGGATGTCCGTCCAGCACCGCTTGGCCGCGTTCATCCAGCAGCGGCCACAGCTCCTGAAGGTTCCTGACGCCACTGTTTTTGAGGCTCAGCAGCTGTGCGGCACTCAGCGTCCAGCGCCCCAACTCAAGGTCGTCCAGCACCGCCGATCTGAGCGGCGTGCCCAGCAGAGCAGGTAGCAAGGCCCACAGCTGAGGCGGCAGTGGACAGGCAGGCGGCGGCAGCTGGACTGGCGGGAGGACTGTGGCGGCGTCCAGCACCAGACCGGCGCGGGCGTGCAGTCCACTCAGGGCGGCGCGGGCAAGCAGCGTGGCCTCGGGAGAAGCGGTCTGAATGCGGCCCAGTGCCTCACCAAGCGGGGACGGGGGCAGCGCCGGGAGCGGGGAGCGGGCGGTTCCGCGCAGAGCTGCAGCAGCCAACGACTTCAGGGTCACGGGCGGGCCTCACTGGCTGGGGAGAGGCTGAGTGGATAAAACGTCTCGCCATTCCACTCGCCAAACACATAGGCGAGTTCGGTATTGGCCTGAGCTTTCAGATACCACAGATAACTGCCCCGTATCTCGTCTGCCAGCGGGAGGGCGCTGCCCTCAGGGCTACACAGTTGCCCCGGCGCAAAGTACACCGGCCCCAGCAGAACCCCGGTGCGCTCCAGCCAGGGATTGAGCGCCAGGGCCGCTGCCCAGTGGGCAGGCAGATCAGCGAGCGACAGGGCGAGGTGAGCCGGTAGGGGCATAGGCCCCAGTTGCTCCACCAGATCGAACACCGCCCGCTGAGCAAAAGCCGCAGGCGCATAAGCCAGCGCCCCACGCAACTGGTGAAGGGGCAAGAACTCCTGGCCCTGCGCCGCCGCTTTGGTAAAAAAGTCCAGCAGCAGGGCCACTTCACCGGCACGGCCCAGCAACCAGGTGCGGCGCACAGACAGGCGGCCCTCTTCTTCCATAACACTGCCCACACACAGCCATTCTTCGCCTTCTGCGGGCTGGCAAGCGGCTCTGTCCAGAGGCACCCCCAGCACTGCCAGCAAGTCAGCGCGTTCGCCTTTGCTGAGAGCCTCGCGGCCCTGCCACGCCTGGGTCAGCAGGTACAGACGGCCCAGGTGCGCCGTCAGGGCCTCGCCGCTGTCCTCATGCAGCAGCCCGGGAATCTGGCGAATCAGCCGCGCCACGCCCGGAAGCTGCGCGTCCACCAGGCGGGCGGCTTGGGCGTCCCACTCGCTATAAGGGCGTCCACGGGCCGCCAACAGGCCCTCGCGGACCAGGTCGGTGAGCCACAGTTCCAGCGCTTCCAGGCCCGCCCCCATCTTTTTTTCGCGCTTGGCCCACGTTTTGGCATGTTGCGCGGCGTCGGCCTCCTTCGGCTCGGTTTTCGGCTTCTCGGCGCGGGCCTGGCGACCTTCCAGCCACTTGCTCAGCTCCTCGGGCACGGCGAGGGCTTTCCAGTCACCGGCCTCCGAAGCGTGCAGCAGCAGCAGAGCCAGCGCGTGCTTGCAGGGAAACTTGCGGCTGGGGCAGCTGCACTTGGTGGCCAGCTCAGAGGTCCGCAGGTCGGCAGCGACCAGATAGGGGTGCGCTCCGCTGCCCTGGGCCTCGCCCCAAAGCACGCCGCCCACTTGCGACAAGGTGGGCCACTTGCCGGGCGTGGCCAGTTTCTGGGCCGCCTTCAGACTGGCCGAATCAGGGGCCAGAGCAGCGGCGGCTTCGGGAGTAATAGACATAGGTCGGCTTCCTTTTTATGTTATATACATAATCGTAGCATATTCACTTTTGGTATGGAAGCCCCCCAACTGACTGAGCGAGCAGGGTGAAGTATGCCCCCTGAAACACAACAAAAAATGGTGTGGACGTTTCCATCCACACCAGGCCCCAGGTTGCTCTCTCCTACTCACAGAGCGCTGCAGCGCAGACATTCACAGTGGCGTAGGCCTGATTGGGCCTAACCACCAGCCGCAGGTGGAGGGTGCCATTTTCCAGGGCGTAGCTGTCCCCGGTGGTACGCGGCAGCTCCGAAAGCGGCACTTGCTTGAGGCGGTTGCGCTCGTCAATCCACCAGTCGCGGTACAGGGCGGGCTTGGCTGCGCGGGAGTACGGCAACTGGATATTGAGCACGTCGCCAGGTTGGCGCGCCGTAAAACTCACCCGCAGGTCTCTGGGCAGGGCGGCGGCTGACAGGGCATAGGTCTTGCCAATCTCTACGCTGGTATAGAAAGCGGTGAAGTCTTCCGGCGTGCCCGTCAGCGCGACTGCGGGGCCGCCCGACTGCCGGATAGTGAGCGGAGCTATCTGCATGCCGTCCACTGCCTCGATATAGAGCCGGGTGTATTGGCCCTGGCAGATGCTGGCGTTCCAATCACCGCGCACAGTGCAGCCGGGTTGGCCGCGCAGCAGCGGACTGACCGTCACCGATTGGCCTGCTTTGCCGGTCACACTGCCGTCCGCGTCAAGGAAGGTGGCGGCCAGGTCACCGTCGCGCTGCGGCTGAGCCGGGGGGAAGTACACGCGCTGACTGTCATCCAGCCAGGTCAGGCGCTGCGCCCTGTTGGTGGGAGCTAGGGCAAAGGCGTTGTCCAGCAGATAGCCCAGGCCGCTGGCTTTGCGCATGCTGTTGGGCCTGTAGCCCGCAAAAGCCGTGTCCTGCACAAACACTTCGCCGTCATAGAACTGAAATCCGCGAATGGGAAAATCGGCAGTCCAGGGCAGCGGCAAGCTGCGGCCACCCTCGCCACTGGGTTCCCAGGATTCAGGCTGTCCCACATTGCTTGTTTCGCCGATCAGCAGGCTGCGCTGAAGGCCAGCGTTGTGAGAAGCAAAGGTGACACCAATCGCGTTGTCCGCCAGGATGGCGCCGCTCAGTGTCAGATTCTCGCCCCGGAACCAAGCGCCGTGCTCACGATTCTTGTAGGCCACGAAATCGGTGAAATCCGCTGGCACCGCTGCAGATTCCGGGTCGGCGGGGTTGCTGCGCGGGTTGTAGTGAACCACCTCGGTGGTACTACCGTCGCTGGTGGGGCCATCGTCCACATTCAGCCCCCGGTGGCCGCTGTGGGCGACATTGCCGCTGAATTCACCCAGTGGAGTGCGGCGCGGCCAGATGCTGGCTCCGCCGCTGGCCCCCAGGCCGGTGGGATGTTCCGGGAACGCGTACCAGAAGCCCGTGCCGTCCACGCCCGCCGCGACGTTGTTGGTCACCGTATTGTCCGGGTTGGTGATCCAGTAGCCAGTGGGCGTCCTGTCGCTTTCCAGAAGCGGCTCTTCCCCAAGCTCTAGAGAGGGGCGGCGCACCAGCGTGACCAGGTTGCCGCTCAGGGTGTTGCCCGTTTCGTTGCCGTCTTCGAGAAAAATGCAGTGACCTACACTATTGGAAGTCACATTGTCCTGCACGCGTAGGTTGGAGGTGCCGTGGACCGTCACGCAGCGGTTGAACGAGTCGTGAACGCTGTTGTTGCGGAAATAGGAGTGCTCCGCGCTGCCCAGCAGGTGAAAGTGAACCGGATAGCGCCGCAGGGCATTGCGCTGGCCGCCGCGCATGAACTCTACGCCCTCAATGCGGGCCTGACTCTGGCCCATCAGCATCAGGTGCGAGCCCAGACCCGTCGCGCTGGCATCTTCGCTGGCCCCGATGCGGATGTGGTGTGACAGCAGGCCAACCTCGGCGCGTTCGTGCAGGGTTTTGCCTGCGTAGCTCACATTCTGCCCCCAGTGCATGTATTTCAGGGGCTCGGCCAGGGTCACCTGCGTGCCGCTGACCTGCGTCACCACGGCGCGCTCGGTCTGCTGATAGTTGAAATCGGTGCTGGCAAGGGTCAACACGTCACCGGGCTGCCAGTCGGGGGCGGTTTCCAGAGACAAAACGGTGCTGCCCGCCTGAGCCGTTGCAGCCAGGCGGGTCCAGGGCAGGCGCTTTTCGCCGTGCAGTTCTAGAACACCGTCCATCACGCCTATAGCCCGGTCACCCATGCCCATGACATTCTCACCGGGGACGGTATTGGTCAGCACGATCTCGGCCTGCTGGGCAAACGGCTGCTCTTCGGTGCCGATCTGGAGCTTGCCGTGAATCATCAGCCACTCGGTCTCCAACCGCAGGTCTTTGCGGGCAAATTCCAGGGTGCTGCCCGCCGGAATGGTGAGGCCAGCCAGGGCGGGGGGCGAGACATCCAGAATGATGTGCTTGCCCGCTGGTAGCGTGACGGCCTCGCCTACGCGGGGCACTTTGCCGTTCCAGGTGGCGGGGTCGCTCCAGTTCGCGGCGCTCTGGGTGCCTTGGCCCGACTGCGTGACCGCAGTGAACGTTCCACTCACGCCACCGATGGTGACGGTGGCACTCGCCACCGCTGCCGGTGCCGCCGCCGTACGGACCCGCACCGCCACACTTTGCCCGTTGCGTACGGTGGTGCCCGTGCTGACCTGGCCGTCTAGTAGCAGGGTGCCCCCAGCCACGGCAATGGGCGCGGGAGCGTTGATACCGCTGATCTTGACAGCATTGCTGGTGACTTCGCTGTTCGGTGGACTCCCCTGCACCGCTGTAAAGGTGAATGGGTCGGGCGCAGTATCGGCAGTATTGGGGGCAGGCGTAGAAGGTGAGCCGCAGCCACTCAGTGCCGTGAGCAGCACCAGGGACCAGGGAAGCAGTTGACGTAGGGCCATGAAGCTCAGATTAACAAAGCCCCTCTACACTTAGAAAAGAACTTCAAAATTTGGAACTCATTTGGAACTAATCTGATTCGCTGCGTGGTGTGGGGCAGACCGAAGTCGGTCCTGGGCCAGAAAAGCGCCCCCCAGGGCAGAACCTGGCCCAATATCTGCCACCATGTCTGCCAGATGGCACATGAGAGCCACAAAAAGATGTCCCTTGATATCATCAGGCAGAACACGTGAAAAATAGTGGCCAGGACGGAGATAGAAGAGCTACCAGCCCTTTCCTGAGAGAGAGGTTGTTCCGGCGCAAACCCCGAGAGGGTTAAGTGGTGGAGCGGGGGCCAAGGGAAGGGGCAAAACAGATGTCTGGCGCTTAATCCGCCACCTTCCGTGCAGCACACCGAAAGCCGTTCAAATCACGTGCACCGGAATCCCGGTCAGCGGGCCTTCCTTAGCCTCTTGAATGCCACCGCCGAAAGCTTCCATCGGGCTGGCTTCCTCAAACCAACTGCGCGGCGTTTTTGCGCCCCAGAGCGTCTGACGGCGGGGGTCGTCGCGCAGCCACCGAATCGGCTCGAAGTCGGGGTCAACCGTGATGTAATCGGACGTATACAGCTCAATGCGGTGCCCGTCCGGGTCGCGGATGTACAGGAAAAAGGCGTTGGACACGCCGTGACGCCCCGGCCCGCGCTCGATGCGTTCGGGCATCCGTGCCCCGGCCAGGATGTCGCAGGTCTTGATGATGCTCATGGCGTCGGGCATCCAGTAGGCCCAGTGGTGCAGGCAGGGGCCAGCGCCGTTGGTGAGCGCAAAGTCGTGCACACCGCCGCGCCGCTGAATCCAGGCGGCCCAGTACCCGCCTTGCTCGTCCACCGTGTACTCGCTGACGCGGAAGCCGAGTTCGGCGCAGTACCAGTCGAGCGTGGCCTTCACGTCGGGCACGCGCACGTTGCAGTGGTCCACGCGCTGCAAACCCGGCCCCCGGTGCTGGTGGTACTCCTGCAAGAGCCAGGGGTGCGTTTTCACGTCGTGGTAGAAGACCACCGGAATGCCGAAGGGGTCTTGCATTCGCAGCATTCTGGGGCGGTCAAGTTCCTCCTCCCAGCGGTGCGGCAGCTTCTGCTCGTCGGCCAGCCCCACGAGGGCGTCCAGCGCGGCTTCGTCGCGCACGCGGTAGCCGAGGTGACGCACGCGGGGCGTTTCGCCTTCACCGCACTGCTCCAGCTTGAGCGTCCACTCGCGGTCTTCCACGCCGCGCAGGTACAGGGCGTTATTTTCCTCGTGCAGCACGTTCATGCCGAGCAGGTCAACATAGAACTCGCGGCTGGCGTTCAGGTCTGAGACGGTAAATATCGCCTGGGCGATGCGGATGATGTCGGGTTTGTGGGTCATGTTTGATTTCTCCTAATCCGGCGATTGGTAGAAAGCGGGTGGCATATGGTGCCCAAAGGCGATAGTACGGTTGCGAAGACCAATTGGCTTCGAGAAGGCTTACAAAGCAAATCATTTACTTATAGAGATTTCTTAAAGAAAAATCGGCTAAGCGGCAACAGGAGGCTTAGATTTCACGTAGTGATATACGTTCCAAACCAACTGCTTTTACTTTCAGCTCAAAATAGGCAATATCAGTAATGCGGTTCACGTACACCAGAGTCTGGAATTGAGGGTATTCAGGCTCTTCCAAACCCCCAAATTGTGGATCAGAGTTGCTGCGAATTTTGATCTCATAAGCAACACTCTTACCTGATAAATCAACATTCGCCTTAAGATATACGCCAATATAACTACTATCACGCTCTTGAAATTCACAGTCCAATGCTTTATGCAACTTCTCACCAATGGAAAGTATTCTCGGTTCTCCTGATCCGTATATGGCATACCAATGTTTCTTCATTTAAATCCCTCAAAGATATTCAAAATATCCCAGCAGCTTGGAGTCTCCCCGCATTGCAACAAATCAACGAAGCTCTATACCAGTCGGCACATCACTGTCTTCAGTCACTTCCTGAAATTCCGGATAACCTCCACAGCCGAAGCTGAGCCTTCTGTTCCTAGCTTTCAGCCCCTCTTCAAGAATTCCTGAATCCGCCCCACCGCCTCGCTGCTGTCGTACACCTCGTACAGCGCCGAGTGCATCCGCACGGGATCACCGAAGAAGAAGCGCTCGTACAGTTCCTGGCGGCCCGCAAAGCTGCTCATGGACATGTCCCAGGCGAGGCGGAAGAGCTTGAGGCGGTCTTCGGCACTGGCGTTGCCCGTTTGTAGGTACTTGGCGATTTGTGGCCCCAGTGGGCCTTCGCGGTCGGCCTTGCTGGGCATCATGATGATTCCCGAGGCACCCAGCAGTTGCAAAAGCTCGGGCAGGCGGGCGTGGTTGGCGGGGTAGTAGTTGCGGGCAGCGTCGAGCGGGGCGCGGGCGGGCGTCATCACGCCGTATTCGTTGACCTGGGCCTGCTCACGGGCGGCGACTTCCAGCGCCTTCATGATTTCCAGCATGATGATGATTTCGGCGACCTTGCTCTGCACGTGCTGAAACTGCCCGCTGCCAATCGCGTTGACGATGCTCTGCGCGGTGCCCAGAAACGCTTCGGTCTTGGCAATCTTGAGGTTGACCACCTGATAGGCCATGTGCAGCACGGCGTCGGTGCCCGCGTAGGCTTTGTTGGCGAGTTCCACGTCGTACAGCAGGAACACGCGCTCCCAAGGCACCAGCACGTCGTCAAAAATCACGAAGGCGTCCTGCTCGTCAAAGCGGCTGCTGAGCGGATGGTCTTCGCGGTCACGGCCCACGTCAATCGGCTCGCGGCACTGGAAGCTGAGGCCGGGGGTGTTGGTGGGGATGCCGAAGCCCATCGCGTAGCGGCTCTTGTCGGCGTTTTCCTTCAGCACGGTGGAGGGGAAAATCAGGATTTCGTCGGCAATCGGCAGGGTCGCCATCATGCGGGCGCCGCGCACGATCACGCCTTCTTCCGTTTCCTCCACGATGCCCAGCGCGATGTACGGGTCGGGCAGCTCGGAGGCCAGCTTGGCGCGGTTGACCTGCGGGTTGGTCAGCGCGTGCGTCAGGCACAGGTCGTTGTCGCGGATGAACTCATAGTATTTCCGCATGTTGGCAGCAAAATCGCGCTTGGGGTCGCCCGGAATCGCCGCACTGCATTGGTTGAAGTATTCGGCCCCCGCGCCCGCCGCCATCACGTTGGCGTTCATGTAGTCAGGCGCGCGGCCCAGAAAGCCCAGCCCGTAATTGGCGCGGATGCGGTGCGACTCGGCAATCAGCCGCAGGTCGTCCTTCGTGCGCGGCACCATGAACGAGCGGGCGTAGCGTTTGCCGCCTTCCTCATAGGTCAGCGTGTCCTTGTACTCCTCGGCAAATTGCAGGTCGTATAGGCCCGCCAGCGACCTGCACATGTTTTTGGTGGCCGGGTGCGTGGTCGGGTCGGTGATTTCTTGCCCGTCCACATAGAGGCGCGGCGGGTTCTGGCGCAGGCGGTCAAGGAACTGTGCGCCCGTGACGGCTCCGGTGCCATTCGTGTGCATGGGGGGGATGGATTTGGCGTGGTGGGTGGTCATGGTGCCTCCTTGGGGAGAGAAGCGCGCGTAATTTCCGGCCAATCCGCACGGAAGGCGGGCGGATCATAGGGATCAGGCCAGTAGTCGGTGATGTGGAAGATGACGCCACCGGGATGTTCCAACCAGACAACCGCCCTCTGGGTGTCGCCAGCGTCGGTAAAATCCATTTCCAGCGCTGTCTGCCCTGCGTCACCTACCGAACGAACAAGTTCAAGCGACCAATCTCCAGGGAATCTCCGATTAAAACTGACCACGTTGGCCCGCCCCGACACCCGCTCACCAGTCTGGGCGACCACGTATTCCACATCCTCTGAGAGCAGCGCTGCAAGCCCTTCCCAGTCCCGTCGGTCAAGGGCAGTGACATATTTCTGTGCCGTTTCACTCATTTCCTCGCCCTCCCCACATACGCCGAATTCACAAAAACCCCACCCTGCCGCTGCTCGGTGATGTCGTTCTCGTCACCGTGAAGGTGTTCCACCTCGGCAGCGAAGCTTTCGGCGTCGTCCTGCGGCGCATAGCCCAGCACATCCCAGCCTTCGGAACTCATCCAGCGGCGGGTGTTGCCACTGATGCCCGCCACGACCAGAAAGCCCACGTCCGGCGTGGTCACAGCGCGGGCGAACAGTTGCGAGGCGTCACGCGGGGAAAGCCAGGTGGAGAGGTGGCGGCGGTCTTTCGGGCGCGGCTGAAACGAACAAATCCGCACACCCACGAACTCCAGGCCGTAGCGCTCCCAGTACATCCGGCCCAGCGCCTCGCCAAGCACTTTGCTGACACCGTAGTAGGTGTCGGGGCGTACAGGCACGGTGGGCGAGATGGTCTCGGAGCGCGGGTAAAAGCCCACGGTATGAATGCTGGACGCGAATGCTATACGCTTCACCCCCGCCTGCCGCGCCGCTTCCAGCACGTGGTAAGTGCCGTCCATGTTCACTTTGCTGATGTTGGCGTAAGTGTCCTCATCGGCAATGCCGCCCAGGTGAATCACCGCGTCTACGCCCTGCATGACGTTCAAAACGGCGTCAAAGTCAGTCAGATCGGCGGGCATGGGTTCCTCGCCGGGCTGTGCCTCGCCCAGGTCACGGTTGTCCGTCAGGCGGATGACGGGAAATTGCCCTTGCAGATGCTCACGCAGGAGCGAGCGCAGTGCGGAGCCGACTTCGCCTGCTGCGCCGGTGATGAGAAGGCGTTGGGGGGTCATTCTTCGTCCCCTTCCGAAAACTGCCCAAGCATTGCTTCCAGATAGGCGGCCAGCGATGGATATTCCGGCCCGCTGGGGCCGACTTCGTGGTCCATGTCAATCACTTGCCCCACGGTTCCCTGCGGCCCCGGATTCAGGTCAATCACCGCGCCGTTGCCGCCGCCGTCGGCATCCAGCGGAATCCAGGCGGGGTTCCACCAACCGGGCTGCAACGCTTCCGAGCCTTCGTTGTGGTCGGCGTTGTCATCGAACGTGCCGTCCTGAAGCAAATCCATCCAGACTTTGCGTTCATCGACCATACGCTCCAGCGAGAGCAGTTCGCCGGTGGGCCAACCGCCGTCCGCGCTGCCGTCGTGTCGCAGCAACGATTCGCGCAGCTCGGGCGGAAAGGTCAGTCCCATATCCTTTTCGGCCTGGGCAATGGCCTCGGGCGACGCACCCGGCTTCAAGGTTTCGGTCTGCCCCTGCGCCTCGTACCACACCTCGATGCGCTCCCAGACAGCAGAAATCTCGCTCATTCTCCCGCCTCCTTCTGGCCCACCGCCGGAGCCTGCCCCACGCCCAGCCGCGCCGTCTTGTGCGTGCCCAGCGAAATGGCGATGTTCTTGGTTTCCATGTAGAACTCGAAACTGTAATCGCCGCCGTCGCGCCCGATGCCGCTGTTTTTCACGCCGCCAAAAGGGGTGGGCAGGTGCCGCACGTTTTCACTGTTGACCCAAATCATGCCCGCTTCCAGCCCGTGCGCGAAACGGTGGGCGCGGGTCACGTCGTTCGTCCACAGGTAGCCCGCCAGCCCGTACTTCACATCGTTGGCGAGGGCCAGCGCGTCGGCTTCGTCGGCAAAGGGAATGGCGGTCAGCACCGGGCCGAAGATTTCTTCCTGGGCAATCCGCATGTCGTTGCGCGCCCCGGTAAACAGTGTGGGACGCACGAAATTGCCGCTGTCGCCCACGCGCACGCCGCCCTCGGCAATCGTCGCGCCTTCTTCCTTCGCCTTGTCGAAGTAGGACATCACCTTGTCGAAGTGGCGCGGGTGAGCCAGCGGCCCGATTTCGGTGTCGGGGTCGAGGGGATCGCCCACGCGGATCTTCGCGGCGCGTTCGGCAATGCGGCGGGTGAACTCGTCGTAGATGCCTTCCTGAATCAGCACGCGGCTGGAGCTGGTGCAGCGCTCCCCGTTGAGGCTGTAAATCATGAAGACGACGGCATCCAGCGCTTTGTCAAGGTCGGCATCGTCGAACACCACGACAGGATTTTTGCCGCCCAGCTCAAAATGCACGCGCTTGAGGGTGTCCGCCCCCTGCCGCATGATGTGGCTGCCGGTGGTGGTTTCTCCCACGAAGGCGATGGCCTTGATGAGCGGGTGCTCGGTCAGCGCCTTGCCCGCGCTTTCGCCGAAGCCGTGCACGAGGTTATGCACCCCTTTCGGCAGCCCCGCCTCGTCCATGATTTCGGCCAGCAGCGTGGCGCTCACGGGCGACCACTCGGCGGGCTTGTGGACGACGGTGCAGCCTGCGGCCAGAGCGGGCGCGATCTTCCAGGTGGACAGCATGAATGGCGTGTTCCAGGGCGTAATCACCCCGACCGGGCCGATGGGCTGGCGCATGGAGTAGTTGATGAAGCCGGGCGCGGGCAGGCTCTGGCCGTCCTGCGCAGCGGGGGCGCGGTCGGCGTAGAAGCGGAAGTTCTCGGCCCCGCGTGCCGCCGCCGACTTCATGAAGCGGATGGCCTGCCCCGTGTCGGTGCTTTCCAGCACGGCGATTTCCTGGCTGCGTTTCTCAATCAGGTCGGCCACCCGGTGCAGAATCTTGCGGCGCTCGGCCCCGCTCACTTCGCGCCAAGTTTGGAAAGCATCGTGGGCAGCCCGCGCGGCCCGGTCGATGTCTTGTGCGTCGCCCTCGGCCACTTTCGCCAAAAATGCGTTGTCTACCGGCGAGTGCGTGTCGAAGGTCTTGCCCGCCTGCCCGTCCACCCACTGCCCGCCGATGAAGTGCTTGAGGCCGTTGTTCAGGCGGCTGTCTCTGAGTTGCTGGACGAGATCATGGTTGGCTGCCGCAGCAGCATTGGCCTGGGTCATAAAGTCTCCTACAGGTCGGCCCGCACCTGCGTCACGCTGGAGCGCGGCACGGTGGAGGCCCGAATGTTGATGTCGTGTACACGTTATTTTACGGCATCTCTAGCGGCGCTGAGATGCAGCCAAGAGGACGCAGCGCTCAGCGCAGCCGCTGGCCTCCGGGAGAAGCGAGACACTGCGTAAGGAGGCGTCGCGTACAAGCAAATCAGATGATTTGGCCTTTGCCTGGACCATTTCCCCGCTGTAGGCTCGGCCCATGCCAGAGGATGCACGTGGAGAGCTGCAGGATGGACATTTCGACTACCGCCAACAGAAAAACGGCTGTGTGGTCGTGACGTGGTACGGGAAGCCTGTGACCACCCTGGCAGGCCAGGAGGCCCAGCGGTTTCTGACAAAAATAGAAGGCCTGGACACGCACGCCGCTCAATTGGTGATGGCGCGGGTCACGGGCAATTTCAAGCGCGGCAATGAGAAGGGGCGCTGACCTCCCACTTCTCTTGAGACTTCTGCGCTGGCAGCTCACCCCAGCATGCTCCAGACTGAGTGGGTGAAGATTCCAGCTTCGACCTACCGCCTGCAACTGACCCCCGGAGCCCACCTGGGCCACGCTGCCCAAACGCTGGAGTACCTGCACCAGTTGGGGGCGGACTGGGTGTACCTCTCCCCCATCCTGCAAGCGGGCGAAGGGTCACAGCACGGCTACGACGTGGCCGACCCCAGCGTGATTGACGCAGCGCGCGGGGGCGCAGAGGGGCTGGAGCAACTGGCGCGGCAGGCCCACGCGCGCGGCATGGGCGTCATGGTGGACATCGTGCCCAACCACCAGGGGGTGGCCGAGCCCGCCCGCAATCCCTGGTGGTGGTCGGTGCTGCGTGAAGGTCAGGACTCCCCCTACGCCCACGCTTTTGACATTGACTGGGCGGCGGGCGGCGGCAAGCTGCTGCTCCCGGTGCTGGGCAGCGAGGACGACCTGGGAGAACTGAGGATAGAGGACGGCGAGCTGCGCTACTACGAGCAGCGGTTTCCCCTGGCTCCCGGCAGCTGGCAGGAGGGCGATGACCCCCGCGACGTGCATGGGCGGCAGCACTACCGCCTGATGGACTGGCGGCGCGGCGACAGCGAGCTGAACTACCGGCGCTTTTTTACCATCGCCACGCTGGCGGGTGTGCGGGTAGAAGACCGCGCGGTACTGGAGGAGTCGCACGCCGAGATTCTGCGCTGGGTGCGCGAAGGGCTGGTGGATGGCCTGCGGATTGACCACCCCGACGGCCTGCGCGACCCCGGCGGCTACCTGGCGGATTTGCAGCAGCTCAGCGGCGGCGTGTACACCGTGGTGGAAAAGATTCTGGAACCCGGCGAAGCGCTGCCCCGCGACTGGGCCACCCAGGGCACCACCGGCTACGACGCGCTGGGTGAGATTGACCGCCTGCTGACCGACCCGGCGGGCGAAGCGCCCCTGACCGCCCTGGACACCGATCTGCGCGGCGGCGCGGCCCCCGACTGGCACGACCTGATCCATGACACCAAACGGGCCGTGACCGACACCACCCTGCACGCCGAGGTGCAGCGCCTGGCCCGCAGCGCTGAGCAAGAGGGACTGACGCTGGACCACGCGTTGACTGTGGACGCCCTCAGTGAAGTGCTGGCCTGTTTCGGTGTGTACCGC
The DNA here is from genome assembly GCF_014653275.1 of Deinococcus piscis. GTDB lineage: Bacteria > Deinococcota > Deinococci > Deinococcales > Deinococcaceae > Deinococcus > Deinococcus piscis. The sequence continues at coordinate 56,199 of NZ_BNAL01000012.1, forward strand.
TCTTACCTGCCGCAGGGCCGCGAGTACCTGGCGGCGGCGCTGGCAGAGGCAGCCCGCCGACGCCCCGACCTGGAACTAGCCCTGCGTGAGCTGGGGCCGCTGCTGGGCCTGGAGGCGAAGTGGGCGCAGGACCTGGGCGAAACGGCACAGCGCTTTCAGCAGACGTCGGGCATGGTGATGGCGAAAGGGGTAGAGGACTCGGCTTTTTACCGCTATACCCGCCTCACCTCGCTGAACGAAGTGGGCGGCGACCCGTCGCAGTTCGCGCTCACGCCGGAGCAGGCGCACGAGGCTTTCGCTCGCCGGGAGCGTGAATGGCCGCATGGCCTGACCGCGCTTTCTACCCACGACACCAAGCGGTCTGAAGGCGTGCGGGCCCGCATCGCCGTGCTGGCCGAGCTTCCGCAGGAGTGGGCCGAGCTGGTCCGGGCAGTGCAGCAGGACCTGCGCGGCACGGGCGCCGACGTGCAGGACGGCCCCCTGCTGAATCTGGTCTTGCAAGCGGTGGTGGGAGCCTGGCCGCTGAGCGCCGAGCGTGCCCGCGACTACGCCGTCAAGGCCGCCCGCGAGGCCGGGATGCAGACCTCTTGGTTGGACAACAACGCGGAGTTTGAAACGCGGCTGGCCCGGCTGGCAGGGGCGCTCACTGAAGGAAGTCAGCGGGCACGGCTGGCCGAGTTCGTGGCCCGCACCGAGAGCGCGGGCTACAGCAATGCGCTAGCCCAGAAACTGCTGCAACTGACCATGCCTGGCGTGCCGGATGTGTATCAGGGGTCTGAAGTCTGGTCCCCCGCACTGGTCGATCCCGACAACCGCCGCCCAGTGGACTACGCCGAGCTGGCAGAGCGCCTGCGGGCCCTGGACGCGGCGGACCCTGGACACGCCGGGGGCCAGCCGCCAGTAGATTCACGCGGTGACGCCAAATTGCTGCTCACCTCACGGGCGCTGCGGCTGCGGCGCGACCAGCCGGAGCTGTTTGGCGAGTATCAGCCCCTGTGGGCGCAGGGTGAGCACGCTGAGCACGCCTTCGCCCTGAGCCGGGGCGGCGTGGTGGCTGCCGTCACCCGGCTGCCGCTGGGGCTGGAGCGGGCAGGAGGCTGGGGCGAGACGGCCCTGACCCTGCCTGCCGGTGAGTGGGAAGAGGTCCTGACCCGCCGGTCCTTCAGGGGAGCAGTGCCACTGGCGGACCTGCTGGCCGTCTACCCTGCCGCGCTGCTGCGACGGCAAGAAGGAGACTCCACCACGCCAGCCTGAGCGAGGACACAAAAGCACTCTCCTGAACAGCGAAATACCCCCCTCAAATAAGTGAATCTTCAAGGCGGCGGCGGGGTATGTTCAGGTTTGGAGTGACGCTGTAGGGCACACTCTTGCGAATGGGGGGGACAGGAGAAGCCCGTTGTCCCAAAACAAAGCTGGTATCAAAATCACAGCGCAGCGTGAAACCGCAGCGCCGCCCAAAACTGAAGTGCAGCGCCGCCGCCTGGTGTCTGTACTGACTGTCTTTTCCCTGATTCTGCACGTGATCACTTATCAGGCGTATCTGGCAGCGGTTGGGCAGGTGGGCGGCCTGCTGGGCGGCATGCTTGCGGCAGGCATGGTCACCAGCGTGGCGGTGCTGGTCATGTCGCTGCGCCCCCAGCCCAATTTCGCGGCCATTCGTATGGCCGCCATCGGCCTGGCGGGCAGCTGGATTGCGGTGAGCCTGGTGCAGTCTGTTCATCTGCACCAGGCCCTGCAACCAAGTCAACTGATGAGCGTGGGTATCTTTACCGCCCTGGCCCTGGCCCTGCTTCCCTTCCGCACCGCCGTTACCCTATCGGCTGGGAGCTATCTGGCCGTGTGGGGCGTGGCTCTACTGACCGGCACCGCCAACGCTCTGACCCTGCTGGTCTTGGGCAGCCTGCTGGCGATGCTCCTGAGCACCGAGTACGGTGAACGCATCACCCACGAGCGGGCCCGCGCCGAAATCCTGGAGTGGATGGCGCAGCATGACGGCCTGACGGGTCTGCTGAACCGCTCCGCCACCGAGCAGCGGTTGAAAGAATGGCTCTGCACCCAGCGCACGGGCGGCTGCTTGCTGCTGCTGGACCTCGACAACTTCAAGGGCATCAATGACCAGTACGGACACCAGATGGGCGACCATGCCCTGCAGTACACCGCCCAGGCCCTGGGCCGCTTGCTCCGCCCCGGTGACTTGGCCGGGCGCTGGGGCGGTGAAGAATTCGTCATCCTGCTGGCGGGCCGCACCGCCGCTGAAGCGCGCGAGGCCGCCGCACAGCTGCAAGAAGACCTGTACCGCTCACCGCAGGCGGGCTTGCCGTCCCTCACCGTCAGCGGGGGCAGCGTCTGTGTGGGTGAAGCGGCCCCACCTACGGTCAGCGCCCTGCTCAGTCTGGCTGACGAGCGCCTGTACTGCGCCAAAGCGGCGGGCCGCGCCTGCATCGTCTGGCCTGCGGAGGAGGACAGCCACCGCCACGCCGCCCGGCTGACCTGCTGCTCGGCGACTTCCTGAGGGGCAGAGCACACACCAGCCCTCCCAGCTCTATAGTTAGATAGATATGAATCTATCTATGCGAAATCGGATGCCCCGCGTGCTGATTCTGTGTACCCACAACTCGGCGCGCTCACAGATGGGCGAGGGCCTGCTGCGCCGCTCGGCACAGGAGCTGGGGCTGGCACTGGACGTTCACTCTGCGGGCACCGAGGCCACGTCCGTCAAGGAACCGGCCAAAGTGGTCATGGCCGAGCTGGGCATTGACCTGAGCCAGCACACCTCCAAGACCCTGCACGACGTACCGGACCCTCAGAACTTCGACTATGTCATTACCGTCTGTGACAGCGCGAACGACGCTTGCCCCATCTACCCCGGCCAGACCCAGCGCCGGCACTACCCTTTCCGCGACCCCAGCGGCGGCAGCCTGGAGCTATGGCGCGAAGTGCGCGGGCAGATGCAGGAGCAGTTCCAAAGCTTCGCGGCGGCCCTGAACGAAGGCCAGACTGCGCCGCCCAGCCGCACCGAGACACCCGCCACGAAGGCGCAGTGAGGCAGTGCTTGTTGCTGCCGCCATCTTTGTGCTGACGCTGACCCTGGTCATCTGGCAACCCCGGCTCAGGTGGCAGCCGGGCGGCCTGGGGATTGGCTACAGCGCGGCTTTTGGCGCTGCCCTGGCGCTGCTGAGCGGTGTGGTCAGCCCCTCCGACATTCCCACGGTGTGGAATATCGTCTGGAATGCCACAGCCACCTTCATCGCACTCATCGTGATTTCACTGCTGCTGGACGAGGCCGGATTTTTCCGCTGGGCCGCGCTGCATGTGGCCCGCTGGGGCGGCGGCAGCGGCCACCGGCTGTTTGCACTGATCGTCCTCCTGGGTGCGGCTGTCTCGGCCCTCTTTGCCAACGACGGCACCGCGCTGATTCTGACGCCGATTGTCCTGGCGATGCTGAGCGCCCTGGGCTTTTCGCCTGCGGCCACCCTGGCGTTTATCCTGGCCACCGGCTTTATCGCGGACGCCGCCAGCCTGCCGCTGGTCATCTCCAACCTGGTCAACATCGTCTCGGCGGACTTTTTCGGTCTGGGATTCGGGGAGTACGCGGCGGTGATGGTGCCGGTCAACCTGGTTGCGGTGCTGGCCTCGCTGGGGGCGCTGTACCTGCTGTTCCGGCGTGACCTGCCCGGCACCTACAGCGTGGCCGCGCTCGAACCGCCGCAGGCGGCTGTGCGCGACCCCCAGGTATTCCGGATGGGCTGGGGGGTGCTGGCGCTGCTGCTGGCAGGCTACTTCGCCGCCGAGCCGCTGGGCCTCCCCGTCAGTGCTGTGGCGGTGCTGGGGGCGGCGCTGCTCTACGCCACTGCTGCACGCGGGCAAGTCATCCACACGCGCAGGGTGCTGGCCGGTGCGCCGTGGCAAATCGTGGTGTTCTCGCTGGGCATGTATCTGGTGGTGTACGGCCTCAGAAATGCTGGCCTGACCGGGATGCTCTCCGGCTGGCTCGACGTGCTGGCGGCGCAGGGGCTATGGGCCGCCACCATCGGCACCGGTTTCCTGACTGCGCTGATTGCCAGCGTGATGAACAACTTGCCGGGCGTGCTGATTGGCGCAATTGCCATAGACGACAGCGGCGCGGCGGGCGTGGTGCGCCAGGGCATGATTTATGCCAACGTGGTCGGCAACGACCTCGGCCCCAAAATTACCCCTATCGGTAGCCTCGCCACGCTGCTGTGGCTGCATGTGCTGTCGCGCGGGGGCGTCCGCATCAGCTGGGGACAGTATTTCAAGGTGGGGCTGATGCTGACCCTGCCCGTGCTGCTGGTGACACTGGCGGCGCTGGCCTGGAGACTTTCACTGGAGGCAAGATGAAGATTGCGATTTTTGGAGACGTCCACGGCAACCGCTTCGCGCTGGAAGCCGTGCTGGAAGACATGGCAGCGCAGCGTCCTGGCGCCTGGGTCAATCTGGGCGACGGCCTCTTCGGGGGCGCAGACCCCGCAGGAGCCTGGGCAATTCAGCAGCATATCCGCAGGGAATACGGCGTGCAGGAAGTGCGCGGCAACACCGACGAGCGCCTGGCCGAACCACTTGAAGGGGTCACCGAGAAGCTGGAAATGTTGCAGTGGCTGCACGGCCAGCTGCCCCCAGAAGCGCCCGCGCACGTCGGTAGGCTGCCGCTGCACGTCACACTGGCGGGCGGCGCGGTGGTCTGCGGGCACGGCACGCCGAGCAGCGCCTGGGACTATCTGCTATGGGACAAGCAGGCCAGCCGCTGGCGCACCGACGCCGAGGTGCTGGACATGCTGGGCGCGTCAGCAGAAGCGGCCCGCGTGGTGGTGGTCGGCCACTCACACCGCGAACACCTGCGCCAAATCGGCGGCCTGACACTGGTGAACTGCGGCGCGGTCAGCCGCCAAAAAGACGGCAATCCGCAGGCCCGCTGGCTGCTGCTTGAGGGCGAGGGCGAACGCTGGAACGTGCAGTTTCGCCGCGTATCCTACGACGTAGAGGCTGCTGCTGCCTGGGCCCACGCCCATGCCCACGCAGGCGACAAGGAAGCCCGGCAACTGCGGAGCGGGCGCGAGTGAGCAAATTGACACCCTCAGAAGCGCAGCGGCAAGATGGATTTATGGATTTTGGTAAGTCCGCCGAGCTGTTCCGGGCGCTGGGCGACCCTGGCCGCCTGAAGGTGCTGGCCCTGCTGGCCGCGCCCCCGGCTGAAGCCTGCGCCCCTGCGGGCCGTATCTGCGCGTGCGACCTGACCGAACATCTGGGCCTGTCCCAGCCCACAGTCAGCCACCACATGAAGTTGCTGGTGGCTGCCGGGCTGGTCACCGCGACCAAGCGGGGTCGCTGGACCGACTACGCGCTGGCTCCCGGGGGGCTGACGCAGGTGCAAACGCTCTTGGCCGACCTGCAATCGGCATCACTGGGGAGCGTGGGCACGGAGCTGGACCAGCCCAGGCCCGCCGAAGCTTCCTGAAGCCAGCGCACAGCTACGGCCCACACCGCACCTCAGCCATGCCTGCATTCTTGAAATATAAACAGGGCATAATGGCCCCCATGTCTTCACGGCTGCGGTTTTTTATCATTGACGACGACGCCACCGATGTTGAGCTGACCACCGCTGTCCTGGGCCAGTATGCGGAGGATGTCGAAGTCTTTAGCTGCCATGGCGGGGCCTGCCCAGGCAACGCTGAGGTAATGCAGACCCTAGAAGCGCTGGACCAGACGCCCAGTCTGATTCTGCTTGATATCCACATGCCCCCGCAGTCGGGGCTGGATATCCTGAACGTGCTCAAGGCGCATCCGGTCTACCGCCTGATTCCGGTGATTGTGCTGTCCAACTCGCAGGAGCAGGAAGACATTCAGGAAGCTTACCGCCGCCACGCCAGCGCCTATCTGGTCAAAGGGTCGGACTTTGAGACGTTTACGGCCCAAATGCACGCGCTGCTCCGCTTCTGGCGCTACTGCCTGCCTGCCGTGAGCAGCGAACAGGGCTGAGGCGGTTCGCTGCGGCTCTGGAGGAGCGTCTGGTATGCTGCCGCCTGCATGACTGGGCAGGCGCACCTTCTCACAGTTCTGGTGGTCCATCCGTGACGGTTCCCCTTCAGGGCGGTCAGGCCACCTTGTTCGAGCGCATCGGGGCCGAAGCGCTGCGGGCCTTGCTGTGGGAATTCTACCGCCGGGTCTGCGCCGACCCCGAGCTGGGGCCAGTGTTTGAACGCCGCATCGGTCCTTTTCCGGGAGCCGGTTGGCCGGTGCACATCGCCCGAATTGAAGGCTTTTGGCGCAACGTCACCCACGGGCCGGGCACCTATCAGGGTCGCCCCGGCCAGGCCCACTTGAATCTGGGAGCCACCCCGGAACATTTTGACCGCTGGCTCAGCCTCTGGGAGCAGACCCTGCCCGAGTTCATGGGTGAGCTGGAAGCGCACAGCCTCCTCAGCACCGCGCAGCGGATGCGGCCCACCCTGGAACGCTTCGCTGTGCATGGCCGCGCTCCCGCTGGCCCCAAGCGGCTGTCCTAGAGCCGCTCTACAACCAAGTTCTGCAAATTAAAGTGCCTGCTGCGCGGCGTACAACAGTGGCCCTGCTTGCAGGCGGTCCACCTTTTTAGGCAGCAGCTTCAAGCTGGGCCACTTTCCAGCGTTGAGAGTCGCTCTCTGCCAGCGACCGTTCAGGCTCAAATATGCACTCCTGTGACTCATATTTTTTGAGCAAGAAGGGCCAGCCAGCTGGGTGCGACACTCAGGCGACAGACCTCTGTCACATTTGGGCTCAGATGCGGTGCGCCCTGCCTCCGGGGCTTCCCCCCCACCGCATTCAGCTTTTGCCCGCGCTCTGCCATCCCAGCTTCTTGCCGGGGAGCGGAGTGCTGCGGCATGCGCCTACTTTCCTGCGCCGACCTTTGCCGAGGACTCCTTATGTACCAGCCTGTTTGTCTCGGACAACTTCATCTGCTGCCACTCAATGCCGCTGTGCGGGTGCTGGGGCAGGTGGAACCTCGGGTCCATATGGAAGATTCGGGCTTAGTAGAGTCTCTGAATCCGCCCTCGCTGGGCCAGGTGCTCCGCTCCGTGACCGGCCAGGCCGAGCTGCTCGGGCCAGTGCGCCCCGGCCTTACCCACGCACGGGTTGAGCTGTGGGGCCAGTTGGTCGGCGCAGCCCCCAACCGGCTGCTGGTGCATGGCCTGCGGCCCCTGGAACCCAGAGGCCCGGTGCAGAGAACAGCGCAGGCGCAGTGGTTTGCCGCACCTGCGGCGCCGTCGCCCGGATTGCTGCGCCCCAGCGCTGGCCCCTTTCAGGGCAACGTCCGCATTCTGCAGTGTGGTCAGACGCTGCTGGCCCAGGACGCTGAGCAGCGGGTCTACCGGCTGGAATGGCCGGCAGCCAGGCCCAAGCCCGGCCCTGAAGTCCAGTCTTCTCACGTGCCGTCCCCTCTGAACTCCCGCAGCCTTGAAGGCCCTTTTTGCATTCATGGCGAGGTGCGGGGAGCGGCAGATACACCCGCCACCTTGCGGGTCTTCCAGGCCTGGCCGCTGGGCGACGCGCCCACTTGGCCCTGGGTCCACTCAGGGTTTATGTCCACCGACTCTGCCTCCCACGGAGGCCACCCGCCACCCCTGCTATGATGACGCCCTTCCAATCCACTTAAAGGAGGGCTCTACCATGCAGACCGACCTGAATGCTGACGCCGGTGAATCTTTCGGCAACTGGACCGCTGGCGACGACCAAGCACTCTTCCCCGAACTGACCAGCGTGAACCTGGCGCTGGGCTTTCATGCGGGCGACCCTGTGACCTTGCACAGTTCCGTCCAGTTAGCTGTCCAGCACGGCCTGGGCATCGGTGCGCACCCAGGCTACCCGGACCTGCAAGGCTTTGGCCGGCGGGCCATGAGCCTCAGCCCGGACGAAATCTACGCGGCCACCCTGTATCAGATCGGAGCGCTCCAGGCTTTTCTGGGGCTGGCCGGTGCACCGCTGCAACATGTCAAGGCCCACGGAGCGCTCTACATGCGCATTCATGAGGACGCGCAGGCGGGTGCAGCGTTTTGCCGGGCCGTGCGCGAACTGGTGCCGCAAGCGGGCCTGGTCACCCTGGCTGGCCCCGCAGGTGAAGCGCTGAGGCAACAGGCGCAGGCGCAGGAGCTGACGGTATGGCGCGAGGCTTTTCCTGAGCGGGCCTATATCGCCAGCGGTCAGCTGGCCCCGCGCTCGCTGCCGGGCAGCTCCATTCACGACCCCCAGGAAGCCGCCCGGCGCGCCGCCGAGATGGCCCAGGGACGGGTGACCAGCCTGGAAGGGCAGCCGATAGAGTTGCAGGTGGATACGCTGTGCATTCACGGCGACAACCCACAAGCGGTGCAGATTGCCCGCGCTGTCCGCGCGCAACTGGCAGAGGAAGGCGTGACCCTCAGAGCGATGGGAGGCGGGGCCGGTGCAGGCAGTTTACTGGCGGGACACTGAACCTGCGCAGCTGCCCGCGCTGGCGGCAGCCCTGCTGAGCAGTGGGCTTCCCGGCTTGCTGGACGCGGTGCCCGCCTACGGGTCGCTGTACGTAGAGTTCGAGGAACAGGCCCTGCCCGCAGACACCCTGACAGAGTGGCTGGCGGCCTGGACGCCTGGAGACGCGGCCAGCACCGGGCGACTGGTGGAGATTCCGGTCTGCTACGACGGCGAAGACCTCGGTGCCGCCGCCGAATTCAGCGGCCTCAGCGTGGAGGAGGTGGCCCAGCGGCACAGCAGCCAGACTTACCGGGTGCGGGCGCTCGGGTTCGTGGCGGGCTTTCCCTTTATGGAAACCACGCCGCCAGAGCTGCAATTGCCCCGCCGCGCCTCACCACGGGCCAAGGTGCCCCCGCACTCGCTGGCTGTAGCGGGCGCTCAGACGGGCATCTATCCCGTGGAAGCGCCGGGCGGGTGGAACCTGCTGGGCCGGACCCTCCAAGCAGCCTACGACCCACACCGTGAGCCTGCCTTCTTGGTGCAGCCCGGTGACCGGGTGCGCTTCGTGCCGCAGCCAGCAGGTGCGCCCCTGCTCCCTCCTATCGAGCCGCTGGACCTGCTTCCCGAAGCTCCGCAGTTCCCGGCCCTGGAGGTGGGTCAGCCTGGGGCGCTCAGCCTGGTGATGGACCGGGGCCGCTTCCGCGCAGGGCGCTTCGGGCTGGTGCGCTCCGGGCCACTGGACCCGCAGGCGGCAGCCCTGGCCAATGACCTGCTGGGCAACCACCCAGACGCGCCCCTGCTGGAATTGCATCTGCGTGGTCCCGAGCTGAGCGCCCTGCGTGACTGTTCGCTGGCGGTCACTGGGCTGGGCCTGACCGCCCTGGTGGATGGCCAGCCCCAGCCGCCCTACAGCACTTTTGCGGTCCAGGCCGGGCAGCGCGTGAGCTTCCGGCCCAGTGGGCAGGGACGGGTGACTTACCTCGCCATTCAGAGCGGTTTTGAAGCGAGCACCTTCATGGACAGTGCCAGCACCGACCTCAAGGGCGGCCTGGGCCAGAAGCTCAGGCGCGGGCAATTGCTGGGCACTGCGCAGCCCATGCTCGCGCCCGTCCGCAGCCGACAATTTCTGCCGTGGTGGGTCAGGGCTGGAACAGGTGGACCGCTGCACCTTCGCCTGATTCCCGCCTCCACCGGCGAAGCTGCCGAGCCCGCCCTGCTGGGGCCCACCTACCGCATTCGTGAACTGGACCGCATGGGCGCACGGCTGGACGGCCCTGACGCCCCAGGCGGCGAAATCACCTCGGAAGGGTCGCCAGTAGGCACCGTACAGCTACCGCCAGGCGGACAGCCCATCATCCTGCTCAATGACAAAGGCACGCTGGGCGGCTACCGCCGTGGGGGCCGCGTACACCCCGACGACCTGCCGCGCCTCGTGCAGAGCGGCCCAGACCGTGAAATTCGGTTTGTGGCAGATGGTATCTTCTGAAGGCCAATCCTTTTCTTGGTAGTGGCTGCATCAACGTGACAAGTTGTATCGGTGGAAGGCCAGAGTCAGGCTGGCTTCGAGCA
>NZ_BNAL01000013.1 GCF_014653275.1 Deinococcus piscis
CTGGGGTGAAGTCGTAACAAGGTAGGTGTACCGGAAGGTGCGCCTGGATCACCTCCTTTCTATAGCGTCACATCAACGTCAGAGTTCCCTCTGTATCAATAGGCCGGCTTCCTTCGGGAGGCCGGTTTTTTATTGTCTCTAGCGTGTGGTCAATTTGAAGAGGGGGGGCGGACAACTTGTCTGCCCCCCTGCGTACCCTCGCCATTTACGCTTAGCGGTTCACAATGTGAATGGCCTGCTTGTGAACGGCTTCGGCAGCCTCCAGAATGCCCTCGCCCAAAGTAGGGTGAGCGTGGATGGTCAGCGCAATATCGCTGGCAGTGGCGGCCATTTCTAGCGCCAGGCCCGCTTCGCCCAACAGGTCGGAAGCGCGGGGACCCACGATGTGCACACCGAGCACCAGGTCGGTATCTTCTTCAACCACCATCTTGATGAAGCCGCCGGTTTGCTGCAGCGTCATGGCACGGCCTGAAGCGGCCATGGGGAAGACGCCCTTCTTGATCTTGTAGCCCTTTTCCAGGGCCTCAGCTTCGGTCAGGCCTACCCAGGCCAGTTCGGGGTTGGTGTAGACCACGCCAGGGATCGCCACGGCGTCCTGTTCGGCGGGTTTGCCGGCGATGACCTCGGCGGCAACCAAGCCTTCTTTCATCGCCTTGTGGGCCAGCATAGGGTTACCGGCCACGTCGCCAATAGAGAAGATGTGCGGCACATTGGTGCGCTGCTGCTTGTCGGCAGGGATGAAGCCCCGGTCAGTCACAGTGACGCCAGCCTTGTCTGCGTTCAGACCGTCAGTGCGGGGGCGGCGGCCAATGGCCACCAACACGCGGTCAAAGACTTCAGTGCGTTTCTCGCCGCTCTTCACATCCTCAATTTCTACATGCACGCCGTCGGCTTTGCGCTCGGCCCGGTTGGCTTTGGTCTGGGTTTCGATGGTAATGCCCTGTTTCTTCATGATCTTGGTGAACTCGGCGACAGCCTCAGCGTCAGCCCCAGGAATCACGCCGGGCATAAATTCGATAATCTTCACTTCGCTGCCGAGATTGTTGTACACCTGCGCGAACTCGAAGCCGATGACGCCGCCGCCGATACACAGCATCCGGGCCGGTACCGGGTCAGGCATGACCAGTGCGCCGGTAGAGTCCACAATCACTTCCTGGTCCACGTCTACGCCGGGTAGGCGAGCTGGCTCTGAGCCGGTGGCAATGATGAAGTGACTGGCCGTGTGCTTCTGACCGCCGACCTCTACGGTGTGCTCATCTACGAAACTGGCCTGGCCGCTGAGCACGGTCACCTTGTTGGCCTTGAGCAGGCCACTTACCCCGCCAGTCAGCCGATTGACGATGCCGTCTTTCCACCCATTTAGCTTGGCGATGTCCAGCGTGGTATCGGCAAAGTTGAGGCCGAATTCGCTGGCGTGCTTGCTCTCCATCATCACTTCAGCGGCGTGAAGCATCGCCTTGGTGGGAATACAGCCCACGTTCAAGCAGACGCCTCCGACTTTTTCCCGCTCCACGATGGCGGTCTTCAGACCCAGCTGACCAGCGCGAATAGCCGCGTGATAGCCGCCGGGACCAGCACCGATCACGATCACATCAAAATCCATGTTTGCCATGAGGCCCAGTTTAGCGGTTGCCTCCGGGCAGGATTCGTCAGCAGGAAGGGATTGCGCGGCGCTGCGTCCGTTACCTCTCCACCAAAGTTGCTGGGCTAGGGGCTCTGGGCTAGACCCTGTGCCCAGCGGCTCCGCAATTGGCCTGGGTGGGCTCGGCACTCTAGTGCTGGCTGCCCAGAAGATAGGCAACAGCTGCTGATAGGGAGCCCAGGCGGCGCGTAGATTCGGTGTTTGCCTGTAGGAGCGGGCCCAACCCCACAACCTTCTGGACAGCCTCTAGACTTGGGGCATGACCCTTCCACAACCGACTGACCAGCCTGGCCCCACCGCCCGCATCCGTGAGGCGCTGCACTCGGCGGCTGGGCAGGGCCTGGATGGCTGGCTGCTGTACGACTTTCAGGGCCTGAATCCGCAGGCGCAGCGGGTGCTGGGCTTGCCCGCAGAGGCGCACCTGACCCGGCGGTTTTTCGTGTGGGTGCCGCGTGAGGGCCGGGCCACGGTGCTACACAACCACATTGAAGGAGGCACCTGGCGGCGAATAACGGCTGGTTGGGACGCGGACTACCGCGCGTTCGGGTCGCACACCGAGCTCGACACGCTGCTGGCCGACGTGGTGGGCGGGCGCGTGGTCGCCATGGAATACAGCCCACTCGGCGCAGTGCCCTATGTCAGCCGGGTGGACGCCGGAACGCTGGAGCGTGTGCAGGCTGCTGGGGCCGAGGTGCGCAGCAGTGCGGACCTGCTCCAGACCTTCCTGCGCTGGTCGGAAGAGGACTTGGCGGCGCACCGCCGGGCCGCTGCCGTCCTGATGGAGGCCAAAGACGCGGCTTTCAAGCTGCTGCACGAGCGGCTTCAAGCTGGAGAACCGGTCACCGAGTTGGACGCGCAGGCAGTGATTCATGCGCGGATTGAAGCCGCTGGGATGCACTGGGGCCACGCTGTAAATGTGTCGTTTGGAGCGGGGGCAGCGGACCCCCACTACCAACCGGGAGGCGACGTGAATGCAGCCCTGCAACCCGGCCAGTGCGTCTTGATAGACCTGTGGTGCGCCGAGGCGGGGCGGCCCTACAGCGACGTGACCTGGGTCGGCTACGCCGGAGAGCCCACAGCCGAGTATCTGGACGCTTGGCAGGCGGTACGTGGGGCGCGGGATGCCGCTGTGGAGCTGCTGTCTGACCAGTGGCCACAGGTCCAAGGCTGGCAAGCTGACCGCCGCTCCCGCGAGGCGATGGGTGAGCGCTGGGTGCCGCACTTTTTGCACCGGCTGGGGCATGATCTGGGGAGCGATACGCCTGGTTCGGGACTGCATGGTGCGGGGGCCAACCTGGACGATTATGAAACCCAGGACACCCGGCAGCTGACCCCAGGGCTGGCCGTCACGATTGAACCGGGCGTGTACCCACGCGAGCGCGGCTTTGGGATTCGCAGCGAAATCAACCTGTATCTGGCAGAGACTGGCCCCGAGATCACCACCGATGTGCAGCGGGAGCCGTTCCGCCTGGGTGGCCCTGAACACTGGAACGAGGTGCGTGCGCGGGCGTACGGTCTGAGTACAGCCGACTGATCTGCCTCAGGGTAAGGCTGTTTGCTATGCCTTGTGGGGCGCGCTGTACTTGCCCCATCCGCAGCGAAGTCATGCCTCTTTTTGTCAAAGGCTCTAGACCGAGTCGGGCTGCGCCGCAGAGCTATGGACGGCCTGTGTCTGCCCGGCAGTCCACAAGTAATACAGCAGTGTGAGCACAAATACCGCCGCGCCCGTAGCAAAAACGCCGCTGTGGCCGTAGTGGGTCCACATCAGGCCGCCCAGCACCGGGCCAGCCGCGTAGCCCAGGGCCTCTACGGTCATGATGGCACCCCAGCCGGTCATGCGCTGGCCCTGAGGCAAGACCAGGCCAACCAGGCCATTCCAGCCGGTCAGAAAGGCACCGTAGCCCACGCCCAGCAGCGGCAAGGCCAGTGCCAGCCGGGTTTCAGGATCGGGCAGTGCCAGCAGGCCGTAGCTGACGGCCAGCGCCAGCAGTCCGGGCAGCAGGGCCCGGCGCGGCGACGTGCGGTCAGCCAGTCGGCCTGCCAGCCACAGTGTCAGCCCCAGGCCCACCAGCAGACCCAGAGCGGGCCAGGCCAAGTCCATCATTCCCAGGCCGAGCTGGGTCAGCAGGGGGAAAATCAAGGTCACCAGCAGGCCCGGGGCCAGTGTCTGTGCCAGCGCGGCGGGCAGCAGCAGGGCCACGCCGCCCCACTGCTCACGCAGTTCGCCCAGTGAGGCGGCCCGGTTCCCGGTCTGCGGCGCGGGCTTGAGCCGCAGCACGCTAAGCGCCAGCAGCAGGGCCAGCCCCTGAATTCCCAGCAGCAATTCCAGCCCCTGCTGTGGCTGGCGTTGCATCATCGGGCCCAGCACACCCACACCCAGCGCCAGCCCAGGGGCCACCGCCAAAGAAGTCAGCGCGAGTGCCCGCGAGGTGCGCCCCGGTGCGGCCAGCAGCTGCGAGTAGCCCATCACGACTGGCCACAGTGAACCGTAGAGGACGCCCCACAGCGCGGCCAGACCGAACAGTCCCAGGTAGGGAAGGCCACCCACGGCGGCGGCCCCCAGCGCCAGGAGGCCAGTCAGCGAAGCCAGCACGAGCAACTTGCCCGCTCCCCAGCGGCCAGCCAGGTAACCCATCGGGCCTTTGCTCAGGGCGTCGGCCAGGTAATGTCCGCCGGTCAGGGTGCCGATCAGGGCGGCGTTCAGGCCCAGAGTGTCGGCACGCAGGGGCAGTGCTGCTACGAAAAACCCGAAGTGCGCCGCTTCGCTCAGAATCAGCAGGGCCAGCAGGCGCAGCATCAGGGCAGGGTTGTTCCACAGCATGTCTGCCCGATTCTACCTGCCGGAGTTGCGGCCAGCGTCCTCCAAAAGAACTCCCCCAGCCTGCTGAGGTGGGGGAGGAGACTATAGACCAGATTCTGCCGGGCCCGTCCTGGTCCAGCCCCAGGGCTCAGTCGGGCGAGGCAGCCCCGCGCACGACGTTGAACGCGGGCGAGGTGTATACCTCCCAGTGCGCGGCGTTGTCTGGGTTGCCCAGGGCCTTGAGCACACGCAGGCGCAGCTGGTACTGCCCCGCCGGAGCCTTGGCCCCATCCGCGTAGGTGCCGTCCCAGACGTAGTCGTTCCAAGGACGTGCGTCGGTTCCCACCTGGTAGACATTGGTGCTGTTGCGGCCCACGTAAGGGAAGGTCTGGACTGGATGTGCCGTGCCCTGCGCGTCTACCGCTTCCATGATGACGGTCTGCACCTGGTGGTCAAGGTGGACCCACAGGGTTGGGGCGTCCAGCACCTTCAGGCCGCGCTGGCCCACCACCCGGTCAAAGGTGAGGAAGGTGTAGTCGGGCAGCTTGCCTGGCTGTTCGTTCTCGAAGTACACCAGGTCAAGGGCTGGGTCGTACAGTGCCGGGAAGTCGCGCTTGGTGGTCTGGCTGCCCTGCACAAAGTACACCGGGCCCATCGCTTCGAGCTTCTGGTAGTCGCCCTGGAAGCCGCCGTAAGGCACCGAGACCGTTTCGGCTGTGCCCTTGGCGACCAGGTAGCCGCCGTACTGGGCGTAGTCGGACTTGGCGTCCAGGGCGGTGGGGGCCGTGATGGTCACGTTCAGCTCCACCTGTCCGCCCGCAGGCACCGTGACCTGTACGCCACCCTGCCCGGCACTGTCCAGGTCTGCGCTCTGGCCGTTCACGGTCATGGTGGCGCGGCCCGTGCTGGGCTTGGGGGCATAGGTGGTGCCCGCCACGCTGAGCGCCGGGTAGTGCTGCACGGTGAAGGTCTGCGGCTGGTCGCCCCGGTTGGTCAGCACCACGACCTTGCTGCGGCTGGGCATGCCGTCGCTTTCGCCCAGCGACAGCTTGGCGGGCGCGGCAAAGACGGTGCTGGCGTGGGCTGCGGGAATGTCCAGCATCCCTGCGCCCTGAAGTTGGGTGTAGATGGGCGTGCCGGGCAGCGGCTGACCGTTGCTGAAGAACCAGCGGGTGCTGGCCGTATTCATCATGCGGGTCTTGACGTCTTCGGGAGTCCAGTCGGGGTGAGCCTGGAGCAGCAGCGCGGCGGCACCAGCCACGTGGGGCGCGGCCATTGAGGTCCCGCTCTTGATGCCGTAGCCGCTGGGGTCACTGCCGCCACCGTTGGACTGGAGGGGCACAGCCGAGTAGATGTTGCCGCCGGGTGCGGACAGCTCGGGCTTGAGGTCCAGGTCGGGGCCCATGCCGTATGAGGAAAAGCTGGTGATGGAGCCGCCCGTGGGGTTCTTGAAGCGCTGTTCGCCCGCGTTGAAGCTCACCGTGACGGTTTTGCCGGCCTGCACGTCTGCGCGGATGGCTTCGCCTTCGGACTGGAGGAACGAGGCAAAAGGAATCTTGATGGCGGGTTCGCCCAGACCGGGTGAGATATAGCCCGGAGCGTTGTTGAACATCAAAATGGCGCTGGCTCCGGCGGCGGCCACATTCTTGGCCTTTTCGGCAAAGGTGCAGGTGCCACGCTGAATCAGCACGGCCTTGCCGCTGAACTGGTTCTCAGCAAAGGGGCTGCCGCCATTTACGCTACAGGCGTTCACGGGATCGGCAACCACCACCGGCAGGACTTTGCCGACTTCTGGCTCGGCGCTTCCCGAGGCGAGCATGTAACCGACGCTACGCGCTGTGCCGTCCACAGTCAGATTGAAGCTCTTGAGGCTGATTTCGGCATTGTCCACCGCGGCCACCGAGATGGCCTTCTCGGCCAGCGAGGGAGCGCCAGTGGCGAACTGACCGTTGGCCCCGCTGTTGCCTGCCGAGATGGTCACGACCACGCCGCGCTTGACCAGGCGGTCAGCGGCCTTGGCGGTGGGGTACTCGGCCCACTGGAAGGAGGAACCGATGCTCATGTTCACCACGTCCATGCCGTCCTGTGCGGCGCGTTCCATTGCCTGCAGCATGATGTCGGCGGTGGTCGAGCCGTTGCAGCCAAACACGCGGTAGGAGCCGAACGACACTTCGGGGGCCACACCTTTAAAGTTGGTGGCCGGGTCATTGCCGCCCACGATGCCCGCCACGTGCGAGCCGTGCCCGCCGCAGTCGTCGGCGATGGGGTCAGGCTGGGGAATGGGGTTGCCATTGGTGGTCGAAGCGTCGAAATCGTCGCCCACGAAGTCGTACTGCGACACCACGCGCCCGGCGAAGGCAGGGTGTTCGTTGTCCATTCCGGAGTCAATCACGCCGACCTTAATGCCCTTGCCGGTCAGGCCCAGTTCGTTCTGGGCGATGTCGGCACCGGTCATGCCGATGGCGCTGAACATCTCTGGAGTGCTGCTGCCTTCTTGCAGCTGGGGCTGTTCGATCACGTCCACCGGGTAGATGGCCTTGACGCCGGGCAGGCGGGTGAAGTGCCCCACTTCGGCGTCGGCGATGTCCACCGAGAAGCCGTTGAAGAGGGTCTGGAAGCTGGCGACTTCCTGAAACTGGATACCAGCACTCTGGGCTTGGAGCAGCACGCTCTGCTGCTGGGCACGCAGACTCTGGGCGCTCAGGGTGCCTGGCTCGCCTTCCAGCTCGACAAACCAGCGGCCTGAGGGGCTGGTGCTGGGAGACAGGCCCAGCTCGGCGGCAGTGTGACCACCGGAAGGCTGGGCAGGGGCGGGGGCAGTCTGAGGCTGTCCGCAGGCACCCAGGAACAGGGCACCGGACAGCAGGGCAACAGCTTTGATTCGGTTCATATCGCTCCTTGAGACGTTCAGCGCTTGTTCAGCGCGACGGTGTAGAGGTTCTTGGCGTTGTTGTCGGTGGCCGTAGGATCATTGACCAGTTTGAAGCTGGTGACTTCGATCACGTAGCGGCCTGCCTTGTCGGCGTTGAACAGAATCTGGGCGTCCAGTGAATTGTCGCTGGGGTTATATGCGCCGTCGTCGTCCTTCTCTAGCAAGATCCAGCCTTCATTCAGGTACAGACGCACCACGGGGTCCAACGTGCTGCCCGCAGGTGCCTTGACATCAATGCGCAGCTGGTCGCCAGCGGCAGCATCGAAGCTGTAGTAGTCAAAGTCACGGGGCTGCCCAGCGATCACGCCGCCATAGCTCTGGCCGGGCGCGATGGTCACGGGCGCAGTGCGGGTCGTGTCGGTGGACCGGTCGGGTGCGCCGCTGCTGGGTGGCTGCTGTGGTGGTTGGGGATGACCGGGCTGACCACAGGACGCCAGCAGCAAGCTGAAGCCAAGAAGTGCGGGGGGGATTCGTTTCATGGTGACTCCTTGCAGGGGCAAATGAGCAAGAGGCGGCCCGCAGGCCAGGGAACAAACGAAGAAGTCCGCAGGCAATCCAAGCCATGCGGAAGCCGGCGGCTGCCCTCCGGCAGAAGCTGTATAGGAATGAAACTCCTTCGGTTGTTTATGCGCATTAAACTTACATCAATCTCACCCTTAGGACAAGACCTTGACAACTCTCTGACAGGCCGCTTTGAGCGGCTTGGAGGGGCTGTCAGTGGGAGTCACTCAGGAGCCAGGCAGAAGCAAAGCACCAGTAGGACGCTGAAATGAGCAGAGGCTAAGTACAGCCTGCACCTGTGCTGGTGTCACCGCTGCGAACTCGGCGGTGAGGTCTTCGGGCGTGACGATGCGCTCACTGCCCTGCGGCAGGTTTTCCAGGCCCAGCACGAACAGGCGTTCGGCGGGTGTGTCTGCCCGCAGGCCCGTTTCAGCGGCCAGGCGGCGGGCGGCGCTGGCGACCTCGGCAGGCGTAGGCGGCGTGCGGTGCAGGTCAGCGACGGTCTGCAAAAAGAGCCGGGTCACTTCATCGGCCCGGTCCGGGTCGCACGAAAAGCCGCCCTCGAAGCTGCCGCAGTCCTGAAAGTCCAGGTGGCCCAAATCGGCGC
Organism: Deinococcus piscis; assembly: GCF_014653275.1. Classification (GTDB taxonomy): domain Bacteria; phylum Deinococcota; class Deinococci; order Deinococcales; family Deinococcaceae; genus Deinococcus; species Deinococcus piscis. The sequence continues at coordinate 8,483 of NZ_BNAL01000013.1, forward strand.
TGTCAGCCAGGCCGCTATCCAGCAGGGTCCAGTATAGGCGGCTGTTCTCGCCACCCGCGAGCTCGGCCAGCACGGCGGCAGCGGGCCGCAGCGGGTGGTGTGCGGACAGCCCCGGCCAGGCAAAGGCCCCCTGCGCCCGTTCCAGGCCTGGCCAGACCAGCTGCCGAATCTGCCCGCTGGGAGAGGGCGCAGATTCGGCAGCTGGTCCGCCAGAGGCGGTAGAGGCGGGCCAGGGCCACTGCTGCCCCAGCTCACGCTCGGCCCACGACCAGACCTCGGCCTCATCGAGTGCGCCGGTGACCACCAGCAGCACGTTGTGTGGTGCGTAGGCCCGCTGCAACTGAGTGTCCAGCGCCGCTCTGTCCAGCGCCCCCACACTGGCCGGAGTCCCCAAAATGCTCTGCCCTAGCGGATGCGTGCCCCAGAACTCGGCCTGCATGGCTTCCAGCACCCGCACCCCGGGCTGAGAGGCGTACATGGCGATCTCTTCCAGAATTACGCCGCGCTCGGCTTCGATGTCGGGTTCGCGCAGCGCCGGGCGCAGCAGTTCGCGCAGGGTATCCAGCAGCTGCGGCAGGTCTTCAGGCAGTCCGGCAATGTGGTACACCGTCTGCTCCTGCGAGGTAAAGGCATTGTGCACACCACCCAGCCAATCAAGCCGTTCATTCAGCTCGGCGGCGCTGAGGGCTTCGGAGCCTTTGAACAGCAGATGTTCCAGAAAGTGCGCCGCGCCCTGTCCGCCCGTCTGGTCGTGGCGGGCTCCACTGGCGATGAAAAACCCAGCCGCAACGGTGGCTGCCTGTGGGTCGCTCTCGGTCAGCAGGCGCAGTCCTCCTGGCAAGTGCCCTAGCCGGAGCTGACGCCCCCCAGCTGCGCCGCTCACGCGCTCAGCTCCCGTGTGCTGAGGTGCAGCGGGGCGCGGCCCAGCGTGACCAGTGCGGCGTCCGGCAAGGGGTCAGGCAGCGCCGCCAGATAGGCGTTGACCTCCTCATGCGTGATGGCCCGCAGCTGGGCGTGCAGTTCGCCGGGTTCGCGCAGGCGACCCAGCAGCACCAGGTCGCGCAGCATCGCGCTTGCCCGCGCCCGCAGGCCCTCCTCGGAAAAGGCCAGCCCGGTCAGCAGGCCACGCTGCGCCCGCTCGAATTCGTGGGCGCTCAGGCCGGCGCGCAGGCGCTCTGTTTCGGCCAGCAGCACGTCCAGCGTCTCTTGGGCACGGGCCGGGGTGCTGGCGGCCCCCAACTGCCAGAACCCCTGTGACCCCAGCAGCAGGGACGAAGCCTGAGCTGCGTAGGCCAGGCCGCGTTCTTCGCGCACCGCATGAAATAGGCGGCTGGCGCTGCCTCCCGAAAAGGCTGTCAGGGCCAGCTGGCTGGGCAGGTAATCGGGGTGGTCGGCCCCCACTGACGGCCAGCTGAGGCTGAGATGGGTCTGCTCGCTGCCGGGGTGGTACAGGTGCGAGCGCACGCCTGCATGAAAATGCGGTTCGGTTGCTTTGGGTACTGCGCCAGGCTGCCAGTCGCCAAAGGCGGCCTCCACCTGCTCCAAGATTTCGCCTGCACTCAGATCGGCCACCACCGCCAAGAGGCTGCCCTGAGCCCCCCAGCGGGCGTGGGCGGCCCGGAGGGTTGCCGCGTTGATGGCGCTCAGTCCAGCGTGGGTGCCGCTGACCGGGTGGCCGTAGCCGGCCAGTGCGGCGTGGCCCACTGCTGCGGAGCGCGGCCCGCCGAACACTTCAGTGCGGGTATGCAGGGCCAGACGCTCTTCGGGGGTGTCCTGCAATCCTTCGAGGTCCTGCCGGGCCAGGTCGGTCAGGACTGGTACTTCGGCTTCCGGCAGCTCGGGGCGGCAGACCACATCGGCCAGCAGGTGCAGGGCGGCGGGCAGGTCGGCATTCAGCCCGCTGAGGCTCAGGCGGGTGGCTTCGGCCCCCACGCCGCCCCCGCGCCGTAGGCCCAAGGCATCGAAGGCGTTGGCGAGGCTGCGGGCACCTCGGCCTCCAGCTCCTTTGAACAGCCACTCTTCCAGCACTCCGGCGGTGCCCTCCAGGCCCAGTGGGTCGTGGGCGCTGCCCCACGGCAGGCGCAGGCTCACAGCAAATGCAGCCCCGGCCCGTGGCTGCGCGGCCAATGTCAGCCCACCGGGCAGCGTGAACAGCTCTGCGGCAGGCAGGGTGGGTACAACGGGGCGGGCCGAGGTTTGAGCGGGAGCAGCAGGGCGGGCCGAGGGCGGCGTGAATGTCACAGAAGCGAGTGTAACGCCCAGCCTGCCTCCCAACTGCGGGCCAGGCCAGGGTCAGCTCAGGCCCGCGCCAGGTCCAGCGCCAGAAAATCGCTGACTACACTGTTCAGAATCCACCAGCCTGCGTCGGTGGCCTGGAGCCGTTCGCCACTTTGCACCAGCAGCCCGCGCTCCAGATTGGCGCGGATGGCCGGAGCGTAGTCACGGGCCACGTCCACCCCACTGCGCTGCGACAGGTCGGCCAGGTCCACCCCCGCCCGCAGCCGCAGGCCCATGAACAGGGCGTCGGTCACCCAGTCATGGGGCGTGACCAGCTCAGGCTCGCCGGTGTCGCCCCTCAGCCACTCGTGCAGATGGGGGTTGGTGCGCCGCATGGATACGGCGGGCGCAGCCGCTGGGTAGTGCCCCGCTGCGCCCGGCCCCAGTCCCAGGTAATGCCGGGTCTGCCAGTAGGCCAGGTTGTGCTGCGAGCGCTGACCGGAGCGGGCGTAGTTGCTGATTTCGTAGCGCTCGTAGCCCAGGTCAGCCAGTAGGGCCGCCGTGACCTCAAAGCCGCGCTGCTCGTCGCCCTCGCTCACGGTCACGCCCCGGCGGGCAAATTCGGTGCCGGGCTCAATGGTCAGCGTGTAGGCGCTGATGTGTCCCACGCCCAGCTCGTGCAGCCCGTGGATGTCGGCTTCCAGCGGCTGCCCAGCCACCGCCGTAATCAGGTCGCCGCTTACCCGGAAGCCCTGGGCCAGTAGCTGTTCCACAGCCGAGCGGGCCTGCGCCGCCGAGTGCCGCCGGCCCAGAAACAGCAAGGTAGGGTCGTGCAGGCTCTGCACCCCCACGCTGGCCCGGTCAAAGCCCAGCGCCTGCCAGTGCGCTGCCCGCTCCGCGCTGACCGTGCCGGGGTTGATTTCCAGGGTGTTCTCGCTTCGGCCCCAGCCCAGATGCCGCTGAATGCTGCCCACCAGCGCGGCCATTTCGGTGTCTCGCAGGAAACTGGGCGTGCCGCCGCCGAGGTACACCGTGTCCAGATCTATCCGGTACGTGGCGGCCAGTCGCTCGGCCTCGCGTTCTATCTGGGCCAGATACTGTTCCACCAGCCCGCTCTGGCGGGTCAGCACATGAAAGTCGCAGTAGGGACAGATGCTGGGGCAAAACGGCACATGCACGTACAGGTGGCGGATGGCGGCAGAGGCAGACACGGGCCGCAGTATGCCGCGCCCAGTCCCGGGCAACAGCGAGCGGCGGGACCATCTCTAGTTCGGTGGCCGCTGGTGCAGGGCCCTAGCGCCCGTGCGGTACTTCATCCAACCAGCGTTCCAGCGCGGCCTGGGTGTCGGCGGCTGCACTGACCCGCAGCGGCAAGCCAGCCCACTGGGTGTCGGCTGCGCTTTCCAGCACCAAGACGCCGCGCACGTTCAGTTCATGGGCAGCGGCGCTGACAGCGGCAGGGTCACTGAACACCACCAGGTCGGCCCGGCCCTTGCCGTCCAGCTGGCCCAGCGCTGCCAGAGCCGTGTCCAGGGCGTGTTCGGCGGCTTCTGCGGGCAGGGCCACCAGCCAGCGGTGCCCACCGCTGCGGCCTTCAAAGCTGGCGTGGACCGCGCCGTACAGGTCCGTCCAGTTGGAGATGTGTTGCATGCCGCTCAGCATAGAGGCTGGAGCGCAGCGGCAGCCCAGGTGGTTTGGGATAGCCTGAGCCTTATGCGCGTTGCCGTGGCCGACGTTGGAACCAACTCCACCCATCTGATGATTGCCGAAGCCCAGGGCGGGCATTACCGCGTGCTGGACGCCCTGAAGGTACGCACCCGGCTGGGCGAATGCCTGGACGAAAGCGGGAGCATGACCCCCGAAGGCGAGGAGCGGCTCCGCAGCGCCCTGCTGCGCTTCCGTGAACTGGCCGACGCTCTGGAAGTGCCGAATGTGCGTGTATATGCCACCTCGGCGCTGCGTGAAGCCCCCAACGGCCCCGATATCGCCGAGCGGATGCGGCAGGAAACGGGCGTCTATCCGGTCATCATCAGTGGAGAGCGCGAGGGTCGGCTGACTTATCTGGGGGCAGCCCACTCGGTAGAGTTTGGGGCCGATAACCTGCTGCTCGACCTGGGCGGCGGCAGCCTGGAACTGATCCGGGGCAGCGCTGAGGAAGTGCAGGACGTGGTCAGCCTGCCGCTAGGTGGTATCCGAATGCAGGACCGCTTCTTGCACCGCGATCCGACCAGCAAGTCCGAATACCGGGCGCTGGTCGCCTATTTGCAGGGGGCACTGGAGCCGTACCGGGATCGCTTTGGGGCCGGGCCAGAGACCCAGGTGTTCTTGTCCAGCGGCACCGCTGAAGACCTGGCCCTGGCGGCAGCGGCGCGGTCCGGGCAGGTGCCGAGCAGCGTCAATGGCCTACGCATGACGCTGGATGAGCTGGGCGAGCTGCTGGGTGATCTGCGCCGGATGACCGAAGAGGAGCGGGCGCGCATTCCAGCGTTTGCCAAGCGTGCCCGCATCATTGTGGCGGCGGCGGCAGTGCTGCACACCGCGCTGAGTGTGCTGGGTGCCCGCCAGGTCACCATCAGCGAGGGCGCGCTGCGCGAAGGCATGGTGGTCGAGGAATTGCAGCGCCACGAGGACTACGTGGCGGGCCTGAGCGCCCGGCACCGCAGTGCGCTGGCTCTGGCCGAGCGCTTCCGCACCGATTTGCCGCACGCCCGGCAGGTAACAGCACTGAGCAAAGAGCTGTACAACCGGCTGAATGATCAGCTTGCACGGGAAGGCCGCGCTCTCCCGGAAGAGGGCCGGGGCTTGCTGCGGGCCGCGGCCACCTTGCACGAGGTGGGCCAGCTGATTGCCCAGAGCAGCCATCACAAGCACTCGGCCTACCTGATTCGCCACGGTGGTCTGCGGGGCTTCGGCGCCCGTGAGGTGGAACTGGTGGCCCAGATAGCCCGCTATCACCGCCGCAGCCTGCCCAAGGACGCGCATGAAGATTGGGCTGCCCTCAGCCGTGAGGACCGGGCGCTCGTCTCGCAGATGGCCGCCATCTTGCGGGTGGCTGACGGCCTGGACCGCTCTTATGGGGGCCACAGCCGTATTGACGCGCTGGAACGCAGCGGCAAGGGCTGGCGGCTGACAGCCTGCGTGCCCAACACGCTTGACCGCCAGGGCGCACACGAAAAGGCAGACCTATGGACCCGCGAGTTCGGACCGCTCGCCTTTGTGTGGCTCAGTGAAGAGGAATGCCTTGACGCCGCCGAGATGGCGCTGGACCTGGAAGAGGGCCATCCGGTCTAAGCGCCCGCTCGATTTGAGCACCCGAACAATCTGAGTGCCCAAACAATCTGAGTGCCCAAACAATCTGAGTGCCCAAACAATCTGAGTGCTGGGTCAAGTATTTCCCATCCGACTCATGAGGCGTGGGCCTGCAATAAGAAACAAGTTCCCTCGCTCATCCTTGGCTCTGTGCCTTTCTCCCAGGAGGTTGTTTATGTCCCACCGTTCTTCGCGCTCTGGCCTGGTGCTTGCCGCGCTGCTGAGCACCACTCTTGTGCTTCCCGCTGCCCAGGCCCAAAGTGCGCCTGTTCAGCCGGCTCCTTCCCCGGCTCCCGCCGCTGCTCAGGGGGTGGGCACCCCCGCTGCCCAGGCCGCCGGGCAGGCCCGCACTCTGAGTGCCCAGGCCCGCGAGCGCTCGCCGGGCCGCGCTTCTATTGACCAGCCGCTTTGGAAACAGGCCGCGCAGGCCGCCGAAATAGCGGTGCAGTTGGAGCCAGCGAACGCCGAGTATCTGGCCCTGCGTGCGGACATCTATACCGAAACCGGCTTCTGGGCACGCGCCCTGAGCAGCTGGCAGGCTTATTTCGCGGTGGTGGGCAGTGACGCTGCGCCCCAGGCCCAGGCTGCCGCTGGGCAGGTGTACTACCAACTGGCCTACGCGGCTTACCGCCGCAGCGACCTGCCGCAGGCAGCGAATCTGCTGAGCGAGTGCCTGCGCCTGGCTCCGCAGGACGCCGCCTGCACCCTCTGGGCGGGCCGAGTGGCGCTGGAACAGGGCGACTTCGCGGCGGCGCAGACGCTGTATGCCCGCGCTGCGCAGCTCAGACCGGGGGACCGCAGCGCGGCTTACTTTAGCCAAGTGGCCGCGCAGGCCGGGCAGTATGGCCCCGAAGCCACCCGCGCCTTCAGTCAGGCCTACGCCGATCTGGAAGCCGGACGGCACGCAGAAGCGCTTCAGGGCTTTGAGCGAGCGGCGCAGCTGGCCCCCAGCTTTGCCGAGGCGCACCGGGAAGCAGGCCGACTGGCGCTGGAGCAAGGCCAGCTGAGCGTGGCCCGCGCCGCTTATACCGCGCTGGCCTCTTTCCCTGGAGCCACCGACGCTGACCGCTACAACCTCAGCTTGACGGCTGAAGCGGAGCAGTATGGCCTGGGCGCAGTGCGCGAATTCCGCCGGGGGTACGCCCTTTATTCGGCGGGTGACCGCAGCGGTGCAGAGGCAGCCTTCCGGCAGGCGGCTTCTCTCAGTCCACGCTACGCGAAGGCCTGGGCCTGGTTGGGCCGCGTGCAGTATGAGGCTGGCCGCTACGCCGAAGCAGCGGCCAGCTACGAGAAAGCCACGCAGTTGGACCCGGCTGACCGCGCCGCCGCCCACTTTTTGCGGCTTGCGCGGGCGCAGTTGCGTTAGGTCCGCAGAGACCTGGGCCTGATGGCTCTTGTCTCTTGCTGCTGATGGGGGGCAGGGTGGGCCCGGTACACAGCGGCTAGACTGGGCAGGTGCGTATCGGCATTGTCACCGCCACTTATCCGCCTTCCAGAAATGGCGTGGCGACTTCTACCGCCCTGTTTGTGCGGGGCCTGCGTGCGCTGGGTCATGAGGTGCGGGTCTTCGCGCCCCGGCATCCGGCCCAGTACCGCCGCCCCGACTGGGTAGAAGAAGGTGAGGTGTACCGTCTGCCCACGTCCTTTCGCGCCGCCCGGATGCTGGGTGCTCCAGCCGATTACCCGGTATTGCTACATCCCCGCTCGCTGACCCGACGGCTCCCGCTGGACGACCTTGACGTATTTCATACCATGCATCCTTTTCTGGCTGGACGGTTGGCGCTGGACTGGTCGCGCCGTCTAAGCCGTGCGGTGCGGGCACCAGTGGTCTATACCGCCCACACCCAATACGATCAGTACCTGCACTACTCGCCGGTGCCGCCCCGTCTGGCTGCCCCGGCCATGCGCAGGCATGTGGTGGAGTTTGCCGCGCAGGTAGACGCGGTGCTGGCTCCCGGACAGGCCATGCAGGAGATGCTGCGCCGCTACGGTTACGGCGGTGAGGTGCAGCTGTTTCCCAACCCCGTGGACCTGAGCGCTTTTACGTCTCCCCGTGGCGAGCCACTCGATGGCGCACCATTCCGCGCCCGGTACGGTCTACATCTGCACGCTCCACTGGCGATGTATCTGGGCCGTTTGGCCCCAGAGAAAAATCTGGATGTGTTGCTGGCCGCATTTGCCCTGGCCCGCCAAAGCCGTCCAGATCTGCAACTGGCCGTGGTCGGCGACGGTCCCAGCCACGCTGACCTGAGCCGCCGCCTGCCGCCCGGTGTGGTCCTGACCGGCGGTGTGCCCTACGCACAGGTGCCGCAGGCCCTATCTGCTGCTGACGCCTTCATCACGGCCAGCACATCCGAGGTGTTGCCCATGAGCATGATTGAGGCGCTGGCGGCCCGCGCTCCGCTGGTGGCGGCCCGCAGCCCCGCAGCCCTGGACCTGATCCGCGAGGGCGTCAACGGCCACGTAACTGAGCCAAACGCCGAGGCCCTGGCCCAGGGTCTGCTGCACACCCTGGACCCTCAGGCTCTGCCGGCCCTGCGGCGGGGTGCCTGGGAGACTGCCCGCGCCTATGATCTGCCTCAGCGGGCACAGGCTCTGGCCGACCTCTACAGCGACGTGCTGGAACGCCGCTCAAGGTAGCGAAACGCCCCGTCGGGCGGGTTGCTGGCAACACGAAAAAGCCCCGCTCCTTAGTGGAAGCGGGGCTTTTCTCTGGTGCCGAGGATGGGACTTGAACCCACACGCCTTGCGGCACTAGTCCCTGAAACTAGCGCGTCTACCAATTCCGCCACCTCGGCATCTATCGGATATTCCTTCAGCGCCTTAGCGCTTCCGTGAATCAGGCTTGCTTAATGTACAGGTCGCGCCCGGTTCTGTCAAGGGGTGCTGCATGTGCCGTAGTGGCCAGTAGGGAAGAGTGTCTTGGCCACCAGTGACAAACCAAAAGCCAGCCCGGAGGCTGGCCTTGAATTTGAACTGCTATGCGCTTACTTAACGATGCGCTGACCGCGGCGGATGCCGAGCTTGTCAGTCAGGGCAATGTAGCCGTCGTAGTCCGTGCGCTCCATGTACTTGAGCAGGCGGCGGCGCTGGCCGTTCAGCAGCTGCAGACCGCGCTGGCTGTGCTTGTCCTTCTTGTTGGCCTGCAAGTGGTTGCTGAGGTTGTTGATTCGGGCGGTCAGCAGGGCCACTTGCACTTCGGTGCTGCCGGTGTCGTTGCTGCTGCGCTGGTTGTCGGTAATCACTTGTTTCTTGTCCATGTTAAGTCCTCTTTGTCTTATGAAGTCCCGCGTGGAGCAGCCAGGGAAGGCCCCCACCGCGCCAGCGGCAAACGCCAGGGTAGCATGTCGTCACTTGTACCTACAAGGCGGCTTGCCTTGACTTCTCCAGAAGCGCCCCCTATCATTTTGAGGCCCCTGCTGGGGTGGCGGAATTGGTAGACGCGCACGCTTGAGGGGCGTGTGGTTCACACCGTGTGGGTTCAAGTCCCATCCTCAGCACCAGGTTTTTTTGCAGCCCACTGTCCTCGGTGGGCTTTTTTCGGGTGTGGTGTGCCCGCTGCCTAGAGCAGGCATCATGCATTTGTCAGCTGACGCGGCCATGTGCTACTCTTCTTCTCGCATTGCCAGCGCAACGCGGCGAGCGAGATCTGAACCTGGTCAGAGTCGGAAGGCAGCAGCCATAAGGGTTATCGTTCGGGTGCCGTTGCTCACTGGCAGTGCTTTTTTTACTTTTTTCCAGCAGGTGGTTCTGCTGGTCCCTAATGGGGGAGGGTGCCGCTTGATGGCGTACCCTCCCCACTTTTTATTGCCACTCGTTCCTGGTTATGGCGCGAGTCATTTATTCGGCGTGGTACTCCCCGCTTTTGCCTCCTGACTTGCTCAGCAGCCGGATGCCGTCAATTTCCACCGCCTTGCTGACCGCTTTGAGCATGTCGTACAGGTTCAGGGCCGCCACAGTGACAGCGGTCAGGGCTTCCATTTCCACGCCGGTCTGGCCGGCAGTCTTGACCGTCGCTGTGATGTGGACCCCCTGTGGCTCCACGCTCAGCTCCACCCGGCTGCCACTGATCGGCAGTGGGTGGCACAGCAGTACCAGGTCAGCAGTCCGCTTGGCTGCCTGCAGTCCGGCCAATTGTGCGACCACCAGCGGATCGCCCTTGGGGGTACGTCCCGCTTCCAGGGCGGCCCTGGCCTCGGGCGGCAGCCGGACCCAGCCCTCCGCCTTGGCTTCGCGCACGGTCACTGCCTTCTCGGACACATCCACCATGCGTGGGTGACCATCACGGAAATGGGTAAGTTCAGTGTCGCTCACAGCGGCTCAGTCCTGCTTCTGGGGGCTGTCCCCATCAGGCAAGTCCAGGCCCCGCAGCGCTGCAAAAGGATTATTGGTGTCGTCCCGCTTCTGCGCGGCCACTTCCTCCGCTTCGGTGGGTACGGCAGCCGCGTGTTCACAGGTGCCCTCATTCAAATCCTGTCCGCAAATCTGGCACAGGCCCTTGCAGTCAGGGGAATGAAGCACCACCAAAGGCACGCTGACCAACGCCATTTCGGCCAAGAACCCGCTCAGGTCCAGCTTTGGATCACCGAACATCAGCAGCTCTTCACCGCTTTCGGCTTCCTCGATGTATGGGGTGTCCACGGCGGGGTCGTAGCGCATCAGCATGCCCAGTTTCAGGTCCAGTGGTAGCTCTACGGGCCGCAGGCAGCGGGCACACTCGGTATTCAGGGTAGGGCGAAAATAGCCCTGCAAATAAAAGTCGTCCCCGCCCACGCTGTTGATGTCCACCCGGTAAGCCGCAGGCGCGGCAAAGGTCAGCACCTGATCGCCGCCCTGCTGATACTGGAGTTCGGTCACCTGGCCTTCAGCGTGGGCATCCTGTCCAGTGCGCAGCAACTGGCCCAGGTGAAGCTCGGGAAGAAGAGTCATATCAGTCATGTTGCCCATGATAGGTCGGCGCTGGCCTGGCGGCTGAGCTGACCTACACGCGGCATTCAGGCTCAGGCCAGTTCCACCAGGCTGGCATCGGAGATGGTCAGCTTGTGGGTGCGCGGCACCGTGCGGCCACCACGGACCTGAGCCCGCAGGCCGATCAAGCAGTCCTGCAATCGGGTGGGCAGGTTCATGATTCGCGCCTCCGCGTCAATCACTGAATGCTCGACCTCTGCGCTGCGAATCTCGGTGCCGTGGCCCACGCTGGTAAAAGGGCCAATGTAAGCATCCTCAATCACCACGTTTTCACCCAACAGCACGGGGCCTACGATCTTGCTGCGGACCACGCGGCTGCTGGCCGGAATCCTGACCCGCCCGGTAATGCGGCTCTGTTCCACTTCGCCCTCAATCGCGGTTTCCAGGTCTTCCAATAGGAGCCGGTTGGCATCCAGCAGGTCTTCGGGGCGGCCCGTATCCTTCCACCAACCCTGCACCTTCTGTCCCAGCACCGGCTGGTTGGTTTCGATAAGGGCCTGAATGGCGTCGGTAATTTCGTACTCCCCGCGTGCCGAAGGTTGCAGGTGCTCCAGTTGCTCAAACAGGCGCGGCGTAAAGCAGTAAAAGCCTGCCACAGCGAGGTTGCTGGGCGGGATCTTGGGTTTTTCTACCAGCCGGACAATGCGCTCGCCGTCCATCTCAGCCACACCGAAAGCGCTGGGATCAGCCACTTCAACCAGGGCAATCAGGGCCTCGGGGCGCGTTTCTCTGAAGCGCTCAACGTAAGGAGCGACGCCCTGTTCAAAGAGGTTGTCACCCAGATAGACGCAAAAATCATCGTCTCCCACCCATTCACGGGCGGTCAGTACGGCGTGACCCAGGCCTAGCTGCTGATGCTGGTTGATCAGAACGATTTCCATATCGGTGATCTGCTCGGTCACGTGTGAGATTTCATCGCGGGTGATATCCGACACGACCACCCCGACGCTCTGAATCCCGGCGGCGCGCAGGGTGTTGATGGCGTGACCGATGATGGGCTCGCCGGCCACCCGGAGGACAGGCTTAGGGCGGGTAAAGGTCAGGGGGCGCATGCGTGTGCCCAGGCCAGCTGCTGGAATAATGGCTTTCATTACCTGCAAGTGTAGGTAAGCCAGGTTTGGTGCTTATGAATGCTTTCCCACAGCGTACTTAGATTAAGGACCACTTGCATGCTGGGAGATGACCCAAAGGCAGCAACCGCAAACAAAAAAACCCCCGCCGAAGCGGAGGCAATCTGGTGACCCCAACGGGATTCGAACCCGTATCGCCACCTTGAAAGGGTGGTGTCCTAACCGTTAGACGATGGGGCCACACGCACAGCGAAGTCAAAGTAACTTTTGCTGCCTTTCAAGGGGGTGCCATGCAGGCACCGGAAAATAGTAACACGGGTTTTTCAGGGCGTCAATAGCTCTGTAAATGCTTCTGGCCTGGCCGAAAACAGCTCGAAAGGCGGTGTGGGGCAGAGAGTCTCTCCGGCCAGACCGCACAGGTCATACTTTGCCGCAGACATTGACCCAGAGGGCCTTTGCCTCAGGGCATAGGTTCATAATGAACGTTATGGATTTCAACTCCTGGCAACCTGAGGACATCGCCCGGCGCTTCGCCATCATGTTCGTTATCAGTCTAGGCACCTTCGCGGTTTTGGCCGCCTGGCTGGTCTACGAGCAGGCGATCTGGGCCGCGCTGCTGATGGGGGTGGCCCTCGCCGCAGTGCTGTACTGGCCATTTTATTTGATTCTGCGTCAGGTGTTCCGCCGCTGAGAGCCTTCGCTAAGCGCCCCGTGGGAAGATTTCCATTTTGGAAGGCTGAGGGAAAAGTTACTTCTGGTTAAACGAGCGACCGTGTCGGGACATGCTTTCGAAAGGGCTCTGTATTGATGTTTACCCCGCAGTAAGCCCCTGGCCGGGGGTGTTACACTACAGCCCACTGCGCACCCTGAGCGCCTACTGGTGAAGTGGCCGGGGCAGACCGCGCAGGAAAGGACTCATGATGACCGATCAAGACCAACGCCAGCCTGCCGGTGACCTCCAGGCTGAGCCCCAGTCCGTGGAGCACAACACGGCCCAGCAGCCCTACAGCGGCCAACAGGGCGATATGCCCCAGGAAGTGCGCAACGTATTGCCCGAACTCCAAGGCGAGATTGATGAAGACCCAGTGCTGGACGCCCAAGAAGGCGACAGCGATCTAGATGAGCTGGAGCTGGACAGCGGTGACCTGGCAGTGGATGACCACATGAATGCCAGCGATGAGGACGAAGATGTTGAATATGTAGACGTAGACGACCTGTTGGCCGTCATGGGCGACCTACGCGAGATGCTGGAAGCGCAGTCCAAGGAAATCCGGGGGCTGCGCCGTGAAATGCGTGACTTGCGCGACGCTGTGGGCTCGGGTCGGCAGGGTGGCTCTCCCCGCCGTGACTTCGGTGGCCGCGAAGGTGGCTTCCGCCCCCGTGAAGACCGTGGCAGCCGTGACTTCGGTGGCCGCGAAGGTGGCTTCCGTCCCCGTGAAGACCGTGGCAGCCGTGACTTCGGTGGCCGCGAAGGTGGTTTCCGTCCCCGTGAAGACCGTGGCAGCCGTGACTTTGGTGGTCGTGAAGGTGGTTTCCGTCCCCGTGAAGACCGTGGCAGCCGTGACTTTGGTGGCCGTGAAGGTGGTTTCCGTCCCCGTGAAGACCGTGGCAGCCGTGACTTTGGTGGTCGTGAAGGTGGTTTCCGTCCCCGTGAAGACCGTGGCAGCCGTGACTTTGGTGGCCGCGAAGGTGGCTTCCGCCCCCGTGAAGACCGTGGCAGCCGTGACACGGGCGAGGCGTCGGCCTTCCGCCCCCGCGCCCGCGCTGACCGTGGCTGGGGCAACCGTGGTGGCGACGAGTCCTGAGCGCCTGATTCCAGCTGCAGCCAGGTGATGATGCCTGGGCGCTGAGTTTCTGACAAGTGGCCCTACGGGGCCGCTTTCTCGTGTTGCTGGTGTTGCCCGGCGCGGCGTACACACTACCAAAGCGACTTTTGCGCGCGCTGGTGTCTGCTAGCCTGAGCAGCATGTCTTCTGCCCGCGCCACCCGTCAGCGAGAAGTAATTGCTCAGGTCATTGAGCAGGCCGAGGGGCCGCTGGGAGTCCCGGAGATTCACGGGCGTGCCCGGCAGATTCTGCCACGCCTGGGGATTGCCACGGTCTACCGGACACTCAAACTGCTGACTGAACAGCGCCAGATTCATGCTGTTGCTGTAGATGGCGAGTCACTATACGAGAAAACCGGTCAGGGGCACCATCACCATTTCTCTTGTGAGCGCTGTAGCCGGGTCTTCACACTACATGTCTGCCCGGTAGACCTGCCCGGCGGGACCGTCTTTGCTGGGGGCTTCCTGGTGCGCAGCCACGAAGTCACCCTGTATGGCCTTTGCCCCACTTGCGCGCCACAAGCCTGAAGACCGCTATCAAGTTCACTGAATGTTCTCTTGCCTCCGCCTTTCCTACAACCAGAGGAGAGCAGAGGCAATAGCTCGTCCAGGACGCATCCCTAAGCGCTTCGGGAGGTTCAGGACTGGGCTGAGACTGGATTATTCAGGCTGTGAATATTTCCCAGTTCGATCCAGTCGGGGTAAATGAACGGATAAAAACTCGGGGCTGTTTCTGACAATCGGTCAAAATCCCCCAGGTGAAGCTCTTCGCATAGAAATCATTTCGGCTATATTCTCACCTTATTCTCATCATAACGTATCTTTATTCATCCATCATGGAGCCCTCAATTCCATGTTGAGCAGCACGTTCCCCAGCGAACTGCAAGGAGAGACGCATGAAGAGACTCAATCACTTGTTCCTAACCCTGGCCGCGGGGCTGTCCGGCTATGCCGCTGCGGCGACTCCGGCTGCGCCTATGGGACTTGACGACCGGATCAATGCCGCCCTCGCTCCTATCAGCAATGCCGTCGCTGGCACCGTGTTCTACTCGGTACCGGTTGCAGGTGCCGACCTGCCCCTGATCGTGCTGTGGCTGATTACGGCGGCCATTATCTTTACGCTGTACTTGGGTTTTATCAATCTGAGCGGCTTTCGCCACGCCATTGATATCGTGCGCGGCAAATATGACAATCACTCCAGCGGCCCCGGTGAGGTCAGCCACTTTCAGGCACTGACGGCGGCGGTCAGCGGGACGGTAGGCCTGGGCAATATCGCGGGCGTAGCTGTGGCTGTCAGCTTGGGTGGCCCTGGTGCGACGTTCTGGATGATTGTTGCGGGCCTGCTGGGTATGAGCTCCAAATTTGTGGAATGTACCCTGGGCGTCAAATATCGCCGTGAAAATCCCGATGGGAGTGTCTCGGGTGGTCCAATGTTCTACCTGTCGCGCGGCTTGGCTGAGCGCGGTATGGGTGGCCTGGGAGCCGCGCTGGCCGCCATCTTTGCCGTGGCGACCATTTTTGGCAGCCTTGGCGGCGGCAACATGTTTCAGAGCAACCAAACTGTCTTGCAGCTGATCAACATTACAGGCGGTGACGCCAGCCCGCTGGCTCCCTACAAATGGCTGATGGGCATCGTGATTGCCGGTATCGTGGGTTCGGTGATTATCGGCGGCATCAAGAGCATCGCCAACGTGACCGATAAGCTGGTGCCGTTTATGGCGGGTTTGTATATCATCGGTGGTCTGCTGGTGCTGCTGCTCAATGCTGGTCAGATTCCAGCTGCTATCAGCGCGATCATCAGTGGTGCCTTTAGCCCTGAAGGGGTCGCGGGCGGAGTGGTCGGTGTACTGATTCAGGGCATTCGCCGCGCAACATTTTCCAACGAAGCGGGCATTGGCTCGGCGGCCATTGCTCACTCTGCCGTTAAGACGGACCGCCCCGTGACCGAAGGCTACGTCTCTTTGCTCGAACCCTTTATTGACACGGTGGTGATCTGCACCATGACGGCCCTGACCCTGGTGGTGACCGGGGTGTACAAGAATCCCGATCTGGCAGGCGTAACCATGACCAGTGCCGCCTTCAGCTCGGTGGTGCCTCAGTTCTCTTGGTTTGTGACCCTGGCGGTGATTCTGTTCGCCATCAGCACCATCATTACCTGGGCCTACTACGGTACCAAAGCTGTGGGCTATTTGACCGGCGAGAACAAGGCAGCCATCTTGGCCTTTCAGGTGTTCTTTCTTCTCGCTACCGTCATCGGCGCCAGCCTGGACCTGAATGCCATCATTGACTTCTCGGATTCTATGATCTTCGTGATGTCTATCCCCAACATCATCGGTCTGTACTTGCTGATGCCCGTGGTCAAGCGCGAACTGGATGAGTACCGCGCCGATCTGCATGCTGGACGGATTCAGCGCACAGGCTAAGCGGACATATTCCACATTGCATCCCCCGCACGTAGGCGGGGGTTTCTTTTGGCTGTCAGCTTGGCCCGTGTCTAGGCGCGGGTAAGGTCAAGCATATGCTCTTCAAGGGTTTCGCCGCGCTGAAGCTGCACCGCCCGCACCATGTTCTGATACATCAGGGCGCTGGTCAGGGGACCGACGCCACCCGGCACTGGGGTGATGGCCCGCACCACCTGCGCGACCTCGGGAGTGGCGTCGCCCACCACGCCAGTTTCCGTCACGTTGATGCCAGCGTCAATGACCACATGGTGTGGCTGCACCTGCTCGGCACGCAGGAGCCCCCGGCGGCCTACCGCCACCACCACAGCATCTTGCGGGCGCAGCAGCTCGGTCAGGTCACGGGTATGTTCATTGACGAGGGTCACGGTCACCCCAAAGTTGTTCAGCATCCAGACCAACGGGCGGCCTACCGTGCGGCCCGGCCCGATGACCGCGACCCGCTTGCCTTTCAGGTCGTTGTCAAAGGCTTGGCGCAGCAGATAGCGGACGCTGCGGGGCGTCGGCGGCAGCAGCACCGAATTTTCCTGACCGGCGGCCAGCCGCGAAAGGTTGGCTGGCGTGAGGCCTTCGATATCTTTGCGACGACTCAGGTGCAAGAAGCTGTCTACCGCGTCCAGCTGAGGGGCCAGGGGCAATTCCAGCATGATGCCGTGGACATCGCTGCTTGCGGAGAGCCGGGCCAAAGTCTCGTCCAGCTCGCGCTGCGTTGCGTCCGCGCCCAGGTCCAGCACTTCATAGCGCACGCCCAGTTTTCCTGCCCGGCGAGCCTTGGCCTGCGCGTAGACCTGCGAGGCGGGGTCGTCGGACGCCAGCACACTGACCAGGCGCGGTGAGAAGTCTTCCTGCGCCCAGCCGGCCAGTGCGTCGCTCACGTGGGCCAGCACTTGGGTCGCCAGTGATTTTCCCTTGAGGAGTACGGTATCTGTCATTTCTGCTCCACTGTTTCTCAGCGGCTGCTTAGTGGCGAAAGTGCCGCGAACCGGTCAGCACCATGCTAAGGCCCAGCTCGTTCGCAGCGGCGATGACTTCGGGGTCGCGCTTGGCCCCGCCCGGCTGAATGATGGCTGCCACGCCATGCTCCCCGGCCAGGCGCACCACATCATCAAACGGAAAAAAGGCTTCGGAGGCCATCACAGCGCCCTGCGCGGCTGCGCCTGCGTTGGCCACGGCACGCTCAGCGGCCCAGATGCGGCTGACCGCCCCGGCACCGATGCCCACTGTGACCCTGGCGCGGGCCAGCACGATGGCGTTGGAGCGGGCGTATTTGGCGACTTCCCAGGCGAAGCGCAGGTCTTGCCACTGCGCCTCTGTCGGCGGCTTGGCCGTGACCACTTCGGGGCACAGATCCTCCCAGCGGCGCAGGTCGCGCCCCTGAACAGCAAAGCCGCCACTCAGGGGGCGCACGTCCAACTGGCCCGCCTGGGCACTGGCCGCCACCAGCACGCGCAGGTCGGGCTTCTTAGCGGCGAACCATTCCACCGCTTCGGTGCTGACCGCCGGGGCAATCAGCACTTCCAAAAAGGTGCCGTGAAAGCTGCGCGCCGCTTCCAGGTCCACCGGGCCGCTGACGGCCACCACACCGCCGAACACGCTGAGGGTGTCGGCGTCACGGGCTTGGGTCCAGGCCTCGGTCACGCTGCTGCCCAGAGCCACACCGCAGGGGTTGGCGTGCTTGACAGCCACGCAGGCTACCTGTCCGGCCTGTCCATTTCCGTGACTGGCGGCCAGTTCAGCGCACAGCGCCCAGGCCGCGTCTGCGTCGGCATAGTTGTTGAAGCTCATCGGCTTGCCTGCTACCACCTGCGCGTCCAGCACGGGCCCCCGCTGGTCGCCCCAGCGGTAGATGGCTCCGTGCTGGTGTGGGTTTTCCCCGTAGCGCACCTCATGGGCACGCTGCAGGTCAAGCGTCAGCTGTTCAGCCAGTTCGGCGGGCAGGGCGCGGCTTTCCTGGACTGGCGCTCCGGTTTGCTGCGGCGGTTGCCCAGCGCTCAGGTAGGCGGTAATGGCGGCGTCGTAGGCGCTGGTGTGCGCGTAGGCTTTGGCGGCCAGGCGGCGGCGGTCAGCGGCGCTCACGCTGGGCTGCACTGCCAGCGCGTAGTCGGCTGGGTCCACCAGAATCAAAACCGATTCATGGTTCTTGGCTGCCGAGCGAATCATGGCTGGCCCGCCGATGTCAATATTCTCAATCACTTCCGTGTCGGGGGCACCGCGCGCCACCGTCTCGCGGAAGGGATAGAGGTTCACGCACACCAGGTCAATGGTGCCAATGCCGTGCTGCTCCAGTTGGGCCAGATGACCGCTCTCACGCCGGGCAAGCACGCCACCATGAATGGCCGGATGCAGGGTTTTGACCCGGCCATCCAGCATTTCGGGAAAGCCAGTCAGGTCACTGACGGCGCGGACGGGCAGGCCAGCTTCTTGCAGCACCCCGAGGGTGCCGCCGGTACTGACCAGTTCCCAACCCGCATCATGGAGCTGGCGGGCAAAGTCGGCAATTCCGGTCTTATCGCTCACTGAGAGTAGGGCGCGTTTGGTATTCATGGGAGTCCTCCTGAAAGTCGCTGCGCGGACAAAAGTGCGGCACAACCTGACACGAAAAAGCGGATGGCTTCTTCCGCAGAAGAACACCATCCGACCCAGGCGCGCGGCCTCTTGCCTTTTTCGCAGCTTCCCCGTGGTATCCCACGTTGCAGCGCCAGTCACTGCGAACTCAGGCCCCAATCTACCCTATGTGCTCTCAGGTATGTATCTGGCAGGGATATGTCTGGGGCTGCGCTCTTAGTTGGCGTTGCCCGAGCCGTCGGGGCTGGGAGCTGCCGCTGGGGCCTGCGCTTCGCCAGTGGCAGCGCGGGTAATTTCACCCTGTCCGCCCATCAGCTCGTCTAGCTGGGCCAGTACTTCGCGTTCCTTGGCGCTGATCTGCTCACCGCCCATGCCCAGGAAGCCACCTTCTTTGGCCGCTCCGGCGACGCGCTGGGCGACGGTTCGCAGCATGACGCGGTAACTCTGGGCGTCGTCGGGGCTGGTCTTGCTGTCCACCAACCACAGGGCCTTGCGCACACTCTCTAGAGAATGCTGCACT
Organism: Deinococcus piscis; assembly: GCF_014653275.1. GTDB lineage: Bacteria > Deinococcota > Deinococci > Deinococcales > Deinococcaceae > Deinococcus > Deinococcus piscis. The sequence continues at coordinate 27,416 of NZ_BNAL01000013.1, forward strand.
ACTTCTTCGGTACTGGTGATACGGTCCTGAGCGTCTTGTTGGAGCCCTTGGGGCCCAGCCACCAGGTCGGCGGCAATAGCTTCCAGCAGAGGCGTGCGGGGCTGCTTGCTCACTTCTTCGCGCACGCCCTTGATGATGGCTCCCATTTCGGCCACCAAGCCGGTCACGCCGCTGGGGCTGGCGGCAACAATGGCCGTGCTCGCATTGCCAGCACCGGTCATGACTTCCATCCACTCTTCGCTGCTGAACTTGGACTTGATGCTTTCGTTGGTCATGTCTGCACAGTAAGCCGCGCCCTGGCTCTGCCACGTAAGAGGAGCTAACGAAAGTGTTTAGAGATAGCTGTGCAAGCGGAAGCTTAGAAGGGCCGGGGCCACTGCTCAGGGACCGGGTCGTGGCCACCACGGAACAGGGGATTGCAGCGGAAAAAGCGCCAAAAGGCCAGCCAGCCGCCCTTGAGGGCCCCATGTTTTTGCAGCGCTGTGACTGCGTAGGCGGAGCAGGTGGGGCTAAAGCGGCAGGTGGGCGCAGGCTTGCGCGGCGACAATTCGCGCTGATACCAGCGCACGGCGCGAATCAGCCCGCCCGCCACTAGGCCCGGCGGCTTCACGCTCATTTGGAGCCTCCAGCTGGGGAGCCAGACGCATGGCCTGTGGCGGACTTTTTACCCTGCCTCCTGACTTTGACCCGGGCAGGCACCTGCGCCATCGCTGCGGCCAGGGCCTGCTGTAGCTCGCCAAAAGGTGCGTGCAGCGCGGCCTCGGTGGGAAAAAGAATGCCGCGGCAAGCGGGTAGGGGCTGGCCGTGGCTGCTCTGGGGAAGGGTCCGCAGGGCTTCACGCACCCGCCGGCGCACCCGGTTGCGGTCCACAGCGTGGGGCAGCACTTTCTTGGGCACCACGATGCCGATGTGGGCCGCGGGCCGCCAGGGGTGACCGTGACGTGGGCGGTAGTCAGTGACCTTCAGGCTGAACAGCGGATGCCGCAGCCCTGTACCCAACCGGCGAACCCGGCGAAATTCCTTTTCGCCCTTTAATGACCGCAGCGCCACCGCACGTCGAGGTGAGGTGGCGCTGTCAGGCCGTGGGGGGCGGGTCTCAGAAGACACAGCGCCGTTTCCCTAGAGCTTACTTCTCGTCGCTGACGGTCAGGCGAGCGCGGCCCTTGGCGCGGCGACGGGCCAGGATATTGCGTCCAGCTTTGGTCTTCATACGGGCGCGGAAACCGTGGGTCTTGGCGCGCTTGCGGCGGTTGGGTTGGTAGGTACGCTTCATGAATTCTCTCCTTGGGCTTTCGCCCGTTTGGATTACCGGTGGAACCGGCGCTGCGCGGGAACTCTCCTGGACCAGCTTTGGCCTGATTGGCTTTGACCTGAGTAGGCTGAGGCCAGGGGTTGCGCTAGGGGTGAAAAACACGCCACTGGGCGGGATTTTCAGGTGCCTCTCTGTTCCTGAGTGACAGCAATACAGTCAGGAACCCGTGAGGGCAAACTGGAAAAGATTACCACATTTCAGGGGTGTGTGAGGGCAGGTACAGGCTTTCTGACACCTGGCAGGCTGTGTTTAGCGCACCCGCACTGCGCCCTGCTCGGTCACGATCCAGTGCAGAGGGACATCGTGTGCCTCGTGGGGCAGCTGGTCCAGCAGCAGTGCCGAGTGGGTCACACCGATGGTTGGCCTGGTCAACCCAGCCAGAAAGCGGTCATAGAAGCCGCCGCCATAGCCCAAGCGAAATCCACGGCGGTCAAACGACAGGGCGGGGAGCACGGCAGCGTCTATCTCGCTGACTGGAATCTGGGGGGTATCTCTGGGAGGTTGCCGTACGCCTAGGGGACTGACTTCGGTAGCGGTGACCCACTCGTGGACCGTGAGGCGGCGCTCCGGGCGCACGCGGGCGCGAGTGGTCAGCAGCTGGAAGCTGTGTTGTAGCGTGCTCAGGTCCGGTTCGCCGGGCAGAGCATGGTAGGCCAGGACCCGCCTGGCACCCAGTTGACGCAGCAATGCGGCGGTATGTTCGGCCACGGCTGCCGATACATCCGGCTGAGCGGCGCGCTGGTGCCGGGCCCACTGACGCCACTCGGGTTTGCTGGCGTGAAGCGGTGGGGGAGACAGGGTCATGTGCCCATGATGCCAAAACTGCGTACAGTCCCATACGCCGAGCAGTCCCTGTCATCTGGACAGCTCGCCATTTCTAATCTCGCTAGAATGATACAGTTCTTAAGAGAAGCTTCAGCAGAAGAATTTCGCCAGAGCTGGAAGCGTAACTGACGCAGGGGGGCGGGGAAAAGAGCATGACCGCAGAACAGACCAAGCGTTCCATCTTGCTGGTGGATGACGATGCCAATGACCGCGAGCTGGCGCAGATTGTCTTTGCTGAGCTGGCGTCCGAGTCGGGCGAGCGGGCGGACGTGCGGATTTTGCCTGGGGGCCAGGAAGCACTTGACTTCTTGGTGGATCAGGCGGAGCGCCCAGAGCAGCTGCCTGACGTGGTGCTGCTGGACCTGAACATGCCCCAGATAGATGGCCTAAGTGTGCTGAAAGCTATTCGGCAGAATCCGGCGATGTCCACGTTGCCCGTCGTGATTCTGAGTACCAGCCGTGAGCGGGCGGATGTGCAGCGGGCCTATAGCCTGGGGGCCAACGCCTACGTGGTGAAGCCGCTGGATTACGACCACTTTCACCGCACCATTTCGAGCGTGCTGGATTTCTGGACCGGACAAAATCAGGTCAACCGCTAGCCGGGGCTGGCCCGCAGCTGCCTGCACGGTAGGCGCACACATACACATAAACGCCCGGACAACCGCGCCCCACCTGTTGTGGCGCACGCGGCGGCATAGTGGCGGCATGACAGCGGGGCAACGATGAACATCTGGCTGGGCTGCGGAGGCTACTCCAATGACGACTGGGCCGCCGAGGGCCTGATTTATGAAGGGGTCAAAAAGGAGGCTTACCTTCAGACCTACGCCGAACATTTCGCGGCGGTAGAGCTGAACAGCTCCTTTTATGCCATTCCGGGCATCAAAGCTTTTGAGGGAATGGTGCGGCGTGTGGGTAGGCGCGACTTCCGCATGGCAGTCAAAGTGAACCGGGTCTTTACGCATGACCGTGCCCCCCAGGACAGTGACTATGACCGGATGCTCCAAAGCCCGGAGCCACTGCGGGACGCTGGGATCATGGGGCCGTATCTGGCGCAGTTTCCGTACTCGTTTCACCGGACCCGTGAGAACCGGCTGTACCTGGCCGAGCTGACCGAGCGCTTTGCTGGGCATGAGCTGGCGGTGGAAATGCGCCATGCCAGCTGGGACCGTCCCGAAGTGCGGGAGGGCATGGCTGAATATGGCCTGATCTGGGTCAGCCCGGATTATCCACCAGTGGGCGGTATGCCTGAGCCGCAGGTCCATGTGACGGGCGAGGTGGGCTATCTGCGCCTGCATGGGCGCAATGAAGGCAGCTGGTGGGAAGGCCAGAGCGCCGCCGAGCGCCATGACTACCGCTACAGCCGCGCCGAGATGGACGAGTGGGCCGAGAAAATCGCTTTGGTCGAAGGGGACCTCAGTGAACTGTATATCTATTTCCAGAACACCACCCAGGGCCATGCCCTGCATAACATCCCCATGCTGCGCGAAGCGCTGGAGGCGCGTGGGCTGAGTGTGATCACGCCGCAGCCTGCAGATACGGGCCGCTTGCTGTGACCTTTAGGCGGAATGCTCCTTGCGGTCCAGCCGCGCCTCTACCCGCTTGAGCGTGGACACGATCAAAAAAGCCACGATGACCATCAGTGTCCAGGCCAGCCACTTGCTGGGGTCCACCACTTCCCAGCCGCTTTGCTGGTGGGGGTAGACCCAGGCTCCCAGCAGCGTGCCCAGGTTCTCGGCTATGTACACGGCCAGCCCAATCAGCCCAAAAGAAGCCAGCAGCGGCATCTTCAGCCGCCGTCTCAGGAGCGTGAAGCCCACCTGCGTGCGGGCATAGGCCAAGACCAGTAGCCCGCTGACGGCCCAGCGTAGGTCGGGACCGTAGTGATGCGTAAAGAAGTTCAGATACGCCGACCCCGCCAGAGCCACCTGTGCCCACAGCGGCGGTGCCCGGTGCAGTGCCAAGTCCAGTCGCCGCCAGGCCTGCGCCATATAGCTGCCCACGCTGGCGTACATAAATCCGGCGTACAGCGGCACTCCGGCCACCACGCTCAGCCCGGCGGCATCGTAGCTCCAGCTGCCCTGAGCCACCTTGAAGGCTTCCAACGCAAAGCCCAGCAGGTGAAACAGTCCCAGGGCCGCCGCCTCGCGCACCGTTTCAAAGCGAGTGAGCAGCAAGGCAGCTTGGACCAGGAGCACGCCCAGCAGCATGGCGTCGGCGCGGGCAAGCGGAAAGCTGGGCGGCAGTGCCCCGGTCAGGGCCAGCAAGCCCACCACCGCCAGGGCGAACAGACAGCACAGTGCCTGAATCCGGACAAATTCGAGCAGCAGCGCTCCCGTCCCTGGGGCAGTGGTGCTGGATCTGCTTGTGCTAGGGCTACCTGGGCTGAGCGCAGCTTTCTCAGGCTCCGGCCCACTGGTCTGTTCAGTCACGGGCGTCGAGTACCTCATCTGGCACACCGGCCACTGCCTGGTCCAGCACTTCTATGCCCGCGTCCTTGCGGTGGCCCAGTTCGCTGAGGGTCCGCTTGTAGTGGCGTGCGCCCCGCTGTCCCGCGAATAGACCCAGCGTGGCTTTGGTGAGGTGATGAAAGCTCTGCCCCTGCTCAAGCCCAGCAGCCACGTAAGGCCGGAAGCGGGTCAGCACTTCGCGGCGGGTGGGGGGCTGTACGTCTTCGCCAAAGAGGTCACGGTCTACGCGAGCCAGCACATAAGGCGTTTGGTAGGCGGCGCGTCCCAGCATCACGCCGTCGGCCCAGGTGAGGTGCTCCCGCGCCTGCTCCAGCGTCTGCACGCCGCCATTCAGCGAGAAAGTCAGCTCCGGAAAGTCCCCCTTGAGCCGCTGCACCACCTCGTAGCGCAGCGGCGGAATCTCGCGGTTTTCCTTGGGACTGAGGCCCTTCAGCCAGGCTTTGCGGGCATGCACGATAAAGGTGCGGCATCCGGCGGCAGCCACCGTGTCCACGAAGTCGTGCAGCTCCTCATAGCTGTCTTGGTCGTCAATCCCGATGCGGTGCTTGACCGTGACCGGCAGCCGGGTCGCCGCCTGCATGGCCGCCACAGCGCGGGCCACGGTGGGCGGCGTGCCCATCAGGCAGGCTCCGAAAGCTCCACTCTGCACGCGGTCACTGGGGCAGCCGCAGTTGAGGTTGACCTCATCGTAGCCCCACTCTTCGGCCAGCGCGGCGCACTCGGCCAGGGCCGCCGCGTCACTGCCGCCAAGTTGCAGGGCCAGCGGGTGCTCGGCGGCGCTGAAGTCCAGGTGCCGCGCCCGGTCACCATGCACAATGGCCCCCGTGGTGACCATTTCGGTGTACAGCAGCGCCCGCGTGGTGAGGCAGCGGTGAAAGGCGCGGCAGTGCCGGTCCGTCCAGTCCAGCATGGGGGCCACCGAGAGCCGGTGCGCGGGCGGCAAGCTGGTCATGGAGGCGTGAGGAAGCGGCAGACTCATGTGCCCAGCAGTGTAACGCTGGACCGGGTACCGCAGCGGGCAGTGGCCTCCTTTGGCCTCCGTTCGTCCCTACTCTGTGCGCACAGGCGTATTCTCCTGAAAGAAGCCTGTTAGACCATGAACGCCACTCTAAACGCAATGAGAAGTCTAAAGCCTGCTCTCTCCAGCCTGGTGGGCAGGCAAAGCGCAGGGCGACTTGGATTTCAAATTGCACGCAGGAAGCCTCTCGTTGGGCACTGGCGCTGAATTCGGCTGTGGCCGACTGGACGGCACCCGCTGGCCGCTTCTTTATCTACTGAAAGGGACCAAGACATGGACAATATCTCCCCACTGGCCAAAACCCTCGCTGAATCCAACGGCATTGACTGGCGCGCGATTCAGGGCAGCGGTGCTGGCGGTCAGATCGTCGAGCAGGACATCATCAACTACCTCACCCGCGTGATGAGCGGCGAGGAAGAACCGCCCGCCACCCCGGTGGACCTGCCGCCGCCCGACTGGACCGGCGACGAACTGCCTGCGGGCATGAGCGCCGAGATGCTCAGCCAGGCTGGCGTGGAGTCGGACATTGCTGCCCTGGTGAACCAGGCCCCCGCTGGACAGAGTATGGCTGGACAGGAATGGACCGGACAGGCACCACTGGCCCAGGGCGAGCAACTGGAAGAAGACGAGTTCGAGCTGGACATGGAAGACGAGCCCGCTGCGCCCGCACCCGTCATGGATGAAGTGGTCCCTGCGTCCACGCCAGTTGAGCCTATGCCAGTTGAGCCCACGCCTCCTGTGGCGGGCGGTCTCGGTGGCCTGCTGTCGCAGCTGTATCAGGCGCCTGCCGCGCAGACTTCTGGTCTGGCTGCCGAACCTGCCGGAACGGAGCTGGCTGATCACGGCATGGCCGACGGATATATGGCCGAGCCGTCCGTGGCTCAGGCCGCAGATGCTCAGGAAACCGTTTATACCGAAACGGTTCAGTCCGTTACGGCGGACGCTCCAGCCTTCACCGATGGGCGGGAGTCCGCTGCCGACCTGGCCCTAGAAGAAGTGGTGCCAGAAGAAGTGGTGCCAGAAGAAGTGGTGCACGAAGAGTTGGCTCCAGAACAACCAGAAGAACTGGTCCAGCAAGCGGTGGAGCCAGAAGCTGCCAACGTCGCTGCTGTAGAACAGGAAATGCCAGCTGTGGCTGCTGCAGTGGCCCCCACTGCGCCCGAGCGCCCCGAGCAGGCAGTCTGGTTCGGCGTCTACCTGCGCCGCGACGCCGATGTGCAGGCGGCCTCGGCCCTGCGTGATCAGCTCAACGCCGCGCTGGGCCAAGACGTGCCGCTCTCGCTGCTGGTGGCCCGCGCCGCGCAGCAACATGCAGAGATGCTGGGCCTCGGTGCAGTGGCGATTCAGGATGTACATTCGCAGCGTGCCCGCTCGGTGGGCGGAGCTGGCGCTGGCCTGCGCGACGCACTGAGCGCTCTGGACCGCGATCACGACGGCCAGGCCGACCTGCTGGTGGTCAATGCTGGCACCTTTGAGCTGGACGAGCTGCACTACCCGGACACGGTGACTCTGTCGCTGGGCCGCGTGGTGGATGGCCGCGCTGCACTCAGTCTGAACGGTGATGTGGACACCGTCCGGGCCGCCGAGTTCCTAGCTGCTGTGGCCGCCAGCCTGGAAGCCCCGGTGGCGCTGATCATCTGAGCCGCGTCTGCCCCCGCCATGAACCTTGGCTGGGGCAGGTTTCACCTATACTGAGGCACGGTGTCACGCGCCGTGCTTTTTTTTGGCTGCACAGTGCCATGTAGGAGCGCGTGACCGCAGGAGGGAAGGTGCCCAGCAGGGCCCCCTTTTTGCCCGACTGCCAGACAAGAGGAGGGCTGAAATGCCTGGAATTGCAATTATTGGAGCCCAGTGGGGCGACGAGGGCAAGGGAAAGATCACCGATTTCCTAGCACCCGAAGCCAGCTACGTGGTCCGCTATCAGGGCGGAGCCAATGCGGGCCACACCGTGACCGCCAAAGGCCAGACCTTCAAGCTCAACTTGCTGCCCAGCGGTGTGCTGCACGAGGGCACGGTTAGCGTGCTGGGCGACGGCATGGTGATTGACCCAGACAAGTTCCTGGAGGAGCGTCAGAGCCTGATCGCGGGCGGTCTGAACCCGGACCTGCGGATTTCGGACCGTGCCCATCTCGTGCTGCCGCACCACAAGTATGTGGATGGCCGCAAGGATTTTGTGGGCACCACCGGCAAGGGGATTGGCCCCGCGTACGCTGACCGTGCCCGCCGCGTGGGCCTGCGCTTTGGCGACCTGGCCGACGACAGTGTGCTGCGTGAGCGCCTGGAACGCCTGCTGGAAGCCAAGCCCAACTCCACCCGTGAGGCGGGCTGGGACAGCGTAGAAACCGCTTTTCAGGCGATGCAGCCTGTCCGCGAGGCGCTGCTGCCCTTTATTCACGACACCGGCTCGCTGCTGCGTGCGGCCATTCGGCAGGGCGAGAACGTCCTGTTTGAAGGCGCTCAGGCCACGCTGCTGGACCTGAACTACGGCACTTACCCCTTCGTGACCAGCTCGCACCCCACTGTGGGCGGAGTGCTGGTGGGCGCAGGCGTGAGCCACAAGGCGCTCAACCGCGTGTACGGGGTTGCCAAGGCGTTCAATACCCGCGTGGGCCACGGCCCCTTTGTGACCGAGGTCTTCAGCGACGAGGAGATTCTGCGGCTGCGCGGTGACGGCTCCAACCCCTGGGACGAGTTCGGCACCACCACGGGCCGCCCCCGCCGGGTCGGCTGGCTGGACCTGGAACTGCTGAAATACGCGGTGGAGGTCAACGGGCTGGACGGTCTGGTCATCAACAAGATGGACATTCTGTCGGGGCTGGATACCGTGCCGGTGTGCGTGGGCTACGGCAGCGAAGGCCAGCCCATCATGCGGCAGATGAAAGGTTGGGCCAGCACCGAAGGCGCTGAGACCCGCGCTGACCTGCCCAAGGAAGCCCAGGCCTACTTGGACCTGATCGAAGAAGTCACCGGCTGCCCGGTGGTGATCTTCTCGTGTGGCCCGGCCCGCGAGCAGACCTACGGCACCGTAAGCTGGGGCTGAGGGAGGACCGCTTGAGTACTCCACCAGAAAAGGCCAGCGACCTGCGCCAGACCCAGACCGGTGATCTGGAGGTGCCGGGACTGGCCGACCTGACCCACAGTTGGCTGGCCGCCATCGGCGAAGACCCGGAGCGCGAGGGCCTGACGCGGACCCCACACCGGGTCGCCAAAGCCTGGGCTGCGATGACCGCAGGCTACGGGCAGACGCTGGCGCAGGTCGTGGGCGAAGGCGTGTTTGCTGCGGAGGGAAGCGAGATGGTGATCGTCAAAGACATCGAGTTCTATTCGATGTGCGAGCACCACATGCTGCCATTCTATGGCCGCGCACACGTCGCGTACATCCCAGACAGCAAGATTCTGGGCCTGAGCAAGTTTGCCCGGATCGTGGACCTCTATTCGCGCCGCTTGCAGGTACAGGAGCGCATCACCACCCAGGTGGCCGAAGCGGTTGAGGAACTGCTGGAGCCCAAAGGGGTGGCCGTCCTGATGGAAGGCGTGCATCTGTGCATGGCGATGCGCGGCGTGCAAAAACAGAATTCCAGCACCACCACCTCGGCCATGCGTGGCCTGTTCCGCACCGATCCGCGCACCCGCGCCGAGTTCATGAGCGCTGTGCAGAGCACCCTCCGCAGCCGCTAAGTTCCTGTTTGTTCGCCGCTAGGCCCAGCCGCCCGAGCCCTAGCCGACCAAGCCGCAAAAAGGCCCCGGAGCAGTGAGTTTCCGGGGCCTCTCTGGCTGACTGCGCGGATGCGGTGCTAGCGCACGCGGACGCGCAGGGCCATCTTGTGGGTCTGGCCGGGAGCCAGGGTGCCTAAGTTCCAGCGCACATGGGTGTATTCGGACGGCTGCACCTGCACGCGGCGGGTTACCGCTTTGCCGTTCTCAGTTACGGTGACGCTGCGGAACAGCGGCGCTTTGCCGAAGGTCTTGCCACCGTCGAAGGAGTACTCGGTCACCACATTGCCGGTGCCGCCCGAAGACGCCACGAACACGGTGCCCGCCGGGACTGGCAGGCTGGGGCGGACATTGCCCAGCGGAGCGCGGGACACGTTGCGGGCGGCCAGGTCGTAGTGAATCACGTCGCCGGGGCGCACACGGCTGGCGTCGGGGTTCAGGCGCTCGGTGGTCTTGCCGTCTGCGCCGCGCACGCTGGTGACCAGGAAATCGTTCAGGACCAGCTGTACGGGGCTTTGCTGGGTTTGCTGAGTGGCAGGAGCGGAGGCGGTTTTTTGAGCCAGTGCCGGAGCAAAGCCCAGGCCCAGCAGCAGGGCAGGAATAAACAGGAATGCTTTCATGGTGAACCTCTAGGTGTCTAGAACGTAGGAAGACATGGCGTAAAGAACTCGCGTAAAGAACTTCTGGGGGCAGTGTAGGCGCAGAGTGCTTACGAGATACTGACCTGCCCCGCCCCAGTCATTCCACGGAGCCTGGAGGCGGGCTTTCATCAAAAGCTGCATTTGGCGTCAGGTTGGGTCGGGAAATGGCGGCAGGCGGCCATTACAAAGCCCACTGCCCGCAGCTGGCATGATGGCCGGGTACAGCTGCTCACAGGCAAAACTGCGGGCCAGAGCCAGAAACCCAGCGGCCAAGAAGGCCAAGAAGGGGAGAACCAAGCATGATGACAGGCAAGATGACCCGCTACAGCCGCTTTGAGGGCGAACTGGACTCTCTAGAAGCCAGCGAACTGATGCAGATGATTCAAGAAGCCCTGCTGGGGCAAGGGTTCAACGACCCCTACGACCCCGACCCGAATGCGCGGCCCAGCATGGACGACCTGTTCGACGCGATTCTCGAAGCGCTGGCCGAGCGCAATATGATTCCCGAAGATCAGCTGCTTGAGGCCTTGCAGGCCGACGACATCAGCCAGACGCAAATCGGGCAGCAGATTGAGCGGCTGATGGACCGCCTTCAGGAAGAGGGCTTTATCCGCAGGGAATTTGGGGAGGACGGTGAAGGTGCGGGCGGGGCGGGCAACCCCGGCGAAGCCACCTTTCAGTTGACCGACAAGAGCATTGATTTCCTGGGCTACAAGTCGCTGCGTGACCTGATGGGCGGCATCGGGCATTCGGGCGCTGGTTCGCATGACACCCGTGACTACGCCAGCGGCACCGAGATGAGCGGCGAGCTGAAAAACTACGAGTTTGGCGACACCTTGAACCTGGACACCACCGCCACCCTCGGCAACGTGATGGGCAAGGGCTTTGAGAACCTTGAAGAGTCCGACCTGGTGATTCGGCAGGCCGAGTATCACTCCTCAGCCGCCACGGTGGTGATGCTGGACTGCTCGCACTCCATGATTCTGTACGGCGAGGACCGCTTCACGCCTGCCAAGCAAGTGGCGCTGGCGCTGGCGCACTTGATTCGCACCCAATACGCAGGCGATACGGTCAAATTCGTGCTGTTCCACGACTCCGCCGAAGAAGTGCCGATTGCCAAGCTGGCCCAGGCCCAGATCGGGCCGTATCACACCAATACGGCGGGCGGCCTGCGGCTGGCTCAGCAACTGCTCAAGCGCGAGAACAAGGACATGAAGCAGATTGTGATGATCACCGACGGCAAGCCTTCCGCGCTGACCCTACCCGACGGACGCATCTACAAAAATCCGTATGGCCTGGACCCCTACGTGATGGGCGCGACCCTGCGCGAAGTCGCCAACTGCCGCCGCAGTGGGATTCAGGTGAACACCTTCATGCTGGCGCAGGACCCTGACCTGCTGGCCTTTGTGCGCCGGGTGGCCGAGATGACGCGCGGCAAGGCGTATTTCACTACGCCTGAGAACATTGGCCAATACGTGCTGATGGACTTTGTGGCGAACAAGACCAAGCTGGTGAACTGACCCCCGAAGCGGGCCTGAGCTTGACCCTGCCCCTGGGAGGCAGGTTTAGGCTGCGGCCATGCAAGCGAGTGAAGCGGCCCGCCGCGCCGGACTTGGTCTCAAAGCCCTGCGCTATTACGAGGCGCAGGGGCTGGTTGTCCCGGCACGCCTCCCCAATGGCTACCGGGACTATTCCGAGCAGGACGTGGCCCTGTGCCGGCAAATCGCGCAGCTCAGAAGTCTGGGGCTGAGTACCGAGCAGGCCCGGCCATTTGTGGAGTGTCTGCGCCAGGGGCACCGGCATGGTGACGATTGCCCGGAATCGCTGGCCGCTTACCAAGCCGAAATTTCCCGGCTGGACGCCCTTATGCTGGCGTTGGAAGCCCAGCGAGACGAGCTCCAGGCGCGGCTTTATCATGCGGCCCGGCGAGGTTTTTCGGGAGCCCCTGCTGCTTTGGCCCCGACTTACGGTCTGCCGCCAGGGTTGCCCGTCCCGCAGGATGATGGCCGGGCGGCGCACCTGCAAGGGCTGGACATACCCGCGCTGACTTTGACCGCCCATGACGGCTCCGAGGTCAATATCAGGGCGCTGGCGCAGAGCCCAGGATATACGGTGCTGTTCATCTATCCCACCACGGGGGTGCCGGGGCAGGACCTGCCACAGGGCTGGAATGAGATTCCGGGGGCGCGGGGCTGCACGCCCGAAGCGTGTTCGTTTCGCGATCTACTGGCGGACCTGCGGGCGGCGGGCGCGGCGGCAGTGCTGGGCTTCTCGCATCAGGGCCACCTCTATCAAGCGGAGTTGGCGGACCGGCTGCGTCTGCCCTACCCGCTGCTGTCCGACCCGGAGAGGCGGCTGGGGCAGGCCCTTGACCTGCCCACCTTCGAGGTTCAGGGAGAAACCTACTATCAGCGCCTGACCCTGATGATCCGCGCAGGCCGCATTGAGCAAGTCTTTTATCCCATTTTTCCGCCCAACGAGCACGCCGAACAGGTGCTGGCGTGGCTGGCGGCGCAGCAAGGGTGAAGTGTTGCTTGGACTTTTCGGCTCCTCGACCTTTAGACTTCTAAGCCGAATGCAAGGCGCACCCACCTCCACCCCTCATAAGCTGTTTGCGCCCATTGTGAAGGCCACTGGGCAGGCCATCGGTGATTACCGCATGATTGAGGACGGTGACCGAATCATGGTGTGCCTGTCAGGCGGCAAGGACAGCTATACCCTGCTGGACGTGCTGCTGCATCTGCAAAAGCGGGCTCCGGTGCGCTTCGAGGTGGTGGCTGTGAACCTCGACCAGGGGCAACCGGGCTTCCCCAAAGACGTGTTGCCGCGCTACCTGAGTGAATTGAGCGTGCCGTACGACATCCTCACCGAAGACACCTACAGCGTGGTCAAGGAGAAAGTGCCCGAAGGCAAGACGACCTGTAGCCTGTGCAGTCGCCTGCGCCGGGGCATCCTGTACCGCCATGCCCGCGAAATCGGCGCGACCAAGGTGGCGCTGGGCCACCACCGCGAGGACATTCTCGAAACCCTGTTTATGAATATGTTCTTCGGGTCGCGGCTCAAGGCCATGCCGCCCAAGCTGCAAAGTGATGACGGCACCAATGTGGTGATTCGCCCGCTGGCCTATGTGCCCGAAAGCCAGATCGTCACCTACGCCGCCGCCAAAGGCTTTCCTATCATCCCGTGCAACCTGTGCGGCAGCCAGCCTAACTTGCAGCGCCGAGTCGTGGGGGAAATGCTGGAAGGCTGGGAGCGTGAGCATCCGGGCCGCCTGAACAATATTCTGCGTTCGCTGACCCGCGTGACCCCCAGCCACCTGCTGGACGCAGAGCTATATGACTTCGCGGGGCTGAGCGTGCAACCCGCAGAAGGCGACAAAGGCTTTGACGCCGAGGAATACCCGGAGCGTGAATTCCTGAGTGGGCTAAGCGAACTGACGATGCTGGGCTGAGGGGCTCGCTGCTCCGGCGCACACAGGAGGCATTGCTGCGCCACCCACAGCCGGTCGCCTGGCAGACTTACCCCGTTCGCTTGCCCCAGGGTTTGTAAACAGAAATCACCACTATGGTAAGCAGGATAATCAGACTTGCGCCCTGGCTGAGCAGCAACTGAAGGCGTTCTGCTGCGAATTCGGGGCCGGGAACGCTCTGCTGTGAGCGCATCAATGTGCTCTGAATCAGTCCGTGCATAAAGAAGGTTCCGAACAGCATCAGGGCGATGTTGAGAGCCAGTTTGACCAGAATCCACCAATAATGGGTCAGGCCCCAGTTGGTCCGCCAGGCCAGCCACACTCCCGTGACCAGTGCTCCAATTGCGCCAGGGATGATCAGCCATTCATCCAGCAGCACTGCGAAGACGTGCGCGGCCTGGGCCAGACTTCCACTGCGGCCAGAGAAGACCAGCAAGACGCAGCCGGCGGTACCGGCCACCCAGGCCAGCATGAAAAAGTAATGCAAGGTCAGCCAGAATTGACGGGCGCGCTGCGTGAGGGTGGTGCGGCGCTTCGTGGGCTGGACGGTCTGCATGGTGACTCCCTCCCAAATGGCGAGCGTGGCCTGCCCTGTGCGGCCCCTTGCCTCAGAATGTACCCTGGTCAGTGAGGTCAGGCCCTCAGTCCTAGCCGTTAAACTGTCCCCATGTCACAACCCAAAAACCTCAGTCTGGAGCTGAAGGAACTGGTCGCCCAGATGCAGGCGCGGCGCAGCCATGTGGAACAGGGCGGCGGCCCAGACCGGCTCGCCAAGCAGCGCAGCGGCGGCAAAATGACGGCCCGTGAGCGCATCGCTTACCTGCTGGACGAGGGCAGCTTTCTGGAGATGTCTACCTTTGTGGAGCACGGACGCAACCGCCTGATGGACGGCGTAGAAGCCCCCGGCGAAGGCGTGGTGACAGGGAGCGGGACCATCGGTGGGCGGCAGGTGTTCGTGTTTAGCCAGGATTTCACCGTGCTGGGCGGGTCGCTCGGCAAGATGAACGCCGCCAAGGTGGTCAAGGTGATGGACCTGGCCGCCAAGACCGGCTGCCCGGTGATTGGCCTAAACGACTCGGCGGGAGCGCGGATTCAAGAAGGGGTGGACAGTCTCAGCGGCTACGGCGAGATTTTTTACCGCAACGCCATTTACTCCGGTGTGGTGCCGCAGATCAGCGCCATTCTGGGGCCGTGCGCGGGCGGCGCAGTGTACAGCCCGGCCCTGACCGATTTCATCCTGATGAGCAAGGGGAGCTCGTATATGTTCATCACTGGCCCCGAAGTCATCAAGTCGGTGACGCGCGAGGACGTGACTTTTGACCAGCTCGGCGGCAGCAGCGTACATGGCCGCAAGTCGGGGGTGGCCCACCTGGCGCTCGAAGGTGACGCCGCTGTGCTGGACGGTGTGCGGGCGCTGCTGGCTTATCTACCGCAAAACGCCCGCGAGCAGGCCCCCCGCGCTGAAGTGACCGACTCACCCACGCGCCAGACTCCCGAGTTGCTAGAGATGGTCACGCCAGATCAGACCCGGCCCTACGCCATGCACGGCGTGATCGAGACGCTGGTGGATCATGGCAGCTTTCTGGAAATCCAGCCGGACTGGGCCAAAAACATCATCGTGGGCTTTGCACGGTTGGATGGTCAGAGCGTAGGCATCGTCGCCAACAACCCCAAGGTGATGGCCGGTTCGCTGAATATTGACGCGTCCGACAAAGCCGCCCGCTTTATCCGCACCTGTGACTGCTACAACATCCCCATCCTGACGCTGGTGGACGTGACGGGCTTCCTGCCCGGCGTGGGCCAGGAACACGCCGGTATCATTCGGCACGGGGCCAAGATGCTGTATGCCTACGCCGAAGCCACCGTGCCCAAAATCACCCTGATTACCCGCAAGAGTTACGGCGGCGCGTACCTTGCCATGAACAGCCGCGATATGGGTGCAGATGTGGTGTACGCCTGGCCCACCGCTGCCGTGGCCGTGATGGGTGCAGAAGGTGCGGCCAACATCGTGTACCGCCGCGAAATCCAGAACTCAGAGAATCCTGAAGCCACCCGCGCCGAGAAAATCCGCGACTACAAAGAGGCTTTTGACAATCCGTATGTGGCTGCGGGCAAAGGCTACATCGACGACGTAATTCCGATGGAAACCACGCGGGCGCAGCTGATTCAGACCTTCGAGATGCTGCGCGGCAAAGAGGAGCAGCGGCCCTTCCGTAAGCACGGCAATATTCCGCTATAGCCCCGCCCACTTTGCCTAGAAGGCGGTGACCACGGCAGAAACGGCGTTCAAGACGGGCCTTTTTTGCCGTGGCTGACAAATCGCTGACATGACCTGAGTAGGCTGCCCGCATGAACGCGACCAAGCGCCTGTTGCTGCTGCCCCTGACTGCGATGCTGTTTGCCTGTGCCGAGCAGACCAAGACCACCACCAGCCAGACCACGACCAGTGAGGGTCAGACCACCACCACGGTCAGCGAAACCACCACTGCACCGGACACCGCCGCTGCTGCTTCGGCGGTGCAGGAAGCCGGTCAGACCGTCAGCGCCGCTGCCACTTCGGCAGGGCAAGCTGTGGGCGCTGCAGCGGCGGGCGCTGGCGCTGCTCTGGGCCTGAACGCCCCCAAAGCCCCCCATGCCGACGGCAGCCTGACCGGCGCGGGTGCGTCCTTCCCCTATCCGCTGTACTCCAAGATGTTCGACGAGTACGCCAAGGAAACCGGCGTCAGCGTGAACTACCAGTCGGTGGGCTCCGGCACCGGCCAGAAGCAAATCACCGCCCAGACTGTGGACTTCGGCGCATCTGATAACGCCATGGATGACGAGAAACTCGCCAGCGCTCCGGGCAAGATTGCCCACATTCCTATGGCGCTGGGTGCCGTGACCGCCACCTACAATGTCCCCGGCCTGGCTGCCGGAACCGAACTGAAGATGACCGGCCCCGTGCTGGCCGACATCTACCTGGGCAAAATCAAGACCTGGAACGATCCCGCCCTGACCGCGCTCAATGAAGGCGTGCAGCTGCCTCCGCTGCCCATCACCGTGGCTCGCCGCTCGGACTCCTCGGGCACCACCGCCGTGTTCACCGACTACCTGAGCAAGGTCAGCCCTGAGTTCAAGGAAAAGGTCGGCAGTGCCAACTCGGTGAACTGGACTGTGGGCAGCGCCGCCAAGGGCAATGACGGCGTGGCTGGCCTGGTGCAGAACACCCCCGGCACCATCGGCTACATCGAAGAAGCCTACGCCAAGCAGAACAACCTGCCGATGATGGCAATTGAGAATGCCGCTGGCGAGTTCGTGAAGCCCAGCCTGGAAGGTGTGACCGCTGCCGCCGCCGCTTCCGAGCTGCCCGAAGACATGCGCGGCAGCGTGACCAACGCCGAGGGCGCTGGAGCCTACCCGATGGCCTCCTACACCTACTTGCTGGTCTACCCCGAGCAGAACTACGCTGGCCGCGACAAGGCCCAGGGTGAGCGCCTCCAGCACCTGCTTCAGTGGATGCTGACCAGCGGTCAGGGCTATCACGAAGCCCTCAGCTACGCCAAGCTGCCCGACAGCGTGCGCGAACGTGCTCTGGAAATCGTCAACGGCATGACCTTTGATGGTCAGCCCATGAACTCCATGCAGTAAGTCTCTGAGGGGGGACAGGCCAGCGGGCAAACGCAGCACACGCGTTTGCCCGCTGGCCTTTGGTTGGGGCGCAGGTGCTTTACCGGCGGTGGAGCAGGTCCGGTCCCAGCTGGTCCAGGGCCGTCTTGCCACACAGCGCCATATCGAGTGCCAGTTCTTCATGCAGCAGCTTCAGGGTGTGGGCGACGCCAGCTTGCCCACCAGCGGCCAGGCCCCACAGAGCGGCGCGGCCCAGAAAGACGGCGCGGGCCCCCAGCGCCAGCGCCCGCAGCACGTCGCCCCCGCGTGTGACGCCGCCATCCACGTAGACTTCGCGGTCCCCGGCGGCAGCCACCACTTCGCCCAGCACTTCAGGAGCGGTCACGGCACCGTCCAGCTGGCGGCCCCCGTGATTGCTGACCCAGATGTGCGCGCCATGCTCACGGGCCAGCGCCGCGTCTTCGGCGGTCAGGATGCCTTTCAGGACCAGCGGCAACCGGGTGATGCCCTGAAGCCATTCCAGGTCGCGCCAGGTCAGTGCCGTATCCAGCAGCGAATCAAAGTACTGCATGTGGGTCAGGCTTTCGGTGCCGGGCGTGCGCGGGCCGACGTTGGGCAGCGGCAGGTCGGGCGGGAGTTGCAGCGGGCGGCGCAGCAGCGCCTCGCGGCGACCCACCAGCGGAGCATCTACCGTCAGGACCAGGGCCCGTGCACCAGCCGCCTCGGCCCGCTGCACCAGGGCGCGGCTCACCTCACGGTCACGGTACAGGTAGAGCTGAAACCACCAGCGCCCCTGCGCCGCTGCGGCCACGTCTTCGAGCGTGCGCGTGCTGAGGGTGCTGAGGGTCATCAGGCTGCCCGCTTCGGCGGCGGCAGCGGCAGTAGCGCACTCACCTTCTGGATGGGCCAGCCCATGCATGGCACTGGGCGCAATACCCACAGGGCTGCTGAGGGTCAGCCCCAGCACGCTGGCCGAAGTGTCCACCTCGGTGATGTCCACCAGCATGCGGGGCCGCAGCCGCCACTCGGCCCACGCCTCACGGTTCCCGCGCAGGGTCCGCTCATCGCCCGCGCCGCCCAGATAGTAGTCCACCACGCTGGGGTGGGCCGAGTCCGCTAGCCGCTGCCGCCCCAACAGTTCCAGCTCCCGCAGGTTCAGGCAGTCGGTTGGATGTTCCATGCTTCAGCATAGGCGGACTGGTCAGGCACTGCAAAACCCCTCCCGCTGGGGGAGGGGCGAGGTGCCCTTGGCGAAGAACTGAAGAAGAAATCAGGGGTACAGGCCGCGCAGGGCCCGCGCTTCAAGCACGCGGGTGCAGGCCACGATGTAGGCGGCGGTGCGCAGGGTCACGCCGTGGCGCTCCTTGACGTCCCACAGGCTCAGGAAAGCCTCGGTCATGATGCGGTCCAGGCGCTGGTTGATCTCGTCTTCGGTCCAGAAGAACGAGCTGAAGTCCTGCACCCACTCGAAGTAACTGACGGTCACGCCCCCGGCATTGGCGAGCACGTCGGGCACCACGGTCACGCCGCGCCCGGCCAGGATGTCGTCGGCGGCGGGGATGGTCGGGCCGTTGGCCCCTTCTACGATCAGTTTGGCCTTGATCTGGTCGGCGTTGGCTTCGGTGATCTGCTTTTCCAGCGCGGCGGGAATCAGCACGTCGCAGTCTGCGCCCCAGAACTCATCGCGGCTCAGTTCGTCGGTGCCTGCCAGGCCAATGATCTTGCCAGTATCGGCCAGATGCTGCATCGCCTTGTAGGGATCAATGCCAGCGGCGCTGTACACGGTCCCAGTCACGTCCTGAATCGCTACGATTTTGGCTCCGTGGTCATGGAAGATGCGGGCGGCAGCGTTGCCCACGTTGCCGAATCCCTGTACGGCGATGCGTGCGCCTTCCATGCTGATGCCCAGTTTCTTCATCGCTTCGGCGCCGGTCACAAACACACCACGCCCGGTGGCGTCGCTGCGGCCCAGTGACCCGCCCAGGCTGATGGGCTTGCCGGTCACCACGCCGGTGGCGGTGCGGCCCACGTTCATGGAGTAGGTATCCATCATCCAGGCCATGATCTGGGGGTTGGTGTTCACATCGGGCGCGGGAATGTCCTTTTCCGGGCCGATGATCAGGCCGATTTCGGTGGTAAAGCGCCGGGTCAGGCGTTCCAGTTCGCCCTGGCTGTACTTGCGCGGGTCAATGCGGATACCGCCCTTGCCGCCGCCGTAGGGCACGTTCACCGCAGCGTTCTTGATGGTCATCCAGGCCGAGAGCGCCATCACTTCGCTGAGGTTTACGTCCTGGTGATAGCGGATGCCGCCCTTGGCCGGGCCGCGTGAGGTGTTGTGCTGCACGCGGTAGCCCTCAAAGTGGGCCACGCTGCCGTCATCCAGGTGAATCGGCACATCCACCACCAGGATGCGCTTGGGCCGCTTGAGCGTCTCGACCCAGTAGGCCAGGTTGCCCAGGTAGGGCGTGACGCGGTCCACCTGCTCCAGAAAAATCTCGTATGCGCCGATGTTGTTGGGGTCCAGATAAGAAGGAATATCGTGCTGAACGGGCTTGGGTTGGGTTTGCGTTTGGGGGTCGGTGCTCATGGCAGCTCCTTTGTGACTTTTCCTTGGTGTCTAGAGATCGTGTCTAGAGATCATTGGTGTCTAGAGATAAAAAGCAGTTCAGGGGTAAACGCCGCGCATCTCGGTGGCGCTGGCAATCCGGCTGAGAGCCAGGGTATAAGCGGCGGTGCGCATTTCGATGCCGTGTTCGTTCATCAGCGCCAGCACTTCGTCCAGTGCGCGGTTGATGTGCTGCTCCACCACCTTTTCGATCTCGCCCTCGGTCCAGAAGAAATTGGTGTGCGACTGCACCCACTCGACATAGTTCACGACCACGCCGCCAATAGAGGCGACCAGGTCGGGCAGAACGTGGATGCCCTTTGCGTGCAAGTAGCGCTCCGCTTCAGGCAGCACGGCGCGGTTGGTGGCTTCGACCAGATAGCGGGCGCGCACGGCGTGGGCGTTGCCAGCATTGACCGTGCCAAAGTCAAACGCCAGGATCAGGGCGTCGACATCCAGCTCCAGCAGTTCTTCAGGCTTGATGGCCAGTCCCGTACCGAAGCCCGCCACGCTGCCGGTTTGCTCGCGGTGCGCGGCCAGGGCGTCCAGGTCCAGGCCGCCGCTGGCATACACGGCCCCGTCACGGTCACTGGCAGCCACGATTAGGGCACCCTGTTGACGTAGCAGCTGGGCTGCTTTGGCACCCACATCGCCATAGCCGAACACGGCCACGCGGGCATTTTGGACGCCGCCGTCTTGCTCCAGGGCGCGGGCCGTGACCATGGCCGCACTTTGTCCACGGGCGTCTTTGGTGCCGTACGAGCCGCCCAGCGCGATGGGCTTGCCCACCACCATGCCGCTGATTGATGTGCCCCGGCCTTCATTGAAGGCGTCAAAAATCCAGGCCATGTTCTGCGAGTCGGTGCCCACGTCAGGCGCGAGGATGTCCTCGTTGGGGCCTATCAGCTCCACCAGCTCCGTCGTGTAGCGCCGGGTCAGGCCCTCAAGTTCATGCGCGCTGAGGCTGGCCGGGTCCACATCGACCCCGCCCTTGGCCCCGCCCAGCGGCAGGTCAGCCACCGCTGCTTTGAGGGTCATGATGGCCGCCAGCACCTCGCACTCGTGGCGCGAGAGCCCTTCGCGGAACCGCACCCCGCCGATGCTGGGGCCACGGGCCGTAGAGTGCACGGCGCGGTAGCCAGTAAAGACGCGTACCTGCCCATCGTCCATCTTTACGGGCAGATTCACCTTGACGCTGCGGCGGGGATACTTGAAGTAGGCGAGGGTGTGATCCGTCACCTCACAGTACGGCAGGGCTTCTTGAAGCTGTTCCATCAGCCCCTGCCAGTTGAGTCCTGAAACCCTCATCTGGGCCTCCTTGGGAAAAGAGAAAATGGGATGTCGTGCAGCATGAACCCTCCCTGAGCGCGGCAGTGGCAGGGAAGAAACCGGCGCACCGACACAGGCGCAGCTGAGCTAACGGGTGAATTCATAGTGACGCTATGAGCATACACGCTCACCGCACGGTTTTGGTCCTGCCTTGACTGCACGGCGTCCCGGTTCTATTTTCCCGCTGAGGGCTGTATTTTTTTGCTACTTCAGTCTTGATTTGTGCTGTTCGGATGTGGAACATCGGCAGTGCATACAGAGAGAATATGCAGAGGCGATACAGCCCCTGGTCTTGTTGTCCCTCCACCTCAAACTGCCAACGCCTGCACTTGTCAGGGAAGAGGGGTCAAGCGGTCTAGCAGCGCTCCCAGTTCTTGACGGGCTGGCGTGTCGGGCAGGTGCAGCAGGGCGGCGCGGGCCAGCTCCAGTCGGCGGGCGACCTCACGCCAACCAGCCTGGTCTGCTGCGTACTGTACGCACAGGGCCTGTACCCGCGCCAGGTCACCGGCCTGCGCGGCGCGGCGCAGCAAGATGGTACGGAC
Organism: Deinococcus piscis; assembly: GCF_014653275.1. Classification (GTDB taxonomy): domain Bacteria; phylum Deinococcota; class Deinococci; order Deinococcales; family Deinococcaceae; genus Deinococcus; species Deinococcus piscis. The sequence goes on from NZ_BNAL01000013.1 coordinate 48,945, forward strand.
CTCCTGTTCGGCGGGGGTCTGGAGCAGGTGCAGCACGGCGAACGTGGCTTTGCCTTCGCGCAGGTCACTGCCCACAGGCTTGCCCAGGTCTTCCTCGCGGCCCAGCAGGTCCAGCAGATCGTCGCGCACCTGAAAGGCCATGCCCAGCTCGCGTCCGTACTGCCGCAACGCTTGCTCGTGCTCGGCGGGGGCGTCTTGCAGCAGCGCCGGGGCAGCCGCAGCCAGCTCCAGCAGTGCCGCTGTCTTGCCGTAGATGATGTGCTCATATTGTTCCTGGGTGGGGTTGCCGTAGGCCGCCACCTGAAACTGAAGCACTTCACCCTCACAAATCACGCTGGCGACTTCGCCAAAGGCGCGGGTCAGTCGGGCGGTGCCGGGCAGTTCCGAGAGTAGCATCAGCAGCCGCGCCAGCATAAAGTCGCCGCTCATCACGCTGACCACGTTGCCGTAGCGCCGGAACGCCGCTTCCTGCCCGCGCCGGGTGTCGGCGTCGTCGATCAGGTCGTCGTGCAGCAGCGAAGCCGAGTGCAGGAGCTCAATACAGACGGCCAGGGCGAGGGCGTCGGGGCTATGTGCGGGGCTGTCCAGGACCTGATCACCCAGAGCCTGAGTCTCCAGGAGCTGGGTCTCCAGGGCCTGAGCACTCAGCAGCGTGACCAGTGGACGCAGGCGCTTGCCCCCGGCGGCCACCAGGTCTTCTCCGATCAGCTCGATAAATTCCACTTCTGAACGCAGCACCTCACGCAGCCGCTGCTCAAAGGCGGGGGGTAAGCCCGTGCCTGCGGAGATGGGCAGCGTGGCAGCGGGCTGAGTGGGCGCGGCAGGCTGATTCATGCCCGGCCAGTATAGAAAACGCAGGGCGGGCCAGGAGGGGATACTCGCCCCGTTTGGCGGGCGGCAGAGTCTGCGCAGGCAGGCAGAGGCCAGCCGCCCTGGGATCGGGATGGATGCACCTGCGCGGGCACAGAACAAACATGCTAAAAAAAGGGTATATGGAAAGCGTCGTCGCTCTGTTTCAAACTCCGCAGCAGGCGGCCCGGGCCCTGCAGGTTCTCGAGTCGCGCGGCTTTGACCGTGACCGCCTGGCCTTTGCCTGCACCAACGTGATCTCGCAGAGCGAGGTGGCGAGCGTGACCGGCATCAGCCCCGAAGAGGGGGCTCCGGCTGGCGCGGGGGGTGTCATCAAAGGGGCCATCATGGGTGCCCTGGGCGGCCTGGCCCTCACGGTGCCGGTGTGGATTCTGCTGGCTCTGATTCCGGCGACCCGTGTCTATGTGGACGGGGGCATGTACGGGGCTCTGTTCGGCGTGCTGGGTGGCCTGACCCTGGGGGGCTTGTTCGGGGCCATTTCGGGCTCGGACCACGGTGACTATGTGCGCCTGCTGCAGGGCTTTGGGATGCCGACGGCCCACGCCGAGCGCGTGTATGACCGCATGAAAGACGGCGACGTGCTGGTGATTGCCCGGGACGCCGACCTGAGCCGCACTGCTGAGGCTTCCAATGTGCTGCGCCAGCTGGGTGCGGTCTCGCTGGAAAGTGTGGACACTGCTGGACAGCCCGCCCGTGATGAGATTCCTCTCAAGAGCGAAGGCCGTCAGGACCGCGCTGCTCAGCAGGCCAGCGAAGGTTTGGGCGCTGTGGACAGCACCCCTGCTGAAAGTGCCGCCGCCGAAGCAGAACAGGTCGCAGCAGGCCGTAGCAACCGCTGAAGCTGCTGGGTATACAGCTGTTGGGTGGGGTCGCTCCCGAGGGGGCGGCCCTTTTTGCCTTGCTGCTGGAGCCTGGCTGAAGGAGCCCGCTGATAGAGGCTGGGGCCAAAGGCGACGCCGGGCCGGTGCCGTATGATGACCCTTATGCCTCGCCGCCCTGCCCGCACTGCCCAGAAACCTCGTCGTCAGCGCCCTACGTCCCGTGGCAACCCCGCCGACTGGCCGCTGTACGAGGCCGAGGTGCTGCGCGGCCTGGAAGAAGTGGCCCGCACCGAGCTGGGCACCATCCACGGTCTGGATGTGGTGGCGGTCAGCGAAGAGGCTGTGCGCTTTCGCTACGCCGGAGAGCCCGAACGCCTGGGCCGCCTGCGCAGTGTAGTAGCGGTATATGCGGTACGTGCCTGGGAAGTGCCCCGGCCACGCGGGTTGCTGGGGCACCAGCAGCTGGGCGAGCTGACCGCCTGGTTGCGCGGCGTGGCGGCTCAGGGGGGCCACCGTTCGCTGCGCGTGTCGGCGGCAGGACGTGACACCGAAGTGATGGAGCGCCTGACTGCCGAAATCTCCGGCTCACTGGGCCTGGCCCACCAACCAGAAGACGGCGAACTGCGTCTGCGGGTGCGTCCCGCGCAGGACGGCAGCGGCTGGGAGGTGCTGGCCCGGCTGACGCCCAAGCCGCTGTCGGCCCGCGACTGGCGGGTGTGCAACCGCGAGGGCGGGCTGAACGCTTCGATTGCTTACGGGGCGCTGGCCCTGGCAGGCCTGCGGGCGGCGGACCGCATCTTCAATCCGATGTGCGGCAGTGGCACCCTGCTGGTGGAGCGTGCCCTGATGGGACCGTATGAAGCGATGGTGGGAGTAGATACCGATGCCCAGGCTGTGGCCTGCGCCCAGGCCAACCTCAAAGCAGCGGGCCGTGATGTGGAAGTGGCGCAGGTGGACGCCCTGAACACCGGTTTGCCGCCGCGCTCCTTTGACCTGATTCTGGCTGACTTGCCCTGGGGCGACGATATCGGCACGCACGGGGGCAATGCCGAGTTGTACCCCGCATTCCTGCGCGAAATGCACCGCCTCTGCTCCCGCTCGGGCCGGTTGGTGGTGATCACCCACGAAATCCGGCTGTTCGAGCGGGTTCTGGCCGCTTCGCCCTGGCAGGGCCGCGAACTGGCGCAGGTGTACAGTGGCGGGCACCACCCCAAAATCTATCTGCTCAGCCGCTGAACTGACCGGCCAAGCAGGCTGATGGGGACAATTTGTGGAAGGTCTCCCCCCTAGACTGCTGTCATGACGAAGGGTTTCCTGATCACCTCCTCCAACCCCCTGATCACTTCCCCCAACAGGATGTCCAGGCGCTGGCGGGTGCTGCCTTTGCTGCTGCCTGGTCTGCTGATGGCCTGTCAGGCCCCGCAGGAGACGGCAACTTCTGTTTCCTCAGTCAGCGCGGTATCCACCGTTTCCACTTCCGAAGCAGCTACGTCCGGTGCCGCTGCTGACCACAGCGCCCATGGCGCGCACAGCATGGCTTCGGCTGCTCCAGCTTCTGGTGCTGGGGTTTCTGGCGCGGCCACTGCTGAGAGTGCGCAGCCCCTTGCGCTGGAAGTGCGGGCTGCAGGCGTGACGGCTGTGCCGCCCAGCATGCACGAAACCGCCGCCTACGTCACGCTGCATAATCCCGGCGAGCAGGACATCGTGCTGGTGGGCGCGTCTACCCCCGCAGCCGAGCACACGATGCTGATGGAAACCGTGATCACGGACGCCAGTGGCACCAGCATGAGCGGCATGGTGGAAGTTCAGAGCCTGACCGTGCCTGCGGGCGGGGAGCTGGCTATGGCCTCAGGCGGGGATCACATCATGCTGATGGGGCTGACCCAGCCGCTTGAAGAGGGCCAGGAGATGGCCCTCACTTTGCAGGCGCAAGATGGCCGCACGCTGGAACTGAATGCGGTGGTGGAGCGGCCATGACGCCGACCCCCCCGGCCAATATGCCTCCGCCCCCAGCAGAGCCCCCCTCAGCAGAGAACGTGGCTCAGGCGGCTGCGGCCCGGCCCTGGCAGCACTCGGCGCTGCTGGCGCTGGCCGCTGTGGCCCTGGTGCTGGGCGTGGCCTGGGCGGTGGCCCGTTCCCAGAGTCCCTATCCCTTTTACGGCTCGGTGGTGAACCGCGCTGAGCCGGCGCTGGCCTTTTCGGGCACCGACGGCTATGGGCAGCCCTGGACGTTGCAGCCGCAGGGACGGCAGACGCTGCTGTTTTTTGGATTTACCCACTGCCCGGACATCTGCCCACTGACCCTGAAATACCTCGGCGAGATGCGTGACCGCATGACCCCAGAGGAGCGGGCACAGGTGCAGGTGGTGTTTGTGTCGGTGGACCCGGACCGGGATTCTCCAGAGCGCATCCGTGAATACGTGGAGTATTTCGGTGAGGGCACGGGCGTGCATATTCCCGAGCCGAAGCTGGCGCAGGTCGCGCAGGCGTACGGCGTGGCTTATGGCCGGGTGCCGGTAGAAGGCCCGCTGAAGTATCAGATCAACCACACGACGGCCACCTACTTGATTGACGCCAGCGGCTACACCCGTGTGATGTGGGACTACACCCAGCTGCCGAACGTAGACCGTATCCTGCGCGATGTGCGCTATGTCATGAACCATCCGCGTGAGCCGCAAGCTGGCGGTGCCCCACGGCCTGCGCTCTTTGCTGCGGCGCAGGTGGGTGCTCTTGCGGTGGTGACTCCATGAACCTCAACCCCTCTTTGGCCGACCTGCTCACCCTGAACTTCAACCCTATGGTGTGGGCTTTGCTGGCGGTGGCGGCTATCGTCTACTTTTGGCCGTTTGTGCGTGCCCGCCGCACACTGCAGGGACGGCAGCACTGGCCGGTCTGGAAAGCGGTGCTGTTTGTGCTGGCGCTGCTCAGCACGCTGTGGGCGCTGGACTCCAGTGCAGCGGTCTATACCCTCAACTCTATGGCGCTGTATATGGCGCGGCTGATGGTCCTGGCCGAAGTGGTGCCCCCGCTGCTGCTGCTGAGTTTGCCGCGCGGCATTGCGCTGGACCCGCATTCGGCGGCAGGACGAGTGCTGGGCGTGCTGCTTGACCCGTGGGTGGCCTTTGCTGTGTGGACAGCCGTGATCCTGTTCTGGAATATTCCGGCGGGCTTCAATGCCAGCATCGTGACCAACACTGCCGCCATCTTGCTGCCAGCGCTCTACCTGATCAGCGGCACCATGATCTGGGGGGCCATGCTGCGCCCCTTTCCTACCTTGCAGCCAGGGACGTTTGGCAAGCGCGGCTGGTTTGGCTTCCTGGCTGCCCTGCCGATGATGTCCATCGCGGCGTGGTGGTTGTACGCCCGCGAAGTGCTGTACCAGCCGTACGTAGGCGCAGTCTGCCTATGGAACCTGACCCCCCTCCAAAACCAGCAGATCAGCGGCTGGATCATGATGCTGGCCGGTCTGCCTGCGCTCGGCCTGGCTGTGCTGCAACTGATGGCCTGGCTGGTCGAAGTCTCGGAAGGTGGCGGCCAAAAGCCTCAGCCCCGCGCTTAGTCTCGGCTCTGCACCCGGCGTTGGTCAGGCCGGGGGCGCGGTGAGGTGGCCGCTAAGTCTACTGCCCTGGTTAGCGGCAGCCGACGCAGTGCAGGCATCAGCATGAGGAATCGTTCAGTGCGCTGTCAGGTGACGGCGAGGTTCCTTTGCCTATGATAGAAGCACTTATGAATATTGAAGAACTGTTTCGTAGTCGGTTTGGCCCGGAAAGTGCCCGCGAGCTGGGGCAGGCGCTGGGGTTGGAACCTGAGCTGACCGCCCGGCTGCTGGACCGCGCGGTGCGTTCGCAGTTGGAGACGGTGGCGCAGCACGCCAAGAGCGACGCAGGCCGCACCCAGGTGCTGGACGCCATTGCCAACCTGCCGCAGTTTCGCGGGGTGTCGCACGCCCTGACCGAGCAGGGGGGAGCCGCCTCGCTGCAACTGGCCGGTGAGCTGCTGAGCCCGTCCCTGCTTGGGGATGACCAGACCGATCTGGCCGGTCAGCTCTCGCGGGTAGAAGGCGCACCGCAGTCCTCCATCATGGCCCTGATGAACATGTCGCTGCCCCTGCTGCTCAGCTTTATCGGGCAGGCAGGCGTGAATGAGCACACCATCACTGGAGTCATGTCAACCATCCGCGCCAGTGGTGTGCGGCCCCGTGCCGCTGGTGGGTCTTACGTGTCCCGCGCCGCTGGCGTCAACGCTCCGCACTTTGTGGATGGAGGACAGGCCCCAGCCGGTGAGACAAAAAAGTCCGCTGAGGCGGAGGCCCCTGCCGCTCCCAAGGTGACTGCTGGCGGAGTGCCAGCCGTGCCGCCGTCTCAGGTCCAAACACCTGAGGGCCAGAAATCGGAGCCACAGCAACTCAAGCTGCAGCAACCTGAGCCTGAGCTGGCGCAGGACACCGATTACTCCAAGTCCAGCGTGGTCTCGGCCCTGCTTGACGGTGCCGAAGTGCCGGAGCCGGGAGCAGTGCAGCGCCCCGCCCACCCGGTGGCCCCCACCGCGCCTGTGAAGGAGAACCCCTACCGCTCCCAGGAAGCGGAGCAGGCGGAAGCTCCCCAGGCCGACCCCGAATTGGCGCAGGACACCGATTACTCCAAGTCGAGCGTGGTTTCGGCCCTGCTGGACGGTGCCGAAGTGGCCTCCCCGGCCTCAGTGCCGCCTGCCCCAGTGCCGCCTGCCCAGGCCCAGGCTCCTCAAGTGCCTCAGACGCCGGCTACCAAAGTTCCGGCTACTCCTCCCGCAGCTCCGGTGGTCGGTTCTGTGGAGGTGCGGGCCAGCGCTACAGACAGCCAGCGGCCCCAGGCGGACAAGCCCCAGCAGGCCCAGCAGGATGCTCCTTCGCAGCCCACTTCGCCTACGCCTCCCCAAGCCGCCACCGGGGGCCCCTCCCCTGAAGCGCTGGCAGCAGCAGCGGCAGCGGCTGGCATAGGGGCAGGCGTGGTGCGTCCGCCCACTGCTCAGGCCCAACCGCCTGCGGGGAGCCCGTGGAAATCGCCTCAGCCTGTGGTGGTCGGCGCTCAGCCTTCCGCAACCGCAGTGCGCCCTGCTGCCCCTGTGGCGGCCAGTGCAGTGCCAGCGGCCCCTGTGATCAGTGCGGACAGTCTGGCCGCCGCCTTCCGTCAACAGTTCTCGGCAGAGGGTCTAGGGGCCCTGGGTGAAGCGGCTGGATTTGGTCGGCGTGACGCAGGCCGGGCTGTGCAGGGGACGGCAGCTGTCCTGCTGAGTGCGCTGGCCCAAAAAGGCCGCGATGAGAAGGGAGCCGCCGAACTGTTGAGCCTGAGCAGTGAGTATGACCGCGTGACCGAAGGGGACGGCCTCAACACGGCCCTCCTGGGCAACCGCGCCGAGCTGGGCGCGCTGGAAGTGCGTGGTCTGAGTGTGCTCCCCCGCCTGCTGGACAACCCCAGCCAGGTGGGTGGCCGCCTGGGCACCGCGCTGGGCACCTCGGGTGAGCAGGCTGGTCGCCTGCTGGCCCTCCTCACGCCCTTCGTGCTGGGTCTGCTGGGCAACCGTGCCCGCGCTGGCCAGCTGGACGCTGCGGGCCTGAGCCGCGTGCTGGGTGGTCTAGACGCAGGCCGCTTGGAAAGCTTGCTGCCCGAAGGACTGGGCGTGCTCAAATCGCTGCTGGGCACGCAGCTGTTTGGTGCTGCCCCCAAAGAACGGGCCACGCTGCTGGAAACCAAGCAGGCCAAAGCAGCCCCTGCCCCTGGCACGCCTGTCACCGAGACGGCGGTCAGCGGCAAGCCTGCTGCTCCTGTGCAGCCCCTGACCCCTGAACCTCCCCGCCCGGTTGCCCCGCCCCCAGCTCCTGAGCGGCGCGGCGGTTTCCCCTGGTGGCTGCTGCTGCTGCCTCTGCTGGCGGGCCTCGCCTGGTACTTCACCCAGGACCGCACCGAGCAGCCGCTGCCCGCACCCGTCACGCAGACCGAAACCACCCAAACGATCAGCGAAGCGGCCACCACTGAAACCACGGGAACCACCGAAACGGTCACCACAGATGCGGCGGCCCCTGTCACCGAGCCTGCGGCCAGTGCTGTCGCGGCCAGCGACACTGTGGTGGTCACCGCGCCTGCAGCGGGTGAAGTGGTGCCGGACACCGGCTTCACCATGAGCGGCACTGGCCAGCCGGACACCACTTATCAATTGCTGGAAGATGGCGTGAGCGTCGGCACCTTTAGCGCGGACGCGGCTGGAGCCTGGACCGCCGATGTGGCCGCTCCTGCGGTGGGTGAGCATATCTATAGCGTGCAGGATGACACTGGCACCGAAGTGCTGAGCGTGCCTGTGACTGTTGAAGCCACCGAAGCCGCGGCTGCTTGCTCTGAACCCATGACCCTCAGCCTGAACGACGGCGAAACTGTCAGCGCCCCCTTCCGCTTCGGTGGCGTAGGCGATGCCAGCGGCTATCAGGTGCGTGTGCTGCGTGGCAGTGAGGAGATTGGCACCAAAGACATCACCCTGGCGGCCAACTGCACCTGGAACTACCTCAGTCAGCCGGGCGGCGCGGCAGGCACCACCGACGCCATCACCTACGAAGTCCGTAGCCTGGATGATCTCGGCGGCGCACCGCTGCAAACCATCAACCTGAATGTGGTGCAGGCGGGCGAGTAAGTCGTTTGCCCTGGCCGAATGAACGTCTCCCAGAAGTGGAGGCGTTTTTTATTTGACGCCAGGCCAGAAAGCCTGCACGGCCCACCACAGCAGCCCCAGCCACAGCGCGGCAATGACGGCGGCACCCGCCAGACTGACCGGCAGGCGTTCGCCCGCGCGGGTCAGGGCTTCTCGGCGGGCCGCCTCCATCACCTCTGGCGGAATCAGCCGCACGGCCAGCAGGATACCCAGTGGCAGCAGGAGGGCGTCGTCCAGCAGGCCCAGCACCGGAATAAAGTCAGGAATCAGGTCCAGTGGGCTGAGGGCGTAGGCCAGCACCAGTGCCGTGCAGACCCGCGCTGGCCAGGGCGTACGCGGGTCGTGGTAGGCCAGGTATAAGGCCAGCAGCTCACGCCTAAGTTGCCGCGCCCAGGTGTTCAGCCGCGCCCGCATGCCGCTTCCTGCCGTGCCTGCAACCACTCCGCCGCCCAGCGTCCGATGTATCCGCGCAGTGGTGGCAGTGCGTTCACGGCAAACCAGTCCAGCCGCTCTACCTCTCTTCCGTCTGGCTGTGGCGTGCCTTCCCAGTGCGTGACCCGGTAGAGCGCCGTGTAAAAGCTGGCCTGATGCCCATTCGCCAGGGTGCGCAGGGGCGTGGTATGCAGGGTCAGCAGCTCGGCTCCCAGGACGTGCAGGCCTGTTTCCTCGCGCACTTCACGCCGCAGCGCCTGCTCGGGAGGCTCGGCCAGCTCGCACAGGCCGCTGGGCAGGCTCCAGACCTCGTCCCGTCCCACCAAGCGCTCCAGCAGCACTCGCCCTTCATCATCGAACAGCAAGCCCGCCGCGCCCATCAGGTTCACGGGCGCATTGCCAATAAGGGCTCGGAGGTCGGTGATGTAGTCGGGGGAGGGCATATCAGCGCCAGGCTAGCAAGAGGGGAGGCCACCGTTCAGCACGGGGCCTCCTCCCTTTCAGCTCACCCTAAGCAGGTGCCGGGTGGGGCATAGCTCAGACAGTTCGTACCAGTCACGCTCCACGGCGGCCTCATCATCTCGGCGCTGAAGCAGGTATTCCTGTACGCGGGCCATGCTGTGCTGGCCGTCCGGGACCCGCTCACTGAGGCGGGCGATACGCGGCTCCTCCCAGTTGGGCCAAAAGCGGCGCAGCATTCCGGCCACCTGAGCGTGGGTGGCGTTGCTGAGGCGCAGCTGCCGGTCAGCGCGGCCCGGGCGAATCAGGGCGCTGTCCAGACCGGCAAGGTCGTTGGTGGTCATAAAAGTCACGCGGCCCTCGCCCGCCGCCACCCCGTCCAGGGCGTTGAGCAGGCCGTTGAAGCTCAGTTTGACGTTGGCGTTGCGGGCCTCACGGCCCAGGAATACGGCGTCAATATCTTCCAGCAGCAGCAGGGCGCGGCGGGGCAGGTCGCTCAGCAGACTGTTGAGGCGGTCATCGTCCAGGCCCGGCGTGGCCAGGTTCAGCACGCAGACATTCATGCCGTGTGCTCCGGCCAGGGCGGCCACCAGACTGCTCTTGCCGTTGCCGGGAGGGCCGTGCAGCAGGTAGCCCCGGCGGTAAGGAATGCCCATGTCGGTGTACCAGTCACGGGAAGCAAAAAATTGTGTCAGGTCGGCCTGAAGGTCACTCAGCAATTCGCCGTCGTAAACGAGACTCGCCAGCGGACGGGCGGGGCGGCGTTCGGCCAGTTTCCAGCCGTCGTACTGCGGCACATGAATTTCCAGCTGGCCGGTGCTGGCACCAGCCGTCAGCTCGAAAGCCTCGGCCAGGAGCTCCGGCAGGGCACTGCGGGCCGTGACTGGCAGGCGCAGAGTGATGGTCTGGTGAAAGGGAGAAACGTTACCGTAACCCCCAGCCGCCTTGCGCTCCATGCGCCCCGCCTGGGCCAGCAGCCAGTGGCTGCGGTAGCGCAGCAGGGTCTGTCCGCCCAGCGGAATCAGCTGCGTGGTCACGTCGTCGCCGTCGTGGTCAGTGCCGACCTTGATGGTCTGGCCGCCCAGGCGGTCACCGTAACGGGTGCTCACGCCCAGCTGCCGCAGGTTTTGCCCGCCAGGCTGCGCCGCCAACCACGCCGCCAGCCAGGGAAACGCCGGGTCGCTGTCCTGCACTTCCAGGGTCACGCTTAGCCGCGAAACGGCGTAGTTCCACGTCCGTAGCGGCAGGGTCCGTGCCCAGACGGCCAGGGCGCTCAGCGCCGCGATGACCAGGCCGCCCTGCGCCAATTCGTTGGTTTGGAGGGTACTCTGCACAGTCTGTACGGCCTGTGTCCAGAGATCAGTGAAAAAATCGCTCATAAGAAGGTTCCTTTGTCCAGGTGGTGCTCCTGTGGTGAGAATGGTCGGAGGCTCTGCCGGAGAAGGCAAGAGCGGCTGAATCCCCGCTGGAACAGCCTTGAGTAGAGTAAGCGCAGCAAGTGGAACCCTGAATCGGCCATGTGGCGTAGTCAGAAATAAGGGAAATGGCTTACTGCGCCTGCATTGGTGAGCCAGCCAACCGCGCCCCAGTTCCCGGCGTCAAGCTCCCCGGCCACTGTCCGGGGCGGCCCAGCGTCCTATCCTGTTGAGGTGACTGCGCCTGCCCCCGACCCCATCCCTGCCCCCCACATCCACCGGCCCGACGGCTCTTGCTGCGGCGGGGACAAGCCCAAGCGCTTTGCCCACCTGCACCAGCACACGCAGTACAGCCTGCTGGACGGGGCCGCGAAGCTCAAAGACCTGCTCAAATGGGCCAAGGAAACCAGCCCGGAAGGCAGTGACCCAGCCCTGGCGATGACCGACCACGGCAACATGCACGGGGCAGTGCATTTCTACAACTACGCGCAGGACGCTGGGGTCAAGCCGATTCTGGGGTACGAGGCGTATGTGGTGCCCGGCTTCGGCACCCGGCGGGACCGCACGCGCGGGCAAGACGGCGAAAAAGGCATTTACCACCTGACCTTGCTGGCCCGCGACTTTGAGGGCTACCAGAATCTCTGCCGCTTGAGTAGCCGGGGCTACACCGAGGGCTACTACTACAAGCCTCGCATTGACCACGAACTGCTGACCGAGCACAGCAAAGGTGTGATTGCCTTCAGCGGCTGCCTGGGCTCCGAGGTGCAGCAACTGCTGCTGATGGGCCGCGAGGACGACGCCAGGGAGCGGCTGCTGTGGTACCGCGACCTGTTTGGCGAGAACTACTACATCGAAATTCAGAATCACGGCCTCAAGGAACAAGCCCGCAACAACCCCGTCCTGAAACAGTGGGCGCAGGAGCTGGGTATCGGCATGGTGGCGACCAACGACGGCCACTATGTCAAGAAGGACGACGCCACCGCCCACGAAACCCTGCTGGCGATTCAGACCAAGGCGACCCTGGCCGACGAAAACCGCTTCAAATTTCCCTGCGACGAGTTTTACGTCAAGGACTTGGACGAGATGCACCGCGCCCTGCCGCCTTCGGAGTGGGGCGAGGAAATCTTCGACAATTCGGCCCATATCGCGGACCTGTGCAATGTGGAACTGCCGGTGGGCAAAAAGCGGGTGTACCAGATGCCTGCCTTGCCCATCCCTGAAGGCCGCACGATGGCCGAGGAAATGCGCGTGCAGACCTACGCCGGCATGATGCGCCGCTACCCGGCCCACGCCACAGCGGCATTGCTGCGCGACTACGCGGCCCGCTCGCTGGCGGAACTGGGCGAGGCCGATGCCGCCAGAGTGACCGAGCGGGCGGGCGGCTGCGACGCGGCCAGCTGCTCAGAGCAGGACTTGCTCTCACTGCTGGCTTTTATGGGCAGCGAGTGGGAGGCGCGGGGCAAAGCCGCGAGCGAGAAGTTCACACCTTATCCAGCCCTGGAAAAGATGGAAGCCGAGGCCGAAGCGGGCACCTTGCCTGCCTACGCCCACGAGGATTGCCGCCGCGCCAGCGAGCAGGACAGCGACACGGCCATTGACCCCGGCACCGAAGAGCAGAGCGAGGAAACCACCCGCCAGCATCACCGCCACGCGCTGACCATCCTGCGCCGCGCCGAGTACGAGCTGAGCGTGATCAACAACATGGGCTTTCCCGATTACTTTCTGATTGTGGCCGATTACATCAACTGGGCCAAGGATCAGGACATCTCGGTGGGGCCGGGGCGCGGGTCCGGGGCCGGTTCGCTGGTGGCCTACGCCATGCGAATCACCAACCTGGACCCCCTGGAATTTGACCTGCTGTTCGAGCGTTTCCTCAACCCGGACCGCGTGTCCATGCCTGACTTCGACATTGACTTCAACGACGCCCGGCGTATGGAAGTGGTGGAGTACGTGCAGCGCAAGTACGGCGAGGACAAGGTGGCCCAGATTGCCACCTTCGGAACCATGTCCTCCAAAGCGTGCCTCAAGGACGTGGCCCGCGTGATGAGCGTGGAATACGGCAAGGTGGACAAGGTCTCCAAGCTGATTCCGGTCAAGTTCGGCAAAAGCTACTCGCTGGAGCAGGCCCGAGACGCCGTACCCGACATCGCCCAGATGCTGGGAGCCGACGAGGAGCTGAACAGGGCCTATGAGTTCGCGCAGCGCCTGGAAGGCCTGACCCGTCACGCCTCGGTTCACGCCGCAGGCGTGGTGATTGGCAAAGAAGACCTGACCAACCTGGTGCCGATCATGCGGGATACGTCCGGGAACGGCATTGTCTGCCAGTACGACATGAAGTCGGTGGAAGACATCGGCCTGATCAAGATGGACTTCCTGGGTCTAAGGACCCTGTCGTTCTTGGACGAAGCCCGGCGCATCCTGCGCGAATCCAAGGGCCTGGAGATGGATTTTGACGCCATTCCCTTTGACGACGAACCCACCTATGAGCTGATGAGCCGGGGCGACACCAAGGGCGTGTTTCAGCTGGAAGGGGCCGGGATCACCGACGCCAGCCGCCGCCTGCGCCCGCGCCGCTTGGCCGACATCATTGCCCTGAGTGCGCTGTACCGCCCCGGCCCGATGGAAAACATCCCCACCTACGTGCGCCGGCACCACGGGGTAGAGGAAGTCACCTACCATGATTTCCCCAACGCCGAACAGTGGTTGGAGCCGATTCTGCGCGAAACCTACGGCATTCCGGTGTATCAGGAGCAAATCATGCAGATTGCCTCGGATGTGGCCGGCTATAGCCTGGGCGAGGCCGACCTGCTGCGCCGAGCCATGGGCAAGAAAATTGCTTCCGAGATGCAGCAGCAGCGGGTGCTGTTTGTGGAAGGCGCAGGCAAAAAGGGCGTGCCTGCCCCCGAAGCCGACAAGCTGTTTGACCTGCTGGACGCCTTTGCCAACTACGGCTTCAACAAGTCTCACTCGGCGGCTTACGGCGTGATCACCTACCAGACCGCCTGGCTCAAGGCCAACTACCCCGTTGAGTTTATGGCCGCGCTGCTCACCGTGGAGCGCCGCGACTCGGACAAGGTGGCCGAGTATGTTTCCGACGCCCGCAAGATGGACGTGCATGTGTTGCCGCCGGACATCAACCGCTCCAGCTCTGACTTTGCGGTGGCCGGTGAGGAAATCTACTTTGGCCTGTACGCCATCAAGGGGCTGGGCGAAGCCGCCGTGCTGCGCATTCTGGAGGAGCGCGAGCGGGCCGGACACTTCGAGAGTCTCGCCAATTTCTGCTCGCGCATCGACAACAAGACCTGCAACCGCAAGGCGCTCGAAAGTCTGATCAAATCGGGGGCCTTCGACGCCTTCGGTGAGCGCCGACAGCTGCTGGAATCGCTGGATGACGCTCTGGAAGACGCCGCTGGCACCGCCAAAATCAACCAGCGCGCCCAGGCCGGTATGAGCATGATGTTCGCCCTGGAAGAAGTGGTGGAGGAGCGTCCGCTGCGTCAGGGTGTACCGCCTTTTACCGAGCTGGAGCGCCTCGCCGCCGAGAAAGAAGCCCTGGGCCTCTACATTTCCGGGCACCCGTTGGAGCAGCACGAGGGCCTGCGCGAAGCCGCCAGCTGCCGCATTGCCGATCTTGACAGTTGGTTTGAGACTCAACCCAAGAAGGGCAAACGCCAGAAAGCCGTGCTGGCAGGCATGATCGAGGGCGTGCAGAAAAAACCCACCAAGTCGGGCGGCATGATGGCCCGCTTTATTCTGGCCGACGAATCCGGGCAGATTGAGCTGGTGGCCTTTTCCCGCGCCTATGACCGCATCGAGCCCAAGCTGGTCAACGACACCCCAGGCCTGGTCATCGTGGAGCTGGAAGCTGAGGACGGCGGCCTGCGGGCCATTGCGGAGGAAATTGTCAGCATCGAGCAGCTCGAAGACGTGCCCAAGGTGATGTACGTCAACATTGACCTGGAAAGCGCCAGTCCCGACGCTGTGGGCGAGTTCCAGAGCATCCTTGACGAGCACGCTGGCCCCATGCCCACCTATCTGCGCCTGGAAACGCCCGAGCAGTTCGTGCTGTACCAGCTGGAACACAACATGGGCAGCCCCGACGCCATCCGTGCCCTGAACAGCACCTTTGCTTGGGCCAACGCGTACCTTGCTTACGACCAGCAGACGATTCTGGGCCGGTTCGCGCCCAAGCCGCCCGCGTGGATGCAGCGCAAGCAGGGTGGGATGCAGGCGTGAATTTCATAGTCAGTAAGGCAGGACCAATGTCTGTCGCCAATCCGCCTGTGTCGCCAAATCTGCCGGGCACCAGCTTAAAGGCTGTTGCGAACATGATGGAGATTGAGGCCCCAGAATGCTCTTCGAACATGCACAGCCTCCACTCGGCCATTTACCCCAATTCCCGGCTGACTCCTGGGGATTCTTTAAAGTACTCAAGAATGCCGCCGGAGGTGTAAAAGTAAGCCCTTAAACATTGTTATGCTTTTAGGCGCATAGATGTTCCGAAGTGAGAAGAGGTCTTGGAGGGACCAATTCATAAAAGAATGTTAAAGTACTGCCTATTTTGTATTGGCTGTGGAATGCCACATTGTTCTGTGTGAGTATAATGTTTTTGTAATGCATCTGAAGTTCATCTCTAAGTAATTGGGCTCATAAAATTTTAAAAAAGATATGTAGCTGTTTTGGAGGTACAGGCCTTATGGACTGGTCCGATAGGGGGACTCTACTGGCGTACGGATTTCATTCTGTGCCTAAAAGAGAAAAACAGGGGGGTAAGTAGCTTCCGGGTGTAGATTGCATCATATTGCAATTCCCCAGTTGGCTCCACCAACTGCCCT
>NZ_BNAL01000014.1 GCF_014653275.1 Deinococcus piscis
TCAACGGTGATGTCTTTGAATGGTACGTCCGCGAAATCCTATGTCCAACATTGACGCCGGGACAGGTAGTCGTCTTGGATAATCTTTCAGCTCACCACCGTGAAGCAGTGAAGACCCTGATAGAGATGCGCGGCTGCACACTGCTTTTTCTGCCACCGTACAGTCCAGATTTCAACCCCATTGAGATGATGTTTTCCAAGCTCAAAGCTTGGATTCGGGCGGGCGAGTTCCGTGAGGTGGGTGCCCTGATTCATGGCATTGGGAACGCGCTTTCAGCAGTGACCACACAAGACATTTCCGCCTGGATGACCCACGCCTATCCTGGAATATTCTTATGTCAAATGCTCTAGCACGCCCAACAAGAAGGCAGGCGGCCAGCCCAGAGTAAGGGGCTGGCCGCCTTTTCTCGTAAACCAAGCCAGCTTTACCAGTCGAAGTAGAGGCGAATCCCTGCGTATCCGCTGCGGCGAAAGCACTGCACCCCGTAGTGCTCGCCGCCTCCACCATGCAGCCGTGCCTGGGCCACATCGCCGCGCAGAGACGCGAAGCACTGCGCAAACCGCTGTGGGGCGAACGTCTGCCCAAAGGCCTGCTGGGTCAGCCGTGACCAGTAAGCATTGCGGTCTGCCGATGCCGGAGCCAGCGCCTCAATCCCCAGCACCCGCCCGGACGGCGAGAGGCTTAGCCGCAGCTTGATGTCCTGGCGCAGCAGTTGCAGGGTGACGCTCTGCCCACTGTGACTTGGCCCAGTGCGGCCCAGCTCACGGCAGCCCCACTCCCGGCAGGGCCCGAAACTGGCCGCCTGATACGGTTCACCCAGCAGATCACGGCGCTGATACAGCTGTGCTTCCGCTGGCGGTGCGCTCAGCGCCCACAGCACGCCGCCAGCCCACAGCACCTGGGCCCTGTTGACGCCGCAGCTCACGGCACCATCTCGGCCCAGGCAGCTTTGGCTGCTGCGTCCTCGCCCACCGCCAGCACTTTGCCGCTGCGCACCAGGGGCAAGCGCAGCAGGTCTGGACTATCCAGCATCTTCCCCAGCAAGCTTTCATCGCTCACGCGCAGGTACTCCAGCCCGGCGTCACGGTAGGCTTTGCCGTCCATGTCCAGCAGAGCATTCAGCCCAAACTTCTGCACAAAGCGGGTCAGCTCGCCCTTACTCATGGGGCGCTGGGCCAAGTCCACGTAATGCACTTTCACGCGCCGCTCCTTGAAAAACCGCTCGGCGGCGCGTGCGCCCTTGCTCTTTTTGGTGCCGAAGATCTGCACTTCTGCCATGGGTTCAGTGTGGCACGGGCGTGGTCAGGAGCCGAGCAGCGGCAGCCAAGTTTAGACCTGAGACCACATGAGCCTCATTCCAGCTCGGTGCCCACCATCAATTCACGTACAGGCCCAGGTCATTGCCCGGCGGCAGGCCCAGGTGGTCGTAGGCGTGGGCGGTTGCCACGCGGCCACGCGGCGTGCGCTTGATAAAGCCCAGCTGGATCAGGAACGGCTCATACACGTCTTCCAGGGTCAGGGCGTCCTCGCTGATGGCCGTAGCGAGGGTGTCCAGGCCCACCGGCCCACCAGCAAAGCGGTGAATAAGGGTCTCCAGATACTTTTTGTCGCGGTCATCCAGGCCAGCGCTGTCCAGGCCCAGTTTGTCCAGGGCGTCATGGGCACGCTCCAGGGAGATGCTCGGCTCACCGGCCACCTCGGCAAAGTCACGCACGCGCCTCAGCAGCCGCTTGGCAATCCGCATGGTCCCCCGGCTGCGCCCACCGATTTCCAGCGCAGCGTCCGTGTCCAGCTCAAACCCCATCAGGCGGGCGTCACGCAGCAGGTTCTGGGCGATCTCTTCGGGGGTGTAGTACTCCAGGTGCTCCATGATTCCAAAACGTGAGCGCATCGGAGCGGTGATCAGACCGGGCCGGGTCGTGGCCCCTACCAGCGTAAAGCGTGGCAGCGGCAGCTCAATGGTGCGGGCCGCCGGGCCCTGCCCCAGCACGATATCCAGCTTGTAATCCTCCATTGCAGGATACAGGTGCTCCTCGGCCACGCGGCCCAGACGGTGAATCTCGTCAATAAACAGCACGTCACCTTCTTCCAGGCTGTTGGTGAGGATGGCGGCCAGGTCACCCGGCTTCTCAATTGCTGGGCCAGAGGTCACGCGGATATTCACGCCCAGCTCGTAGGCGATGATGTGCGCCAGCGTGGTTTTGCCCAGTCCGGGCGGCCCGAACAGCAGGGTGTGGTCCAGGGCTTCGCCGCGCCCCCGCGCCGCTTGGAGATACACCCCCAGCTTGTCTTTGAGTTTGGCCTGACCCACGTACTCGGCCAGTGAACGTGGACGCAGTGCCACGTCGTTTGATTCTGTTCCAGTCATAATATCCATTCTACTTTTTTTCCCCTCTGAACAACAGAGGCGCACGCTGGACCATCCCCGAGCACCCTGGCCGACACCTAAGATTTACTTAATGTAGATATTCAGCGTTCCAGACACCATCTCTTGTCCAGCAGGTTCGCCCACAAGCCGCAAACGATGTCTGGCTCTCCAAATCTTGGAACGAAGTTAATCACAATTGATTGTCATGGATTTGTCAGTAAAGCTCTCGCCCCTTATCGCTGGTTTCCAGCCCATCTCCCTGAGTGAACTCTCCGGCGCTGAGCTGATGGACCGCCGCGAAACGAAGTACACGCTGCCCGCCAGTGAACTGCCGCGTCTCCTCCAGGCTTTGCAGGGGCAGTACCGCGTGCTCACGGTTGGCGGCACGGCGCTCCAGGGGTACGCCAGCCGCTATTTCGATACGCCGGAATTCAGCTTCTTCTACGACCAGTATGTCCGCAAGAACCGCAGGCATAAGGTGCGCTGGCGGCGCTATGCCAGCACCGGCGCAGGCTTTCTGGAAATCAAGCGCCAGGACGGAGGCGTGACCCACAAGGTCAGGGTGGCCTCCCAGGGAGATGTAGACGCACAACGCCGCTTTTTGGAGACCCATGGGATTGACGCTGACCAGCTGTGCCCCGCTGTGGACGTCCTGTGTGAACGTCTGACGCTGGTGCGTACCGGTCCGGTCCCTGAGCGCGTCACCCTGGACCTGAACCTGCGCCTGATCAGCGAGCAGTGCGGCGCAGAGCACCAGTTCGCTGGCGCGGTGATCGTAGAGCTGAAATCGGAAGTAGCCGCCCAGCACACCCATTTCGCGCAGTTCGCGGCCCAGTTTGGGCTGCACGCTGACCAAGTCAGCAAATACTCGGTGGCTGTGGCCCTGCACTACCCTCAGGTCAAGAGCAATCTGATTCGGCCCCAACTGCGGCTGCTGCGCCGGGTCCAGCAGCAAGGAGCGCTGGCCTGATGCCCGGCCCAGAAAGTTGGGCGTGGGGCCTGCAAGGCTTCCGGCCCGAAATGTTCGCCCTGAACCTGGCCTTTGTCCTGGCGGTGACCAAAGGCCTCTACAGCCGCACCCAGCAAAATCCCGATTTGCTGTTCAGCCTGCTGATGTTCGGCGTGACCATCTTCCTGGTGGTCAGCGTCTTTGCTGGAGCAGACATCAGCATTGGGTTTGGCTTTGGGCTGTTTGCGGTATTCGGCATCCTGCGCTACCGCACCGGTTCCATCTCCACCCGTGACCTGACGTATCTGTTCGTGGTGGTGGCGACGGCCATGATCAATGGGCTTTCGGGAGCGCCCCTTGGAGCACTGTTCCTGGTCAACCTGGCCGTCTTGCTGGCACTGACCCTGGCCCAAAGCAGCTTATTTGCCACTCCCTATGCCTCGCTGATGGTGGACTATGAGCATGTGGCCCACACTGCGCAGGAGCACCGACCCGAACTGATCGCCGAACTGCGCCGCCGCACCGGCCTGGATGTGCAGCAGGTGCAGCTGGTCAATCTGGACTATGTGCGCGATATGGCGCGGCTACAGGTCATCTACCGGCCCGCCCAGGGCGAGCGGGCCTACTCGGACCAGTAGCTCAGGCAGCGGCTCACTGCGGGCCGTACTGCGCGGCCAGCGTAGGCAGGTCTTCAGCCAGTCGCCCGGCCAGGATGTCCTGGTTGCCGTACACGCGCACGAAGTTGCCCTGAGTATCCACCACACTGACCTGGTCACCGTGGATCATGGCGGCCTGGGTGGCTCCGGTCACCTCAGGATTGACGGCGGCAGCGCTCGCCTCCCCGGTGGCCGCTGCAGAAGTGCTGCCATGGCCTGCACCCATATGGCCGCTGTGATCGGTGAGCGAAGGCGGACGGGCAACTCCCACAAACATCTCCTGCGCGGACCGGTCAATATCGGCGGTCTCACCGGTCAGGCCCACGAAAGCCGGGTCGAAGCGGTCCAGGTAAGCCCGCAGCACTTCAGGCCGGTCATTGGCCGGATCTACGCTGACCATCTGCACCAGCACTTTTTCTCTCAGCTGCGGGCTCAGTCCCTTGTAGGTGTCCGAGAGCACGCTGAGGGTGGCCGGGCAAACATCGGGGCAGCGGACAAAGCCGTAGAACATCAGCCGCAGTTTGCCGCGTGAATCGCTCAGGGTGGCCGCCTGGCCCCGGTCATCCAGCAGCGCCACCGCAGGCAAGGGCTTAGGCTCATCCAGAGCAGTGCCGTACTGCAGCTGGGGGTCGGCTTTTTTCATCAGCAGCAGGCCCGCCAGCACGGCAGCCACCAGCAGCAAGGCAGAAGTCAACCATTTCACGCCCCGCAGACTACCGGCTCTGGAACGTGCCGGGTGTCCCGCCCAGCCAAACAAAGCGCCCCCTCTGTAGACCAGAGAGGGCGCTGAAGCGAAGGAGGCGGAGTATTACCAGGCGTAGAACAGGGCCACGATCAACAGCCACACAGCGTCCACCAAGTGCCAGTACATGCTGGCAGGGGCCAGGGAGCCGTGGTTGTACTTGTCAATCTTGCCAGTCAGCGACTGATAGAAGGGCAGCGCCACACCAGTCGCGCCGATCAAGATGTGCAGACCGTGCAGACCCACGATGATAAAGAAGCAGGACTGCCACAGGTTCTGTTTCCAGTCGCTCTCTAGGCCAAACAGCGTGAACTCGTAGACCTGGAAGCTCATGAACAATGCGCCCAGCAGCAGCGTGATGAACATCAGGATGCGTGCCCACTTGTGGCGGCCCTGGTGCTGCATCTGCTCAGCGGTATGAATGGTCACCGAGCTGCTCACCAGCACAATGGTGTTCAGAATCGCCAGCCACATGGCCGGGCGGCTCACCGCATCAGGAATGGCCAGGCCGGTGGCGCGGTAGTAGATAAAGCCGGCCAGCAGCACACCGAACAGCGTCACTTCCGAGATGATGAACCAGGACATGCCCAAGAAGCCGTTCTCGTACTTGGTCAGGCCGTGGTGGGCCACCGGAACATCGTATTCACGGGTGCCCGCCCACTTGAACAGCGCGTAGAAGAACAGCGGGATGCTCAGGTACAGCAGCACAGAAGCGAACTTGAACAGACCGGTCATGTCGCCCCAGGTTTGCAGGCCAGCGGCGGGAGTGTACGGGGTGAACCAACCAAAGGTCAGGCCAAACGTAAAGGGCAGCAGCGCAAACGCCGTCAGGAAAGGCCAGGGGCTGTCCACCGGCAGGTGAATGGTCTTGGGGTCCAGCGGAGTGAGGGTATCGCCGTTTTTCTCCCAGTCGTACAGCGGACGCTCAGAGGGGAAAGTCTTGGGGAACTCCACAGCGAAGTTGTAAGCAGGAGGCGGGCTGCTGGTGGCCCATTCCAGGGTGTATCCACCCCAGGGGTTGGGACCAGCCGTGATGGGCTTGCGCATGCTCTGCAGCATGGCCCAGACCATTGCGATACCGCCAGCCAGCAGCAACAGCGCACCGATGGTGCTGATGAAGTTCAGCTCGGTCCAGGCGTAGTTGCCAGCGGGGTAGGTGTAGTAGCGGCGGGGCATGCCCAGCAGACCCAGGATGTACTGGGGCAAGAAGGTCATCCACGAGCCGATCATAAACAGCCAGAAGTGGACGCGGCCCATCTTCTCGTCCAGGAAGCGGCCAGTCATCTTGGGCCACCAGTAGTACAGTGCGCCCATCGCCAAGAAGGCGGTGCCGAACATCATCACGTTGTGGAAGTGGGCCACCACGTAGTACGAAGCCGTCACCTGATAGTCGAAGGGAATCATGCCCAGGCTCACGCCGGTAATCCCGCCGATCAGGAAGTTGAAGATAAAGCCCACCAGCCACAGGGTCGGCATCTTCATCATGATGCGTCCGCCCCACAGGGTGCCGATCAGGTTGAAGATTTTCACACCAGTCGGCACGGCCACGATCAGGGTGGCAATCATAAAGGCGATCTGCCAGGCTTCAGGCACGCCCACAGCGAACATGTGGTGGATCCACACCAGCAGCGAGACAAACACGATGGCCATGATCGAGTACACCATCACGCGGTAGCCGAACAGCGGCTTGCGGGCCATGGTGGAAGCGATTTCAGCCGCGATGCCCAAGTAGGGCAGCAGCATCACGTACACGGCAGGGTGAGAGTAGAACCAGAAGAACTGCTGGAACATGACCGGAGCTCCACCAATCTCGGAGTTGTACATGCTCAGGCCGAGCTTGATCTCCAGGAAGGTGGTCAGCGCGGCGGCGGTGAGGCCGCTGAGGCTGATCAGCTGCAAGATGGCCGTGGCAAAGAGCGACCAGGCAAAGATCGGCATCTGCCACAGGCTCATGCCTTCGGCACGCAGGTTCATGACGGTGGCTGCAAAGTTGGCACTGCCAAACAGTGAGCCCAGACCGTTGAACAAAATCGCCATCATGAAGATCGCCACGCCGGTCTGGTTGGCGTCCAGGGTCAGCGGGTAATAAAAGGTCCAGCCTACGGTGGGGTAGCCACCGCCCACCACAGCCAACAGGGCCAGCAACAGCGAAAAGGCGAATGACCAGACGGCAAAGTTGTTCAGCCGGGGCAAAGCCACGTCGCGCACGCCCAGTTGCAGCGGCAAGAAGTAGTTTCCGAAGCCAAACAGGCCAATCGGAATAAGGAAGAAGAACAGCATGACCGCGGCGTGCATGGTCAGAACTTGGTTGTAGATATTGCCGACCAAGAAGGTCTGGTCTGGCAGCGCCAGCTGGAGGCGAATCAGCACCGCGAGGATGCCGCCCACCGCCAGACCCACCAGAGACAGGATGATATACATCAGCCCGATCTTCTTGTGGTCCACCGTATTCATCATGTCCCAGATGACCGCCCCGAAGCCCTTACGTTCGGCCACCTGAGGGGAGTGTCTTACCGTCATTGTTGTCCTCCAGGCAGAATGGCGGGCTCGTTAAAGACCTGGGCCTTCTGCCAGTAGTTGGCCTCTTCAGGCAGTTGCAGAGTTTTGAGGTAGGCCGCCACATCCGCGATTTCCTCGTCGGTCAGCACGCCGCCCTTTTGCCACTCGCCGTTCACCTGATACTCGCTGCCGTCATAGGTGGGCATCAGGCTGCCAGGCTTGACTTCTGGGCTGTGCTTGATCCAGGCCAGCAGGTGCCCATTGGCCTGGGGATCATTCCACCCCTGCTCCAGCGGGGCTTCCCACATGCCAGCGCCCAGCGTGCGGCGGGTACCGAAGAAGCTCAGATCAGGACCCACCGGGCTGTTGGCCTGGGTGCCCTGCACGCGGTGACAAGCGGCGCAGGCCACGGCACCCGTTTCGGGCTTGCCGTTCATGAACAGGTTGTAGCCGCGCTCCTCGGCACTGCCGGGGGCAGGAGTGGGCGCAGAGTAGTTCTGTGCCGCCGAGATAAAGGCTTCGTAGTCCGCCGGAGCCAAGGCGATCACCTTAAAGCGCATGTTGGCGTGGCTGGCACCGCACAAGTAGTTACAGTTGCCCTGATAAATCGCGGGGCGGTCCGTATGGACCGTCCAGACTTTTTCAGAGCCGGGGATGGCCTGGCGCTGCGGGCCAATGTTGGGGGCCCAGAACTCGTGGACCACGTCAGCCGCTTGCAGGGTCAGCTTGGTGTCAATCGGCGCATCTCCGTTGCTGCCTGCAGGCATGACCATTTCGTTGCCGTTGGCGACGGGGCCGCCAGCTGCCGACTCACGGTCAGTGTAGGTAAAGTTCCACCAGAACTGCTTGGCCAGCGCCGTGATATTGGCTCCCACCTGCTGCTCCTGCACCGGAGTGGTCTGGGCCATCGTCCGCACGCTCAGCACGCTCAGCAGCATCACGATGACCACAGGGAACCCGATCAGCACCACTTCCAACTTGTCATTGCCGTGGAACTGCGCGGGCTCCGCTTTGTTGTTCTCCTCACGGAAACGGAAAACGGTATAGAACAGCAGGGCCGAAACGCCCAGGAAAATAATGATGGATAGGCCAATAGCCACGATGCTCAGCTCCCACATCGCTGTGTTGTAGCGGGAAGCTTGGTCGCCGATGGTCAGGGTCTGCTGATGGGGCTGACAACCTGTCAGCAGGGCCAGACCCAACAGGACGGCTGCTGCGGACATGCGCTGCATGCCACTGGGCGGCAGACCGCCTGACCTGCCTCTACAGGTACGCTTGGTGTTCAACATTTCTCCTTTCCTCGCTTCATAGTCTAAGCAAGAATGCCACGGCTATGTTGATATTGTCTCCCCTGAGCGGAAAACATGCGGGGTTCCTGCCAGGGACCAAGCCCAGAGGCCATCGCCTCTCCACAGCCTGATTCTGCTCCTGGCGATGCGCCTTGCTGAACGTTTGGTCAGCCGCCTGGACGTAAGCCGCAGTCTGAGCAGCCGGTCCTGACGGCCAGAAGTCGCATGTTCTGCTATCAGATCACCCCTGAGCGGTGTCAATTGTCCTCACCGGATTCTCGACTACACCGCCATTGGACAGGCTTGACTGCACAGAGCGCAGGGGCCTGTGCCACTCTCCCCTGGGCTCTGTCTCTTGGAGTTCTGTGCCTTACCTTACTGAGCCTAAGGCCTACGCCTTGCTCCTGTAGGACGTAGCCCCAGGCTCAGCTCAGGCCAGCAGCACCCGGTCAACCGCACCAGCCAGGAACAGCAGGGCCAGGTACAGCATGGAATACAAGTACAGCGGCAGCATTTCCTTTTTGTTGGGACGTCCACCAGACATGACGTAGCGGTAGAGCTTCCACGAGAGCCACAGCAGCCAGCCGCCCAAGCCCAGCGCCGAGAAGAAATACAGCCAGCTCACGGCGCCGAAGTACACCGGCATCACCGACAGCACCACGGTATAGATGGCATAGAGGCCAATCTGCGCGGCGGTCAGGCGGTCACCGTAGACCACTGGCAGCATGGGAATGCCGACTTCCTTGTATTCATCCTGAATCATCATGGCGAGTGCCCAGAAATGCACGGGCGTCCAGAAGAAAATAATGGCGAACAAAAATCCGGCAAACAGGTTCAGGTCACCCGTGACGGCGGCCCAGCCCACCAGCGGCGGGAAGCAACCAGCCGCTCCCCCAATCACGATGTTGTGCCAGGTGGTGCGCTTGAGCCACATGGTGTACACCACCACGTAGGTCAGGAAACCGGCCAGGCTCATCCAGGCGGCCAGCGGCGTCGTCCAGACCCACAGCGCTACAAAGGACGCCACTTGCAGAGCCAGACCGAAGATAAAAGCGCTGCGGGTCGAGATGAGTCCTGAAGTGGTGGGACGCTGGGCGGTGCGGGCCATCTTGAGGTCAATGTCGCGGTCAAGGATCATGTTGAACACGCCCGCCGACCCAGCCGATGCGTAACCAGCCAGCGACACCACCGTCAGGAGCCACAGCCCCCGCACAAAAGTCTCGCCCGGCCAGCCCTGCGCGGCCATAAATACAGCTGTCAGGGTGGTCCACAGCAGCAGACTGATCACTTTGGGCTTGGTTAGCGAGAGATAGTCGCGCCAGGTGGCCTTGGCCTCAGGCGCTACGGGGGACGGCGCAGTGCTCACAGTCATACCCGTACTCCTTCCCGTTCCCGTCGGTTCAGCCCTGTGGGATGTTGTCCAGCGCCTTGCCATTCGGGCATCTCCTGGCCGGTCCGGGTCTCCTCAGTGTTCATCTCCGGCAATGTTAGCGCTGTGTATCCCAACATCACCGTCATAAGCCACATGATACAGGCGAGGAGCAGGTGCGCCAGCTGCATCCAGTCCGGGGCTTTCAGGGCGACATTCAAAAACCCGGCGACCACCTGCACCGCAATCGCCGCAGACAGCCACCCGGCCCAGCGGTTAACCACCGCACCTGGCCGCAGCTGGCGCAGGCGGGCTGCCATCCACAGCAGGTAGCCACTGCCGACCAGGGCCAGCACAGGATGAACCACCCGCAGATTCTCGATCAGGGTCGCCGCTGGGCCAAAGTCACGGCGCACCGTATCTAGTGGCGTCCCGGGCGCTGGCGTGAACAGCAGGTCACCCAGGGCCGTCACAGCACCTGCCATGCCCACCAACAGGGTCAGCAGCAGGCCCAGGCTCCACAAGCCCCACACCTGCTTTTGGTGCGGTTCACTGCGGCGGCCTGTCCACCACAGCGCTGGACTGCCTCCCGCCCACAGGGCCGTAAGCAGCAAGGCCCCCAGCAGCGCAAAGGTATTGGCAAGGTGGACGCCCTGCACCAGACCACGCGCCGGATCAGCCGAATCGGCAGTCAGGCCCCAGAGCACCTGTAGACCGCCCACCACACCTTCCAGCAGAATCAGCCCAAAAGACAGCGCCGCGCCGAACACCACCGGCCAGCGCCGAAAAGTCTCAGCCCAGCTCAGCTGCCGCAGCGAAAGCAGCGCCGTGAGCCAGCCCAGCAGAGCGAGTAGCCCCAGGCCAGCCCCCCAGAGCACCAAAGAGCCCGCCGCACTCACGGCACCGGCCACCAGCAGCGCAGCCCCGACCAACCCTGCCACAAAGCTAAGACGAACGCGTCCGGCCAGCTCAGGGTGAGTCACCGCCTGCCGCATCGGGGCAGCAAACGCAAGGGCAAACAGGCCCATCGCCAGCAGACCACTGCCTCCACTGGTCAGGCGGTGACTGAACTCAATGACCCGCTCCGCCGTGAAGCTCAGCGGCACCACCTGACCGTCACAAAGCGGCCAGTGGTCGCCGCAGCCTGCCCCAGCGCCGGTGATGCGGACCACCGCGCCCCAGAGGATCACGGCCAGGTTATAGACCAGAGCGCCCCAGGCCAAATAGGTCAGTCTGCGGTTCATGGGTCCCTCGGTTGGCCGGTGCTCACCAGCCAGAGTCACTCCCTTATTCAAGGTCTTTTCTCCTCTCCTGTCCGCGGCATCTACGGAGCACGTAGCCACTGTGCCTCCCTGATCCGGGGGCTGCGCCGCTATAAGGTTCTGCGCCACGGTGATTCTGGCCCACTGTGATCAGGATTCAGGGCCACTGCCCCGCACTGGAGCGGCAGTCTTCGCCGTGCATTCTAGGTAGAGAGAACCAAAGTCACAGGCCCAATTGTCCCCTCCGTAGGGCGCAGTGGACACTTTTTCCTGCCCACCGCAGCCAAAATCTTGCCTGGTATGGCAGGAACCCCAGGCAGCCGCCTCAATGACCCAGGGCCGGGAAGTCTTCCACTAGGACAACTCTTCCCGGCCCTGGCCGCAGTCCTGCTGCGTTACTGCGAGCGGTAGCGCGCGTTGTCGCGCAGGTGCTCATCATAGGTGTGGTTCACGTAGATTTTACCGTCTGTGGCGTGCAGGAAGTACAGAGCGTCACGGCCATCATCAAGCTTGCGCTGAGCGTCGAGCACCGAGAGCAGCGCAGGCTCACCGGGATTATTGATGGGGGTCTTGGGCAGGCCCTGGCGGGTGTAGGTGTTCCAGTCATGGTCCGTGGTGAAATCGCCAGCGCTGCGGTCCAATTCGGGCAAGTCCTTGCCCAGACCGTAGGCCACCGTTGGGTCACTGCCCAGAGCAATGCCATCGCGCAGGCGGTTGAGGAAAACACCAGCGATGACCGGCATTTCCTCGTTGTTGGCGGCTTCGGCCTGCACCATGCTGGCGAGCGTGACCCAGTCGTAGACACTCAGTCCCTCAGCTTCGGCCTGGGCCACCCGCTCAGGGGTGAACTCCTGATTCATGCGCTCAACCATCTGCGTCACGACTTCTTTGGCCTCGGCCCCTTCTTTGAACTCATAGGTGGCCGGGAACACGAAACCTTCCAGGTTTGTCTCGGCGTACTCGCTCAGCGAAGGATCATTCAGCGCTGCTTTGACGGCAGCTGGATCAAAGCCTGACTTCTCAAAGATGGCCGGCAGGTCTTTGATGCGGCGACCTTCGGGCACCGCCACCTTGACGGTAGGAATGCGGGGTGTGGCCGCGAGAGCCTCGGCCACCTCAGCCACCGTCATCTGACCGCTCAGGTCATACAGTCCCTCTTTGAGCGAGCCGTCAGTGCCGGCGCGGCGCATTTCGTAGCGCAGGGCGTCCGCGCTGCGAACCACCTCGTTGTCTTCCAGTTCCTGCGCTACAGCGGCCAGCGTGTCGCCGGACTTCACTTCCAGCGTGTAGTCGCCGCCGCCAGCTGGGCCAGTCTGACCAGTCAGCAGCCAGGCAGCCACCCCACCACCCAGAATCAGCAGCATCAGCAGCGGCATCGCAATCTTGGCCCACAGCGGCAGGCCCCGGTTATGTCCCAGCCTGGTCATCGCTGGCTCCCTTGACGAACGTTCATCGCCTGCCAGAATACCCGATCTCATTGTGAGAGGGCGTTGCCACCCAACTGACAAAGGCCACAACCAAAAAACCCGCTAAGCGGCGGGCGGTTCCATGAAGGAAATACGGCTCAGAAGCTGAGAACAGCCAGAGTATCTGGGGAAGTCAGGACTTGAAGGCAGGCTTCTGAAAGGAAGGAGGTCAGTTTTTTCTCGTGCGAGCCTGACGGAGCTGGGCCAGGCGTTGCTGCTGAGCCGCCAGCTTGTCCTCGCCTGCTGCCGGGGAAGATGTACGGGCCGCCAGCCATTCCAGGATAAGTGCCAGGGCAGCGTCCCGATCAAGGTCGTTGAGCAGTTCGTGGTATCCCTCCGCAAACAGCCGCAGCGTCTTGTCAGTGGTGGCGAGCTTATTGAAGAATTCAGGCAGGCCCCCCATATAGGACACCTGATCTGCCGAGCCGTAGAACACCAAGGTCGGCACCCGCCAGGTGGTGTAGTGGGGCCACAATTCCTGCGCAAGAAGCATCATGCTATTGGCCGTCAGGAGTTTTACCTTACCGTGGTAGATGCGCTGATCGGCCAGATACGCTTCCACCTCAGCGTCAATACGTGAAAGTCCGCGTGAATTGATAGGAATGATGGCGAGGCTCGGAGCCATCATGGAAGCTATAGGCATGATTCGCCTGATCAGCGCCACTTGATCCTGGCCCGCTTGCAACATAGGGCTAGACAGGATGACGCCATCCAGTCCGGCCTGATCGCTTATCACACTTCCAGCAGCGAACAATGCCCCGGCACTGTGAGCGAAAAGATAAAAGGGCAGCTTGGGGTGCCGGATTTTCAGGGCCTGCCGGGCAGCCAGGTGGTCCTGCACCTGCGCGAAGGCGTCCACCATGCTGATGTCGCCTGGCGAGTCGCCGTGACCCCGCAGGTCATAGGCATATACGCTGAAACCTGCGCGGTTCAGGGCTGGAATCAGTTGGTTATAACGGTCATGCAAGCGCTGAGCATACTCGGCCAGCGCATGGGTGATCAGAACAATGCCCGTTGGGTTTTCTATTTCCCAAGCGTAGCCCACGACAGGAGCGTTCGGTATGTTCCAGTTTTGGGCAGTGATCATAAGAAATTGAACCCAGTCTAATGAGGTATATCTCACAAAAAGCCAACAAACGGGGAGGGAGCAGACTGAAAGTAGTCCGGCCTTGAGTCAATCTTGTCTTGGTGAAGTGTGATGAAGTGATACAGCCGGATAAAGACGGCCCAGCGCCTCACTCAGCGGTGCGGTCTGCAAGCCCCTAGCCCCCCCAGTTGCTTGACCCTGGGCCGGTTCTTACCCTGATTCTTCGCCAGCCGCCGGAGTCCCCAGCTGGATCGTCCCGAACGCCACAGGTAGGGTTCAACCTGACGCCCGAGCAACTCTGTATGACGCACAGCTCCTGGTCCTAGAGCAACTCTGAGAATGATATGTGCTTCCTCCACTGGCCCCAGCCGAAGCATTCCGGTCGAATCACTCGAAGTAGTCCATATTTAAAGTGTGTCTGAAAAGCCTCCTGGTGCGGGTTTTTCATCTCGCGTGTTCGTAAATTCTATGGGTATGTCGTCCGTCTACTCAAGCGATCTGACCAATGCCGAATGGATGATCCTCGAACCTCTATTTCCACCTGTCTGTTCAACAGGACGACCTAGAAAGTGGTCCTGGCGCGATATTCTCAATGGGATCTTCTATGTTCTTCGCGGTGGTATCGCCTGGAGGCTGATGCCGCATGACCTTCCACCTTGGCAGACGGTGTACCACTACCACCGACTTTGGAGGAAACAGGGTCTATGGAAAGCGATTCATGCTGTCTTGCGGGAAAGGGCTCGCGTACAGGCAGGCCACAACCCCACACCTTCTGCGGGAATTATTGACAGCCAATCGGTAAAAACG
This sequence comes from Deinococcus piscis, assembly GCF_014653275.1. Taxonomy (GTDB): domain Bacteria; phylum Deinococcota; class Deinococci; order Deinococcales; family Deinococcaceae; genus Deinococcus; species Deinococcus piscis. The sequence goes on from NZ_BNAL01000014.1 coordinate 14,495, forward strand.
ACAGAAGCAGGCGGACCTCGTGGCTATGATGGTGGGAAGAAAGTGAACGGTCGAAGGCGGCACATCCTGGTCAATACGATAGGCCTCGTCATGGCGATCAAGGTGCATGAAGCGGATTATCAGGATCGCGCCGGCGCGATCCTCCTGCTGCGAGACTTGCCCAATGTTTTCCCACGCATGCAACACGTTTGGGCAGACCAAGGATATACCGGCAAATTAGGTGCTGAAATCAGCAAACATTTGGGCTGGACGTTAGAAATCGTCAAGCATCCTTGGTCGGGCCGGCAGGGTACTTGGGCACCAAAAGACGCACCTCCACGGATGGTGGAGGTGCCAGCAGGATTCGTCGTGCTGAAACGTCGTTGGGTGGTTGAACGAACCTTCGCCTGGATAGGCAAATCGCGACGGATGTCCAAAGATTACGAAGCACTGCCAGAAACCTCAGAAAACCTCGTCTACGAGGTCATGATTCGCTTGATGGTCAAACGACTAGCCAAAATAGTGACGTGAAGAGTTTTCAGACACACTTTAGTCAAAACTGCCCTTTTTTGGGAAGCCGTAGGCCCATAGAGCAAATAAAAAACCCGCCTTGCGGCGGGCGGTTCTGCTGGAGCCAGAGGTCGGAATTGAACCGACGACCTACTGATTACGAATCAGTTGCTCTACCCCTGAGCTACACTGGCAGCTGCCAAAAAATATGTGGTGGCAACGGGCGGACTCGAACCGCCGACCCAACGATTTTCAGTCGTTTGCTCTACCAACTGAGCTACATTGCCGTGCTTCTCCCCAAAGGGGAGACTCTGGCGGTCCGGACGGGATTTGAACCCGCGACCTTCTGCGTGACAGGCAGATATGCTAACCGCTACACTACCGGACCGTGCCGCTCTAAGCAGCGGAGTAAAGGATAGCCGCCTCCCCCGGCCCTGTCAACCGGGTCACGGTGCAGTCCTCTTCAGCGGAGCGCTCTCAGATACAGCGGCCAGGCCAGAGGTCAGGATGAAGACGCTGAAGCCTCGCTCCCGCTGGGTACTTCCCCGGATGCAGACGCTGGAGCGGGCCACAGCGCCTGCACGCCCTGCACCGGGGTCAGCCGACCAGTCAGGACTTCGCGGCGGCACTGAGCCAGAGCTTCGCTGTGACCGCGCACAAAGGATGTCCAGACCGCTTCACGCAGCAATTCATCGAACCAAGCCGCGGTCTGCTGGCGGCGACGGGCGCTCACATCCACCTCGTCGCGGAACGCCTGGACCGCTTCCCAAAATGCCTCAATGCCCTGCCCGGTCAGCGCGGACAGCTGGAGCGCCCGTGGTCGCCACTCGGCCCCGTACGGGGTCAGCAGGCTGAGCGCAGCCGTCAGCTGGGCCTGCGCCCGGTTGGCGGCCCGTGGATCGGTATCGGCCTTGTTGACCACCGCCAGGTCACACAACTCCATGATGCCGCGCTTGATGCCCTGTAGCTCGTCACCGGCATTGGGTAGGGTCAGCAGCACAAAGAGGTCGGTCATCCCAGCCACCTGGGTTTCGCTCTGGCCCACGCCCACCGTTTCGACCAGTACCACGCCGTAGCCAGCGGCTTCGCATAAGGTCATGGCTTCGCGGGTTCGCCGCGCCACCCCGCCCAGGGTGCCGCTCGAAGGACTGGGCCGAATAAACGCCGCCGGATGCACACTCAGCCCCGGCATCCGGGTTTTGTCGCCCATGATGGAGCCGCCGGTCCGCACGCTGCTGGGGTCCACCGCCAGCACCGCCACCCGGTGACCGCGCTCCGCCAGCCAGAGCCCCAGCGCCTCAATGAAGGTGCTTTTGCCCACCCCCGGCACCCCAGTCAGCCCTATGCGCACCGCACCGCCCGCGTGCGGGGCCAGCTCGGCCAGCAGCGCCTGAGCCTGAACCTCGTGTTCGGGGCGCGTGCTCTCTATCAGGGTGATGGCGCGGGCCAGGGCGCGGCGCTGCCCGGCCAGCAGCGGGGCGGCGAGGGGATGGGACGGCATAGGCCCATGCTAAAGCACTGGCTCCGGCCCCTCTGGCCGTGATCTATCCTGTCAGCATGCTCCTCACCATTTTGGTTCTTGATTCCGTCGGCGTGGGCGCGCTGCCCGATGCCGCCAGCTTCGGCGATCCACAGCAGGGCGGTGACACAGGTGCGTTTACCCTCAACCACACCCTGAGGGCGGCTCCAGTACCGCTTCCCAACCTGGCCCGCCTGGGCATTGGCGCTATTCCCGGCGTGGAGCGCAGCCCCGCGACCATTCCCGATGTGCAGGAAGCCTGCGGCGCATTTGGCCGAATGGAAGAGGTCAGTCCCGGCAAGGACTCGTCTACCGGCCACTGGGAATTCATGGGCATTCAGCTGGACAATGCCTTTCAGGTCTACCCACAGGGATTCCCCAAAGAAGTGATGGACCGCTTTGACGCAGCCACCGGGCGCGGGCATCTGTGCAACCTGCCCTACTCCGGCACCGAAGTCCTGACTGACTACGGCGAAGCACACCTGCAAACCGGCCAGCCCATCGTGTACACCAGCGCCGACAGTGTCTTTCAGGTGGCCGCACACGTTGATGTGGTCCCGCTCGAAACGCTGTACGCCTGGTGCGAAGCGGCCCGCGAAATCTTGCAAGGTGAATATGCGGTGGCCCGCGTGATCGCCCGGCCATTTACGGGGCAGCCTCCCCACTTCGAGCGGCTGAACGACCAGCGCAGGGACTACTCGCTTATTCCCCCAGACAACGTGCTGGACGCCCTCAAGGACGCGGGCAAGGCCGTGGTGGGCATCGGCAAGATTCCGGACCTGTACGCGGGCAAGGGATTTACGGAGATGCACCACACCGACGACAACGCTGATGGCATTCGCCAGACGCTGGCACGGATGCGTCAGGCTGCCGCCGAGGGCCTGGACGGGCTGATCTTTACCAACCTGGTGGATTTTGACTCCAAGTATGGGCACCGCCGCGACCCCGCAGGCTACTCGGCGGCGCTGGGGGCATTTGACGACGCCCTGCCGGAATTCCTGGCAGCTGTTCCCGAAGGCGGCGCTCTGCTGATCATCTCGGACCACGGCAACGACCCCACCTGGTACGGCAGCGACCACACCCGCGAGCACGGCCTGCTGCTGGCTTACCGGCCCGGCATGCAGGGACTGACCGACCTGGGCACGCGTCAGACTTTTGCCGACGTGGGCGCAACCGCCGCCGAGGCCCTGGGTGCCGACTGGGACGGCCCCGGCCAGAGTTTCTGGGCGCAGCTGCGTGGCTGAAGCGAGGGCCACAGATGGCCCGCCCAGCTTGTTTGACCTGCGCGGCGGCCTGCCACACTGGGCACGCACCGGCGAAAGCTTCGAGCTGGCCCTGAGCCTGGGCGGACAGTACGCAGGTGCGCAGCGGTGGAGCATTCGCCCAGAGCGCGGAGCTGTGGTGGCGCAGGTGGACACCGAATTTGGGGGCGTACTCCCCCACTTGCGCATTCACCAGACCAGCCGGCTGCATCCGCGCACGCTGGCCCTGCTCACCTATGCCGAGGGCGAGGGAAGCCGCACCACGATGGAACTGAACATGGACTACCGCGCCGGAGAGGTGCGGCTGCGTCAGCGCGGCGAGGAAACGGACGCGCCCCTGGTGGCCGACTATCTGGACCCCGTGTCTTTGCTGCTGTGGGTGCGCGAGTGGTCGGCGGCCCCCGGTGAGCAGCAGGTGGTGCGGCTGGCGGGCAGCGGCGTGCATGTGCAGCGCCTGCCGGATGAAGAGGTCGGCGGCGAGACAGCCGAAGTCTTTTTGCTGCGGCCTGGCAGCGCGGGCGTATGGCGCTCGGCCCAGCCTCCACAACCAGAGCAGCCACGCACCTTCTTGCGCCTGACTCAGCCCACACCGTTCGGCGTAGTGGACGCCCAGCCCGCCCACATCTGGCACGAGCGACCCGGTGCGCGGCAGGGCCAAGCGGGTGGGCGGGTGCGGCGACGCGTGGGATAAATGCTCTAGGAGGTGCCCAATGCCCGCCTGTCCCGGTCCAGGGCGCACTACTGTAATGCGCTGGCTTCATCCCGGTTGCCACTCTGGGCCCAGGCTGAAACAGCGCAAGGGACTCCCTGCCCTGACCGTGCGTTCAGCCCCCCGCTATAGTGGCCGGTGATGCCTCTAGATGCCGCCGCCATCAATCAAGCTGCCGTTGTCACCATCGTCCTGAGTGGATTAGCTCTGCTGGCGGGCGTGTTCTTTATTCGCTCGGGCAACCGCGAAAACCATATGCGCGCCATGCTAAGCGCCAGCGCCCTGGCGACCCTGTTTCTGGTGCTGTACCTGACCCGGCTGGCGCTGGGCTACGAAAAAGCTTATGCCGGACCTGCCGAGTGGAAGACCGGCTACTACGCCCTGCTGATCAGCCATATCGTGCTGGCCGCCGCCAACTTGCCCCTGGCCGTGATTCCGCTGGGCTACGCCTACAAGGGCCTGAAGGCCGCCGGAAACCTGTCGAATGTAGATAGCAACCCGGTGGCACGCGCCGCCTTTGACATGCACCGCAAGTGGGTGCGCTGGACCGTGCCGGTGTGGCTGTACGTGGCAGTGACGGGGTGGATTATCTACCTGATTCTGGGCCGCTGGGGCCAAGTCATGCCTCACTAGATGGCCGCTGCTCAGCGCGTCTCATCTGCTGCCTGATAGACTGCCGGGCGTGACCGCTCCCGCCGTACCACAGCCTACGTTTGCCTCCCCTGCTCCTGCGGGCAACCGCCCACCACTGACCGCCAGTGGCCTCAAAAAGAGCTACGGGCGGCGCGAAGTGGTACGCGGGGTGGACCTGAATGTGAACCCCGGCGAGATCGTGGCGCTGTTCGGACCCAACGGCGCGGGCAAGACCACCACCTTCTATATGATCGTGGGCTTTATCCGCGCTGGAGCTGGTCACATCACCCTGGGCCAGCGCGACGTGACGGCGCTCCCGATGCACCAGCGGGCACAGCTGGGCCTGGGCTACTTGCCGCAGGAGCCCAGCGCTTTTCGCCGGCTCTCGGCCCGCGACAATCTGCTGGCGATTCTGGAATATCAGAAATTGCCCCGCGCCGAGCAGGAGCGCCGCGCTGACGCCCTGCTGGAAGAGTTCGGGCTCAGCCACCTGGCGAACTCCTACGCCTATCAGCTTTCGGGCGGGGAACGACGACGCCTGGAACTGGCCCGTGCCCTGACCACCGACCCCGACTACCTGCTGCTGGACGAGCCTTTTACCGGCGTGGACCCCAAAAGCATCCGTGAAATTCAGCGCCTGATCCGGGAACTGCGGGACCGGCGGGGCATCGGCGTCTTTATTACGGACCACAACGTGCGGGAAACCATTGCGCTGACGGACCGGGTGTATCTGATGTTCGACGGGCAAGTGACGTTTCAGGGCACCCCCGCTGAGTTTGCCGCCAATCCGGACGTGCGGGCCCATTACCTCGGCGAAGACTTCGAGCTGTAAACCGGCGCAGGCTGGCGGGCCGCCGCCGACAGCGCCCTCATGTTCTGCCCTGACCCCCTGATAGACTCCGGGGCGTGCTGTGGCTTTTTCTGGGGTTCGTGGTTCTGCTTGCGGGTGTGGTGGCTTATGCCGCCGATGTCATCGCCCGCAAGGTGGGCCGCCGACACCTGCGGATGTTCGGCCTGCGGCCCAAAGACACGGCGCTGCTGGTGGCGGTGCTGTCCGGCATGGGGATCAGCCTGGCCAGCCTGGGGGCCTTTGGCCTGCTGAACCGTGACGCGATTGCCACCATTCAGCAGGCCCAGCAGCTGCGCCCTGAACTGGAGCGCCTGCGCACTGAAATCGAGCAGGTCGGCACCGAACTGACCCGCGCCGAAGCGGGACTGCGAACGGCCCAGCAGGAACGCGACCAGGCGCAGCAAGCGGCTCAGGCCCTGGAAGATGAATACCAGCAGGCCCGCAGCGAACTGGGCAACGCCCAGGAGGACTTGCGCCAGGCGCAGCAGGCTGGACAGACCCTGGAAACCCGCGCCGGGGCGCTGGAACAGCGGGTCGCGGGCTTGCAGCAGCGCCGCAGCGCTCTGGAAGCGCAGGCCCAGCAAGCCCGTACGCAGCTCCAAAGCAGCCAGGAGGAACTGGGCCGCAGCCAGGAGCGGGCGCAGGCACTGGACGCCGAGGTGGCGCAGCTTGACGGTCAACTGGGCACCCTGCGGGCCCAGGCCAAAGAAGCCCGCGCCCAGGCAGACGCCGCTGCCGGGCGCACCCGTGAGGCCGAGCGCCGCGCCCAGGCCGCCGAGCTCCGCACCCGCGAATTGCAGGCCAGAGCCGGGGCAGCGGCGTCACGGGCCGCCGCACTGGAAACCCAGGTGACGTCCCTGGAGCGCACCCGTCGGGAACTGGACACCCAGCGCCAGCAGGCCGTGGCCGAGCGTGACAGCGCACTGACCGAGAAACAACAGGCGGAGACGGCCAGAAACAGCGCCGCCGCTGAGCGGGACAGCGCCGTGCAGGGACGCGACGCGGCCCTGGCCGCACAGGCCAGGGCCGAAGCCCAGCGCCAGGCCACCGAAGCCGAGCGGGACGCGTTGGCTCAGGAGCGCGACCACCTGCGCACTGAGCGCGACGAGGCCGCGCAGGAACTCGCGGCAGTCCGCCGTGACGTGGCGCAGCTGCAGACCCTGCAGCGTGACCTGCTGGACCAGCAGACCGAACTGGTGGCCGCCAATGCCGAGCTGGCCTCCGATCTGGTCAGCACCCGCACCAGCTTGGGTCAGTTGCAGGACGATTACTCTTCTACCCGCACCGAGCTGAGCGCGGCGCTGGGCAGCGACCTGGCCTACACCAAAAATGAGCTGGTATATTCCGGCGTCATCAGCACGCCCGCCGAGCTGGACACTTTTCTGAGCAGTGCCTCGCAGGCGGCCCTGAACCGTGGTAGCCGCGCCGCCGAGCTGCCCGCGAGCTCCCGCGCTGGCCTGGAAAGCTCGGTGGGGTCTTTTAGTGCGGGCAGCTTCGTGCAGTGCCGCGCCGCCGCCAACGTCCCCGAAGGCTTTGCGGTCAACCTCAGCTGTGAGGCCCGGCCCAACCGGGTCATCTTCGCTGCCGGGGCTCCGGTGACCGAAGGCGCAGTGCAGCTGGGCGGTGACGCAGCAGACTTGCAGCGGCAGGTGGAAGCCCTGTCCGAGCAGGCGCGGCAAACCTTGCTGGCCCGGGGCCTGACCGAAAGCAGCCTGGTGGGCAGTGCCCTGCCAGTCAGCGAAATGGTCGAGCTGCTGGCCGAGTTGGTTTCTCTCTCTGAGGAGCAACCTGGCCGCCGCGTCACCGTGCGCCTCAGCGCCCGCAGTGACATCCGGCCAGACTTGCCGGTCAGCCTGCGCGCCGAGGTTCTGCCCAGATAGGCCAGAAAACGCTCATCTGCATGATTCAGGGAATCCGGGATCAGCCGGGTTGCCGCCCAGCAGCCGCAAGAGGAACAGAAACAGATTGATGAAATCGGGCTACGGGGCCAGCGCTTCATGAACGGCTGCACACTCGGCGGCTCTACCCAGAAGCGGTGAGCCTCACAAACAGTAAGAAGTCACGACCACAGCAACACAGCGCCAGATAGAGCAAAACTCCCGCTCAGGCCAAAGCCAAAGCGGGAGTGCATGACAACATCCCTTATTCCACTGTCACCGATTTGGCCAGGTTGCGGGGCTTGTCCACATCTTTGCCGAGGGTGTCGGCAGTGTAGTAGGCCAGCAGCTGCATCGGCACGGCATTCACGATGGGGCTGATCATCTCGTCACAGCGGGGCACGTAGAGAACGTCTTCGGCATGCTGGACATTCTCGGTGTCACCGTCGCTGAGAATCAGGATCACGCGGCCACCACGGGCCCGCACTTCCTGCACGTTGCTGATGGTCTTTTCCAGCAGGCGCGACTCAGTGGCCACCACGACCACCGGCAGGTGCTCGTCAATCAGCGCAATGGGGCCGTGCTTCATCTCGCCAGCGGCGTAGGCTTCAGCGTGGATGTAGCTGATTTCCTTGAGCTTCAGCGCACCCTCGTAGGCAGTGGGGTTGTTCACACCACGTCCCAGGAACAGGTAATCGCGGGCCTGGTGGTATTTCTGAGCCACTTCGCGCACGCGGGCCAGGCGCTCGTCACTCAGGGCCTCGGAGATCAGGCGGGGCAGCGAGCGGGCCTCGTGGACCAGGTGGGCCACTTCTTCCTTGCTCAGCGTGCCGCGCTGCTGACCCAGCCACAGCGCCAGCAGCAGGAACGCACTCACCATGCTGGTGTAGGCCTTGGTGCTCGCCACGCCGATTTCGGGACCGGCGTGTACGTACAGGGTGTGGTCCAGCTCGCGGGTCATGGAGCTGCCCTTGGCGTTGATGATGCCCAGGGTCTGTGCGCCGCCGCGCATCGCTTCGCGCATGCCTTCTAGGGTGTCGATGGTTTCGCCCGACTGACTGACAGCAATCGCCAGCGTCCGGTCGGTGACCACCGGCTCGCGGTAGCGGTATTCGCTCGCCACGTCCAGTTCTACCGGCACACGGGCCAGTTGCTCCAGCAGGTACTTGCCCACCATGCCCGCGTAGTACGCCGTACCGCAGGCCACGATATGAATACGGTCAAAGGAGTTCGGGTCCAGCTCAATGTCCAGCTCCACACTGCCCTGGTCATCATGCAACCGGCCCAGCAGTGTGTTGCTCAGGGCCTGCGGCTGCTCAAAGATTTCCTTTTGCATGTAGCTGTCGTAGCCGCCTTTTTCTGCTGCTTCAGCGTCCCAGTCGATGGTTTCCACTTCACGCTCCACCGAGTTGCCCTGCAAGTCAGTGATGCGGTAGCCATCGTCGTCCAAGATGACCATGTCGCCGTCTTGGATAAACACCATCTGGCGGGTGTAATTGAGCAGCGCGGGAACATCCGAGGCCAGGAACATCTCGCCTTCGCCCACGCCCATCACCAGTGGGCTGACGGTGCGGGCCGCCACGATCTGGCGGTGGTCCTTGTGGGTCACCACCAGCGCGTAAGCACCGCGCACTTTGGCCAGAGCAGCGCGCACGGCCTCTTCTAGGTTGCCAGCGTAGGCTTCCTCAATCAGGTGGGCCACCACTTCGGAGTCGGTGTCGGAGCGGAACTCGTGGCCGCGGGCGAGCAGGCCCTCTTTGAGCTCCATGTAGTTCTCAATGATGCCGTTATGAACCAGCACGATGTCACCGTTCTCGGTGGTGTGCGGGTGGCTGTTGGTGTCGTTGGGTGGACCGTGGGTGGCCCAGCGGGTATGACCGATGCCGAATGTCCCACTCAGTGGGCTATGTTCCAGGTCGTCGGCCAGGTTGGCCAGCTTACCGGCCTTCTTGCGGGTGGCGATGCAAGCACCGTCACCAACCGCGATACCGGCGCTGTCATAGCCACGGTATTCCAGTTTGCTCAGGCCCGAGATCAGGATCTCCTGGGCGTTATTGGGGCCGATATATCCGACGATTCCACACATAATGTTCTCCTCCGGCAACCTGTGAGGCCGCCTGGATGCACCCCAGCCAAAAGCTGGGAAAAAGGGCTGTGGTGTGCTGTAGATCTACTTTACTGCAGCAGACATTGGGTCTACTGAAGAAGTCACTGCGCTGGCCTTATGCCTCAGTCACCTGAGGGGTTATCGCCGCGCTTGCCCTGGGCAGTGCCGTAGGGCCGGGTCGGTGGGTGCTGCCACCGGAAGGTATCCGCAGAAACTCGCTCACCTTCACCTCGTCTTCTGGGGGCCGTCTATCTCGCCGCGTCCCAGACCTTGCGCTTCCCGTTCACGAGAACGAACGAACACCACTTCGTTCATTTCGCGGCGCAGCATAGCACGCCCGGAAGGAACTGTAGGCCCAGAGCCAGTCGGCCAGTCCTCACCAAAACTTCAGGAGCTGGCCGACAAGCAGCGCAGCCCAAGGTCAGTGGCTCAGCTCGGCATACTGGCGCACGATTTCAGCGTGCATGGGGTCGCCCTCAGGCAGTTCCGTTAGAGCGGTGATGGTTGCCGCCAGGCCGTCTTGCGCCAACATGGTTTGCAACTCCTGTGCCTGCGGGTCTTCAGCACTGCGGAAATACAGCGCCGCTGCCGCACCACGCAGCAGGGCGTCTACCGGCAGACCCAGCTCTTTGGCCATCTGGGCTGGGCCAATCAGGCGCTCCTTTGGTCCCAACTTACGCACTGGCTCGCGGCCAACACGCGTCACTTCATCATGAATGTAGGGGTTTGTGAAGCGCTGCTCAATCCGGCCAATGTACTCGGCGTGCTCCTGGGCTCCGAAGCCGTGAGTCTGCACCAAGGCTGCGCCGCTTTGCTGCATGGCTGCACGCACCTCTTGAGCGGTCTGCTCATCTTGCATGGCTGCGGCCACAGTGTCCAGACCGCGCAATTGGCCCAGATAGGCGGCGATGGCGTGCCCGGTGTTGAGGGTATACAGCTTACGCTGCACATAGGCCATCAGGTCGTCCGTTACCTTCATGCCCTCAATCTGAGGAATCTCGCCCCTAAATCCTGGCCCTTCCACATACCACTCGTGAAATTCCTCTACGCCCACATCCAACAGGTGCTCCCCCTCAAATGGCGGCACAATGCGGTCCACGCTGGCGTTCGGGAAGCCCACATTCTGCTCCAGATAAGCGCGGCCCTCCTCGCTGATGTGGCCCAGCACCTCGTCCCGCAGGAAGCTGCTGGCCCCGACCTTGTTCTCACAGGCGACGATGTTCAGAGGCCCGCCGCCAGCCGCCGCCCGCGCTTCGATGCCACGGGCCAGGGTGGGGGCGATGATTCTCAGCACGTTGGGGCCAACTGCTGTGGTGATCAAGTCAGCTTCGGCTATCGCCGGCACGATTTCAGGGCCATTCGACAGGACGCCACTGACGCCTGAGATGCGTTCGGTCCGTGCATTCTGATCCAAGATATGGATGTCGTATTCGCCCTGCTCACGTAACGCCGTGATGACCTGCTCGTTGATATCTGCGAACACCACGCGGTAACCACTTTGGGACAGCAGCGCCCCGATAAAGCCGCGGCCAATGTTGCCTGCGCCGAAATGCAGGGCCATTTTTCCGGAGTTCGGCTGGGAACGCTGCGTCTGTGTTTGATCTGCCTGAGTCATGGTGAGTCTCCTTTGTGCTGAGAGGAACTGTAGGACAGAGAATGGAATGACAGGAAATGGACCGGGTGACTTTCGCCCATTGTGCGCCATTGCAAGCAGCGACGGCTGGCGGATGGCGACTGCCCTACCTGTCACAGCACCATTTTCCTGACAAGTTTCAGCCCTCATCATCCACCTTACGCTTATGCCCGCTCCGCTTGTACTTGTCCTTAAGTACCATTCTTATGGTCTGTGACCTGACAGGCCCAACGTCCACAAACTGAAGGTGCCGGCCAAGTCCTCACCTGGCCGGCACCTTCAGAACTTCGCCAAAACTTTAGCGTCCAGTAAAGGCGCGGTAAATCTCGTCCGGGTCAGTTGTGCGGGCCAGGCGGGCCGCGGCCTGCTCATCTTCCAGAGCGCCGGCAATGTTCGACAGGATCTCCATGTGGTCGTCTCCCTGCCCAGCAATGCCGATGACCAAATAAGCAGTCTGGCCATCAAAGTCCACGCCCTGCGGGTACTGGTTCACCACAATGCCGCTGGATTTGATGCGGGCTTTGGCTTCGTCCACGCCGTGCGGAATCGCCACGCCGTTGCCGATGTAGGTGCTGACCAGTTCTTCGCGCTGCAACATGGCTGGCACGTACTCGCTTTCCACATAGCCGGAAGCCACCAGCATCTCCCCGGCGCGGCGAATCGCGTCATCACGGGACTCACTGCTCAGGCCCAGGCGAATATTTTCGCGGCGCAGCACGCTGCTGGACTCATGGCCCGGCTCTGCGACTGTGGGGGTAGCCACTGCGGGAGTCACAGCCGCCACTGGGGCCCCTTGCACCACCTGAACTCCGGGCTGGGCTCCAACCACGGCAGCGGCAGGCGCTGCGGCAACGGTCCCAGCCACCGCAGTGGCGGCCACAGGCGCAGCAGCGCCCGCTTTCAGCTCATCGATCATGCGGTCATAGATAGGATTGCCCACAAAATTGTCAATCGAGACGTGCTGAGCGCCAGGTTGCTTGGCGCGGGCGCGGCTGGTCAGATTTTGCTGGGTGACCACAATGTCGGCGTCGGCGGGGATGTTCTCAATAGACGTATTGGTGACTTCGATAGGCAGCCCGGCGGCCTGAACCTTCTTGCGAAAGCCCGTTGCTCCCATCGCGCTTGACCCCATGCCAGCGTCGCAGGCGAACACAATCTTGCGGACTGGGCGGGCTCCCAAGTCGCTCACGTCGGTGGTCACAGCAGCGCTGGCGCTGACGGGCGCCCCTGCGGCGGGGCTGCCCTTCATGGCCTTGGAACCACTCTGGGCAGCGGCCAGGTCATCCTCGGTGTAGGTGGCCCCGCGCAGAATCAGCGCCGAAATAGCGAACGAAACGGCGGCGGCCACCAGGACCGACAGGATATTTGCCAAGAAGGCGTCACGGGGAGTCAGGGCCAAGATGGCGAAGATGCTGCCAGGTGAAGCGGCAGAGACCAGTCCCCCACCCAGAGCCACCAGAGTGGCAATCCCGGCCATACCGCCAGCAATCACAGCGATCAGCAGCGCGGGGCGCATCAGCACATAGGGGAAGTAGATTTCGTGAATGCCGCCCAGGAAATGGATGATGGCCGCGCCGGGAGCTGAAGCCCTGATGGTGCCTTTGGCAAAGGCCCAGTACGCGAGCAGCACGCCCAGGCCAGGGCCAGGGTTGGCTTCCAGCAGAAAGTACAGAGACTTGCCCGTCTCGGCGGCCTGCTGAGTGCCCAGTGGAGTCAAGATGCCGTGGTTGATCGCATTGTTGAGGAAAAGGATCTTTCCAGGCTCAATAAACAGCGAGACCAGCGGGAGGAGGCCCGCGTTGACCAGCCAGCTTACGCCACTCGCCACCAGGGCACTGAAGCCTTCCACAACCGGCCCAATAGCATAAAAGCCCAGAATTGCCAGCAGCGCACCGATAATCCCAGCCGAGAAGTTGTTGATCAGCATCTCGAAGCCGGCGGGAATACGGTGCTGCACCGCCCGGTCAAACTGCTTGATGACCCAGCCACCAAGCGGACCCATGATCATGGCCCCGATAAACATAGGAATATCGGTCCCTACAATCACACCCATCGCGGCAATAGCGCCCAGCACGCCACCACGGTGGTCTGCGACCAGCTTGCCCCCGCTGTAGGCAATCAGCAGCGGCAGCAAGTAGGTGATCATTGGGCCAACCAAACCGGTATGGGACTGCCCGGAAGCATCTTCAAAACCGCCCAACATCGGATTGGGTAGCCAGCCAGTCTTGATAAACAGGGCTGTAATCAGACCCCAGGCAATAAACGCGCCGATATTCGGCATCACCATCGCGCTTAGGAAACGGCCAAAGCGCTGCACAGCATCTTTGCCTGGAGCTTGCGAATGACTGGAACTGGTCATAATGTGCCTCTTTTCATACGAGGGGAGAAAGGGCCCACAGGGGCACCGCGTCAGAAGTTGGAGAAAGGGCAAAAATTTGAGGAAGATAAAGTGTCACGCAACAATACTGCATTCGCAACTTAGAGAAGAGACGGAGCTACCGCGTGGAAACATAGCTCTCAGCGCTTCAGGCCGGGGGTTCAGGCTTCTGGATGAAAGTGGCTGCCTTCCTGAGTGCCTCATGCCACTTGCTTCATAGACTTCCTGCATCTGCGGGCTGCCGGGCTGCAGAACCAGTGAGCCTGTAGTTCTCAACATCACATGGGCTAGCATGAGAGCCGGAGAGTGTCTGATGCCCACCTATATCTACAAAAACCTGGAAACTGGCGAACTGTATGAATTCAAGCAGAGCATGAAGGACGACGCCTACACCCAGCACCCTGAAACAGGCGCGCCGGTCAAGCGCGTCATCTCGCCGCCCGCTATCACCTTTAAGGGCAGCGGCTTTTATGTGACCGACTCGCGCAGCTCTGGCAGCGAAAGCGGCGGAGATAAAAGCGGCGGAGACAAGGGATGACCGAGCCGCGCTCCCCCCGCTCACTGCGCCCCTGGCTGGCCGCCCTTCTGGTTGCAGGTGCAGCGGGCGGGGCCTACGTGACGGGGCAAGTCAGTGCTCAGCGGGCGCTGGTCGTGCCGGATGAGATCAACACCACCGAGGTGGTGCGCGGAGCCCGCTCAGCTGTGGTACAGGTCAACAATGCCCTGGCTCCCGAAGCGCTGATGCCCGGCGACGACCCGGTAGAAGTGGGCACCGGGTTCTTTTACAAGAAGGACCTGATTGTGACGGCCTATCATGTGGTGCAGGACAGCGAGAACCTCACCGTGACGCTCCAAAATGGCCGCACCGTACCGGCCAAAGTCGAGGGCGTGGACCCCGGCATTGACGTGGCGGTGCTGCGGGTCACAGCTGTGACCGCACCGGCCACGCTGGAATTCGGGTCCAGCGCCGCGCTGGTGCAGGGACAGAAACTGATCACCATCGGCTCGCCCTTCAAGATTCAGAACTTTGTGGGCACTGGCGTCTTTAGCGTGATGGCCCCCGCCACGCAGATTCCCCGCTCCGACAACTTGGCGAGCGAAGTGGGCGAGTACATTATCAGCACCAACAGCATCCAGGGCGGCAACTCCGGCGGCCCCATTCTGGATTCACGCGGCGCGGTGGTGGGCATCGCCAATGCCAACGCCGCTGCCAACTCCATGGCGGCAGGACTCATCGGCATCAGTATTCCGGGCGACCTGGTCAAACAGACCCTCAGCGACCTGGAGCGCACGGGGGCCCCGCAGCGCGGCAATCTGGGCGTAACTCTGGTGGGTCTCGAAGACCTGGACCCGGCCCTGCGCCAACTGGCCGGATTGGTCAGTAACCAAGGTGTGCTGGTCGACGAAATCCAGGCAGGCAGCCCCGCTGGACGCGCTGGCCTACGCGGCTCACTGCGCAACTCACGCGGGCAACTGCTGGCACCACTGGGCGACATCATCGTGGCTGTGGATGGCCGTCCTGTCAGCCAGCCATTTGACGTGACCTCACTGGTGGCCGCGCGGCGTCCCGGCGACGTGGTGCGCCTGACCGTGTGGCGCGATGGCCGCCGCCAGGAGCTCAGCGTCACCTTGCAGCAGCGCAGCCTGGAGGAGTTCCAGTCGCAGAGCCAGGGCAGCGCCGGTCCCGTGCCCCAGGACCTCGGGCCACAGGGGCCTGGCACTCAGGGACTGGGCACCCCAGAGTCTGGCGCGCCCTCACAGGGAGCTCCGGACGCGCAGGAGCCCGCCAGCGACCAGCTGGCTCCTGTCTCTCCCTAATATCCCGTGAGTCGGCTGGGCTTCTAGGGACTTATTCCAGATCGTCCAGGCGGTGAATCCAGGCGGCTTCAGGGTCGCCCGCCGGATGATGGTGGGCGGCGACCAGCTCTGACACCCGCGCCCGGCCTCCCTCCCGGCGGACCAGCAGCGCTCCCCACTCTGCATGCTGGGCGCGCACCTGTGCGGGCATCCAGGGCACCCAGGCCGCTATGCGGTAGGGCAATAGCCCTGCCCCAACCCGCTCCCACACACGGTAGGGCCAGACCAGCTTGCCGCAGTCGTGCAGAATCGCACCGGCCAGCAGCTCGGAACTGGGCGGTGAATCCTCCTCCAAGCAGGCAGCCAACAGGGCCTGCGCCACTCGCACGGCGTGTTCGCGGTCACGGGCATCCATCCGCAGGTACAGTCGGCCCTCGGCGGGAGTCAGGCGAGCCAGTGCCCAGCAGTCGTCGGGGCGCGCCTGCGACTCGCGGAAGCTGCGGCGCAGGCGGCGCAATTTGTCAGGCAAGGCACGCAGCCGGGGCATGAGCTTCAGTATGCCCTGAAAACCTGAAAACTGGAGACCTGGAAACCCAAGAGCTGTCAAGCAGAGCAGGAGGCAAACAGAAGGGTTCGCTGACATTTTCGCGTATACCGCAGATCACCATTTGCCTCCCTGCCCGCAAGCTGTTCGGTCTACGCGCCTCCTGCGCTTATAGTGCCTGACATGGCAAGTTTCGTGATGGCAACCGGCGGCACCGGCGGGCATATTTATCCGGCGGTGGCCACCGCTCAGGAACTCATCAGGCGGGGGCACCACGCGGCCATCTTGGGGCAGCGCGGCGGAATGGAAGAAGGCGCAGCCGAGCGCGCAGGCCTGGAATTCTTCGGAGTAGAGGCCGGCAAGCTGGCCCGCAGTGGACAGGGACGGCCAGACCCCCGCGAGCTGCTGCGGGCGGCGGGCGGCGTGGTGCAGGCGCGGCGCTGGCTGGCTGAACGCCGACCCGCCGCAGTGGTGGGCTACGGCGGCTTTGCCAGCTTGCCGGGTGTGCTGGCGGCGCAGAGCCTGGGCATTGCCACCGTCCTGCACGAGCAAAATGCCCACCTGGGCCTCACCCAGCGCCTGGCTGCCGGACGGGCCCGCGCTGTCGCTACCGCCTACAAAGAAGTGATCGGCCTGCCAGCGGGCAAAGGGCAACTGGTCGGCATGCCCATCCGCGAAGAACGAGTCAGCCGTGCGGAGGCGTTCGCACGCCTGAGTGCCGCTGGTCTCCGTCTGGACCCGCAGCGCCTCACCCTGCTCGTCATGGGCGGGTCACAGGGTTCGCTGGCGCTGAATGAAGGCGTGCCCCCGGTGCTGCGCGAGGTGCTTGGCAGCGGAACACTTCACGGTGAGCCGGTGCAGGTGCTGCACTCTACCGGGCCGCGCTGGGTGGAAGCGGTCGCCCCCACTGTGGCCGACCTGCCCTGGTATCACGTCACAGGCTTTGTGGACGCGCCCTCCGCCTGGAGCGTGGCGGACCTGGGGGTGACCCGCGCTGGTACCGGCACACTGGCCGAAGCCGCTTTCCACGGCGTGCCGCTGATCATGGTGCCGCTACCCGAATCCGCCGAAAATCACCAGTTCCACAATGCCCAGGCCGTAGAAAAAGTGGGCGCTGGCCGGTTGGTAGAGCAGAGCGCCCTCAGCCGTGATCTAGGAAAGCGGGTGCTAGAGTGTGGTCTGTCAGGCACGCGCAGCGAGATGCGGGAGGCCGCACGGCAGCGCTCCCCACAGGGTGCTGCGGCCCGGCTGGCCGATTTGGTCGAGCAGCTGTGAATCTCTCAGACGCCTTCTTCCGCAATGATTCGTCAGCGCCTGTGCCGTCCCCTTCCACCATGACCAAACTGTTTACTGCTGAACATCCCTCTCCCCGAGATACCCACATTCATCTGATGGGAATCGGCGGCATCGGCGTCAGTGCCTTTGCCCGGCTGCTCAAAGCGCGGGGTTACCACGTTTCTGGCTGTGACGCCCAGGCGTCGGAGCTGACCCGTCAGCTTGAAGCCGAGGGCATCGCGGTGCAGCTGGGCCATGACCCCGCTCACTTGCTGGCCCACGGCAGCCGCCCAGCCGCCAGCGTGTTGGTGGCTTCTGAAGCTGTGTCCAAGACGCATCCTGAGGTGCAGGCTGCCTTAGACGCCGGGCTCAGTGTGCTGCCGCGCATGGAGCTGCTCGCGCAGTTGTTGGCCGCCTCGCCCTCTATCGGCGTGATCGGCACGCACGGCAAGACCACCACCAGCTCCATGATTGCCGTGGCGCTGGAGGGCGCTGGCCTGGACCCCGCCGCCTTTGTGGGCGGAATTGTGCCGGAATTCGGGGCCAACGCCCGCGCCGGTCAGGGGCCTTTTGTGGCGGAAGTGGACGAATCCGACCGCCGCTTCGCGCAGCTGAGCTGTGAGACTGCCGTATTTACCAATGCCGAAGATGACCATGTGGGCGGCAACCAGGCCACCTACTGGGAAACAGTGGAGGAGCAGCACGAGGGCTTTGCGCAGTTCGTGTCGCAGGCCAAGCGGGTGTTGTACTACGCCGACTGGCAAGGCCTAGAAGGCCGCAACCTGGACCATCTGGTTGCAGGCTGCGCCGAGCAGCTGTCGTACGGGATTTCGCAGGGCTGCACCTACCGCGCCGAGAACCTGCGCCGCGATCCCGCTGGGACCAGCTTTACTGTGACCTGCCGGGGCGAGGTGCTGGGCGAAGCCCGCGTCAGCTTGCCGGGACATCACAACGCCATGAATGCACTAGCTGCGCTCGCTGTGACCCACCTGTACGGCGGCGACTTCAACCGGGCAGCACAGGCCCTGGCCGCTTTCAAGGGACCGGGCCGGCGCTGGCAGCATATCGGCGAACTGCACGGTGCACAGGTTGTGGACGACTACGCTCACAACCCCACCAAGTTGCATGCCGCTGTCCAGGCCGCTCAGCAGACCGGCCGCCGCGTCCGGGTGATTTTCCAGCCTCACCGCTACCTGCGCACGCAGCAGTCGTGGCCCCGGCTGGCCGACGCCCTGATGGACGCTGACGAGGTGATGGTGCTGGACATCGCCGCAGCGGGCGAAACCCCGATTGAGGGCATTCACGCCCAACTGATCGTGGACCGCATGAGCGGCGGCGGCCACGCAGGTGCGCGCTACTGGCCGCAGCGCGGCGACGTGGTGGACTACCTGCGCCGCACGGCTGATCAGGGCGACATTATCGTGACCATGGGAGCGGGCGACGTCTGGCAGCTGGCCCGGCAACTGGTCGAGCCGGCTGACGATCCTCTGTCACCCCTCAAGGAAGCGCGGTGAGCGCCGTCCTTCCTGCCCAGCCCTCCCCCAGCCGCTTAGGCACCCGCGTGGAGCGCCAGCCACTGGCCCGCTACACCACCGTCGGCGTAGGCGGTGAAGCCGAAATCTGGTTTGTGGAGACGCTCGAAGCGCTGGCTGAAGCGGTGGAGCAGCCTTACCGCATCCTGGGCGGCGGCAGCAACTTGGTGATTGACGACAGTGGTGTACCTGAGCGCGTGATTCGGCTGTCTGGCCCACTGGCCAAAGCTGACCTGACACCTGACCCCGAGCTGAGCGACCCGGCCAGCGGAATGATCGTGACCGGCTGGGTAGGCGGCGGCACACCTTTGCCGGGACTGCTCCGCAAGTTGCAGGCGCTGGGCTGGAGCAACCTGGAAGGCACAGTCGGCATCCCGGGTCAGGTGGGCGGCTCAGTGTGGATGAACGCTGGCACCCGCTTTGGCGAGATGTTCGACGGCCTACACACCATTGAAATCGTGACGCCTGAGGGTGTGCGCCAAGTCACCCCCGACGATCTGAACTGGGGCTACCGCAACAGTGACATTCCGCGTGGTCATATTGTGTCGCGGGTGCGGCTCCGCTTGCAGCAAAGTACCCCCGAAGCCGTACGTGAGCGCATGGATCAGGCCGACGCAGCGCGCAAAGGCCAGCCCAAGATGAAGACCCCCGGTTGCGCCTTCAAAAACCCTGGCGGCGTGAGTGCCGGCTTGCTGATTGACCGCGCCGGGCTCAAGGGCGAGCAGATCGGGCAAGCCCGCATTGCCCCTGAGCACGGGAATTTCATTGTGAATCTGGGCGGAGCCACCGCCGCCGACGTGCTGGGCTTGCTGCGGCTGATCAAAGGCCGACTGGCTCCCGAGCTGAGTGGCCCACTGGAACTGGAATACGAGATCTGGCCTGAAGAAGCGGCAGCTGACCTGCGCTAAAGCAGTTGGCAAAAAGATACATATCTTTTGAACGGGCGAGTACAACACATGGAGTCGGGTGGAGAATAAGTGCTTTCCCGACGCCATCTCATCGGGACCTCTACGGCAGCAGGGAATGTCTCTCATTGGCTGTATCTTCTGCACTTTGCGAACAGCGCCTTAGCAGGGCTGTATCAGAATGCGATTTATCTCACGGCAAAACAGTTAAGATGGGTTTATGTTTCGCCGTTCGCCTCCCGACCCTAGACCTGTTCGCAAGAAGTGGCACCCTGATGATGAGGAAACAGTCCTGTACGAGGGACTTGATGACCTGGAATATGTCACTGATGACGGGGAGGAGCACGCTGGACAAGCGGTCTGGGCTGAATCTGCCGCGCAGGCGGGCCCTGTTGGGGGAAGCGAGACAGACCCTGACGTTCCACACGGACGCGTCACGTCCGCTGCTCTATCAACGGGCCAGACAGAGCAGCCCCCGTCCCCGTTGGTGCCTGCTGCTACTTCCCCTTCCCCATCTCAAAGGCGATTCTCCTTCCCCCGGCGGCGCTCAGCCCCCACGCCACCTCGCGCACCAGCCGCCTCAGCTGAGCTTTCACCAGCTCTACCCACCCAGCTGCCTGCGGAACTGCTACCAGCGGCTCCGTCGCCCAGCCGCGGTCATGGAAACGTGCTCTGGGGTTGGGTTTTTCTTCCCCTGACCGTACTGGCCCTGGCCGCCTCGTGGTACGCCTTACCCATCCGCGAAGTGGCTGTCAGTGGCAACCAGCATCTCAGTGCTGAAGCAGTGGTGCGGGCCGCCGGAGTGGATAAAGGCAGCAGCTGGCTCTACTACGGAGCGCGGCAGGCGGCGGGCCTCACCCGCGAACCTTGGATTGAGTCGGCGGAAGTGACCCGGCAGTTCCCAGGGCGGCTGAATGTACACATCACCGAGCGGCGACCCTACGCCATGCTGCGGGAATCGGGCCAGCAGCCGGTGGCCGTAGCCCGTGACGGCACCCGTCTTCCCGGCGCTGAACCGGCTGCTGCCCTGCCCAACGTGACCGGCTGGGGTCCAGAGCGAACCGGTGACGCTCTGGCCGCCCTGGAAGCCCTCGCGCCATACCATGTACAATCGGTGGAGTACACTCCCTCTGGTCTGTCTGTCAAATCGGCAGGCAGTTCAGCATGGAGCGGCGACCTCGAATCTTTGCTGAAGTACGCCGGAGCACTGGCGGAATATCCCAATCAACAAATTCATATCTACCCCTGGGGGGTGAGCGTCCAGGAATGAAGGACAACCGAATGATCGTAGGCCTGGATATAGGCACCACCAAAATCACCACCGTGATCGGCGAGCTGGCTGGCGACGGCAGCGTGGACATTATCGGCCAGGGCAGCGTGCCAAGCGAAGGGCTCAAGCGCGGCTCTGTCGTGAATCTGGAACGCACCGTGCAGGCCATCAAGGAATCGGTACACCGCGCCGAGCGTGTGGCCGGTGTCAAGGTCGAAAGCGCCTACGTGTCGGTGGCGGGCAACCATACCAAAGCCATCACCAGTCACGGTCTGGCTGCCATCCGCCGGGGCCACGAAATCACTGACACGGATGTTCACCGCTCCATCGAGAATGCTCAGGCTGTGCCGCTGGACCCCAATCTGGAGGTGCTACACACGCTGCCCCAGGAGTACGAGGTGGACGGCCAGGAAGGCATCAAGAGCCCTGTTGGCATGCACGGCGTGCGCCTGGAAGTGGATGTGCATATCGTGGCCGGAACCGCTGGGCCGCTACTGAACCTGCGCCGCTGCGTGCAGGAAGCGGGCCTGCGGGTGGACGGCTTCGTGCTTCAGGCCCTCGCTTCGGGCCTCTCCACGGTGGATACCGGCGAGCAAAGCCAGTCGGTCATCGTGATTGATATGGGCGGCGGCACCACTGATATCGGCGTGTTCCGCCGGGGCAACCTGGCCCACAGCGCTTCTATTCCTATCGGCGGTGACCATGTGACCGCTGACCTGGCACAGATTCTCAAGATTCCGATGGAAGAGGCGGAGGATGTCAAGCGCCGCTACGGCGCAGCCCTCCCCGAAATGGCCGACGCCGACCTCACCCTGGAAATCACCACCGGACAGGGCAAGACCCATGCCCTGAGCGCGCAGGAACTCTCGCGGGTCATCAAGCCGCGCATCGCTGAGATTTTTGGGATGATCCGCGATGAGATTGACCAGACACTGGGCCCAGTCGAGCTGATCGCCCAGAATGTCATTCTGACCGGCGGGGCCAGCAAGCTGCGCGGTACCCCCGAACTGGCCCGCGACCGCTTCCGGGTGCCGGTGCGCCTGGGCAAGCCGGGCAACATCGGCGGCTTGGTGGATATCGTCAATGGCCCGGAGTACGCCGCTGGCGTGGGCCTGGTGCTGTTCGGGCTGCATGAAGATGGCCGCCTGGTCGCCCCTGCGCCGCTGCCTCTGCCCGAGCCGGAGCCGGAACCCCAGCCTGTCAAAGCCCCCCTGATCAAATCCCGCAAAGACCGCGAGCCGGAGGCTCAGCCGCAGCCTGCGCCGCAGCGTGCCGAGCGGCCCCGCCCGGCTGAAGTGCAGTCCGCACCGCAGCACACGGAGCCGGTGTCTGCCCCGGTTCATCAGACCGTGGTGCGGACCTCGCCCAAAGCGCAGGAGCAGCCGTCCTCCGCAGACCACAAGCCAGGGCTGATGGAAAAGATTCGCAGATGGTTTAGCGACTGGCTCTGAGCCTCATTGTCCGCCGCGCTACACTGCGCAAGTCGTCATGTCCCCAACCGCTGCGAGGCTCTCCGCAGGCCAGATACACCGATACAGAGAGCCTCTCAGCCACCCTGGGCAGCCTTATTGCCCACCCCCAAAGGAGTCAGATATGGAAGCTGCCAAAATTCGCGTAATTGGACTGGGCGGAGCCGGCAACAATGCCGTGAACCGCATGATCGAATCGGGCCTGGACGGTGTGGAATTCATCGCCGGCAACACCGACGCGCAGGTGCTCGCCAAGAGCCACGCGGAGATACGGATTCAGTTGGGTGACCGCCTGACCCGTGGTCTGGGCGCTGGGGCCAATCCCGAAGTGGGTGAGCAGGCTGCCATGGAGGACAAAGAGCGCATCAAGGAGTACCTGGACGGCACCGACATGCTGTTTATCACGGCAGGTATGGGCGGCGGCACCGGCACCGGCTCTGCGCCTGTTGTGGCTGAAATTGCCCGTGAAATGGGCATCCTGAGCGTTGCTATCGTGACCCGTCCCTTCAAGTTTGAAGGCCCCAAGCGTCAGCGCGTGGCCGAAGAGGGCATCGCCAAGCTGGCCGAGCGCGTGGACGGCATGATCGTGGTCAACAACGAGAAACTGCTGACCGCCATTGACAAGAAGGTGTCGTTCCGCGAAGCCTTCCTCATTGCTGACCGGGTGCTGTACTTCGGCGTCAAAGGCATCAGCGACGTGATCAATGTAGAGGGTATGATCAACCTTGACTTTGCCGACGTGCGCAACCTGCTGAGCAACTCGGGCACCATCCTGATGGGGATCGGCGCGGGCCGGGGCGACAAGATGGTCGAAGAAGCCGCCATGACGGCCATTCACTCGCCGCTGCTGGAGCGCGGGATCGAGGGTGCCAGCCGCATTCTGGTGAACGTCACCGGCTCTTACGACCTGAGCATGAACGACGCCAACGAGATTCTGGAACGTGTGCGCGAAGCCACTGGCCGAGAAGACCCAGATGTGTTGTTCGGCATCACTCCTGACGAAGCGGCGGGCGATGAAGTGCGCGTCACCGTGATTGCCACCGGCTTTGACGACGGTCCTTTTGACGGCAGCAGCAGCTTTGACAACATCGTGCGCCCGGTCCGTACCGGCAGCTCCGCAGCCTATGACCCCAAGGACTACGATATTCCCGCGTTCCTGCGGAATGTGGGCCGCGACTGAACCACTAGAATGGAGCCATGACTCCTGAACCTTCCTCTCCCCTGCCCTGGCCTGCGGCGGGGGACTTTGTTTGGCACGCGGAGGACATAGACCCAGCGCGGCCAAGCCTGATGATGTTCTTCCACCTGGAATGCGCAGGTTGCGTGTCACGCGGCATTCCCTTTATGAAGCGGCTGCATGCACAGTACGGGGAACAGGTGAACTTCGTCGCAGTGCATACCTCACGCGGCCACCGGCACTTGGACCGCGAGGAGATTTTGCCCACGCTGCTGCACTTTGCCCAGAAATTTGCCCGGCTGCCTTTTCCAGTGGCGCTGGATGTGGACGGCTCACTGGCCGAGGCTTACGCCACCGAAGGCACGCCGCACTGGACCGCTCTGGAAGGTGGGGAAGTGGTGCGCTCTATCTACGGCAGTCAGGACAATGCGCAGACCCGGCTGGAATACTGGCTGGCCGAAGTGACCCAGGGAGCGGGATGAACCGCCGCCTCAACACCTTATTTGCCCTGACCGCCGCCGACGCCCTGGCTGCCGCCACAGAGTTCAAGACCCCGCAGGCCATCCGCCAGCGGTACGGCGAGACCTTCCGCGAGTATCAGGAGGGCAGTGTCTTCGGATTCGCACCCGGCGAGGCCACCGACGACAGCCAGATGGTGGCGGCGACCCTGCTGGGCTACGCCCGCAGCGAAGGGCAACGTGAGAAAGAGTTGAGCGGCGTGCTGGCGGGCCTCCGCGACTGGCTAAGTACCCGCCCGCCGGACGTGGGCGGCCTGACCCGCAGCGCACTCGGATACGGCACGCTGGACGGGGGTGTCCGGGCCTGGCAGGCCAGCGGGTATGGGAGTGCGGGCAACGGCGGCCTGATGCGAATTGCCGCTGTCTGGCTGGCAGGCTTCAGTGGCGAGGAGCTGGCCCGTCAGAGCGTGCTGGTCACGGCCCTGACCCACGCCGACCCGCGCTGCGTGTACGCCTCTGTCTTTTTCACTGGTCTGCTGGAAGCGCTGAGCCAGGATGAGCCACTCGCCCGCGCCGCTGCCCACGGCCTGGCGCTGCTGGAACAGGTGGACGCCCGCGCCGTGATGCTGGACGCAGGGCTGTTCGAGATAGAAAGCCGCGCCGCTTATGCCGAGTTTGGTGAGCACAGCCGCTCAGCCCGTGGGCAGGTGCGCGAACGGGTCCGCAGCGGCTTGGAGGGACACCTCACCTCGCAGAGCGGCTACGTGTTGGACACGCTGGAAGCAGCCCTGGCCCATGCCCGCGCCGACGACTGGCTGGGCTGCATCGAACCTGCCGCGCTGCTGGGCGACGACTCCGACACGGTGGCCTGCGTGGCTGGGGCGATTGCTGGAGCACGGGGTCTGAAGGTGCCGGAGCACTTGCTGCCGCCGCTGCGACTGGGCCACTCCTGGCCGGGGTGGGAGCGGGAGTGGAGCTGCGTGGAACATTATCCAGGGCTGCTGGCGTAACCGAGGAGCAGTTCTTGCAACTGGTCCAGCGTAACTCGGTCAATGCCGAGATTCTGGCCCGGCTGCCCCGTCTGGAAGCGGTGGCGTCACAGGTGATGCTGGTGGGCGGCAGCCTCTTTCAGACGGTCTGGAACGTGCTGAGCGATGAACCTCCTGAGGCCAGAATTCGGGACTATGACCTGTTTTACTGGGAAGCAGATACCAGCTATCAAGCCGAAGACTATGCCATTAGGCAGGCTGAAGAGCTCTTCAGGGACCTGCCTGCCGAAATTCAACTGCGAAATCAGGCCAGGGTTCACCTCTGGTTCCAGGAGAAGTAAGGGCAAACCCGGCCGCCCTTGCTAACGGCCAGAGCAGGTGTGCAGCAGTTCCTCGCCGGCTGCACCTGTGTCGGCGTCACTGCGGCGGGCGAACTGTATGCCCCTTATGGCCTGGACGAACTGGCCGCCGGACAGCTCACACTCAACCCTTTAAACCGTACCCCAGACCTCTTTTTGCCCAAAGCCAAAGACTACCGGGCGCGCTGGCCCTGGTTGACCATTCACGCGCCCGATTGGCTGGCTGAAGGTGGGGCCTAAGTACCTCGCACCTCACATTTCGAGTTTCCGGAAGAACACCGGAACCTCTTCATCCCCGGTGCGACGCACTTTTTTCGGGTACTCGCTTCGCTCGGTTAATCTAAAGATTAACTTCGATGTACTTAGGTCAGATTGCCTGCTGCAAACTCCGCCTGGGCGCTGCGCTCGCCGGGCAGCTTCTCGTACACGCCGTCTTCGCGCAGTCGCCAGGAGCCGCGCTCGTCGCTCAGCTCGGTGTCCATGATGTCCAGGAACTCTTCCCGTAGCGCTGGCACCAGCACCGGGGCCAGCACCTCCACACGGCGGTCCAAGTTCCGGCTCATCCAGTCGGCGCTGCCGAAATACACTTCCGGCTGACCACCATTGCCAAAAGCATAGATGCGCGAGTGCTCCAAGAAGCGGCCCAGCAGGCTGCGAATCTCGATGTTCTCACTGAGGCCCGGCACGCCAGGGCGCAAACAGCACACCCCACGAATCACCATGCGGATGCGGACGCCTGCCTGCGAAGCGCGGTACAGCGCCTCGATCATGGCCGGGTCGGTCAGCTGGTTGCACTTGCCCACGAACCAGGCGTCGCCGCCCTGGCGGGCCACTTCGGCTTCGCGCTCCAGTCGCTCGACCATGCCCACCCTTGCCCAGCGGGGGGCGACCAGCAAGTGACGGTACTCTGCCTCAGCATACCCAGTCAGGTGGTTGAACAACTCGGTGGCGTCAGCGCCCAGCTCGCCATCAGAGGTTAGCAGGCTGAGGTCGGTATACAACCGCGCCGTCTTGGGGTTGTAGTTGCCAGTGCCGATGTGGACATACCGGCGCAGGCCACCTTCTTCACGCCGCACCACCAGCGTGACCTTGGCGTGGGTCTTGAGGCCAGCCATGCCGTGGACCACGTGGGCCCCGGCCCGCTCCAGCTGCTTGGCCCAGGAGATGTTGCGCTGCTCGTCAAAACGGGCTTTGAGCTCAATAAAGGCCACCACCTGCTTGCCGGTCTCGGCCGCCGAGCGCAGCGCACCCAGCAACCGGGGGTCGTCGCCGGTGCGGTACAGAATCTGCTTGATTGCCAGCACGTCAGGGTCAGCGGCGGCCTCTTCCAGAAAGTTCAGCACATGATCAAACGAATCGTAGGGATGGTGCAGCAGCAGGTCGCGGCGGCGCAGCACTCCAAAGATGTCCTCGTCCTCGCGCCGGGTGTAGGGATGCAGGTGCGGCTGGTGCGGCTCAAAGCTCAGGTCCGGGCGCTCTACCCGCAGGCCCATCAGATCGCTAGTGCCCAGCGGCCCCTGCAGCTGAAACACGTCACGCGGCGAAATGCTCATGCGCTCCTGCAAGAAGTCCAGCAGCCGTGCAGGCATGTCCTGGGTCACTTCCAGGCGCACCGGGTCCCCGAAGCGGCGGCGGCGCAGGCCGTCTTCCACCGTGGCGAGCAGGTCCTCAGCCTCATCTTCGTCAAAGTCAAAATCGGTGTTGCGGGTCACGCGGAACAGGTACACGGCCTGCACCCGCCGCCCCTTGAACAGCTCGTCCATGTGGGCGGCCATCACGTCTTCCAGCAGCATCAGCCGCCCGCCGATGGTCACGACGCGTGGCAGGACTCCCACCGGCACTTTGACGCGGGCAAAATCAGGGGACTTTTTCTTCTTGCCTTCCAGCAGCACGGCCAGGTTCAGGCTGAGGTTGCTGATATAGGGAAAAGGGTGGCTGGGGTCCACCACCAGCGGGGTCAGGACCGGTTGAATCTGGTCTAGGTAGTGGCGGCGGACTTCCTGGCGGCCTTCTGCATCCAGCTCGTCCATGCGCCAGATTTTGATGCCCCCCGCCTCCAGCTGGCCCAGAATCTGCCGGGTGGTCGCCTCGACCCGCTCCATCATGTCGTGGGTCTGGTCCCGCACCAGCTTGAGCACCTCACGCGGCAGCAGTCCGTCCAGGCTGGGTGTCTGCACCCCGGCGGCAATCTGCTGATGGATTCCGGCCACCCGCACCATAAAGAACTCGTCGAGGTTGCTGCCGCAGATGGCCGTGAACTTCAGCCGCTCCAGCAGCGGGTTGCGCTCATCGCAGGCTTCGGCCAGCACGCGCTCGTTGAACGAGAGCCACGACAGCTCACGGTTCAGAAAACTGCTGGCGGGGTTGCTGACCGTGCTGAAGGTCTCGCGGAGTGGCGGCGCAGCAACCTCAGCAGCGGGCTTTTCCGCCACCTGAGAACGCACAGCCGGAGCCTTGGCTCGGCTGGCCACCTTCTGCGCAGCCGCCGTGGCCGCCTGTGGGCGGCTCCGCTTGGAAGCAGTACTCTTGGCGGCACTCTTGGGGCTGGCCGCTTTAGAACGGGCACTCTTGGGACCACCACTCTTGGGACCACTCTTAGGGCGGCTGGACTTGGAGGGGGCCGGTGTTTGCGGTGTTTTGCGGGAAGCCGCCTTGCTGGGGCTGGACTTGGGTTTGGTCATGTGTACCTCAGGGCAAGAACAGGAAAAAGGTAGGTGTGAGGGGCCAAAAGCACTTCTATTAGACCGGGGTGGCGTCACTGTACTGTCAGCACAAAGTCAGCTGGCAAGAGCCGCCTAAAAGTCTGTATACGAACTGGGCTGCTCCCTCCCCGAAAGGCCTGCCAAAGCGGTCCAACAACAGAAAAGAGCCGCCAGGCGACTCTCTTTGCTCCCCTAGACCATCTGCTTTCCCAAACCGGGTGGCCGGTGGCTCAAATCCGGCCAAACAGCAGCGCGGCGTTTTGCCCGCCAAAAGCGAACGAGTTGCTCAGGGCATATTGCACCTGCTGCTCACGCGCTCCCTCTGCGATGTAGTCCAGGTCGCACTGGGGGTCGGGGTTGGTCAGGTTGATGGTGGGGGGCAGGATACCGTCACTCAGCGCCTGGGCCACAGCAATCGCTTCTACCGCGCCCGCCGCGCCCAGCAGGTGGCCGGTCATGGACTTGGTGGAGCTGACCGCCAACTTGTAGGCATGCTCGCCAAACACGTGCTTGATACCCTGGGTTTCATGCAGGTCGTTGGCCGGGGTGGAGGTGCCGTGGGCATTGATGTAGCCCACCTGCTCCGGGTTGACACCCGCCGTCCGCAGGGCCATACGCATGGCCAGCTGCGCACCTGCGCCCTGAGGTGCGGGCATGGTGATGTGGTGCGCGTCGGCGCTCACGCCAAAGCCCAGGATTTCGGCGTAGATGTGGGCCCCGCGCTTTTTGGCGGTTTCGTACTCCTCTAGCAGGACCACGCCAGCCCCTTCACCCATCACAAAGCCGTCACGCTCGGCGTCAAAAGGACGGCTGGCGGCCTGGGGGTCGTCGTTGCGGGTGCTGAGCGCCTTCATGTTGGCAAAGCCGCCCATGGCCAGCGGCACGATGCTGGCCTCGGTGCCGCCCGCAAACATCCGGTCTGCCAGCCCCAGAGCAATGTAGCGGGCGGCTTCGCCAATTGAGCCAGTGCCGGTGGCGCAGGCCGTAACCACCGTGGAGCTGGGGCCTGTCGCCCCGTAGCGCATGGCGACATGCCCGGTGCTCATGTTGGCAATCATCATGGGAATGAACATGGGGCTGATGCGCCCCGCGCCCCGCTCAAAGCTGACGCGGGCCTGCGCCTCGAAGGTTTCCATGCCGCCGATGCCGCTGCCCACGATGGCCCCGGTGCGCTCACCAGCCACATCTTCACGGGTCAGGCCGCTGTCTTGCAGGGCCAGGTCGGCAGCCACCAGAGCGAACTGCACCACCCGGTCCAGGCGGCGGGCTTCCTTGGCGTCCAGCCAGGGCGAGAGGTCGTCCCCCACTTCGCCAGCAATCTTGCTGGCAATCTCGCTGGGGTCAAAGCGGGTAATCGGGCCTATGCCGCTTTTGCCAGCGCGCTGGGCCTGGGCAAAAGCGTCTCTGCCAGTGCCGATAGGGGTCACGGGGCCGAGTCCGGTCATCACGACGCGTTTCAGTTCAGTCATGGTTGTCCATCCTTGATGAATGTGAGGAGTAGTGCGGGCCATGCGGGCAGGAGGCAGGCCAGCGAAGCACATAAGCAGACGAGAGACAAAGGCCCAGCGTGGGGTGCTTTGTCTCTCGCGGGCCACAGATGCGGCAAAGATCAGGAGCTGGGCCGGGAGCGCACTTGGCCCCCAGCGGGAAATTTACTGGTTCTTCTCGACGTAATCCACAGCCGCCTGAACGGTGCGGATGCCTTCGGCGTCTTCATCGCTGATGCTCAGGCCGAACTTGTCTTCCAGGCCCATTACCAGTTCTACGATTTCCAGGCTGTCAGCGCCCAGGTCTTCCACGAAGCGGGCTTCGGGGGTTACCTGATCAGCGTCGGCACCCAGTTTCTCTACGATTACTTCTTTTACGTCATCAAAAATAGCCATGTTGTTTACCTCCTGCTTTCTGGAATCTTGCCTAGTGTAGCGGATTGCCGCCAGGGCGGCATGCGAGTGCGGACGCGGTTTAAGAGAATGGCAAGGCCAGCGCGGGCAGGGCCTCAGTGCGGGTTCATGCCCCCGTCCACGCCGATGGTTTGCCCGGAGACATACCCCGCCGCATCTGAGGCGAGGAAAGCCACCAGCGCGGCGACTTCTTCCGGCTGCCCCATCCGGCCCAGCGGAATGTTCTTCTCGTATTCGGCGCGCAGGTCGGCCCCCAGGTCAGCGGTCATGTCGGACTCGATAAAGCCAGGAGCCACTGCATTCACTGTGATGCCGCGCCCGCCGTATTCCTTCGCCAGCGCTTTGGTCAGGCCAATCAGGCCCGCCTTGCTGGCAACGTAGTTGGCCTGGCCGGGGTTGCCGCTCAGAGCCACCACGCTCGAAATGTTGATGATACGCCCGGCCCTGGCCCGCATCATGTGCTTGATGGCGGCGCGGCTGGCACTAAAAGCACTGCTCAGGTTGGTCTGGATGACTGCGTGCCAGTCTTCATCCTTCATGCGAATAGCGAGGCCATCGCGAGTAATGCCCGCGTTATTGACCAGGACATCCAGACCGCCCAGTTCCTTAATCACCGTTTCGACCAGCTCAGCGGCCTGCGCTGGGTCGGACAGGTCTGCGCCGAACACCTGCGCCTGCCCACCCGCGCTGCGAATCTCATCAGCCACCGCTTCAGCCTGCTCCTGGCCGCGTCCGTAATGCACAGCCACTGTAAAGCCGTCCTGCGCCAATTTCAGCGCCATTGCCCGGCCCAGGCCACGGCTGGAGCCGGTGACCAGGGCAACCTTTTTCTTTGATTCTGTCATTGTGATTCCTCCAGCAGCGCCGCGATGTCCTGAGCCGTGCCTACATTGAGCACTGCCGCATCGGGCACGATTTTCTTGACCAAGCCAGTCAGCACCCGGCCAGGGCCGAATTCAATAAATACCTCTGCGCCTGCGTCCGCCAGCGCCTGCACGGTTTCCACCCAGCGCACTGGTGCCGTGATCTGCTCGGCCAGCAGTTCAGGCAAGGCTGCGGGGGTCTGATTGGCTGCGGCAGTGACATTGGCGTACACCGGGAAGGCCAGCTCGCCGTACGGCGCCGCTTGCAGGGCTGGAGTCAGCCCCTCGCGGGCAGGCTCCATCAGCGGGCAGTGAAAGGGCGCACTTACTTTGAGCGGAATCACCTTGAGCCCCAGGGCTTTGAGGTCGGCCCCCGCCTGCATGACCGCTTCGCCCTCGCCTGAAATCACAGTCTGGGTGGGCGCATTAAAGTTGGCGGGCTGCACGCCCTGCATGGACGCGCAGACTTCGCGCACCCGCTCGGGGTCGCCCATCACGGCGCTCATGGCCCCGCGCCCTACCGGTACAGCGGCCTGCATCAGCTCGCCGCGCTGCCGGGTCAGACGCAGGGCATCTCCGAGGCTCAGCGCTCCCGCCGCGACCAGGGAGGAGTATTCACCCAGGCTGTGTCCCGCTGCAAAAGTCGGAGTCAGGCCAGTGCGGGCCTGCCAAGCACGGTAGGCGGCGACGCTGGCCGCCACCAGGGCGGGCTGCTGGTTGGCGGTCAGGGTGAGGTCTTCCAGCGGCCCCTGCTCCATCAGGCCACGCAGACCCGGCAGGGTGGCTTCGGCCTGAGCATAGACAGCTTCGGCTTCTGCAAAGGCAGCGGTCAGGTCCGCCCCCATGCCCACCGCGTGCGACCCCTGACCGGGAAACAGAGCCGCAATCTTCTTGCCTTGCAGGTCAGCGCTCTGCACGGCTCAGGCCTCCGCCCGCAGCGAGGGTGCGCCGGCCCACCACTTCAGGGTACAGGCGGCCCAGCTCAGGCCACCGCCAAAGGCCACCATCAGCACCTGTTGACCGTCCTGAATGCGGCCATCACGCACCGCGTCCACCACGGCCAGCGGCACGGTAGCCGCGCTGGTGTTGCCGTAGCGGTCCAGGTTCACGATGAATTTGTCCATCCCCACACCAAACCGCTCCGCCGCCGCCTCAATGATGCGGATGTTCGCCTGGTGCGGCACAATCCAGCTGACATCGTCAATGCTCAGACCAGACTTTTTAAGCACCTGCTGGCCGCTTTCGGGAATGACCCGCACGGCGAACTTGAAGACCTCGCGGCCATTCATCCCGGCGTACTCACCCATAGGGGTGCCGTCGGGCAGCTGCGGCGCAGCACCGGGCATGTACAGGCTGCCCCCACCGCTTCCGTCCGCGCCCATCACGAACTCGCCCAGGCCATAGCCTGCGGGCACCGGCCCCACCACTGCTGCGCCCGCACCGTCCGCAAACAGGATGGCGTTGTTGCGCTCCTGCTGGTCGACCCGCTTGGACAGCACCTCGGTGCCGATTACCAGCACGCGCCGGGCAATTCCCGCAGCAATCTGGCCTTTGGCCATCGCCAGGCCGTACACAAAGCCCGAGCACGCCACCGAAATATCAGCAGCCGCCACGCCGCGCAGGCCCACCTGCTCCCCAATCAGGGCCGCCGTGCTGGGAAACAGAGCATCTGGAGTGCCCGTCGCGCACAGAATCAGGTCCACGTCCTGAAGCGCGTCCGGGTCATGCGCCAGCAGGTCCCGCACCGCTTTGACGCCCAGATGCGAAGCATACTCATCTTCGGCGGCGTAGCGGCGCTCACGCATTCCGGTGCGCGACTCAATCCACTCGGCACTGGTCTCCAGATAACTTTCGTAAAAGGCGTTCGTGACTACGCGCTCAGGCACGTACATGCCCAGCGCCGTGATGCCGATGCCCTGACGAGCCGACAGTTCTGTGGAGGTCATGGCCGCAAAGTAGCATTCTTTGAACCGCCGTTCAATGAATCCGGGATGAGGTACAAACTGGGCGCAGCACCAAAAAAGGTGCGCGGGCCTCACAGCTCCGCGCACCTGGCAGCTGAAACTTTATTCTTCGCTGCTCTTGTCGTCCTGCTTGCTGTCCGCTTCAGCAGCTCCGCCCTCGCTGTCAGCGGCTTTGCTGGCATCCGCTTTGGCAGTGTCGGTCTTGGCACCGTCTGCTTCGGCGCTGTCGCTCTGGCCTTCGCCGCTCAGCTGGGCCAGGGCCTGGTTCAGTGCCTTGGAGCGCAGAATATCGGTGTAAAAGGCGTTCAGGCCGCCCGTGCCCATCTGGCTTTGCAGCTCCTGGGGAGACATGCCATTCATCTGGGCCATCGCCATCAGGTTCTGACCAAACTCCTGATCGGTCACCTGCACGCCGAGGTCCTCAGCCAGCTTGCCCAGGGCCAGGTCACGCTTGACGCGCTGCTCGGCGTTCTTGCCCAGCTCGCCCATGAACTCGTCCAACTTGCCCTGCTCCTGCATAAAGCCTTCATACTCACTCCAGCGCACGCCCTGGCGGCCCAGGTCATTCTTGATCTCGCTCATCAGTTCGTCCTGGCGGCGCTGAATCAGCGACTGGGGAATATCCACGGTCATGCCTTCAATCAGGGCGCTGAGGAACTCCTCGCGGCGGGCACCTTCGCCCTCACTCTGGGCGCGGCGCTCCAGTTCCTCACGCAGGGTGGCGCGCAGCTTATCCATGTTCTCAAACTGCATGGTGCCAGCGAATTCGTCGTTCAGCTCGGGCAGGCTCTTGGATTTGATCCCTAGCACCTTGACCTTGACCGGGGTGTCGTCTTCGCCCTCTTCAGCGGGCACGCTGATTTCTACTTCGTCGCCCACATTCTTGCCCAGCAGCGCTTTTTGGATGTGCTCGCCGGCCATGTCCATATAGATGGGGTAGCTGCCTTCTTCGCCTTCTTCTTCCACGGTGACCTGGTCGCTGGCCTCAATGGCGCGCTCCACCTGCTCAAAGCTGGCGGCACGCTCCTGCATGTCGGCCAGGGTGCGGTCCACCACTTCGTCCGTGATCTCGGGGGCCGCAGCGCTCAGGCTCAGGCCCTTCCAGTCGCTCAGGGTCACTTCGGGGTACAGGTCACCCTTGACAGTGAAGGTAAAGGGCTGACCGCTCTTGACGTCCTGCGGCTCGATGTGGGCGTCTACCAGGCTCAGTTCCAGTTCGCGGATGGCCTGGGGGAAGTGGGCGTTCACGAGGCGGTTTTGCACTTCGCCTTCGGCGTAGCCTTCGCCCACACGCTTTTCGATCACGCGGCGGGGGGCCTTGCCAGGGCGGAAGCCGGGCACACGCACCTGTTGGGCCAGGCCCTTCCACACAGCGTCAAATGCGCCGTTCACTTCGTTTGCAGGCACTTCGACCTTGAACTCGACCTGATGACCTTCTTTTTTGATTAACTCTGCCATGCGTCTCCCGTGTGGCCTCACCTTCACTTGTGCGCAGGCCGCGCTGGGCGGGCTCCGCGAGGTGGGCCAGTCGTTCAAAAGGGTACTATACACGCTTGCTGCCGGCCAAAAGCCTCCCATGTCCGCTGGGCCTGCGCTTCAGCCCAGCACCGACTTGGGCCTGGTCCACCAACCCACCACAGAAAACCAGCAAAAAAGCGGCCCCCTAAGGAGAGCCGCCTTATGAACTGTGGTGCGAGGAAAGGGACTTGAACCCTCACTCCGAAGAACCAGATCCTAAGTCTGGCGCGTCTACCAATTCCGCCATCCTCGCATGCTTATGCTGCCTGCGGTGGGCCGCAAACAGCGAACCAGAGTACAGAATAAATGCAGCCCCGCCTGCCAAGCAAGTCGGGGCTACGTTTTGGGGTGGAATATGGGATTTGAACCCACGACCTCCTGAACCACAATCAGGCGCTCTAACCAGCTGAGCTAATCCCACCACAACTGCCAAACAGTCAGGCTCAGCCATCCTAAAGAAAAGCCTGGGCGCTGTCAAGGCGGCGGTTTACAGGACCGTCAGGTGCAGACGCCTCCAGCCAAAGGAAGGGGGCCAAAGGAATGAGAGAATCTTCACCAAATATTTGGGGAACTTTGGTTAGCTTGGTAACAGTTCAGGGAGCAGGCACAGGGGGGTAGGCACAGTGCTGTAGGGCCTTGGCCGGCTCCTGCTCCAACAGCCCATTGGTTTTAGCCGCGCTTTCTATCTTTATCCCAACCCTTTTATCCCAGCCTGGCCCCTCATTGCCCCCGCAGGCGCTGTCCGCTCAGGAGTTCTTTATGCCCTCTACCGAACCTCCCTTTGCCGCAGCCAATGACGCGCCTGCGTCCCTCGCTGTACCTGCGCCCACGCTGACCCCTGCCGAGCAGGCCCTGGCCGCCGCACAGGGCAGCTACCGGCAACTGTTCGAGAGTGCGCCCGTCGGCTACGTCGTGCTGAGCCGCGCAGGCACAGTCTTGCAGGCCAACCAAGCCGCCGGGGCGCTGCTGGGTCTGGCCAGTCAGCAGCTTGAGGGGCAATCGTTCGCCCACTGGCTGCACCCGCGCCATCACGGCGACCTGGCAGCCCTGCTGGGCCAGCTGGACCGCCGCCAAGCCGGTCCCAGCCTGACCACCGAGTTGCAGTTGCAGCGGGCCGACGGCCAAGCCTGCTCGGCCCAGGCGCAGCTGGTGGCGAGCGAGTGGCCCGAAAGCGTGCCGGGCACCGAGCCCCATCTGCTGATGGCCCTGACCGATATCACGGCGCTTAAGCGGGCGCAGGCCGAACTCCTGCGGCTGAACCAGACCCTTGAGACGCGCATTGAACAGCGCACGGCTGAGGTGCTGGGCATGGCAGGCGAAATGGAGCGCTTGACCCAGTCGGTGGCGCACGACCTGTCTGGCCCACTGCGGCACATTCAGAGCTTCGCAGGTCGCCTGGAACGCAGCGACCTGAGCGACCAAGACCGCCGGGCCGTGGGCACCATCACGGCAGCGGCGGGCAAGATGAGCACCCTGATCAGCGCACTGGACCAAGTGGCGCTGGCCTGCAACTCACAGCTGAACCTCACTCCCATTGACCTGGACCGGGTTTTGGACGCCACGCTCAAAAGCTCGGGGGCCATCCATAGACTTGAGGTGCAGCGCGACGACCTGCCGCGCGTGATGTGCGATATCCAGTCCATGCAAACTGTGCTCGGCCACCTGCTGGACAATGCGCTCAAAGCCACCGCGCAGACCCCGCAGCCCCGCTTGCAGGTCCGTGCGGAGCGGCAGGGCAACGAAATCATCATTCACCTGTGCGACAACGGCATTGGCTTTAACCCCAACTACCGCGAACACATCACCGAAGTGTTCCGCAAGCTGCACCCGGACCGCGAATTCGCTGGTGAGGGCGTGGGCCTGGCTGTGGTCCGCCGCCTGATGCTGCGCCAGGGCGGACGCCTCTGGGCTGATTCGGGAGGAGCGGGCGCGGGGGCCTGCTTCTCGCTGGCCCTCCCAGCGGCTCCCTAGACGGCGCTGCTTTACCTAGCGCCGCCCATAGACCGCCCAGCGCAGCAGGCTTTCGAGCGGCCCCCGGCCATAGCGTCGCAAGTACCAGCGGCTCAGGGCGATCTGGGCCAAGGCCAGCAGCAACGCCATGCCCACTGCTGCCGCCGCGCCGACTTGACCGTACAAGCCAAAGGTATAGGGATAAAAAATCAGCGTCAGCACCAGCGACTGCGTGATGTAGTGCGTCAGGGCCAGTCGGCCACTGCGGGCCAGGGCGGTCAGGGCCGCCGGGACGCGGGGGCGCAGGCTGAGCAGCCCGAACAGCCCCACGTACCCGAACGCCACCGGCAGCCCGCTGATCACCCTCAGGCCCTCCGACAGCATGCCCGCTTGCTCGGTGTCCAGGGTATTCAGGTAGGCCAGCCCCAGGCCTAGCGGCAAGCCCAGGCCAAATCCCCACGCCAGCAGCCGGCGTAACAGCGGGCGGTGCTCTGCAGGGCGGCTGAGCAGGCCGCTGCGGTAGGCCCAGGCCCCGAACGCAAACAGCGGAATGGTAAAGGAGGCCAGAAACAGCCCACTGCCCAGCTGTGACGGCAGCTCTGCAATCCGGTCGGCCAGGATGCTGGCGTAGCTCTGGTGGGGCGCAAAGTCCGGCGAGAAGCTTATGCGCGAGCCGGGTGTCACTTTGTACAGACTGTAGCCCGCCACGTAATTGAGGGCGCTGAGCAGGTACAGCCCCCAGGCCCACTTCAGCAGTGCGCCCGTAGGCCGGCGCAGCAGCAGGATAAAAATGACCGCGCTGACCGCGTACCCGCCGATGATGTCCCCATGCCACAGCAGCGCGAAATGCGCCAGCCCGATGACCAACAGCAGCAGATGACGGCGCACGTACAGTCCCAGGCCGTGCCGCTCCCACAGGCCCGCCGCGCCCCAGCCAAACAGCATGGCGAAGAGGGCCACCGCTTTGCCGTTAAACAGCACATCAGTGACCACCTGCACGGCGCGGTCCAGGCCCTGCTGCTCCCAAACCCGGAAGCCGGAAAAATCTTGCACATTGATCAGGGCGATGCCCAGCAGTGCGAAGCCGCGCAGGGCGTCTGGGAGAAGGGCGCGGTCCTGAGCAGCCACTGGAGCGGGCGGCAACGTGTCTGGGGCAGGCGGCAAGGGGATGGTCACGGCCTAACCTCGCCCAGCGGCCAGCGCCAGATCGAAGCTGCGGCGGGCGCGGTCCTGCATCTCGGCCACGCATCTGTCATCAAAACCTACACCCTGCTGCACCTGTTCCAGCAGCAGGCCGACGTCCGGACGGGTGCTATGAACCGGTGCCCCGGCGTCCGCGCAAAAGCCCTGCACCTTGGGGTCGTAGCTGAGGCCCGCGAACGGCACCCCAGCAGCGGCAGCCAGAATCAGCGCGTGCAGCCGCACACCCACCACATAGCTGCTGGCCGCGATGGTGTCCAGCAGCTGCTGCGGATCGGCACTTTCCAGCACCGCGTCGGCCCCCAGTGAGCGGGCCGCTTCGCCGTCGTGGGCAGGCATCAGCGCCAGGGCCACCACGCGCCGTCCCTGGGCCTGCAAGGTGCGCACCAGCTCACGCAGAGGCGGCAGCGACTCGGCCACGTCGCCGCGTGGAGCGATCACCACAGTCTCTGGGCCACGCACCACCTCCGGCGAAGGCCGCAGCAGCAGCGCCGGATCGCCGCCCAGCTCTCCTTGCAGGCCCAGGGTTTCCAGCGTTCGCAGGCTGCCCCGGTCACGTACAATCAGCGGCAAACCACGCACGCTGCGCACCACCCGCCCGCCGCCGCGCACCGACAGCGGCCCGATGCTCTGGTTAAAGACGGCAGCGGGCGTGCCCAGCAGCCGGGCCAGCCGAATCAGACCCAGGTAGTAGGTGAGGTTGCGGGCGCTGGTTTTGTCTTGCAGCAGGCCCCCGCCGCCGGAGAGTAGCAGGTCGGCGCGGCGCAGTTCGCGGGCGAGCGTCAGCGGCTGCATACGCGGGACCGCCTCGCAGCCGCACAGCGCCGCCGTGTGGACCGGGTCAGCCGAGAGCAGCACGGGCGTGTGCCCCCGCTCCTTCAGCTCACGGGCGATGCTCAGGGCAATGGCTTCGTCGCCGCCGTTGGCGAAGCCGTAATAGCCGCTCACCAGCACTCTCACTGCCTCACCTCCATGACCTGCACTTCACCATCGCCCCGCTCACACAGGCCGCCGCCGTAGCTCTGCCAGACCTTCAGGCCCCAGCGCACCGCGTAGGTGAGCACATAGCCCAGCGCCAGACCCAGGCCCAACCCGATGAACATCCGGGTGGCCGAAATCAGCAGCGGGGTATGGAAGTGCGCAAACGTATTGAGGATGCTGGCCTGACCCATCACGCCGCCCAGCAGCAGCAGGCCCGGAAAGTACGCTGGCAGGCCGCCACCCAGTCCCAGCAGTGCGAGCGGATGCCCCAGCACTTCCTTGAAGCGAGGACGAATGATCGAGTCCTGCACTTCCTGGCGCAGCTTGGCTTCGGCGTCGCTGACGCCCACCGCGCTGGTGTTGCCCCGCCGCAGGAACATCACCGCAAAAGCGGCCAGCGCCACGCCCATCACCACAATGTCGCCCGTGCTGATAGGGCGGCGGTACAGGTCGCGGGCGGTCTGGCGCAGGTCCTGGCGCGGCAGGTAGCTGCCCAGCACCAGTGCCAGCGGGGCAATCAGGGTCAGGCCCACGCCCCGGAACGGCTCCAGGCCCAGCATGCTCTGTGGCCCAGCCCCCAGCGCCGAGACAAATAGCACGCCCGCCAGGCTCAGGGCCGTGGCCGTAAACCAGTGCGCCATGCGCGAGCGCCACAGCACGAAACCCAGCGCCGGAAAAGCGATAGAAGCGACCAGCGCCATGCCGCCGAACGGCTCAAAGCGGTTGAGTCCCAGCGCACCGAGCAGCGCCAGCCCGGCGACCAGCAAACCCAAACGCGGCAGCGGGTAGCTCAGGCCAATCAGCAGCAGTGCGGCCAGCGGGCCCAACATGCTGGCGTAGCGCAGGGCGGCGCTCGGCTCAAAGCTCGCAATCTGGGGGACCGCCGTCTGAATGCCTGCCCGCCCCAGCAGCTCACTCGTGCGGGTCAGCAGGGTGCTCGTCTCCGCGATGGTGGGGTAAGGGCGCACGTACAGCAGCCGGTGTCCGCGCTCACGGGCAGCCAACGCGTATTTGGACGCCGTTTCTTCGGGCAGCAGGGTGTCTTGCCACTGGGCGTTCAGGCTGAACATCCGCGCTGCGCTGCGGCCCTCCATCAGCTCCGGCAGGCCCTTTTGGGTGGTGGCTTCGATCAGGGCCGGAATGCGGCTGCCCATCGCGGCTTTCACGGCTTCCAGACGCTCCGGGTCGCGGGCACCGACCACCTCGGTGCCATTGAAGGCGACAAAGGGCACGTCCGGCCAGTCGGCGGCAACATTGATGACAGCTGGGTCGTCATAGGGGCGGTACACCACCGTGTAGCCCTGCGATTTCAGCGTGTCAATCAGGGCGGTATCCGGGCCCACCGGCAGATAGGTGGGGTTGATGTTCCACTCCTGCCACTCACGTCCAGCCAGCGTCACAGGGCGCGGCTGGATAGAGAAACGCCCCTCCAGGCGCTCCAGCACGCCGGGCCGGGCTTCGGCCAGATAGAACTTGCCCGGCTGAAAGGCTTCTTGGGGATACTGCTCCAGCAGGTCGGCTCCCGACTTCACGAACACATCTCCCCGGTTTTGCCAGTTGCCCAGCACATCTTCGAACACGGCCACGCCGTTGACGCCCTGGGCGCGGTACTCGGCCAGCAGGTCCAGCGGGTCGCGCCCGTACTGGTCGGCCTGCGATTTCAGCGCCGGGTAGTCCATCACCACCGCCACGGTCCGCTGGGCCTGCTCAAAGCTCACGCGCTCGTAGGCCAGCCACAGCGCCGGCAACAGCGACAGCCCAATCACACCCAGCAAAGGCTTTTGCCAGCGGCTGCGGGTGGGCGCAGGCAAGTGGGTGGGCGTGGACGGGTCTGACGGTGCAGAGGAGCGTGGGCGCGGGGGTGAAACGGTCACAGTCACAGTGTAGCGGGCCAGATGAAAAGCGGACACGAAGGGAAATAAGCCGCGCACCAGGTAGGGGCAGCAGCACGCTGCATTTCAGTCCTGGGTACGCAGCCGCTAATCCAGCCCATAGTGACGCGGTATGCCCAGGTGGCCGCGCAGGGTGGCGCCCTCGTCATCCGTGTGCAACAGACCGCGCTCCTGCAAGATGGGCATCATTCCATCAACAAAAGCATGGATGCCATCCTCGGACACGTCTAGAGACATCCAGAAGCCATCTACGGCGCCTGCCTCAAGTCACCCCCAGCAGTTCTCTGCTCAGCGCCAATGTTGCGCACTCCATCAACCTTCTGCCTCTCAACCTCTAGACTGCCCCTCATGTCCGACGCCGCCGACTTTTCCCGCCTGGAAGGGTTCGTGCGGGACACACTCGGCGGCGGGGCCAGCCTGCTGTACGAAGAAGAGGTGCAGCCCGCGCAGACGGTGCCGGTAAGCGAGCTGGGCTGGAGCGAGGGCGTGCGGCAGGGATTCGGCTTTCCGGCAGCCTACACGCACCAGGCCGAAACCTACCGGCTGCTCGCTGAGGGCCGGCACGTCATCGTGACCACGCCGACGGCCAGCGGCAAAACGGGAGCCTTTTTTCCGGCGCTGTTTGGGGCGCTGGAAGCGGACCCGCAGGCCACCGCACTGCTGATTTATCCGCTGGTGGCCCTGGGACAGGATCAGCGCGAAAAGCTGGAAGCGTTCGCGCAGCAAGGCGGCTTTACGGGGCAGCCGGGCGGCTGGCCGATTGGCGAGTTTCAGGGTGGGGCGCAGCCGGGCACGGCATTTGCGCCAGGTGTCCGCATGGTCACGGCCACGCCCGACAAGCTGCACTGGAACCTGGGTCACCCCCGGGTGCGTGAGTTCCTGCGGCATCTGCGCTTTGTGGTGCTGGACGAAGCGCACAGCTACCGGGGCGGATTCGGGTCGGAAGTCTCTGGCATGCTGCGGCGGCTGCTGGCGCTCAGCCGGGCCCTAGGAGCAACTCCGCAGGTGATTCTCAGCACCGCCACCATCGGCAACCCGGCGCAGTTTGCCCGTGAGCTGGTGGG
Source organism: Deinococcus piscis (assembly GCF_014653275.1). Lineage (GTDB taxonomy): Bacteria > Deinococcota > Deinococci > Deinococcales > Deinococcaceae > Deinococcus > Deinococcus piscis. Next base: position 55,761 of record NZ_BNAL01000014.1, read on the forward strand.
CGTAGACGCCGTCGAGGTAGCGCAGTCGGGCGCGGCGCGGCGCGGCAAGCGCTACTACCTGGCCGACCACCGTGGTCAGCCCCGGCGCTTCTGGGACGCGGTGGTGCGCTCAGCGGTGGCCCGTGAACTCAAGGTGCTGGCCTTTTTCCGGGGCCGCTCGCGGGTGACGCGGCTGTACGGCACCTACCGCCGCGACCCGCAGTTCCAGGACCACGTGCATCTGTACATGTCGGGCGCCGCCGAGCGCTCTGGACGGCTGACCGAGTTCCGCCGCGCCCGCAGCGGGGTGATGTTTGCCACCAATGCGCTCGAAGCGGGCGTGGACATCGGGGATCTGGAAGTGGTGATTCTGGACGGCTACCCCGGCTCACGCATGGCGTTCCGGCAGATGGCGGGGCGCTCCGGGCGCATCGCACCGGGCGCGGTGCTGTACCTGCCCACGCTCTCCTCACGCGGGGTGCCGCTGCCGGTGGACGCCTTTTATTCCAACGCGGACAACTTCCGCGAACTGCTGACCGGCCCCACCGAAAAGGCCGTGGTCGAAGCGGCCAATCCTTACCTGGCCCCCCGGCACTGGGCGCGGCAAATGGCCGAGTTCCGCATGGCAGGCCTGACACCACCCGAACAGCTGGGCTCTCCAGCCCACTGGCTGCTGCGGGGCGACGACATGGCGCTGCACGCCGTGGTCGAAGAAAGCGCCTGGGACAAAGAAGGCGTCCGCAGCCTGCACGCGCCGCTGGACAGTCCCAGCCAGCACTACGCCCTCACCGAAAAGCACCCCGAAGCGGTATTCAGCCTGGACGGCCAGGACTACAAGGTCACACGCTGGGAAAAAACGCCGCAGGGCACCGCCATCTTGGTGCAACCCTACGTGGGCGGCGGACAAGTGACACGCGGTCTGTACGAGGTGCAGGTGCGTCCGCTGCCAGGCCGGATGAGCGAGTGGACCAAACAGGGGCCGGTGGCCTACCGGGGCGGCGACGTGCTGGTCACCCGGATCTACCGGGGGTATCAGATTCTGCGCTCGGTGTTCGAGCGGGTGTGTACCGGCTGTGACCGCGTGCCCGAACCCACCGAGCGGGTCTGCCGCAAATGTGGTGGCCACATTCAGGACCGCATGCAGGACCAGAAAATTTCCGAGCATCTCTACGAGGAGCCTGTCACGCTGGAACCGCTTCAGACGGCGGCGCTGGAAGTCGCGGTGAACGCAGGAGCCACCGAGCAACCCACTGCTGTCGCGCATACGCTCAAGCACCTGCTCCTCAAACTGATTCCCGAAGCCGTGGCCTGCGACGAAGGCGACCTGGCGGGAGCGTTCCGCACTGGGCACGACACGTCCTTTTTTATTTATGACGACTGGCGCGGCGGCCTGGGCATTGCCCGGCGGGCACTGGAAAGCTTGCCGCAGCTGCTCCAGCGGGCGCTGGACCTCACTGAAAAGGACTGCTGCACCGCTCCCGAAGGCTGCTATGAATGTATTGCGGTCAGCCGCTGCTTTGCGCCGCTGCTGCCCAGCGGTGAGCGGCGGCCCACCAGCAAGCCCGCGACCCGTGCCCTGCTGGCCGGGGTGCCGGGGTTGCATGTCCAGCCCACTGCACAGGTCACTGTACCCAGAGGCACCGCGCCCCCAGAGCAGCGAGACAGCTTGCCGCCCATACAGCCGCTGCCCGACCAGCCGCCCGCCCCGCCTGCTGGCTGGCCGCTGCAAGCCCGCGAATTGCTAGACCTGCGCGGGCTGTCGCTGCCAGAAGTCTCGGCGCGGCTCAGCATTCCCAGCCGCGAGATTCAGCGGGCAGTGGCGTCCACCTCTCCCCTGCGGCTACACCATGCCAAATGGGGCGAGGGCCACCTGCTTCAGGGCTTTGGGCAGGGTGAGAAGCGCGAGGTACTGGTGTATTTCCCCGGCGTGGGCCAAAAGCGGCTGCTGCTCAAATACGCCGGGCTCAAGGTGGTGCCCTGACGCAGAGCCCGAGAAGACCAGAACTTGCCACCAGCAGCGGCTGACAGCGGGCTGACAAAAGGGAGGGTGGCCTCATGCTACGGTCAGGGCGATTCGCGGCGCAGGCCCGGGCCTGTCTCGCCGCGTCCCCAAAGCCTTTTCCGTCCCACAGGTTGCTCAGCCACGCCCCCGTCCCCAAGGAGCCCCAGAGATGCGCGAAGTCCTCGACCAAGAACTCAAGAACAGCCTCAACGCCACCCTGAACATGATCGGCACCGTGGAGCGGATGTACGCCCTGGGAGCAGAAGTGCTGCTCAGCGGCAATAGGCAGGGGCTGGAGCAACTGCGCTCGATTGACCGCGAAGTGGACCAGATGGAAGCCCAGATTGAGGCCGACTGCCTGCGCGTGATTGCCCTGCACCAGCCGGTGGCCCGCGACCTGCGGCAGCTGGGCCTGATCCTGAAGTGCCTGACCGACATCGAGCGCATGGGCGACTACGTGGTGCATGTGGCGGAGGACAGCCAGGACGTGGTCATTCCCGAGTCGCTGCGGCCTTATCTGAGCCGCATGATGGCCCGCCTGGAAGAAATGAGCCAGTCCCTGCGCACCGCCCTGGCAGACCGCGACGTGGCCCAGGCCGAAGCCACCGTCCGGATGGACGACGAGATTGACGACCTGTACGAGCAGGTGCAGCAAGACCTGATCACCCACCTGACCAGTGACCCCAGCCAGGTGACCGACGCCCTGCAACTGATGCGCATCGGGCGCGCGATTGAGCGCATCGGCGACCACATGGAGAACATCGCCGAGCGCGTGCCCTACTGGGTGACTGGCGAGCACCGCTTCTAGCACCGAACGGCACTTCTAGCTCAGCCCAGGGCTGTCATGAGGAGAAGAGCCGTCATGAGTAGAGCGGTGCCCCCAAATCAGGAAGGGGCACCGCTCTAGACTGCACCCCATGAGCGATGAGCTGAATTTTGCGCACACCATCTTGCAGGGCCGCTCCTGGCGCGACGTGCCCACTCAGGAAATCCTGAGCGAGTCTGAGCGGCTGCTGGGTGAGTGGATGGCGGGCGAGGTGCGCATGGAGCGCCCCAAGCTGTACGACCACTACGCGCTGCTGCTGCTGGCCCTCACCCGCCAAAACCGCGAGCTGTCGGCGCGGGTGGCGGCGCTGGAAGCGGAGCGGGGCAGCTAAGGCCACCACTCGGATGCGCCGCGCTGATTGCTACGCGCTGAGGCTCAGGCCACGTCCTCACCGCGCCGCAGGGCGGCCAGCGGCGGCTGTCCGGCGCGGTGGCCCTGGCTGCACCCGTGGCACCAGTAGGCTTGGTCCCCGTCGCGCAGGTCATGCAATTCCATCGTCCGACCACAGTCGGGGCACACGTATTCGTAGCTGCGCCCACTCGCCGGGTAAGGGTCTTCCTTCCAGTTCTTGCGAACGTTTCTTACATATCTCTGCTTCATATTACGAAAATAACATACGAAGCTGTCTAGAGAAAAGGGGCTGTACCCCTCCTGCCACTCTCCATGCTCAGTCCAGGTCCACGTCGTCTGGCTCTACTCCGGCGCTGCGCTGCACCTCGCCCACGCCGGGCCTACGGCGGCGCAGCATCGCCGGCTCCTGGTCGAGGTCGAACACAAAGTGCCGGGGCCGGCGCTCATGCAGCCAAGTTTCCAGCGACACCAGCCGGGGCCGGAAGCGGATGTACTCGCGCAGTTCTCGGATAGGCACGAAACGGGCTTCTTGCACGTCGCGGTCCGGGTCTTTGGGGCTCAGCTCGCCGCCCACTTCCCGGCCCGTATAGAAGAACTGAAGGTGATGCCCCCACGACTCAGCCTGAAACTCGACCACAAAGGCCAGGTCGCGCAGCTCAATGACCAGCCCCGTCTCCTCATAGGTCTCGCGCCGGGCACCGTCCTGAATCAGTTCACCGGCTTCGAGGCCCCCTTTGGGCAGCGACCAGCGGCCACGCTCGCGCACCAGCAGAATCTGGTCGCCGCGCAGAATCACGCACCCCACGCCGATGCGGGGCGCAGCCAGGGGGCGCTTGCGCTTGCCCCGGCGGCTGGGCGCGGCGATGCGCGGCACCGAGGTGTCATTGGTCACCTGGCCGGGGTACTGCACATTGTTGCCGACTTTCTTGGCCTTGCCCCCCCGGCGGCTGGAACGGCGGCGGCGCGGCACCCGGGCGGCAGACTCACCACTGGCCGTCGGTACGCCAGCCGTGCCTGGCTCGGCGGCCTTTGCAGGGGCGGTCTTGGCGGGAGCAGCTTTTGCAGGAGCAGCGGCCTGTTCGGGTCTGCTCCCTCCCCGGCGACCAGCGCGGCGACGGCGGCCCGTGCGGGGGGATTTTGGCGCAGCAGTTTCGTCGCTCATATCGCTCCTTCCGAAGCCAGGTCATTGAAGCGCACATGGGCGCTGTGGAATTGCAGCTTGACGGTGCCCACCGGCCCGTTGCGGTTCTTGCCCACGATGATTTCGGCAATGCCCTGCTGGTCGGTTTCCTTGTTGTAGTACTCGTCACGGTAAATGAACATCACGATGTCGGCGTCTTGCTCAATCGCGCCCGATTCACGCAGGTCCGAGAGCATGGGGCGGTGGTTGGGGCGCGACTCCACCGCACGCGACAGCTGCGAGAGCACGATGATCGGCACGTCCATTTCGCGCGCCAGCCCCTTAAGCCCCCGCGAAATGGTGCTGATTTCCTGCTGGCGGTTCTCGCTCCCCCCACCACTGCGCCCACCCGACATCAGCTGAAGGTAGTCAATCACGACCATGCCCAGCTGCCCGCGCTGCGCGGCAATGCGGCGGAGCTTGGAGCGCAGCGTGTTGAGGGTCAGGTCCGGCTGGTCATCAATCACAATCGGCGCTTCGGCCAGGCGTCCGGCGGCGTGGGCCAGGCGCTCAAAGTCGCGCTCGCCCAGCTGCCCGTTGCGGATGCGGTTCATGTCCACCCGCGCTTCGCTGCACAGCATCCGCAGCACCAGATGCACGCTGGGCATTTCCAGACTGAAAATAGCTACCGTCTTCTCGCCGCGTAGGCCGATGTTTTGGGCGATGGAGAGGGCGAAGGCCGTGTTGTGCAGGCAAAAGTCTGCCGCGATGAAGTTGGCGTCGCCGGGCACCGTCAAGTCGTACACCTGCTTGTGGCCCAGAGGTTCAATACTGACAATCTCGTCCCAGTACAGGTCGTCACTGCTCAGCAGAGCAAGATGGGGGTCTTCCAACACGGCGGCGTAAGCAGCGGCGCGGCGCTGTGGGAGGCCACGTGAAGTGTGGGGATTGTAGCCGGCTGGGGCATGTTCGCCAGCAGCCAATGCCAGGGCACGTAGCCCCAGGCCACGCTCGGCGGCACTCCGCCGCACATGGGGCCAGACGGCGGCGGGCAAGTGTCCCACATTACTGCGGCCTGCCTCACTGACAGGGATGGCCCGGCGGGCCTTTTCACCCAACCAGCCGACCAGAGCCTGATACTGCGCCACACTGCGCGGCTCCGTGATTTCGACCCGCCAGGACCGCTCCGTCTTGCGCCATAGCTTGCCCACCACACCCAGGCGCACCAGCGCATGTTGCACGTCCTGCGCCAGCCCCCTACTTGCCACCGTGAATTCAATCCGGGCTTTGCCTGCCAGGGCATAGATGGTGCCATCACAGCTGAGCAGAACCTTCAAGAACTCGGCCAGCTGCGGCCTGGGCAATGTCCAGACAAGGGCCGGAAAGCTCTTGTATTCGGCATGCAGGCCCCACAAGCCCAGCTCACGCAGCCATTCGGTCAGTGGGTTGGGCCGATTTTTCTCGGCTCCTGGCTGCCAGCGGCGACTGAGGCGGAAATCTATGCCTGTGCGGGCATCTTGCTGCATCTCCAGTTCAGGAAATTCAGCACTCAAGCAGGCCCGGAAGTCGGCCACCAGTTCCGGGTCGGCATTGGTCCAGCGCGGACTGCTTTGGGTCAGGCCACCCTCAGCCAGCAGGTAAGCCAGCAGGCGCACCCGCTCGCGGCTCAGCGTGCCTTGCCCGAAGACCGGCACCTGACGTGGCACTGCCACCCGGTCTCCCGGCTTCAGATCGTACAGAGGGGTCCAGCCATCTACACCCAGAAAGGGATGGTGCAGGGTCGTCTCGACCTGACGGCCCAGCCGAGTGGTGACGCGGGCCACCGGTTTGACTCCACTGTCTATCCAGGCACCCACCCGCGCCCGGCGCAGCTGCCCGGTTTCACTGACGCTCAGCACCTCAGGCCGCTGGCGCCGCACAAACTCCTCGACAGTCAGACGCTCCCCAGTCTGCGGGTCGTCAATCAGCGTATCGGCACTGACACATTTCCCCATCGAAGGCCGAGCGGCCAGCACGTTCAGGCTGCCTTTTTGGAACCCGGAAATGGTTTCGTCCAGGTCGCTAAAGCCGGAGCCCACGCCATCGGGCATGCCCCGGTTCTGGTGCAGCTGAGTGATGTACTCGAAGGTGTTGTGCACCACATCGCTCATCACCTCGAAGTCGCCGCCTTTTTGCTTTTGCTCGGCCACCGCGAAGATGGCTTTTTCGGCCCCGTCCAGCAGGTCTTCGAGCGGCTGTGCGCCGTCGTAGGCCAGCTGCATCACCTTGCCCGCCGCGCCGATCAGCTGGCGCAGCGTGTGCTTCTCGTTCACGATGCGGGCGTAGTGCTCGGCGTAGGCCGCCGTCGGCACCTGGTCTGACAGCCCAATCAGGTAGTTCAGCCCGCCCACTTCGTCCAGCTGGCCACCTGCCCGCAGGTCCTCGCTGAGCGTGACCAGGTCCACCGGCTCGCCGCGCTCCTGCAATTTCTGCATGGCGCGGAAAATCTTGCGGTGACCCTCGCGGTAAAACATCTCCGGCACGACGGTGTCGCCCAGGGCACTCAGCACATCATTGTCCAGCAGGACGCTGCCCAGCACACTGATTTCGGCCTCATTGGAATGGGGCGCAATGCGCGGACTTACTTCCACGAGGGACCTTCTGTCTGAGGAATAAAGCTCTGGGGGATGACTAGGCACATAAGCGGGTCTCGCATGGGCGGCAGGATTCCTTCCTTTCGGGGGCAGAAGATGGGCACCAGGTCTCTTCTTCCCGCAGGCACACTGGAAGCCTTCCAGGGGCGGGGGAAACTCCGGCCAAAGCCGTGCAGCGCGGCACAGCAGCTTTTCGTGAGGTACAGACCCCACGGCAACGCAGGCATGATACCGCACCCGCCTGGGCCCGGCGCACTGGCAGAGTTGTGACAGAAAAGCGGGGCCCTGAGACAGGGTTTTGAGCGGTTCTCATAGACGCGCTACTGCCAAACCTGTGTCCTGCACGCGTTCTACAAGTCCAAAGGCCCCAAATCCGCCCTGACAGAGCAAACGTAAGATCACTGTGAGAATGCGGGGCCTATTCTCCGGTCAGCAGAAACGGGAAGGCCAAGAGGAGCGATTGCCCCGGCCAAATACAACCGCCCGCAACTGCCCTGCACTAAGTAGGTTCGGCAGACCCAAATACCATTTTTTATCTGCTGCGCCGAAGCACAAGGAGAACAACATGAAAAACAACACCGCTGGTTTCACCCTGATCGAACTGCTGATCGTTATCGCCATCATCGGCATCCTGGCCGCCGTCCTGATCCCCAACCTGCTGGGTGCCCAGAAGCGCGCTTACGACGCTGGCGCTCAGAGCTGCGGTAAGAGCATCCAGACCGCTCTGGCCATGCACTACGTGGACAACCGCACCTACGCTGCTCCCACCCCCGCTGTCTCCAAGACCATGGAAGGTGCAGCTAGCGCTTGCTCCGCACCTGAGATTACTGTCACTGCTGGCACCGCTACCCAGAACGACTACAGCTTCGTTGTTCTCGACACCCGTGGTGCGAAGAAATTTAGGTAGTGGCTGCATCAACGTGACAAGTTGTATCGGTGGAAGGCCAGAGTCAGGCTGGCTTCGAGCA
>NZ_BNAL01000015.1 GCF_014653275.1 Deinococcus piscis
TGTGTGCTTTGACAGGCTGGGCACTCCGGCATCCTGTCAGTAGATCACGTTGGTACAGCCACTACCATATTTTTCTGCGATCCCAGGGCAACCGGTCTCTCGGGAAAGCAAAGTGCGTTTTGCCATCAAATTGTTTTCCTCCTTAGATAGATAAAATCTGAACACCTATGACTCAAATCTGCCTCTGATACCGACACCTTTGGGCCGTTTTGAGTCATTTTTGGCCCCTATCCAGCCCGATTTCGATACCGACACCTTTGGGCCGTTTTCTTTTGGAACTTTCCATAAACGGACTCTTTACTGTCTGCGACGCATTTTAGTCATAAAAATCCAATACCGACACCTTTGGGCCGTTTGGCATTTTGATACCGACACCTTTGGGCCGTTCCGATACCGACACCTTTGGGCCGTTTTGAGAAAATTTTCAATTTATATCGTCTCAGACGAAATTTTCTCGCCTCAATGTTGCTGAGTCCTATTCTGGCCTCCAATACCGACACCTTCGGGCCGTTTGGCTGTTTCTTTCCCGACACCTTTGGGCCGTTTTGGCCTCCAATACCGACACCTTTGGGCCGTTTTGACCTCAAAATGCCGTCCTGGACGCAAACAGGGTCCTCCCTTGTTGTTGTTTTCTTTTATCTTTTAAAGAATAAAAAACAACAACAAGAGGCAGTGAGAGGCAGTGACGATATGGCACACAACACAATCAGAGGACTCGACACTATCCGCGACACCCGGTCACTGGCCCGTTTCGGAATTACCAGCATTCAGGTACGTCTGGCTCAGGAGGAAGCGCTGCGCTGGGAAAGCAGCTTCAGTATTGCTGGACGGCGCTACCACCTGCAGGGCTTCGCCGACTTGGGGCGACCACGCGGCATTGATACCGATGTGATTACGGGCCTTGAGGCCATCTTTGCGCTGCGCGGCTTCCCTGAGGACAACACCATCATCACCAGTGGCTATGAGCTGGCCCAGTCAGCGCACATGCCTGACAATGGCCGCACCTATGAGCGAATTCGTGAAAGCTTACTGCGCTATTGGCGGACCGGTTTCCTGGTCCGTGAGGGTTTTGAGCAGCCTGGAGCCGAGGGGCGGACCACGTACTACAACGAAACACTTGGATTCTTCGAGAAAATCAGCTTCTGGGAGCAGGGGGTCCGCTCGGGTAATGTCGAGCACACCACGCTCTCACGGGACAAAACGCTACGAATTGTGCTTACACCTGAGTTTGCAGAGAGCTTGCGCAGTGGATACATTCATCAGCTCGACCGGGCCCTCCTACGGCAGATTGAACAGCCTCCAGCGCGGGCACTCTACCGCCTATTGTCAGCGCACCGCCAGCAGGACGACGGCACCCAAGCGGAGCTGCTGGAAGTGGATCTGGGCGACTGGCGTGAGGCGTGTGGTATCCAAGACACTCGGCCCAGCAAGGTGCTGCGGAGTCTTCAGGCCGCTCACGACGAACTAACGGCGCAGGGCTATCTGACGGGCGTAGAAATTGCCGGGCGTGGACAGAAAACTCGCTTGACTTACCATTTTCGCCAACAGGGAGATCCAGATCCTGCGCTGGTGGAGCTGCTGATGGAGGCTGACTTTGGACTGAGTTTGCCTGTCGCCCAGCAATTCGCAGCTGAATATCCAGACCGAGTGGAAAAAGCCATTCAATTTGTGGAAGCGCGGCGGCAGGCGGGGAATCCACCCGTCCGCAGTCCTGCTGGGCTGCTCCGACGTGTTCTGGAAGATCAGGAAAGATATGTGCTGGACGGTGCCGCTGGGAGTGAACCCAAGCCGAAAAGAGAGCCTGGTGAAGCGCAGACGCATGCATCGCCAGTTCCGGATGCCGAATGGGAGGCGGAGCAAGCGGCCCGCAACCAGGCCTTATTGCAAGCGCCACCAGCAGAACAGTGGCGAGCCTGCCGTGCCTCACTGAAGCTGGTGCTCGGCAGTCATTTTTCAGCCGAGGAGTGGAAACATTTCGGGCAGGCTTGCTTGGATGGACAGTGGGCTGCCGCTGCATTGTTGCAGGAGGCGACCCGGGCCGCAGCACGGCTGGAGATGCAGGAGTTCGTTGCCGGGCTTCAGAGGGCCCTTAAAGGCTGAGCGAGGGGTAGACCGGGGAAAAGTGCTCCTGGGTGTTGGCGGGCCTTCTACAGCCTTTTGGCGAGCTTGTACTGCTTTGGCTTCTGCGTGTGAGTTGGTTATGGGCCTTTGCCTGAATTAGGGCTTGCCTTCCTTAACAGATGCTGCCCTGACAAGTTCCTCTAGACTTGGGGCAATGAGAACCCTGAACAAAGGCAGTTTTTTGCTCGCCGCTTTGCTGCTCTCCACAGCGGGAGCACAAACGGTCAATTTGCGGGTGCTGGGCACGTCTGACCTGCACATGGCAGCCCTTGGGTATGACTATTACCAGGACAAGCCGACAGGGGAATATGGCCTGGAGAATGTGGCTGCGCTGGCCCAGCAAGCACGCCGTGAAGCGGACAATTCCATCTTGCTGGACAATGGTGACACGCTGCAGGGCAACCCGTTGGGCGACTATCTGGCCCGAGTCCAGCCGGTAGCTGCGGGGCAGCGCCATCCCATGCTGCATGCCATGAGCCGCTTGGGCTACACCGCGATGGGCCTGGGCAACCACGAATTCAACTATGGTCTGGACTTTTTGGACCGCTCGGTGGCTACGGCTCCTTTTGCGGTGCTGAATGCCAACATCGTCCGTCCAGACGGCTCCTACCGCTTCCAGCCCTATCAGCTCAAGGACTTGATCGTCACTGACACTGACGGCAAACTGCACACCCTGCGCATCGGAATCACGTCGTTTGCGCCACCGCAGGTCATGCAGTGGGACAAAGCCCACCTTGAAGGCCGCGTACAGGCGCTCGACATCGTGGAGGCTGCCCGGCGCGTGGTGCCGCAGATGCAGGCACAGGGTGCAGATGTGATCGTGGTGCTGGCCCACACCGGCATAGGCCGGGGGGAATATCAGCCGATGGATGAGGCCGCGGCCACCGAGCTGACCCGTGTGCCAGGCATAGATGCTGTGCTGACCGGACACTCCCATGCCCAGTTCCCCAGTGAGGCCTACCGCGATGTGCCGGGCGCAGACCTGGCGCGGGGCACCATCAATGGTGTGCCGGTGGTGATGCCTGGCGCTTGGGGATCACACCTGGGGGTGATGGACCTGCGCCTCAGCTATGACGCGGCCAGTGATGACTGGCAGGTGGCAGAAGGAACGGGCACTCTACGCAGCGTGTGGGACAAGGTCAATAAGCAGGCGCTGGTCAAACCTGACCCAGCCGTGGCTGCAGCCATTGCGCCGGCGCACCAGGGCACCCTGGACTATGTCCGCAGCCGAGTGGCCGAGCTGAAGGCCCCGATTACGTCCTACTGGGCGCTGGTGCAGGATGATCCCAGTGTGCAGCTGGTCAACGATGCCCAGCGGGCCTATGTGAAAAGGGCGCTGGCCGGGACCGAGTACGCTGAGCTGCCGGTGCTGGGCGCTGCCGCTCCTTTCAAGGCAGGCGGGCGCATGGGCCCTGAATACTACACCGACATCCCCGCCGGTGATCTGGCGATTCGCAATGTGGCAGACCTGTATGTCTATCCCAATACGGTGCAGGCAGTGGTGGTGACTGGCGCACAGCTGCGCGAGTGGCTGGAGCGCAGCGCTGGTGTCTTCCGCCGGATAGACCCGGCCAGCCGCGAAGTGCAGCCGCTGGTGGATTCCGCCTTCCCCACCTACAACTATGACGTGATTGACGGCGTGACCTATCAGATTGATGTGACCCAGCCCAGCCGCTACGGTCAAGACGGCGAACTGGTGAATCCGGGCACACACCGCATCGTGAACCTTCAGTATCAGGGGCAGCCGGTAGATCCGCAGGCCCGCTTTGTGGTTGCCACCAACAACTACCGCGCCAGCGGCGGTGGCAAATTCCCTGGCCTGGACGGCAGCAATATCGTCTTGGCGGCACCTGACGAGACCCGCCAAGCCCTGATCAGCTATTTCACCGAGCAGGGCACGGTGGACCCCACCGCCGACGGCAACTGGTCCCTGCTGCCGGTGCCGGGCGTGCAGTTGGAGGTGCTGACTGCGCCCGCAGCCAGCCGCACCGCCCCGGCCAACGTGTCCCCTCAGGGCACCGCTGAAGGCGGCTTTGCCCGCTACCTGCTACGGCTGAACTGAAGGTTGCGCCACGTGGGGCTGGCTGCCAAAGGCGACTGGCCCCTGCCTATACTCCTGTGTATGCAGATGCTTCAGGGGCAGGCGTGTGAGTGGGGCACAGCAAAATGAGGGTGCTCATCGCGCCCGATTCCTTCAAGGGGAGCCTGAACGCTTCCGCTGTGGCGGTGGCTATAGCGGCGGGAGTCCGTGTCGCCGCGCCGCATGCCGAGATTTGCTGTTTGCCGCTGGCCGACGGAGGCGAGGGCACGCTGGATGTGCTAAGCGCTACGGGCGCTTTTGAGCGGCGAACTCTGACTGTTCAGGACCCACTGGGACGCCCCGTGGTGGGGCACTATGCCCTCAGTACCCAGGGGAATCTCAGTAGGCAGGAAGCGGTCATAGAGCTGGCGGTGGCTTCTGGCCTGACGCTACTCCACGAAAGCGAACTGGACCCCCGCCGCGCCAGCACATTTGGTACCGGCGAACTGCTGCGCGCCGCGGCCCAGGAGCTGCCGCCGGGCAGCCGGGTGCTGCTGTGCGTTGGGGGCAGCGCGACCAACGACGCTGGTACAGGGCTGTTGCAGGCACTGGGAGCGCGTTTTCTGGATGCCAGCGGCGATCCTTTGGCGCCGGGCGGCGCGGCGCTTTCCCGGCTGGACCGTATAGACCTGTCCGGGGTGCCGCAGCAGGTGCAGGCGCTCAACATTGAAGTGGCCTGCGATGTGACCACGCCGCTGGTAGGTCCACAGGGAGCTTCGGCGGTGTTCGGGCCGCAAAAAGGAGCCACGCCGTCTGTGGTTGCCGAGCTTGACCGGGGACTGACCCGCTTTGCTGATGTGGTGGAGCGGCAGCTGGGAGTAGCGCTCCACCAGCTGCCGGGTGCAGGCGCAGCTGGTGGCACGGCTGGGGGCCTGCACGCCCTGCTAAAGGCTCGCCTGAGTCCCGGTGCAGCGTTGGTGGCCGCCGCCAGTGGACTGACCCGCCGCATACAACAGGAAAGCTGGGATCTGATCTGGACGGGCGAGGGCAGCCTGGACCCGCAGAGTGCGCAGGGCAAGGTGGTATCTGAAGTTGCGGCGCTGGCCGGTCCACGCGGCTTTCCGGTGGTGGCGCTCGCTGGGCGGGTGGTGCCTGGCACGCTGGCCCTGCTGCCGGGCCTGACAGCGATGTTTGCGCTGGCTGATGGGCCACTCTCCCTGCGCGAAAGCCAGGCGCGGGCAGCCGAACTGCTGAGCCACCAGGCCGAGCAGCTGACTCGCTTGTACCTTGGGTCGCCGCGCCCTAGTTCACGGCCACTTGGCTTGCAGCCGGTAGAGTGAAGCGGAACGTGCTGCCCTGACCAGGATGAGACTCGACCCACAGCCGCCCGCCATGCAGCTCAGCGATGCGGCGGGCCACGGACAGCCCGATGCCGTTGCCGCTGTAGCGTTCGCGGCCATGCAGACGCTGGAACACCGTAAAAATTTGCTCAAAGTGCTCTGGGGCAATACCGATCCCGCTGTCCTGCACGCTGACTTCGACCCAGCCGTCTGCCTGCTGTGCCGAGATGCGGATTTCAGGTGCTGCCCCCTGTGCGGTGAACTTGAGGGCGTTGTCCAGAAGCCGGGTGAGCAGCTCCTGCACCTGGTCAGGGTCGCCCAAGACCGCAGGCAGAGGGCCGTCCAGCGTGACCTTTGCCCCGCTGCTTTCTACGCGCCGCTGCAATTCCTGTAGGGCGTAGTCCACCTTGCGGCTCAGCTCCACCTCGCGCGGCTCTTGCAAGCGGCGGCCCAGCTCCGTAAAGCTCCGCAGATCGTGGAGGAGGCTCTGCATGCGCTGGATGTTGTCGCGGATATAGCCGCCATACCGCTGCTGGGCTTCGCTGGGGTGATCCAGGCTATCCAGCAACCGTTCGGACTGAATGGTGACGGTGCGCAGGGGCTCCTGCAAATCGTGACTGGCGATAAAGGCGAAGCGTTCCAGCTCAGCGTTGCTCTTTTCCAGTTCCTGTGCGTGGCGCTGTAAGGCCTGGGTTTGCTCGGCGCGCTCCAGCGCCAGCTGCAAGCTGAACAGCACCGTTTCAAGCAGGGTGCGGTCTGCCGGAGTCCAGGGGGAGGGCCGGAAGCGCCCGACCACCAGCACCCCGCGCACGGTGTCGCTGGTTCTCACAGGAAATGACCCCGAGGTCCGCAGCCTCCCGGTCTGGCGGCGGTCTACTGAGGGATTGGTGCTTGGATCGTAGACGTCCTGATAAAAGGGCTCCTGCGCGTGATAAGGCCGGTCCAGAATGATGGTCTGGCTGTAAGGCAGGCCGCGCTTGAGGGCGTGCAGGAGGGCATTGTCAGGGAATTCGCCCCGGTAAGAGCGCAGGTGCCACAGGCCACCGGCGGCGGGCGTATCCAGTTCGTAGTAGGTGCTGACGCTGCCAGGCAGCAGTGACACCAGCAACTCCTGAACGCGGCCAATCAGCATCAGGGGATCGTGTTCCAGGGTGAGGTCACGCGACAGTTCAGCAAAGCCCTCCAGGGCGCGGGTCCGTGCTTCCAGGGCGCTGTTGGTCCTTTCCAGTTCGCGGGAACGCTCGACCAGCATCCGGGTCTGTTCCAGCCGCTCCAGCACCAGCCCAAGCTGCGCCGCCAGACTTTCGAGGATCACCTTTTCGGTGTCGGTCCAGCGCTGCTTGACATTCAGCCCAAAGGCGAAGATGCCGCGTGGCGTCCCGTGGGTCAGCACCGGGATGGTGGCCGTGGCCTGAAGTTGCGCCGTGACTTCTTCCAGACCGTCGGCGCTGTGGTTATAAGCATCCTGAAAATACGACTGGTGACTGCGCCAGGGCGTGATCAGGTTATGGGTCGTCTCAAAGGGAATCCCAGCATCCAGCACCTTTTGAAGTTCATCGTTGCCCACGCTGCCCACTTGGGACTTGAGCCGCCACAGCCCACCCGAGGGTTCGTAGTACACCGCGTAGCCCTGGGGGAGCAGCTGCTGGGCCAGCACCTGAGCGCGGTGAATCAGGCTGTAGGGGTCGGTTTCCAGGCTGGGGTCTTGCACCAGCTGGGCCATGCCTTCCAGCACGCGGGAGCGGGCCTCCAGCTCTTCATTCTGCTGCTGAAGCTGCGCCGCCAGCTGGGCCAGCGTCAGCCCTTGCTGTTCCAGCATGCCCCTGAGCTCTGCGGTGACACTCGCCTGGGCCTGCTCCAGCGCCCGCTGCTCGCGCAGGTCGCGCAGATATCCCACCACCAGCGTTTCCTCATCGTCGTGCCGAAATAGGGCCACGCTTAGCGGAATCCGTTCGCCCTGAGCATTTAGCATTTCCTTTTCGTACCAGCCGGATTTTCCTTCGGCAAAGGCGCGGGCGAAGGCTTCAGCGTCCCCCTGCTGGTATTCGGGCGGAGTCAGGGCAGCCCAGTCCATGTCGCCGGTTTCAAACTCGCTGCGCGTGTAGCCCAGCAGGTGCAAGTAGGCGTCGTTGACCTGGGCGAGTGTGCCGTCCAGAGCACCGGCAGCCATGGCGACTGGGCTGGCCTGCAGCAGTTGCTGGGCCCGCTGACTCCTGACCCGCAGCTTTGCCATCTCTGCTTGCTGAAGCAGCCGGTCAAGCGCCAGGGCCGCCACCGTGAGCAGCGCGCTCAGGCCTGGCGTGAGCGTGGACGGGTGGCCCGCGTCTGTGCCGACCTGTTGTGGCCATTCCAGCACCAGCAGAGCCAGGACCGGAGCGGCTCCGTTGGCCGGGGCGCTGGGACTAAGAGGAAAGGCCGCCCATCCCGCTTCCCACACGGGCATTCCTGCGGCGGCCTGCACCCAGGGCAAGTGCTGGTGCTGGTGCTCAGGCTGACCCCAGTGGGCCACTGGCTCACTGGAATCGTAGTTCTCGTTCGCCGTCTCCCCTGCCAGGAAAGCCGCTCCAGCCGACGCCCCCAGCGCCTGACATAGCGTGGCCAATGCAGCGGCCAGTAGCGCACCAGGCTGGTCGAAGTGGGCCAGTTCGCTCAAGCGTTCGGCCAAGGTGTCCTGAGAGAGAGAAGCCACAGCGGCCATATATCTTAATCTAACGTTTATTTGGCTCACTTGCTATATGGACTGGAGCGGGCCGGTCCCAGTGTGCTGCGCAGCAGACAAAAAGGAATATGCCAGGATGGGGCCGTGGATAGTGCCCTGTCTTTCCTTCAAACCCTCTCTCCCCCGCATCAGGCTTTGGCTGCCACCATTTTTACCTGGGGGCTGACAGCGCTGGGGGCTTCCCTGGTGCTCTTTACCCGTGGGGTCAGTTCCCGGCTGCTGAGTGCGGCGCAGGGCCTGGCCGCCGGGGTCATGCTGGCTGCCAGTTTCTGGTCACTGCTGAGCCCGGCCTTGGAGATGGCCGAGGCACAGGGCATGGTGCCCTGGATTCCAGCGGCGGTGGGGTTGCTGCTTGGCGCTGCTTTCGTGGCCGGCATTGACAAGGTGTTGCCGCACCTGCACCCCGGCTTCGCACGCGATCAGGCCGAAGGTGTACCGGTGCGCTGGTCGCAGGGGGCCTTGTTGCTGGCCGCCATGACCATTCACAACTTGCCCGAAGGCATGGCCGTCGGGGTCAGTTTTGGCGGGGCAGGCCAGGGCGTTGAGGGAGCCACTTTGGGGAGTGCTATGGCGCTTGCCCTGGGCATTGGCCTACAGAACCTGCCTGAAGGGTTGGCGGTCGCGCTGCCCCTGTACGCCGCTGGTCTGTCGCGTTGGCGGGCGTTTATGTTTGGTCAGGCGTCGGCGCTGGTGGAGCCTGTAGGCGGATATTTCGGGGCGCTGTTTGTGGTGAACGCTCTGCCGTTTCTCCCCTATGCCCTGAGCTTTGCCGCCGGTGCCATGATCTTCGTGGTGATCGAAGAACTGATTCCCGAATCCCAGCGCTCGGGCCATACCGACCTGGCGACGCTGGCCGCCCTGGGCGGGTTCGTGGGCATGATGATTCTGGACGTGGCCTTGGGCTGACGGCCCGCCTGAGTCTCGGGGCGTCGGCTTAGACGGCAACAGTGCTGCTGTGTTCAGGCGGCGAAGTCCATTTGAGCCGGTTGCGGCCTTCCCCCTTGGCGACATAGAGGCGCTGGTCTGCCAGGGCAATCAGTTGCGGCAGGCTGGCCGCCTCGCTGAAGCGCACCCCACCCCCGCTGAGGGTCACGGGCCGACCACTGGGTAGGGCACGGCCCGTCGGCACCAAGCAGGCCGTGAGCTGCTTGGCCAGCAATTCAGTTTCGCTGGACGAAAGCGCGGGGAGCACCATCAGGAATTCCTCGCCTCCCCAGCGGCCCACGGTCCCCTTTGGGCAGACTTCTGGCAAGATGCGCCCTACTCGGCGCAGCACCCGGTCCCCTACGGCATGGCCGAATTGGTCGTTGATGGACTTGAAGTGGTCTATATCAAGCAGCAGCAATGTGCCGTCCTCACCCGTCTGTTGGGCCTGTTCCCAGAGCTGGCGGAGGTTTTCTTCCATGCCGTAGCGGTTGAGCAGTCCGGTGAGTTGATCGTAGGCCGCCAGGTGGGCCAGCTTCTGGGCACGCTCGCGTACATTCAGCATGTCGTAGCTGTGACTGCCCACATAGTGCAGCAGCAGCAGGGTAATCCCAGCCGAGAGGTCGGGCAGCTGGGGCGTGCCATGAAAGCGCCACACCCCTAGCAAGAACAGCAGGTAGCTTCCTGCGCTCATCCAGCCAGCCACCTGCGCGGGTAGTAGCGCGTAGCACAGCAGCGCCAGGTTAAGGAGGCCCAGGATGTGTGGATTGGTGGCTGCCGACTGCCCGCTGGCAGTGGCCTCAGGGGGGACCAGGCCGGCCAGCAGCCAGATCAGTGCCAGCAGCAGCGCCAAGACCCGCACCGCCCGCCTATTGGCCGGATGGAACTGCGCCAGATAAAGCACCGCCAGAGAGATGGCCAGGCCCAGCTGACATACGACCTGCTGCGCGGCTGCATTGGCCACCCAGTAGCTCCAGACATTACTCAGGCCAACCACGTGTACAGTCACGGCCAGCAAGCTGAGCAGGGTCAGCCGCTGGCGGGTCTGCTGTTCGGTGGAGAAGATAGGAGGCAGCATGGCAAATCGGAGCAGCTTAGCTGACTTGGGCTCACGCCCACCTTACCCTATAGCGCCGCCAGACTGCCTTTTGCTTCCAATTGTTCCATTGGCGATGTGCAGAGGACTGCCAGAGGGCAGTTCTGGGCTGATGAGCATGAATGTAGCGGCGCAATTGTCGCAAACCTCTTGTCGGCGCTGGCCCTGAGGCGAGTAGGCTCTTGCCTATGTCTGTTCCTTTCTCCCCTCCCCTGCCTGCTGCCCCGGTAGCCCTGTGGCCAGGCGTGCTGCTCTGCCTGGTGGTCAGTGCCCTAAGTCTGTGGCTGGGCCAGCTACCGGGACTGGCGCACATGGGCCTGAGTCCGCTGACCCTCGCTATCGTGCTCGGTCTGGTGGCCGGCAATCTATGGCCTCAGCTGACCTCAGGCACCCGGGCCGCTGGCATTACCTTTAGCAAGGGAACCTTGCTCCGCACAGGCATCGTGCTGTATGGCTTTCGCCTGACCCTGCACCAACTTCTGGGGATCGGCTGGGCTGGACTGGTGGCCGATACGCTGATGCTGACAAGCACGTTTTTCCTCACCTATTTGCTGGGGACGCGGGTGTTTCGGCTGGACGCCCAGACCTCTGCTCTCATCGGTGCGGGCAGCAGCATTTGCGGGGCAGCGGCTGTGCTGGCAACCCAGCCGGTGGTGCGGGGCCGGGCCGACCAGGTGACAGTGGCCGTCGCTACGTTGGTGCTGTACGGCACCGCAGGTATCTTCCTGTATCCGCAGATGGCGGCCCTGGGAATTTGGCCGTTTGGCGGCGCGGCGTACGGTATCTACATCGGGTCCAGTGTGCATGAAGTCGCGCAAGTGGTCGCCGCCGGGCAGGCCATTTCGCCGGAAGTCGCTGACGCCGCAGTCACGGCCAAGATGCTGCGCGTGATGCTGCTGGCTCCTTTTCTGCTGGCTCTGGCCGCTTGGTGGAGCCGCCGCACGCCGCAGGCCCAGGGCGAGCCGCGTGCGCCCATCAGCGTTCCCTGGTTTGCCTTTGGCTTTGTGGCGGTCACGCTGCTGAATTCAGCCCTGGCCCTGCCCGCAGCAGTGACAGCGGGCCTGATCTGGCTGGACACGGCGTTGCTGACTGCTGCGATGGCCGCCCTGGGCTTGACCACACAACTGCGCACGCTGCTGCAAGCTGGAGTCAAGCCGCTGCTGCTGGGCTTTGCTGTATTCGTGTGGTTGGTGGTCGGTGGGGGGCTGCTGCAAACCTGGCTCCAACGCTGAGCAAGGTTTGTCCCACGCTGACTGGCCTTTCCCACAAAGATGGGCCTCTCCTTTAGCGTTCTTGGAACGCCAGTCACACATAACGTTATGTGCAGTTCGGTAAGCGGCGTGTTCACCAGCAGCTTCATGTTGCTTCTCATTTTGAGGACGCCCACGCCATACGGCTGCCACACATAACATTATGTGTGGGGTAGTCTGAACCGGACATGACCCGCACCTACACCTTCTTCAACCACGCAGGCGGAGTAGGCAAGACTTCAGCCACCCGCGACTTTGGCTACGAACTGGCCCAGCTCGGCCACCGCGTCTTGCTGGTGGATTTCGATCCTCAGGGCAACCTGACCAGCTTTCTGGGGGCCGACAAATGGAACCTGAATGCTGGCAACACCCTGCTGGCCGCCCTGCTGGAAGATGATCCCGAAAGCGTGACGGCTCAGCTGCCAGACTTGCTGGAAGTTCACGGAATGGGCCTGTACCCCGCGACCATTGACCTGGCCCTGGCCGAGTCGCAACTGTTGGCGAAAGTTGGCCGTGAGCGGCGACTGCACAATGTGCTCAGTCGCCTGCCTACGCCCTATGACTACGTGCTGATTGACTCACCTCCCAGCCTGGGGACACTCACGGTTAATGCCTTGGTGGCCGCTGACGCCCTGATTGCGCCAGTGGCCACCCGCTTCAAAGCGGTTGATGGGCTGCCGGGTCTGACCCGCATGGTCAGCGAGCTGAAGTGGGTCAAGCCAGACCTCAAATTCGCCGCGTTCTTGCCCACCATGTTCGATCAGCGCAACCGGCACGATGTGGAGATCTTGGAGAGCATTCGTCAGCAGCTGGTGCCGCTAGGGCCGGTGCTGCCACCCGTGCGCTACCGCTCGGCGGACCACAATGACGCCAGCATGTCGGGCGAACCTCTGGGCCTGTACAAGCCCGCCTCCGACGCCGCGCAGGACATGCGGGCCGCAGTGGCGGCCTTCTTGGCTCTGGAGGGGACAGGGGAGAAGGGCCGCTCATGAGCCGTGCCAAGCGTCCGACTGTGCGGATGGGGCCGCTCACCACGGCTGCCGAGACGCCCAGCCTGATGAGCGAATTCACCGGCATCAGTGCCCAGGTCACGGTGACAGAGTTGCCTGTGGAGAGCGTGGTTCCCCGGTCCACACAGCCCCGCAGGTCGTTCAGTGAGGAGAGCTTGCAGGGGTTGGCCCAGAGCGTGGCTCAGCATGGAATTCTCCAGCCGCTGTCGGTGCTGGAGTCTGCTCAGGGCTATCAGCTGATCGCGGGCGAGCGCCGCCTGCGGGCCGCCAAGCTGGCGGGCCTCGCCACGGTCCCCGTCAAGGTTTTTCACGGGCTGACCGAAGCCCAGGTCCAGCAACTCTCTGCCATAGAGAATCTTCAGCGCGAGGACCTCAATCCGGTGGATGAGGTGGATGCGCTGCTGGACATTTTGGCCGTTCGGTTGTCGGTGCCCCGGCAGCAGCTGACGCCCTACTTGGAGCGGCTCAAATCTATCCAGATGCGCGATCCCCAGTTTGTGCGGGCTTCAGGGGAAGACCAGCAGGCGATTGCCGAGGTCCGCGAGATTTTTGAGGGCCTCTCGCGGGGAAACTGGACTTCTTTTGTGGCGAACCGCCTCCCGGTCCTGCGGTTGCCGGAAGATTTGCTGCAAGCTGTCAGAGAAAACCGGCTGGAATACACCAAAGCCGTGGCCCTTAGGCGCGTCCCTGCCAAGGAGCGTAAAGCGCTGATTCGGCAGGCTCAGGAGTTGTCTGTTCATCAGCTGCGCCAGCAGGTGCGTGCAACTTTGGCAGGGGAGGCGGACACTTCAGCTGAGCCAAACCCCCTGGAGTGGCTGAAGAAGGCCAGCACCGCCCAGCGCTACGCTCAGCTTTCTGCCACTCAGCAGCGTGAGGTCCAGCGGCTGACCGCAAAGTTGCGCCGTATCCTGGCTCCATCAGTGCAGGAATAGGCGGAACCCGTCCTAACCGAAGACCTGTCCATGCCGCTCAGACGCAGCTGCACATAACGTTATGTGCAGCTGCCCTGTTATGTGCTGACACCTGACCATGCACTGTCATCAAGAAGCTTTGACGCTCTCTCTAAAGCCTCCGTAGTTGCCCCCGGTGTTCTCTCGGTGCTCGCCCGGTGCTCCTTAACCCGTGCAGCTGTTAAGTAAGGCTGTGGCATACTCTTGCAACCGGATAACAATCCAGTCCGGTGAATGCCTAAGGGGGTAAGAATGGGAAAGGCTATTCCTCTCGTGTTGACAGTGGCGTTGGCTTTGGGGGCATGTGCGCCGGAGAAGGCAGGCACTGGCGCGGGCACGTCTTCGGCGGCTTCCTCATCAGGTGCGGCGACTTCGGCTCCTACCGCTTCGGCGACCTCGGCAGGCAAGAGGCCCGACTCGCTGATTGTCATGAATAGCGCCGATATTCCCACCATGGACCCTGCGGCCATGACGGACTCGGCCAGCATCTCGGTCATGAAGAACGTCTATGAAACTCTGCTCGTGTATGCCGACGATTCGGTGACCAGCTTTGAGCCGGTGCTGGCGACGAAGTGGGATACGTCCGCAGACGGACTGACTTACCGCTTTGATCTGCGTCCTGGCGTGAAGTTCCATAGTGGGAACCCCCTGCGGTGCCTGGACGCGGAATACACCTATGAGCGCAGCATGGTGACCAACTCGCCCAGTTCCAGCATCTGGTATCTGTCAGAGCCGCTGCTGGGCACCCAGGCCAACGCGGCTGATGATCCTTCGATCACCTGGGACCGGATTGACCGCGCCGTGGAGTGTGAAGGTGAGCAGCTGGTCTTCACGCTGCCGCGTCCGGAACCTGCCTTTTTGGAGCGGCTCACTTTTGCGGCGCAGGGCATCGTGGACCGTGAGCATGCCACAGGGCTGGGGGAGTGGGACGGCACCGAAGCAAGCTGGAAAGACTGGGTGGGCCGCGACTTGGACGAAAGCAAACTGGCTGAGCAGCCCAGTGGTACAGGAGCCTACCGGGTCGATAGCGCCAATGCCACCGACATCACGCTGCTGGCTTTTGAAGACTACTGGGATGGAGCCCCAGCACTCAAAAGTGTGGTTCGCCGCTTGGTGCCCGAGCAGGCTTCGCGCATTCAGGCCCTGCTCAGCGGTGACGCTGATATTGCCGAGCCTGGCAGCCGTGAAGTGATCGAAACGCAGTTGGCTGGTAAGCCAGGCATCCGGATTGTGGATGACCTGCCTTCCTACGAGGCGGCGGCGCTGCACATGAACCAGAATGCGGAAGGCAGCACCAATCTGGGAAGCGGCAACTGGGGCGACGGCGTTCCCCCTAACTTTTTCGCAGACCGTGACATGCGGCTGTGCTTCGTGAAGGCCTTTGACTACGTAGGCTATGCGGACGCCGTGCTGCGCGGCAAAGGCGAGCGGCGCAATGTCCTGCTTCCGCCCCGGTTCTTCGGCTACGATCCCAGCATTCCAGTGCCTGAGATGGACCTGGCCGCTGCCGAAACCCACTGCCGGGCGGCGCACGGCGGGCAGGCCTGGGAACAGGGCTTTACGCTGAATGCCGCCTACCGTGAGGGGTCCACCACGCAGCAGACCAGCCTGGAAGTTCTCAAGCAGGGCCTGGAAGCCATGAATCCCAAATTCAAGGTCAATGTGGTCCCCAAACAATGGAGTGACCTGATCAGCCCCTCGAACATTGAGGTGCTGCGGACGGGCCGCTGGCTGGCCGCTTTTGCCGAGTCGGACAATTTTTACCGCACTTTTTATCATCCAGACGGGCTGTATGCCTCGTACAACCACATCAGCACGCCGGAGCTGACCCGCTTGGTGGACGAAGCCCGCTATGAGCCCGATGACGCCCGCCAGCAGGAGCTTTACTCTGAGATTGCCCGACTGGCACAGGCCGAAGGGCTGTACGTGCTGTTGCCGGTAGAGCTGGGCATTGAGGCCTACGCTGATACGCTGCGCGGCATAGCGCCCGAAGACTACAACCAGCTGACGGGCTACTTTTACAAGGACCTCAGCAAAGGGGAGACGCCGTGACCGGAGATGCCCCGGACACTGAGGGCCTTCCCGGCGACCTGGGAGAACTGGACCAGGCAGAATTGGGGGAAGCCCTCACCCGCCGGTTCTTCCGGTATGTGGCGGTCCCAAGTCAGAGTGACGCCTCAGTCCAGAGCCTGCCGAGTAGCCCTGGTCAGCGCGAGTTGGCCGAGCTGCTGGCCGGTGAACTCCGGGCGCTGGGCCTACAGGACGTTCATTTGGATGAGCAGAGCATCCTGACGGCGCGGCGACCTGGTGACCTGCCGGGTGCGCCGGGCATCGGCTTCGTGGCGCACCTGGATACGGTAGATGTGGGCCTCTCGCCTGAGATTCGCCCGCAGGTCCTGACATATACGGGTGAGCCGGTGGCCCTGCGGCGGAATCCAGACATCTGGTTTCTGCCACAGGAGCATCCCGAAGCTGCTCCGTACACTGGCGAGGAGATCATTTTCAGTGATGGGACCAGTGTGCTGGGGGCTGACAACAAGGCCGCTATCGCTGTCATCATGGAGCTGCTGGCGCGGCTACAGCGCAGCCCTTTTCCCTGTGGTGACCTGTATGTGGCCTTCGTGCCAGACGAGGAAATTGGCCTACGCGGAGCCAAAGTGCTTGACCTGAACCGCTTTGCGCCGGAGTTTGCCTATACCATCGATACCGAGCAGCTGGGCAGCTTCGTCTATGAAACCTTCAATGCCGCTGCTGCCGAAGTGGAGATTGAAGGCGTCCCAGCGCATCCTATTTCGGCCAAAGGGGTCTTGGTCAATCCGGTGCTGGTGGCGTGTGACCTGATTGCCCGGCTGGACCGGCTGGAGACGCCCGAACATACCGAGGGGCGCGAAGGGTATTTCTATGTCACGGACCTGCAAGCTGGTGCGGCGCGTGCCCGGCTGAACGTGAATATCCGGGATTTTGACCGCCAGGAATTTGCCCGGCGCAAGGCCCACGTAGAAGAGATCGTGCAGGAAACCCGGCAGCAACATCCCGGAGCAGTCATTACGCTGCGCCTGGAGGACGTCTACAGCAATATTGCGGACGCCCTGGGCGATGACCGCCGCGCCGTCACCCTGCTGGAAGCCGCTTTCGCCGCTCAGGGCCTGACGCCGCAGGTGGTGCCTATGCGCGGCGGCACCGATGGTTCTGCGCTGTCGGTGCGTGGCCTGCCCACCCCCAACTTCTTTACGGGGGCGCACAATTTTCATTCGCGCTTTGAATTTCTGCCGCTGCGTTCGCTAGTCAGCAGCTACCGGGTGGCTGAGGACCTCTGCCGGCTGGCAGGGGAGGTGGCACGCCAGCAGGCGCAGACTTAGCTCTGGCTGGGCGGGGCTAGCTCTGCGGCTGCGCCTGACCCAGATGCAGCAAGCCTTCTGGTTCCGGTCCCGTCTTGCCCTGCTCCACCACGGCAGCCAGGCTCTGTGCGCCCAGGGTCTGCTCAATCTGCGCGATGGCCTGGTCCATCTGCTGATGCAGCGGGCACAGGGCGAGGGCATGGGCTGGTCGGCCCAGGGGGCAGCGCTGGATACGCTGCACGGGGTCTACCGCGTTCACCACGTCGAGAATAGAGATGTCCTGCGGTGGGCGGGTCAGGCGGTAGCCACCATACTTGCCGCGCAGGGCCTGGAGCAGTCCTGCCCGCTGTAGGCCCTGAAGCACTTTGGACAGGTACTGCGCCGGCACCTGGGTTCGCTCCGCCAGCTGGGCAGTGCTGAGACTGCTGCCAGCTTCGGCCAGGGTAACCGCGGCGCGCAGAGCATACTCGGCAGTTTGGGAAAACATGACACTCCTTGAAGCGCTCTGAAGAGGGGGGAAGCGGCCTTCAGCCGTTACTTTATCTCTTCATGTTCTCTCTGCGCCTGCGCTGCTGGCCGCTGCGGTGCCCTCAGGCGGGAATCACCGCGCTGAAGCTCTGGCTGGGGCCAAAAGTTTCGGTGAACCGCTGGGTGGCAGGCACCCGAAGTGCGTCCAACAGTGCTTCTACAGCGTCCACGAAGCCGACTGGACCGCAGTAGTAGTAGTCTGCCTGCTGCGCGTCTGCTGGCAGATAAGGCCGCAGGGCGTCCAGCGAAATCTGGCCTGCCTGGTCAAAGTGGACGCCGGGCATGTCCCCCTCCGAGACCGTCTCGTAAAAGGTGGCCCGCTTGACCTGCGGGTTGGCAGTGATCAGCCCGGTGATTTCGTCATGAAAGGCTTGGACCTCGCGGCCCCGCACCGCATGAACGAACGTGACCGGACGCGATGAGCCCTGTTCCAGCAGTTCCCGCAGCATCGCCAGCAGGGGCGTGATGCCTACGCCGCCACTGAGCATGACCAGGGGCCGGACGGCGCCAGAGCCTACGCTGCCTGGCTCCGGCAACGTGAAGTCGCCAGCGGGCAGGTGTACGGCCAACTCGCTGCCGACCCGCACCCCGTCATGCAGGTGGCCGGACACCAGACCGCCCGGCTCACGTTTGACCGAGATGCGGTAACGGCGGCCATCCCAGGGAGCCGAGAGGCTGTACTGGCGAATCTGGAAATGCTCCTGGCCCGGCACTTTGACCCGGAGGGCCAGGTATTGTCCGGCGCGGTGGCGTGGCAGGGGCTGCCCATCAACGGGTTCCAGCACAAAGGAAGTGATTTCGCTGCTCTCGGCTTTTTTCTCGGTCACGCGGAACGGTTTGAACCCGTGCCAGCCGCCCGGCTGCGTGGCTCCAGCGGTGTACATCTCGCCTTCAACCCGGATCATGAGCTCAGCGAGCTGGCCGTAGGCGGCGGCCCAGGCGTCCAGGATTTCGGGCGTGGCTGCGTCGCCCAGCACCGCTGCAATGGCCCCCAGCAGATGCTCCCCGACGATGGGGTAGTGCTCGGGCTGCACCTCCAGGCTGACATGCTTGTGGGCGATGCGCTCCACCATGCCGCCCAGCCGCCCGGCGTCGTCAATATGCTCGGCGTAGGCCAGCACCGAAGCGGCCAGCGAGCGGGCCTGCTTGCCGGTGGATTGGTTGGCCGGGTTGAAGATGTTCAGCAGCTCTGGGTGAGCCCTGAACATATCGGCGTAAAAGTGACGGGTGATGTCCTCCCCGTGGGCGCGCAGGGCGGGCACGGTGGCTTTGACCAGCTGAATCTGCTGTGCATTCATAGCGACCATTCTAAAGAGGACAATTTTGTCCACAATGGCAGATGTCCTGCCCGCTGGCTCTGTTTGCCTTCGGCTGTGCTGCCCTGCCCTGAGCGCCTCAGCTGCGCGGGGCCACGCACCAGCGGTAGCGCTTGGTTGGCCTGCCCAGGCCGCCATATTCCATATCCAGCTCCGCTTGTCCCAGCCCTGTCAGCTGCTCCAGGTAGCGCCAGGCCGTCGCTCTGTTGATGCCCAGTTCGCGCCCCACTTCTTCGGCGCTCATGGGCGCAGAGGAGGCCCGCAGGACTTCGCCTACTTTTTCGAGGGTGTGGGCTTCTACGCGCTTGGGCAGATGTTGCGGCTTGGCGTGTCCCAGCAGGCGGTCCAGTGCGCCCTGGGTGAACTCGCGTTCGCCGCCGCGCATGGCTTCGTGGCGCTGTTGGATGGTGTCCAGGGCAGCGTACAGGCGGCTGCGTGTAAACGGCTTGATCAGGAAGTCCGCTGCGCCCCCGCTAAGAGCGGCCTGGACACTGGCGGCGTCCCGCGCTGCGGTCAGAAGAATCACGTCCTGAATCCAGCCTTCGGCCCGCGCTTCGGCCAGCAGGTCAAGGCCGCTGCCGTCGGGCAAATACACGTCCAGCAGCAGCAGGTCGGGACGGTGCTGGCGCAGCAGGGGGCGGCCCTCAGCCAGCGTCTGGGCGGTGCCGAGCACCTGGTACTCGGGCCGTCCGTCCAGATACCCCTGGTTGACCTGAGCCACAAGCGGGTCGTCTTCAATCATGACAGCGGTGTAACAGGCAGACATGGCCGCATTATCGGTGCTGCCTGGCTCGGTGCGGGTGGTGGCCCAGAACTCCAGCGGCCCTTCACTCCAGCGGCCCTTCACTCCAGCGGCCCTTCACTCCAGCGGCAGGTTGAGCCCGAAGACGGTCCAGGGGCCTTGCCTTTCGTGCCAGACCTCGCCGCCCACCGCCTGAGCCAGAGCCGCCACCCCGGCCAGCCCCTGGCCCCGGCCTGCGCCTTTGCTGGTCTGGCCAGGAGCAAACGGGTTCAGACCTGCTGGAACACCGGGGCCGTCATCACGGACCTCGGCACTCAGGCCGTAGGGGTCCAGCCCAATCCCTACCCGCACCTCACCCGCCGAAGCTTCAAAGGCGTTCTCGATGTAGTTGCCCAGCGCCGTGACGAGCGTATCCGCCTGGACAGGGGAGAGGAGCGGCACTTCGCTTTCTGGCTCAATGATCAGTGTGAGGCGCAGTTCATGGGCGCGGGCTGCTTTGCCGGCCAGGAGCGCGGCCACGCGGGGCTCGGCAACGGCGGCCAGCGCCTGATTCAGTCCCACTTCGGCTTCCAACTCGTCTTGAATCACTTGCAGGGCCTCGCTGTTTCGCCCCAGTTGCAGAAATCCGGCGATGATGTGCAGGCGGTTGCCGTACTCATGGGTTCGCGCCCGCATCGCGTCTATAAAACGGCGCGTATCGGTCAGCTGCTCGGCCAGGCGCGTGGCTTCCTCGCGGTCTGTCAGGGCCACCAGAAAGCCGCCTTCCCGCAGCGGCGTCAGGTTGACCAGCACCACCCGGCCCGCCAGTGGCAGCGGCCAGCGGCGTAGCTCTTCGCCCGTGGGCAGCGCGGCCAGTTGGGGCCAGACCTGTTTCAGGTGTCCTGGCAGGTCCGGCTGACCGAGCGCCTGGGCCGCTGGCTCATTGACCAGGGTGACCATCCCGGCGGCGTCCACGAGCATGACGCCGTCTGGCACCGTGCTAAGCAGCTGCCGCTGGCGCACGGTCAGCGCCGCGATGTCGGCAGGTTCCAGGTCCAGCAGGGTGCGCCGCAGCCGCCGCCACATCAGCCACGAGCTCAGCAGGGCGAAAGCCAGCGCCCCCAAAATCAGCGGGAACTGCTGCTGAGTCACGGCCTGTAGCAGGTTCATGCGGCTGGGGAGGCTGAACGCCACCACCGCTTGCCCCGCCAGCTGCTGGCCCCCGAACAGCACCTCGCTGCGCCAGTAGTACGGTTCTCCCTCCACGTTCAGGACGCCCTCTCCCTCCCCAAAGAGGGGCTGCCCCCCTTCCCCAATAAAGGCGTGGGCCAGTTCCAGGGTGAGGGCATCGAACGACATCTCGCCGCGTTCGTTCCAGCCCGCCAGCAGCGCCGCGCCGCCCTGCTCACGCCAGTGCGCCATCCAGTCGTCACGGGTTTGTTCGTCGGCAGCGTCCTGTAATCCCAGCGCCAGGTCAGTGCCGTGCAGCACCGCTTCGGCCTGGGATTTGCGGATGTCCAGGAACTGAGACCGCACATAGTTCTGCGTAAAGAGGACTGTGCCGCCCCCCAGGGCCACAATCACCAGCAGCAGGCTGCCCAGCTGCCAGAGCAGCAGTTCTGAGCGCAGGCTGCGGCCACGCACTGGGCGGGAGATGGTCATGGCCCCAAGGTACCCCTCCTGAATGCAGGAGAAAGCTCCTCTCTGGGTTTTGTGCCTTCTGTGCCTGAAGTGCATTGTGTGCGCAGAAATGGCCTGCTGTCTGAGAGCCAGCCCGGTAAGCTTGGGCCATGAACAAGAACCTGATGACCGCTGTGATGACCGTTTTCGCCGCTGGTGCTGTCAGCGCTCAGGCCGGAGGCATGGGACCAGTCCAGGTAAACACCTCACTCGCTGCCCAGCCCCGCGCCTTCGTGACCCAGCCTGCGGTCAAGCCCCGCCTGGAAAACCTGATGGGCCTGGTGAACGCCCGCTTCCTGCAAAAGAACTTTGGGACCGTGTCCACCCTGCAACATGCAGGCGGCGTGATTGCTGTGACCGGCTGCCAGCCCCACCACTGCGCGGCCAACAACTCTCTGGTGGCCTACGACACCAAGCACGACGCCTTCAAAGTGTGGCTGACCGTGAACGGCAAGACCCGCATCTACACCGACAAAGCGTTTGCCGGAACCTTCAACAGTGACGTGAAGGCGTACATCAACAACATGTAGCCGCGTAGCATTGGCCCACCCGCCTGCTCAGGGCGGCGGGCTGATACGGGCGCTGGGGCACCTCTGGAGATGTGGGAGGTGCCCAGCGTGTTGCGTACTCTGTGGCGTATCTCTGTGGCCCGCTATAGCAGCCCTGCCCTCAGGGCCTTGACCGCCGCCTGGGTCCGGTCCGCCGCTTGCAACTTGAGCAGAATCTCCTGAACGTGCAGCTTGACTGTGCTGACGCTGATGCAGAGCGCTTCGGCGATTTCCCGGTTGGGCAGGCCCTCGGCGATGAGCCGCAGCACCTCCAGTTCGCGGGGCGTCAGGGGAGACTGGGTTTCGGGGAGCCGTACCCCGCCCAGGACATGGTGGGCAATCTGGGGGTCAAGGTAGGCACTGCCCGCCGCCGCTGCGCGGATGGCCAGCAGTAACAGCTCCGGGCTGGCGGATTTGAGGCAGTAGGCATCTGCGCCCGAAGCGAGCGAGGCGAACACTTCTTCCCGCAGGTCATGGGCGGTCAGCATGACGATACGCACCGTGGGCCAGCGGCGCTTGATTTCGCGGGCAACGGCGATGCCGTCCATTCCCGGCAGACCGATGTCCACCACCGCGAGGTCTACGGCATGCTGCTCCAGCAGTTCCAGCGCCTCCTCGCCGCTGCGGGCTTCGGTCACCACCTGCAAGTCAGGCTCCAGGCTGAGGGTGGCCCGCAGGCCATCACGGGTAAAGGCGTGATCTTCGACCAGGAGAATACGGACGAGTTCAGGCATGGCTACTCCGGAAGGGTCAGCGTGAATTGGCTCTGCGCCTGCGGTGTGCGGCTGTAGCGCACAGTGCCGCCGTGGGCTTCGGCGATGCGGCGGGTGAGGTAGAGGCCCAGGCCACTGCCGCTGCCCGCCCCGCCGCCTCTGAACCGCTGAAACAAGCGGGCCATTCGCTCATGGGGAATACCGGGGCCGCTATCCTGCACGGTCAGGGTGACTCCAGCGCTGCCCCGGCTCAGCTGCACGGCCACGGTGCCGCCCACTGGCGCGAACTTGATGGCATTGTCGAGCAGGTTCTGCACGGCGCGGCGCAGGTCGTGACGGTGGCCCTGCACGGTCACGCCGCTGAGCTGGGTGTCGAGCGTGAGCTGCTTGGCCTGAGCACGCGGCTGCAATTCGCTCACCACGCCCAGGACCAGTTCGCGCAGGCGTACGCTCTGTGCTTCTTGAGCGGCGGCCTCGCCACTCTCGTATTTGGCGACGCTGAGCAGCTGGTCTGCCAGGTTCAGGAGCGCTTCGTTGGCGGTCAGGCCATTTTCCAGCGTGGCGCAGTAGGCGGCGGGCAGCTCACCATACGCGCCCCTAAGCGCGGCTTTCATGTTGACCGCGTTGGCTAGCAAGGGCGTGCGCAGATCATGCGAGAAGGCGTACACCAGATCGCGCAGCAGTTCGCCGCGTTCGGCCAGCAGTTCCTGATTGTGGCGCAGGTCGTCCAGCAGGGCGGTGCGCTCTAGCAGGGGCTGTAGGGTACGGACGGCCAGTTCGGTGACTCCCGGTGAGGCTTTGGGAGCGGTCAGAATCAGCAGCAAGTCGCCTTCGGTGGGGCGGCGCAGGCGGGCCAGAAAAACATGCCCCCCTTCGGCAGCCCAGACGTCCCCGGCTCCCACCGGGTGCGCCAGGAATTCCAGTGGAATGCGGGTGTCCAGGCGGCTCTGGTGCGCGGTCGGGGGCAGGTCGGGAGCCAGCGCCAGGGCGTAGGGCTGCCGCAGGACCGCCCGGTCCACCGCGCCAATCTCGACGTGAACTGCGCCGGTCAGCTTTTGCAGGGCCGCCGCTGCCCGCTCGACAAATTCGGCCTGACCGAGCGGACCGCCCAGGTCTTCGGCCAGTTGCCGCCGTGCCCGCTCCCGCTCCAGCTGATGTTCCTCTTCACGCAGAGCTGCGGCCTTTTCGGACGCTTCACGCGCCCGGTAAGTCAGGTAGCCCACCAGCAGCACACTCAGAATGCTGACGGCGCGGTTGGCGAGGTGGTACTCCTCCACGCCGTCACGGGCACCGTTCCAGACCCCAGCGATGACGTTGGCCAGCACGGCCAGCAGGGTCAGCGGCCACACGGCCCGCTTGGATTCGCCCAGGGCGGCCAGGGCCACCGCTGCACTCAGCACCGTGCCCACTGCGAACGAAGCGGGCGTGGCGATGTCAAAAGCCAGCACCAGCGCCAGCAGGGTCAGGGACACCCCCCAGACCACCGGCTCGCTCAGCGGCAGGCGGGGCGGCGCAAACAGTTCACGCAACATTTCGCGGTTGGTTGGTCTCGCCATTTGGCTCAGGCTAGCGGGTTGAACCGGGCTCACGGTACTGGTCAACTGGCCAATGCTGCGGGGCTTTCAGGAGCGGTTCCGGTGAATGATCCTGGCCCCCGGCACGGTGCAGCCCAGTCCAACTGGCCAGGTGGCCAATCACCCTGGCCACCTGACCGATACCGCCGCGCCCGCCCCTGGCCGAGCATTCGGGGGTATGAAGGACTTCCTGACGAGGTGGACGCCATGACCGCCGCCCCCACCCAGCAAAAACAATCCATCTTCGCGCCCGAACTGGTGCGGAATGCGGTGCGGGCCAGCTTCACCAAACTCTCGCCCCGCGACCAGGCCCGCAATCCGGTGATGTTCGTGGTGTACGTGGGCACCATCCTCACCGCGTACCTCACCATTGCCAACCTGCTCACGGGCAAGCCCTGGGGCTACGAACTGACCATCACGGGGCTGCTGCTGCTGACGGTGCTGTTTGCCAACTTTGCCGAAGGGCTGGCCGAGGCACGCGGCAAGGCGCAGGCGGCGTCACTGCGCTCCGCCCGTGAGGATGTGAAGGCCCGCCGCCTGGTGAATGGCCGCGAGGAAGTGGTAGCGGGCACCGTCCTCAAGCGCGACGACCTGGTGGTGGTCGAAGCGGGCGAGATGATTCCCGCCGACGGCGAGATTATCGAGGGCCTCGCCAGCGTGGACGAGAGTGCCATCACGGGCGAATCGGCCCCCGTCATCCGCGAGGCGGGCACCGACCACAGCGGCGTGACGGGCGGCACCAAAGTGCTGTCTGACTACATCGTGATTCGGGTGACTTCGGGCGCGGGCGAGAGCTTCCTCGACCGCATGATTGCGCTGGTGGAAGGCGCGAGCCGCCAGAAAACCCCCAACGAAATCGCGCTGTCTATCCTGCTGAGCGGCCTCACGCTCATTTTCCTACTGGCGGTGGTCACGCTCTACCCGTTCACCGTGTACGCGGGTGCGCCCGCCAGCGCCGTGACGCTGATCGCGCTGCTGGTCTGCCTGATTCCCACCACCATCGGCGGCCTGCTGCCCGCCATCGGCATCGCGGGGATGGACAGGGCGCTGCAAGCCAACGTGATTGCCAAGAGCGGCAAGGCAGTGGAAGTGGCGGGCGACGTGGACGTGCTGCTGCTCGACAAAACCGGCACCATCACCATCGGCAACCGCATGGCGACCAAATTTCACCCGCTGCCCGGCGTGACCGAGGCCGAACTGGCGAAGGCCGCCCTGCTGAGCAGCCTGGCCGACCCCACCCCCGAAGGCAAGAGCATCGTGGCGCTGGCCAACAGCCTGGGCGTCAGTGCCGCCGAACCCGCCGGGGCCGAGTTCATCGAATTCACCGCCCAGACGCGCATGAGCGGCATTGACTTCGGCACGACCTCCATCCGCAAGGGCGCAGGCAGCCGCATTTCGGCACTCGCCCAGGAGCGCGGCGGGCGCATTCCCCCCGAACTCTCCGCGCTCACCGATGAAGTCTCGCGGCAGGGCGCAACACCGCTCACCGTGATTGAAAATGACCGCCTGCTGGGTGTGGTCGCACTTTCGGACATCATCAAACCCGGTATCCGTGAACGCTTTGCCGAGCTGCACCGCATGGGCCTCAAGACCGTGATGATCACGGGCGACAACCCGCTGACCGCCGAGGCGATTGCCAGGGAAGCGGGCGTGGACGGCTTTCTGGCCGAGGCGACCCCCGAAGACAAGATGGAGATGATTAGGCGCGAGCAACAGGCGGGCAAGCTGGTCGCCATGATGGGCGACGGCACCAACGACGCCCCCGCGCTGGCGCAGGCCGATGTGGGCCTCGCCATGAACTCCGGCACGCAGGCCGCCAAGGAAGCGGGCAACATGGTGGATCTGGACTCCGACCCCACCAAGCTGCTGGAAGTGGTGGAAATCGGCAAGGGCCTGCTGATTACACGCGGTGCGCTGACCACCTTTTCCATCGCCAACGACGTCGCCAAATACTTCGCCATCCTGCCCGCGCTGTTCGTCACGGCTTACCCGCAACTGGGCGTGCTGAACGTGATGGGCCTGCACAGCCCCACCAGCGCCGTGCTGAGCGCCGTGATTTTCAACGCCATCATCATCCCCGTCCTGATTCCGCTGGCCCTGAAAGGTGTTCCCTACAAGCCCATGAGCGGCGCGCAGATGCTCTCGCGCAACCTGCTGGTGTACGGCGGCGGCGGCATCCTGGTGCCCTTTGTCGCCATCAAGCTGATTGACCTGCTGATTACGCCGTTTATGCGGTGAAAAGACCCCTCTGCCCTTCGGGCATCTCCCCTGAGAGGGGAGACAGGAGGGACGCTGTTCTCGGCTCCCTTTGAGGGGAGCTGGCAGCGAAGCTGACTGAGGGGTGAAACCGCAAACGCTTTGCCAGTGCCGCAAAAAGCCCACCAACCGTCCACTATCAACCATCAACAAAGGAACCCCTATGGACATCCTCCTTCCCCTGCTCCTCATCGTCTTTTTCGCCCTGTGCGCCGCCTATCTGAAAGGCATGGACAAATTATGATTCTCGCTCTCGCCCTTATTTCCCTGCTGCTGTTCGGCTACCTGCTGTACTCGCTGATTCGTCCGGAGGACTTTTGATGTCGGCCTCAATTCTGCAATTCGTGCTGCTGCTCGCCATCATGACCGCGCTGGTGATTCCGGTGGGCAACTGGTTGTACGGCGTGTTCGCGGGCCAGCGCCACACCGCGCCCGAGCGCCTGACGTACCGCCTGCTGGGGGTTGACCCGGCGCACGGCATGAACTGGAAGGTGTACGGGCTGGCAATTGTGGCTTCCAACCTCGCCATGTTGCTGCTGGCTTACCTGCTGATTCGGCTGCAAGGAGTCCTGCCCTGGAACCCGGCGGGGCTGGCCGCGCAGTCGCCCGACCTCGCCTGGAACACGGTGGTCAGCTTCATGACCAACACCAACTGGCAGGCGTACAGCGGCGAGCAGAGCCTCTCGTACTTCTCGCAAATGGCGGTCATCACGACCTTCATGTTCACCTCGGCGGCCACGGGCTTTGCGGGCGCGGCGGCGTTCATGCGCGGGCTGGCGGGCAAGAGTGGCGCGAACCTGGGCAACTTCTGGGTGGACATTACCCGCCTGATTTACCGCGTGCTGCTGCCCGTGTGCTTTGCGCTGGCGCTGGTGTTCGTGTGGCAGGGCATGCCCCAGACCCTGAACGCCTACGCCACCGCCACCACGCTGGAAGGCGCGACCCAGAAGATTGCGCTCGGCCCCGTCGCCAGCCTGGAGAGCATCAAGCACATCGGCACCAACGGCGGCGGCTTCTTCTCCATGAACGCCGCGCACCCCTTCGAGAACCCCACGCCGCTGACCAATGCGCTGCACATCCTGTCCATGTTGCTGATTCCCTCGGCGCTCACCTACGCGTTCGGGCGGCTGCTGGGCAACCTCAAGCAGGGCTGGGTGATTTTCGGCGGCATGCTGGTGATGTTCCTGGGCTTCCTGGCGACGGTGTACAGCTTCGAGCAGGCGGGCAACCCCATCCTGAGCAAGCTGGGCGCGGAGCAGACCATGACCGCCACCCACGCGGGCGGCAACATGGAAGGCAAGGAAGTCCGTTTTGGCATCGCGCAGACGGCCCTCTTTGCGACCACCACCACCGCCGCCACGACGGGCAGCGTGGACTCCATGCACGACTCGTACACGGGGATGGGCGGTTTTGTGCCGATGCTGCAAATGATGCTGAACAACGTGTTCGGCGGCAAGGGCGTGGGCTTTATCAACTTCGTGCAGTACCTGATTCTGAGCGTGTTTATCGCCGGGCTGATGGTCGGACGTACCCCCGAATTCCTGGGCAAAAAGATCGAGGCGCGTGAAGTGAAATTGGTGATGCTGGCGGTGCTGGCCCACCCGCTGAGCATCCTGGGCTTCACCGCCCTGGCCGCTGTGACGCCCGGCGCGCTCGCCAGCCTGAACAACCCCGGCGCACACGGCTTTTCCGAGATTCTGTACGCCTACACCTCCGGCACCGCCAACAACGGCTCGGCCTTCGCGGGCCTGGGGGCCAACACGCCCTTTTACAACCTCACCATCGGCCTCGCCATGCTGTTCGGGCGCTACCTGACGCTGCTGCCGATGCTGGCCGTGGCCGGAATGCTGGCCGCCAAACGCCGCACGCCCGCCAACTCCGGCACCCTGCCCACCGACACGCCGCTGTTCGGGGCGCTGACCGTCGGCATCATCCTGATTGTGGGCGCACTCACCTTCCTGCCTGCGCTGACGCTGGGGCCGATTGCCGACCACCTGCAAATGGTGCAGGGCGTGGTGGTGAAGTAACCCCTTACCCCTCGCTGCGCGAGGCCCTCTCCCCAGCGGAGAGGGTCAAAGGCAAAAAGCCTTCCGCCTTTAGCCATCTGCCATCCGCCATCTGCCTTCTGCAAAGGAAAAACCCATGACCACTTCCCTTCACCCCGACACCCTTCCCTCTCACCCCGAACCCGCCCCCGCTGCGCCGCTGCCGCGCCTGTTGCTCACGTCCTTTCTGGCCGCTGGCCTGTTCACGCTGGTGTGCGGGCTGGGCTACCCGCTGCTGACCACGGCGGTGGCGGGTGCGCTGCTGCCTCAGCAGGCGGCGGGCAGCCTGATTTCCCAGAACGGCAAGGTGGTCGGCTCGGCGGTGCTGGGCCAGAATTTCACCGCGCCGCAGTACCTGCACGGGCGGCCCTCCATGACGAACAAGACCGACGGCAGCGGCCCCGAACCCTACAACGCCGAAAACAGCGGCGCGAGCAACTGGGGCGCGACCAATGCCAAACTCAGGGACGCCGTGCAGGAACGCATCGCCGCCTTTCGCAAAGAAAACGGCCTGACCGAGAACGCGCCCGTGCCCGTCGACGCCGTGACCGCCTCGGCCAGTGGCCTCGACCCGGACGTGTCGCTGGCGACGGCCCTGCTGCAAGTGAATCGCATCGCTCAGGCGCGGGGCATCCAGCCCGCTGACGTGGAAAAGGTCATTCGCGCCCACCTGACGGGGCGGCAACTGGGCGTGCTGGGCGAGGAACGGGTGAATGTGCTGGCGGTGAACCTGAGTCTGGACGGGCAGTGAGGCTCAGCGGATGAAGGTCATGACCGTTTTCGGCTCGACGATAGGCAGTCCCAGATGACGGCCCGCGTTCAGCAGGTGGCTGTCTTTCGAAACCACGGCGTCGGCCTGTGCCTGCACCAACAAATCCAGCAGATACCAGTCCTTGGGGTCAGGGCAAGAAGGCCAGTCGTGGTGTGTCGTCAGGTGAGCGATTTCGGTCATGCGGTGCAGGTCGACCGCCAGCGCAAAAGCGTCCGCAGGCGTGATGCCGCTGCCCAGCCGCAACACTGCGGGATAGGTCAGCACGCGGGCCAGCTCTTCCAGATGCTCCTCGGCCAGGACGAACTGCACCTCGAAGCGCCGCGCCGCCAGATAAAGCTCACGCGACGGCCCTCTGGTGCTGGTCAGCCCGCTCAGCAGCACGTTGATGTCGGGAATGAGGCGCAGAGGCGCAGACAAGATTCAGTCCTGAGCCTTCAGCAGGGCACGCCCACGCTCAGTGACCCGTGCGGCAATTTCTTCGCGGCTCAGCGCGGCCTGACGGGGGTGGTCTGGAGTGGGCGTTTCGCTTCTGGCCCAGGCCACCGCCTCGGCAATCAGGGCTTCCTGCTGGCTCTCGCTCAGTTGGGCAAAAGCCAGTCGCAAGCGCTCCAGCGCGGGCAATTCGGCGCTGTGGCCCAGCCGTTCCTCAACCGCTTGCACAGGGATGCGGTAGCGGGGGCGGCCCGTAGGCGTGGTGCCGACCTGTACAGCGGGCAAATCACCCGTCCGAATCTGCCGCCGCAACGTGTCGTCACTGACGTGCAGGCGGCGGGCGGCTTCCATCACGGTCAGCAGGGCGCGGGGTGGGGTCTGGGTCATGGGCTTCACCTCACATCAGTTTACGCAAAATCCGCAGAATCCGCAAAAGGGAAATCATGCCCGACCCCATCCGCCTGACCCTTCAGCGTGACCCCGCGCAGCCGCCGCAGCCCCAACGCGGCACGCACCGCATCTTTATCGGCATGGCGGCGGGCGTGGGCAAAACCTACCGCGCCCTGAACGAACTGCGCGAGCGGCTACAAAGCGGCGAGGACGCCCTCATCGGCGTGCTGGAAACGCACGGGCGCAAGGAGACGATAGGGGCGGCGGAAGGTTTGCCCGTCTTTCCACGGCGGGAAATAGTTCGCGGCAGTACCACCGTCACTGAACTCGACCTGGACGGCCTGATCCAGCGCCGCCCCGACATCGTGCTGATCGACGAACTGGCGCACACCAACGCCCCCGGCAGTGTCAACGAAAAGCGCTGGCAGGACGTGGAAGCGCTGCGGGACGCGGGGATTCATGTGCTGTCCACCATGAACGTGCAGCATCTCGAATCGCTGAACGACACGGTGGCCCGCCTGACCGGAGTGCGGGTGCGCGAGCGGGTGCCCGACCACGTGCTGCACGACGCCGACGAACTGGTTCTCATTGACCTGCCCCCCGAAGACCTGCGGGCGCGGCTGCGGGCCGGGAAAATCTACGACCCCGAAAAAGTCGAGCAGTCATTGAGCAACTTTTTCACGCTGCCCAACCTGACGGCGCTGCGGGAAATCGCGCTGCGGCATGTGGCCCAGGCGGTCGAAATGGACGTGCCCGACGGCCAGCCCGCCGCGCATGAGGTGGTGGTGGTCGCCATTGCCGCCGAGGACACCGCCGCCCGCCTGATTCGCCGGGGCGGGCAACTGGCCGAGCGGCTGCACGGCGAACTGCATGTGGTCACGGTGCGCTCAGACCGCCTGACCCAGGAGCAGTCGCGCCTGCTGGACGTGTGCCGCGAGATCACGGCGGCGCTGGGGGGCCACTTTGAAGTGCTGGAACCGGGCGAGGGCGTGGGCGCGGCGCTGGTGGGCTATTCGCGGCGGGTTCACGCCACCCAGATGGTGATGGGCGAAACCAGCCGCAGCCGCTGGGCCGAACTGCTGCGCGGCGACATCATCAAGTACGTGCTGCGTGAGACACGGGGCGTGGACGTGCATGTGATCAGCCGGGACTGAGCAGAGCCGCCGTGTAGAGCGCGGTCAAACTGTACAGAAGCTCTATCCTTGAATCCTGGCCTGCGTGTTTGGCCATA
Organism: Deinococcus piscis; assembly: GCF_014653275.1. Taxonomy (GTDB): domain Bacteria; phylum Deinococcota; class Deinococci; order Deinococcales; family Deinococcaceae; genus Deinococcus; species Deinococcus piscis. Next base: position 30,975 of record NZ_BNAL01000015.1, read on the forward strand.
CGACGTTTACCTGCTCTAGTGAATCTCTCAACGGAGGTGGTCGCAGCTTGGCTAAGTCTTGCCCAGCTTCTTCTCCACTCCGTCCAGCAGTAGCTCTAGTCCAAATTTCAGCGTCATTTCGGGGGCGGCTGCCGCTTTCGTTTCGTCGCCAAAGCTCTGGCCCACGCGGGCCGCCACCGGAAAGCGCTGCGCGTCCAGCAGACGGTCAAGCACCGGGGCCTGGGTCAGCCACCACTCCTCATCCGTCTGCGCCGAGTCCTGCTTTTCGCGTTCCAGGCGGTGGTGCAGGCGGGCAGCGCCTTCTACTTGCGTCATGATGTTCGTCAGCAGCGCGTCCATCTCTATATCGCTCAGGCCTATGCCGTCCAGCGGACGCAGTTCGGTGTCGTACTTCTGCACCAGGTTTGGCCCCAGCCTGGGGCGCGGCCTGACCAGTTCGGCCAGCCAGGGGTGCTTCAGGTGCAGTTGCCAGTTGCGCTCGGCAATCAGCAGCAGCGCGTCTCGCCAGTGGCCGCAGCGTTTCGGTTCGTCCGGGTCACTGTACAGCGTGCCCATCAGTCGGTCAGCCATCAGGTCAGTCAGGTCGTCCTTACCGGGCACGTAGCTGTATAGCGTCATGGTGCCTACGCCCAGCACCTCGGCCACCCGCCGCATAGATAGCGCTGCCAACCCCTCGGCGTCGGCCAGCTCGGTGGCCTTTTCCACAATGGCCCGGATGGTCAGGCCATTTCTGCCAGGGCGGGTGTGAGACCCCCACAGCAGGGCCAGGCTGCGGGCGGGGTCGGGCTGCGGCGCAGGCTTACCGTCTGTCTTTTTGTCGTCAGCAGCAGCTTTCTGGGACATGGCTTGACAATATCATGGCCCTATTCGTACATTGTACGGAACAACGTATGTTCTGCCGTTATTCCTGCTTAAATCCTGGCCCTCATCAGCTTCCGCATCCCCTGCCGGGTACGGAAAAGGAGTTGTTATGCCTCAAACCATCCGCAAAGCCAGCCTGGGCTTTATCTTTCTGACCGTCATCATTGACGTGCTGGGCGGCGGTCTGATTGCGCCCGTGCTGCCCCGGCTGGTCGAGTCATTCGGGGGGGGCGACGTGGCTCTGGCCTCCCAGTTTTATGGCCTTCTCATCGCGCTTTACTCGCTGATGTCGTTTCTGTTCGCCAGTTTTATCGGGGCGCTCAGTGACCGCTTTGGGCGGCGGCCCGTGCTGCTGCTCTCTTTGCTGGGGCTAGCGGCGGATTACGTGATTATCGCGCTTGCGCCGAACCTGACGTGGCTGGTGGTGGGGCGCTTGGTGGCGGGGGCGCTGGGAGCCAGCTTTGTGACCGCCACCGCGTACATTGCCGACATCAGCGCCCCGGAAGACCGGGCGAAGAACTTTGGCCTGCTGGGGGCCGCCTTTGGGCTGGGGTTTATTGTGGGGCCGCTGCTGGGCGGGGTGCTGGGCGGCATTGACCTGCGCTTGCCGTTCTGGGTGGCCGCCGGGCTGGCTGCGCTGAACGTGCTGTACGGCCTGTTCGTGCTGCCCGAATCCTTGCCGCCAGAGCACCGCCGCCCGCTGAACTGGCGGCAGGCCAACCCGCTGGGTGCACTGCTGGCCCTGCGAACCTTTCCAAACGTGTTGCCGCTGACTGGTGTGTACACCCTGACCTGCCTCTCGCTTAATGGCCTGATTGCCGTGTGGGTGCTGTACACCGCGCACCGCTTTGGCTGGAACGTGGCACAGGTGGGCGTATCGCTGGCAGTGGTGGGGGTCACGCAGGGCGTGGCGCAAGGCGCACTGGTGGGGCCGCTGGTGGCCCGCTGGGGCGAACGCCGCACCGTGGTCTGGGGCGTACTGATTTCGGCGCTGGCCTACGTGCTGTACGGCTTTGCCAGCCAGCCCTGGATGCTGTACCTGGGCATCGTCCTGTCCTCGGCGGGCGGAGTGGTCGCCCCGGCCTTGCAGGGCGCGGTGTCGGGCCGCGTGGCCCCCGACCAGCAGGGCCTGTTGCAGGGCGCACTTGCCAGCCTGAACAACCTGACCAACGTGCTTGCACCGCCGCTGGTGGCTGGGCTGTTTGCCTTCGCCCTGGCGCGGGGCGTACCCGTGGGCCTGCCACTGTTCGCATGTGCCGCTTTTGAAGTGCTGGCCTTTGTACTCGCGTGGCGGGCGTTTGGCTTTTCGCCGAAGATTAAACCCAGCTAAAGACTCACCGTGGGGCATCCTCACATAAAGCACAGAGAAGATGGGGCTGTCCGAGCGGGTGCATCCTCTGGAAAGGAGAAGAGAATGCCAGAACATAGACCGCTCGAAATGAGGGGCTGGGACATTAGCCAACCGCAAGCCCTCCGTCAATTTTTAGCCTCACTGCCTACCCCGCCCCGCCTGCTGGCCCTGGGCGAACCGACGCACGGCGTGCAGGCTTTTCCGCGCTGGCGCAACCGGATATTTCAGGTGCTGGTGCAGGAACACGCCTTCCGCTCGATTGCCCTGGAAAGCGACGTGCTGGCGGGCCTGAAAGTGAACGACTACGCGCTGGGCGGCCCCGGCACGCTGGATAACGTGATGAGTACAGGCTTGAGCCACGGCTTCGGCGCGTATGCCGCCAACCGCGAACTGGTGGCGTGGCTGCGCGAGTACAACGCGGGCCGTCCGGAGGCCGAGCAGGTGCGCTTTTACGGCTTCGATGCACCGATGGAAAGCATGTGGGCCGCCAGCCCCCGCGCCTGTCTGCTGGCCCTGCACACTTTTCTGGCCGCGCACCTGGGCGAACTTCCGGCAGATGCCGCCAGGATTGAAGAACTGTGCGGCGACGATGCCCGCTGGACGAACGAAGCTGCCGCGATGAATCCAGAGAAATCTGTGGGCAACACAGCGGAAGCGAAAGCGCTGCGCCTGCTGGCAGATGACCTGAATACCCTGCTGGAACAGGAAGCGCCGCGCCTGCACGCCCAGCCCGGCTTCTGGCTGGCACAGTTGCACGCCCGCACCGCCCTGGGTTTGCTGCGTTACCACGCGGTCATAGCGCAGGTGGCCCCAGACCGCATAGCGCGAATGCTGGCCCAGCGCGGCCTGATGATGGCCGACAACCTCAGCGCCGTGCTGGAGCGGGAGCAAGGGCGCGGCCCTACACTAGTCTTTGCCCACAACCTGCACCTTCAGCGGGGCGTGAGTGGCATGAACCTCGCTTCGCTGTCGCAGCGGGCAGAGTGGTGGGGGGGCGGGGCACACCTGCACACGCGCCTGGGGGGGCAGTATGCCTTTATTGCCAGCACCCTCGGCATAGGCGAAGGCATACCCGAACCCGCGCCAGACACGCTGGAAGGCTTCTTGAGCGGGCAGATGAGCACGCCTACGCTGTACGCCACCCGTCACCATCCATTTCCCGACACGCTGCGGCGACGCACCGACACCGACTACCGAGTTCAGGCGCTGCGGCCCGAAACTTTGCACGAGGCCGACGGTTTACTCTTTCTGCCCACCACCGAGGAGAACGCATGACCACACACGAGTTCATAGAAATTGCCGGCGCACGCGAGAACAACCTGCAAAACGTCTCGCTGAAGATTCCCAAGGGCAAAATCACCGTTTTCACGGGTGTTTCGGGTTCTGGCAAGTCGTCGCTCGTGTTCGATACGATTGCCGCCGAAGCCCAGCGCCAGCTCAACGAAACCTTCACGGCCTTCGTGCAGGGCTTCCTGCCGCACTACGGCCAGCCCGACGTGGACGAAATCGCGCACCTGAACGCGCCCATCATCATTGACCAGAAGCGCGTGGGCGGCGGCTCGCGCAGCACAGTGGGCACCTACACGGACATTTCGGCGGTGCTGCGGGTGCTGTTCTCACGCGCAGGCGTGCCCAGTGCCGGGCCAGCCTACGCCTACTCCTTCAACACGCCGCAGGGGATGTGCCCCGAGTGCGAGGGCATAGGCCGCACCACCCAGCTTGACCTGGGACGCCTGCTGGATCGCCGTTTGTCACTGAATGGCGGCGCGATTCTGCACCCCGACTTCAAGCCAGGCAAGTGGCTCTGGAAGACCTACGCCATGTCGGGCCTGTTCGATAACGACAAGGCCATCCAGGACTACACCGAAAAGGAACTGCACGACCTGCTGCATGGGCAAGACCTCAAGGTGAGCTTGGGCGAAATCAACATGACCTACGAGGGACTGGTGGTGCGCTTTGACCGCATGTACCTGAAAAAAGACGCGGCGGCCATGAGCGAGCGCAGCCGCGCCGTGTTCGAGCGGTTCGTGACCTCGCAGGTGTGCCCGGTGTGCGCGGGTGGGCGGCTGAACGCAGCGGCGCTGGCCTCGAAAATTGACGGCCTGAATATCGCGCAGTGGTCTGATCTGGAAGCGGGCGAGGTGATCGCCAGGCTCGAACAACTGACCGACCCGCTGGCCGTACAGATCGCCGCGAAGCTCAAGGAACGCATGGGCCATCTGGTAGACATCGGTCTGGGCTACCTGAGCCTGGGGCGCGAAACGGCCACGCTGTCGGGCGGCGAGTCTCAGCGCCTGAAGATGATCCGGCACCTGGGGGGCAGCCTGACCGACATGCTGTACATCCTGGATGAACCCAGTGTGGGCCTGCACGCCCGCGACGTGGCCCGCCTGACCGGGCTTTTGCGGCAACTGCGCGACAAGGGCAACACCGTGCTGGTGGTGGAGCACGACCCAGACGTGATTGAGGTGGCCGACCACATCGTGGACATGGGGCCAGGGGCAGGCACGCACGGCGGGCAGGTGGTGTTTGAAGGCAGCTACGCCGAACTGAAACAGGCTGACACCCTCACCGGAAGGTTCCTGCAAAACGCCCTGCCCATCAAAGAAAAGGTGCGGCAGCCCACGGGCCAGATGACCGTGAAGGACGCCAAGTTGCACAACCTGAAGAACGTGACCGTGAACATCCCCACGGGCGTACTGACGGTGGTGACGGGCGTGGCCGGGTCGGGCAAAAGCACGCTGATTAACGATATTTTTCTGGCCCAGCACCCGGAAGCGGTGGTCATTGACCAGTCGCGCATTGGGGCAAATAGCCGCAGCGCCCCCGCCACCTACACGGGCATCATGGACGACATCCGCAAGGCGTTTGCCAAGGCCAGCGGCGCAAGCCCGGCGCTGTTCAGCTTTAATTCCGAGGGCAGTTGCCCGAACTGTAGCGGCCTGGGCGTGGTGTATACCGACCTGGCGTTTATGGAAGGCATCACCTCGGTGTGCGAGGTCTGCGGGGGCAAACGCTTTAAGCCAGAAGTGCTGGAGTACCACCTGCGCGGCAAAAACATCAGCGAGGTGCTGGACATGACCGCCGAGGAAGCCCTGGCCTTTTTCAGCGAAAAGAAGATCAAGGCCGTGCTGCAAGCCATGAACGACGTGGGGCTGGGCTACCTGAAGCTGGGGCAACCGCTGAGTACCGTATCGGGTGGCGAGGGCCAGCGCCTGAAACTGGCCACCGAACTGCACAAGCAGGGCAGCGTGTACGTGATGGACGAACCCACCACCGGTCTGCACCTCAGCGACATTGGCCTGCTGATGGGCCTGATTGACCGCCTGGTAGACGCCGGAAACACCGTGATTCTGATTGAGCACCAACTGGACGTGATTCGGCAAGCCGACTGGTTGGTTGACCTGGGGCCGGAAGGCGGCCACGCGGGCGGCGAAGTGCTGTATGAAGGCCCACCCACCGGGCTGCGGGCCGAAAAGAGAAGCATCACGGGGCGGTTCATCTGAGCCCTGAGTCCGTCACTTTGGGCAAGCTGTAGATGGAAGCCCAGCCCGGATAGGGCCCAAGCTCGGGCAGAGCAGACCCTGCTAAGCGCTGTGGTCTGCGACCTGGCCAGGTGAATCGGAGCGGGTCAAACCGGGCCGCTCCTCTAATACGGACTCCGGTTAAATAGTTTGCAAAAACTATTTAATTCGAGCGAAGCGAGTAGGAGAGAAACGGGTTCCGGGCGTGGAGTTAACAATTCGGCGCTGTCCCGAATTGTTAACGAAACAGACGGAATCCGTATAATTTGTCCAGTTTCAAAGCACCTAACAAAGAGCCAGGCAACTCTGCCGCGAGCAAAAGGAGGGCCAAACGTCGAGCGGGAAGGTATTGGTGCAGGAAAAAGAGCGGAGGCCGCCCCCAGGCTCTCCTGGGGCAGCTGGTTCATGCCAGAGATGGTGGATGGCCCAGCTCTTTTTATGCCTACAGAATCTACGTCTCAGACGCTGCCATTGGAGTTTTGCGGGGTTGGCGGCTTAGACTTTGCCTCAAAGGAGAACTGATGAAAACCGCCAACTTTATCGCCAACGGACGCACCCTAAAGGGTGAACTCCGCAAAGACGGTCTGCTGCATGACGCAGCAGGCGAAACCCACAATCCGGATGACGTGCAGTTCCTGCTGCCGCTGAAGCCTGGCAAGGTCATCGCGCTGGCGCTGAACTACGGCGACCATGTGAAGGAACTGGGGTTCTCGGCCCCGCCTGAACCTGTGATGTTCCTCAAGCCGAACACCAGCCTGCTGCCGCACCGGGGCACGGTGATTTACCCGCGTGGCGCGAAATACATGCATTACGAATGCGAACTCGGCATCGTGATTGGGCGCGATGCCCGCCGCGTCAAAGCCAAGGACGCCGAAGACTACGTGGGCGGCTACACCATCGCCAACGACCTCGTGGTGCGTGATTACGTCTCCAACTACTACCGCCCCCCCATGCGGGCGAAGGGCTGGGACACTTTCGGCCCGATGGGGCCGTATCTTGTCACCGCCGACGAAATCCCCGACCCGTACAACCTGGGCATTCGCTCGTATGTCAACGGCGAACTGCGGCAGGAAGGCAACACCTCGGACATGATTCGCCGCGCCCCGGAACTGATTGAATTCATGAGCCGTTTCATGACGCTGGAAGCGGGCGATGTGATTCTGACCGGCACCCCTGAAGGCGTGAGCCACGTCCACCCCGGCGACGTGATGCGCATGGAAATCGACGGCCTGGGCGCACTGGAAAACCCGGTGGCGCTGGAAGACGAAAGTGCCGAGCCTCTGATTGCCGAGGAAGGAGAGAGGAAGTAAGCGGCCTTTGCCGCGTCTAAGGGTCTAAAAGTCTGAGAGTCTAAGGTTTTTCTTCGACTCTTCGACCTTTAGACCCTTAGACCTCTTCCGAAGGAAGACCCATGCCCCACCTCACCCTCGAATACACCGACAACATCCAGAACCCGCGCATTCCTGAGCTGCTGCGTGCCCTGAATGGCGTGCTGCTGGCCCGGCCCAACATTTTCCCGGTGGGCGGCATCCGGGCGCGGGCCTACCGCCTCAGCGAGTACGCGCTGGCCGATTCCTCCGAAGCCTCGGACGCTTTTGTGCACCTGCGGCTGCAAATCGGCGCGGGCCGCAGCGAGGAGGTCAAGAAGGAAACGGGCGACGCCCTGTTTGCCGTGCTGCAAGGGCATTTTGCCGAAGCTTACGCCGCGCACGGGCTGATGCTCTCTCTTGACATCAGTGAATTTTCAGAGGCAGGGACGTGGAAGAAGAACAACATTCACGCGAGGTATAAGAAGGTCTAAGGGTCAAAAGGTCTAAGAGCGTGTTTGAAAAGTCAGCATAGGGGACGGGGTAGCACAGTGGGCCAAGTTCTGGCCCGCTGTTCTTGTGAGAAAACAATACGCCAGTGACTTGACTCACCAAGAGTTTAACTGCATTGCGCCCCTGTTGCCCCCGGAAAAACCAGGGGGACGTCCCCGAAGTGTCGATATGTACGAGATCCTTTGCGCCATTTTCTATGTACTGCACAATGGTTGCGCTTGGCGCAACCTTCCACATGATTTCCCCGCTTGGCAGACGGTCTATACCTATTTCGTCGCCCTACAACGACATGGAAGCTGGGCCGCCATCAATCACTTCCTGGTGCGACGCACCAGGAAGCAGGCGGGCAAACCCCCTGAGCCAAGTGCAGTCATCATTGATGCTCAAACTGTGCGATGTGGTCCGCAAGCAGGACCACGAGGAATAGATGCAGGTAAAAGGATCAATGGGCGCAAGCGACATGTGGCTGTTGACAGCATGAGATTGCTGCTGGTGGTGCGGGTGACTGCGGCCAATATTCAAGATCGGTCAGGGGGCTTTCCCCTGCTTGAACAGACGTACAACCGGTTCCCACGTATTCGGCATGTATGGGCAGATGCGGGTTATACGGGACAGTTGGTCCGTTGGGCCAGAGAGACGCTGGGTTGGACGATGGACATTGTCAAAGGAGTGGTTGGACAACGAGGGTTCGTTGTCCAACCACGTCGCTGGGTTGTCGAACGGAGTTTGGCTTGGCTGACCCGTTCTAGACGCTTATCGAGGGACTATGAAATATTGCCACAGACCACCGAAGCCTGGTTTTACTTGGCGAATATTCGACTCATGTTGCGACGACTGGAGCGGTCTGTTTGAACCTTTTCAAACACGCTCTAAGGGTCTAAGGGGTTTTCCTTCGACTCTTAGACCCTTAGACCGTTCGACTTAATGCCCCAGCATCCAGGGCCGGGCCGCCGGGAACAGCTTTTTCCCGTCCGCCGTGTAGAGTGCGCCAGAAGGGCTAAGGGGCCGGTGAACCTGCCGTTCTTCCTGTTCCGAGGCCAGATTGCCGCGCCGGGGTTCGTGGGCAGCCCGCTCGTTGCGCTCGAACGCCTCGCGCCTTGCCGGGGTCAGTTGCGGCACCCTCGGCGCGCTCACCAGCACGCGGGGAGATGGCTGCCCGCAGCGGGGGCAGGTGGCCTGCTCGCCGCGCTCGGCCACCGGCACCAGGCGGTCGAACAAGCCGTGTTCAGAGCAGCGGTACTCATACAGTGGCATCGGTTACTCCTTGTCCGGAGCGATAGGCAAGTCCACGTCGCCCTTGATGAATTTCTCCGGGCCGTCCGTATTGGGGAGCAGATCAAAATCAAAGATATCGGTGGGCAGCCACAGGGTCGCGCAGGCATTGGGCACGTCCACCACGCCGCTGATATGGCCCTGCACGGGAGCGCAGCCGAGCAGCGAGTAGGCCTGAGCGCCGGAGTAGCCGAACTTGGTCAGGTACTCGATGGCGTTCAGCACGGCCTGGCGGTAGGCGATATGCACGTCCAGAAAGTGCTGCTCGCCCTGCTCATCCACCGAAATGCCCTCGAAAATCAGGTAGTTGTCGTAGCGGGGAGCCAGCGGGCTAGGGCGGAAAATGGGGTTCTTGATGCCGTATTTCTCCATGCCACCTTTAATCAGGTCCACCCGCAGGTGAATCCAGCCCGCCATCTCGATGGCCCCGCAGAAAGTGATTTCGCCGTCGCCCTGGCTGAAGTGCAGGTCGCCCACCGACAGGCCCGCGCCCTTTACGTACACCGGGAAGTAGACTTTGGAGCCGCGTGACAGGTCCTTGATGTCGCAGTTGCCGCCGTGCTCACGCGGGGGCACCGTGCGGGCGGCTTCGGCGGCGGCCTGGTCGCGCTCGCTGCCTTTCAGGCGTCCCATGTGCGCCGTATCCGCGTAGGGGAGGTTCACCAGCGTGGGCACGCGGTCCGGGTCCGTCTTGTACAGCTCCAGCTCGCGGCGGTTCCACTCGTCCAGCAGCTCTTTGGAAGGCAGCGTGCCTATCAGGCCGGGATGAATCAGGCCAGCAAAGGAGACTCCGGGGATGTGGCGCGAGCTGGTGAACATGCCCTTGAAATCCCAAATGGACTTCTGCGCGTCGGGGAAATGCTCGGTCAGGAAGCCGCCGCCGTTGGTGCGCGAGAAAAATCCGTTGAAGCCCCACTGCATCTGCTCGAAAGTACCGATATCAAGGATGTCCACCATAAGCAGGTCGCCCGGCTCGGCCCCCTCAATTTCCACCGGCCCAGTCAGGAAATGCACCTGGGTCAGGTCCACGTCGCGCACGTCCTCGGCGCTGTCGTTGTTGCCAATCTGCCCGCCGGTCCAGTCGTAGCATTCCAGAATGAAGTCGTCGCCGGGCTTGACGGTGGCCGCCATCGGAATATCCGGGTGCCAGCGGTTGTGAACGTTCTCGTTCTCGTAGGGCGAGCGGTCAAGGTCGATGCTGAGCAGGGACTTCGCCATGGTCATCCTCCTGTGCGGGAAGGTAGAAAGCGTCAGCGGCCTCCAGTGATAAGACTGAAGGGGCGTAAGTTGTTGCGGACAAGGTCATATTAGCACGTACGCATATATGTTTTTATCCTGGATAACTAACTTTTTGAACGAATGTTAAGTATTTCGCAGATATTCTTGCGATGGCCAGTGAATAGCTATGGCGAACGGGTGACGCAGCGTGACACCAATTCGCCTGCCATCCGGCCACCTGCTGCCTTTTCACTCAGAAAATAAGCGCTGTAATTGCCGCTGTTTCGTGGAATGTCTATCAGAAAGCCGGCTTGCCATTGATGGTCATCTGCCCATCCTGATAGCCAAAGTCAGCCACCAGTTCGTTGCCTTCGGTGCGGAAGGTGCCGCTGCTGACCAGGTCGGCGGCATTCAGCTCGCTGTCTCCACCCATGCTGTTCAGCGCTTCGATGGTTTCCGGGCTGGTCCGCATGGTGAGCTGTGCTTGCAAGTACTGCGGCAGCAGCAGCATGGCGTTGCTCAGTTCGGTCATGTTGTCTAGGCCGCTGTCCCCGCCCTCGCCCAATGCAGCGGCCAGCCCCTTGAAGGTGGCCTGCCCGCTGAGTTGCAGGCCAGAGCCGGGGCTGGTAAAGCCCGCTTTGTCGAGCGACAGCACCGGCTCGGCCTGCAGCAGGCCCAGGAGGCTGCGGCTGTACACCTCTTCCATCTCCTGCTCCTGCTCTGGTGTGAACTTGACCTCACCCTCGGAGGAGGTCAGGGCCTGCTGGCGAATCTTCTCATACATCCCGCTCAAGTCCTGGAGCGGTTGCCGCGCCACGTGCCGTATACCCAGATGCAACTGCAAGCCGCCGAGCGCCGGGGTGTCCGGCACTTCTAGCGTACCCAGCTCGTAGCGCGTGAGAATGTCGTAGTGTTCCGGGTCGGCCAGGGTGGTTTCGGACCCCACGGTCAGGTTGAGAAGCTGCGCGGTCTGGCCGAGCGCGTCGGTTGAGGCAACCTGAGCCACCTTGAATTCCGATTTCCCCACGCCAATCAGGTCGTCGGAACTGCTGTAGCTCTGGTTGCCGGTCAGGGTCATCTGACCCACCTGCACCGCGTTGCCCCCTGCGCCAGCGGTGAACTGCATTCCCGGCCAGGTCAGGTTGTAGCCCGTGAGGCGGCCCTCGCTGCCCGCTTCTACCCGCCCCGTCAGCGGTTGCCAGGTGACCTGCCCGCCGTCCTGCGGCGACTGAAACTGCCCGGCAGGGACGCCGAGGTCCGTCACCGAGCTGCCGGTCAAGCCCAGCACGGTATGAATACGCGGCTTCTGACCGCCGACGGCCTTGTCCAGTTGCGCCTGAATTTCGGGGTCAAGGAAGCGGATTTCGGTGTCAATCACGGCCCTGGCAAGGGTGCCGCCCGCCAGCGGGCCGTGCTGAATGTGGTTGACGACCTCCCAGCCAGCGGTGGGGTCGTCCTTGGTGCCGATGGGCTGCACAATCATGCGGTGCGTGCTTTTCAAGAAGCCTTTTTCGTAGCTGGATTCCTTGATGGTGAGCAGGTCGGTGGAGCGGAAGACCTGCTCCAGCCTCGCCGTAATGTCGTTGGTCACGTCCTGAGCGGCGGAGCTGGCATAAGCGGTGGTTCCCGCCCATAGGCCCAGAGCCGCCGGGACAGCCAGCGCCAGGGCGAGGGGAGACGGCGGGCGTGCGGAGCGGGGAGCCATGACCGCAATATGCCAGATGAATGGTGATGAAGTGGTCAACCTTGCGCGGGGACCCAGCGGACGTTCGCGCGGTTTTCTCCCGGTCCCACCTGGCTCCCCGGAAGAGGCTGGCGCCCCCCCCTTCTGAAGCAGCTGCCGCCGCTGACTGAGCGAAGCGGGTGAATTCTAGCCAAGTACCCTAATGGCCCAGGTCATGGTGCAGCCGGCAACGGGCTTCGTAGCTTTCCTGCGCGCCCACCAGCACCACCGGGTCGTCAAAGCGGGCGGGCTGGCCGCCAATCAGGCGCTGCGAGCGGGTGGCGGGCGCACCGCACACGGTGCAGATGGCGCTCAGCTTCTCCACGCTTTCGGCGCGGGCCAGCAGCTCGGGCATCACCCCGAACGGCTCGGCGCGGAAATCGAGGTCCAGCCCAGCGAGCACCACGCGTACGCCTGCATCGGCCAGCTCCAGCACCAGCGGAATAAGGTCGGGACCAAAAAACTGCGCTTCGTCGATGCCCACCACGTCCGGCAGGGCGGGCTTGGCATGGAGCAGCGGGCCTTCGCCGTTCAGCGCGGCGCGGATGGCGGCGGCGTCCGGCACGGGCAGGGCATGCAGCGAGCGCCCCGCGTGGCTGGCGACGCTGGCGGTGTGGTAGCGGTCATCCAGCGCTGGCTTGAACACCGCCACCTGCTGGCGGGCAATCACAGCGCGGGTGAGGCGGCGAATCAGCTCTTCACTTTTGCCGCTGAACATCGGCCCGACAATCACTTCCAGGTGGCCGCCAGCGTAGGGAGACTTGAGCACGGGGGACAGTATAGGTACGCAGGACCCTAGAGGGACGTGCTCAGGGCCAAGAAGGCGAGGGGCCTCCAACCTGCCCGTCCTACAGCGTCACCACCTCGTCCATCAGCCGCTCGGCTTCGGCGTGGTCGTGGGTGACCAGAATCACCGGCAGGTCCAGGCTGTCCAGCAGGGCGAGCAGTTCGCTGCCCAGCTCGCGGCGCAGGGCCGGGTCCAGCGCGGAAAAGGGTTCGTCCAGCAGCAGCGCCCGTGGCCGGGCCAGCAGGGTGCGTCCCAGGGCGGTGCGCTGCGCCTGCCCGCCCGAAATCTGGTGCGGATACAGCCCGGCGGTGTCCCGCAGTCCCAGCCGGTCCAGCCAGGCCTCTACCTCTGGGTCGTGCCTGCGCCGGGGCGGATTGAGCCAGCCGCGCCGCCGTCCTGCCGCGAGATTCTGCGCCACAGTGAGGTGCGGAAAGAGAGCGTAATCCTGAAACATATACCCCAGCCCGCGCTGCTGCGGCGGCACCCACAGGCCCCGCGCCGTGTCCTGCAAGGGTTCTGCGCCGAACATCACCCGGCCCCGCTCGGCCCGCACCAGCCCGGCCAGGGTTTGCAGGAACAGGCTTTTGCCGCTGCCCGACGGCCCCACCAGTGCTGTACGCCGTGAGCTGAGCTGGCGGTTCACATGCAGCTCAAATCGCCCTGGCCCCCGGCCCAGCGCCGCTGTGAAGTCCAGCTGCCAGACCGGCGGTGTGGCTGGGCTGTGCCCGCTCATCCTGCACGTCCAGTGGGCCGGGGCGGGGAAAGCCAGTGCGCCAGCAGCAGCGTGCCCACGCACACCAGCGACGTGACCGCCACCAGCTGCCCGGCGGCGGCGTCCTGCCCGGCCTGCACCGCTTCATAGATGCCGATAGACAGGGTTTGTGTCTCGCCGGGAATGCTCCCCGCAATCATCAAGGTGGCCCCGAATTCGCCCAGTGAGCGGGCAAAAGCCAGCAGCAGCCCCGACAGAATGGCCCGCCATGCCAGCGGCAGCGTCACCCGGAAGAAGGTTGCCGCCCGGCCCAGCCCCAGCACCCAGGCGGCCCCTTCCAGTTGCCGGTCTACCCCTTCAAAGGCCGTGCGGGCCGGGCGGAACACCAGCGGAAATGACACCACTGTGGCCGCCAGCACTGCGCCCCAGAGGGTGAATACCAGCTGCACCCCCAGCCCGTCCAGCAGGGGCCCCAGCACGCCGCGCTGCCCCACCAGCACCAGCAGGTAGTACCCCAGCACGGTGGGCGGCAGGACCATTGGCAGGGTCAGCAGCGAGTCAAGCAGGTTGCGCCCCGGCCAGCGGCTGCGGGCCAGCCACCAGCCTGCCGCCGTACCCAGCACCAGGTTGAGGGCAGTGGCCCAGCCCGCCACCTGCAAGGACAGCAGCAGCGGGGTCCAGGGAGCAGCGGGGTCAGGCATGCGGCCCCAGCTTACGGCATCTGGGCCTGCGCTACCGGGCCGGCTCGGTCAGGAATCCAGCTTTTCGGAAGATGCTCTGCGCCGCCGGGCTGCCCAGGTAGTCCAGCAGCGCAGCGGCGGCCTGCGGCTGGGGGGCGGCCCTGAGCTGCGCCGCCTGATACTCGATGGGCGTCCCAAGTGGCAACTCGGCCACCACCTGCACCCGCTCTGGCATCAGCGCGGCGTCGGTGGCATAGACCAAGCCTGCTTGCGCCTCGCCGCGTGCCACCCAGTCCAGCACTTGCCGCACGCTCTGGCCGTAGACCAAGCGGGGCTGGAGCGCGTCCCAGACGTTCAGGCCCTCCAGGGCTTCCTGCGCGTAGCGTCCGGCAGGCACGCTGCTCGGCTGGCCGGTGGCAATCCGCGCCCCGGCGCTGGCCTGCGCGCTTAGCCACGCGGCAGCCTGTTCCGGGCGGGTGGGTAGGGGAGAGGGCAAGTTTCCGCTCAAGGTGCCAGTGTCCTGCGGGGCAATCAGCACCAGGCGGTTGTAGACCAGTGGGCGGGGCTCACCGGCCAGCAGTCCGGCGGCCTGCGCCCTGTGCATGGTGGCGCTGTCGGCGGATAGAAACAGGTCGGCGGGTGCGCCCGCTTGCAGTTGGCTCAGCAGCGCTCCCGACCCTGCAGCGGTGATGCGCACTTCCTGCCCCGGATGCTCCGCACTGTATTGCCCGGCCACTTCAGTCACGACCTCGCGCAAGCTGGCGGCCACCGCCAGGGTCAGCACCGTCGGCTTGCCGTCCGCTTCCTGCTGGCCCGCCTGGGGTGCCGTGCAGCCTGCTAGGAGAGTGCCGCCCGCCAGCAGGGCAGCCAGCAGGCCGCCGCCCCCGGTGTGTCTCACAGCTGTCCCTGCGCCAGCCCCAGCAGGCGGTCCACCACCCGCTCTCCGCTGGAGCGAATGCCGCCGTGCTCGTATTCGTCGGTGATATAGGTGCTCAGGCCCGGCAGCAGTGCGGCAGTCTCCCGCGAGAACTCGAACGGCACAAAGGCGTCGTCCACATAGATGGCCGCTGCCGCTGGCACATCCAGCTGCCGCAGGCGCTCCCGGTCATACAGCGGCCCCCAGGACCGGGCGGCCAGCAGCTCGGCAGCCTCGGCATACGGGTGCAGCTGGGGGTCGTGCCGCAGAAAATCGCGGTGGACATGCTCGCCCGCCAGCAGGGTGGGGTCGGCAGCAAAGTCGGCGGGCATGGTGCGCTCTGCCGACCAGCCGGTGACCTGCGCGTCGGCCCAGCAGGCTTCGTGCAGCAGAAGGTAGATGGGCCGACTGGCATGAAACGGCAACATGCCCCGGAGTTCAGCGCGGAAGACCGGCGAATCCGGGCTGTGCTCCAGAAAGAAGTGCAGCCGCTCGGCCCCGCCGTCTGACCCCAGATGCATGCCCAAGCGGCGCAGCATTTCGGGCGTGACCTCTTCACCATGTTCGGTGTGCAGCTCGCCGGCTCCGGCCCGCTCCATCAGTGCAGCAATGCGGGCGCGGTCCTGCGGGAAGTGGCGGTAGTATCGCTCCGACTTAGCCCGCAGGGTGGCCCAGGTGAGCGCGTATACCTCGTCAATGTGGTGTCCCGGTGCGGGCAGGCCGCCCGTGAACAGCGCCATTTCTACCGCTTCTGGGAACAGCGACAGGTAGCTCAGCGTGCAGAAGCCACCGAACGACTGTCCCAGCACGCTCCAGCGCTCCACACCCAGCGCCCGGCGCACCGCTTCGGCGTCGTGGACGATGGCATCTGCCCGGAAGTGGCTGAGGTATTCGGCCTGTTCCTGCGGCGTGCCGCTCAGCTGGCCCACGGGCGTGGACAGCCCCGTGCCGCGTCCATCCAGCAGCACCAGCTGATAGTCCTCCAGCAGCCGCCGCTGCCAGCCCGGCAGGTCGGACAGCGCCGCCGGGCGCGGGCCTTCTGCGCCGGGGCCACCTTGCAAAAACAGCAGGTAGGGCTTGGCCGCACCGCCCTTTGCGGTCACGATGCGGGCATAAATCTCCAGCTCTGGGCCGGTAGGGGCCGCGTGGTTCAGCGGCACGCTGAGGCGCAGGTCCTGTAGGTGCAGGCCAGGCAGATGCAGGCTGGGCAGGTGCAGTGTAGCGAGGGACATGGCCCTAGCCTACCCTTCCAGTGCCTGTACCACGGCCCGGCGCACTGCGGCCAGAACTTCCTGCGGCTGCTCGGCCTGACCCTGTGCCAGCTCGGGGCGGCCTCCGCCTCGCCCGCCGGTCGCGGCCAGGGCAGAGCGCAGCACAGCGCTGGCATCCACCTCAGCCACACCGCTGCCTACGCCGCAGCGGGTGCCCGCCACAGCGGCCCGCACTTCGCCGGCGGGGGTCGCGCCCAGCACGGGAGTCAGCAGTTCTCCTTGCGGCAGGGTCAGCAGCCGCAGGGACACACCTCCGGCCACCTCCTCGGGGGGGACAGCGGCCACCAGCGCCTCTGCCAGGGCTGAGCGCAGCTGCTCCGCTTCGGCGGCCAGGGCACCTCGCTCGCGGCGCAGGGCGTCTATCCGCTCGGCCAGTCCCGCCGGGCTGGTGCTGAAGCTCTGGGCCAGGGCGCGGGTGTCCCGGTACACCCCGGCCAGATACTCCGCTGCTTCCGGCCCAGCGCGGAAAGTCACGCGGGTCAGCCCGGCCTTGACCCGCTCCAAACCCAGCACCGTGACCGGCGCAGCCAAGTTGCCCAGCGGCAGGTGGGTGCCCGCGCAGGCGCTGACATCGAACAGTTCTCCCGCCCGGTCCCGGAACATCACCAGGCGCACGTCCCCGGTGAGCGACGTGGCGCGGCGCAGGGCATAGGCGTGCAGCTCCGTGTGTGGAACCGTCACCGTCTCCAGGTGCAGTGGCCCGGCCACCATCATTTCTCGCAGCAGCACTTCGGAGGCCTGGGCGTCGGCTTCGCTGGGGCCGCCGCCCAGGTCCAACGTGCAGTCGGGGCCGCGCATGCCCACCGCCGCCACCTCGAACGCCGGATTCACGCGGGCAAAAGCCTGTGCCAGCAGGTGCTCGCCGGTGTGGCGGGCCATCTGGCGCAGGCGGCGTGTGGCGTCCACTTCGCCGTCCAGCGGGGTGCCCACCGGCGGCGGGGGCAAATCGCCCGCCACCGCGTGCCAGACCACGCCGCTGGCTTTGTCCAGCCGGGTGTCTGTGACGGCCCAGCGCTGTTCCCCGGCCCGCAGCCAGCCCTGGTCCCCATTCTGCCCACCGCCCTGCGGGTAAAAGGCCGACGCGTCCAGGGCCAGCTCACCGTCCCCGGCAGCCACCACCTGAGCGCGGAAGTGCAGCTCTAGCGGCTCGGCATGGTCCAGGCGGCGGGTGGGGGCGGGCAGGGCACTTGAGGTCATGCCCTGCACTGTAAAGGACCTTGGACGAAGAAGGGTCGGCCTATTTGCCCAGAGTCACGAAGCCATAAATCCACTGCGCGGTGCCGTCCGGGGCCACGCGGTACTCGGCGCGGGGGCCAACCATGACCGGCAGCAGGTTCGAGCGCAGAAACAGGTCACCCCGGTAGTAGTTCCAGTCGTTTTGCCAGTTGTGGGTGTAGCTGCCGCGCACGGCCCCCACGCCAAACGCCGGGTCGCCCGCGTAGGGCAGGCGGTAGGTGGCGTACAGGCTGGTTTCCTGCGCCCGGCCCAGGCCGTATTCGGAAATCACCGAGTCGCCAGCAGCGAAGCGCTCCAGGTGGGTGGCTTCCAGCAGCAGCTGCGGCGTGGGGGCGGTGGTCGCTGTGACCGTGAGCTCAGCGTTGGAATGGACCTTGCCGGCGAACGGATAGGTGTATAGCCGGGCCAGCGGGGCCACCCGGAAGTCAATGTTGCCCACCTTTTCCGTGTAGGCCGTGCCCACCTGCGAGTAGGTGAACGGCTCGCGCTTCTCACCCGAAGCGGCCACCCCCGCTTTGTTGTAGACATAGGCCTGGCCTTCCAGCGCCGTAAACGCGTAGCCCGCCGACAGTTCGGAAAGGCCCTTTTCCCGCAGCACGCCGGTGAACTGCGGGCCGGTGTAGGGATTGTGGGTCACTTCGGCGCGGCGCACGTCGTTCTCGATGCCGATCAGATAGGTGGTGTTGTTCATGCGGGTCGAGATCGAGTAGTCCCACACGTCCTTGTCAGGCCGGTTGGCCACCGTGAAGCGCAGGTCATGCTCGGTGGGCAGCGGCAGCCCCCCCAAGCCGATGCGCGACACGTCGTTCTTGTCATTCAGCTCCAAGATGGGCGACACTCCCCCAAAGCGGCCAAAGTAGTTGGTGGGAACGCCGAAGCGCAGGCCCGCTGGGGGAGCCGTTTCGGCGGGGGGAGGTGCCGCAGTGCTCTGGGCAGCGGCAGCAGGCGCCAGGGCCAGCAAAAGCAGCAGGGCAGCGGAGTGCAGGCGGATCATACCTGCCACTATGCCCTATTGGCCTGCCAAAAGCCTGACTTTTCGGTCAGATAAGGCCCGGCCGCGCCCCTTCTGCTACGCTGAATGTCACTCAGACCGAGGGGAAGTCCGGTGAGATTCCGGCGCTGTCGCGCAGCGGTGTGTGGGCCCTGAGCCCGCGAGCCCGAATGCCTCCTGAGCTGGGCCTGCCCTGTCTGTGGCAGGTTCACCCTTCGCCGTCAAAGGGCCACCAGCCGCCGTTCCTCCGCCGCGCTGCAGCCTTTGCTGGGGCCGGTTTTTCCGTGTGCGCCTGCCTCAGCTGCAAGTCCAGCACCGAAGAGGACCCCTCCATGACCCACAAGACCCTGGCCGCTGCCGCGCTGCTGACCCTGCTGGGCACCGCGCATGCCACTTCCTATCCGCTGACCGTGACCGACGACCTGGGCCGCCGGGTGGTGCTGAACAAAGAACCCATGCGCATCGTGGCGATGCTGCCTTCACACACCGAGACCCTGGTCGCCATCGGGGCGGGCGGCAAGCTGGTCGGCATTGACGAATATTCCAACTACCCCAAGAACGTCACCGACAAGATCACCAAAGTGGGCAGCGGGTATCAGCCGAACATCGAGAAAATCGTGGCGCTGAAACCCGACCTGGTGCTGGCCGACGAGTCAAGCTCCTCGCGGCTGACTGCCCGGCTGGAAGCGGCGGGCCTGACCGTGTATGGCGGCACCGCCCAGACCTACAACGAGGTGTTTCAGAAGATCGTGGTGCTGGGCAAGCTGTCCAACCACGAAAGCGGAGCCACCCGTTTGGTCAGCTCCATGCGCCGCGACCTGAGTGCCTTGGAGCGCACTGTGGTGAACCGGCCCAAGGTGAGCACCTACTACGAAGTGGACCCTGCGCCCTACTCGGTGGGGCCGAACTCGTTTATCGGCACGCTGATCAGCCGCGCCGGCGGGAAAACCATCGTGCCGGCCAGCTTGGGCGACTTTCCCAAGATTGACCCGGAACTGATCGTGAAAAGCAACCCGCAGGTGATGATCGGCCTGAGCGCCGAAGAGGCCCGCCGCCGGCCCGGTTGGCAGAACCTTCAGGCGGTGCGCGGCGGGCGCGTGTACAAGCCCACCGCCGAGGAGCGCGACGCCCTGTCCCGCCCCGGCCCCCGGCTGCCGCAGGCCATGCGCGCCCTGATCCGCATGATTCACCCCGAAGCGGCGAAGTGAGCGGCGGCGAATGACGGACGAAGCAACCCGTCAGCGCCGCGAAACCGCCATGCGCGAATTGACCGAGGCCCGCGAAAGCTACCGCAAGCGGGAAGACATCTCCAAGGGGCGGCGCGGCCTCCTCATCGTGAACACCGGCAACGGCAAAGGCAAAAGCACCGCCGCGCTGGGCCTGATGATGCGGGCGCATGGGCGGGGCTTACGCGTCAAGATGTTTCAGTTTCTCAAGCATGAGGGAGCCAGCTTCGGAGAGCACCGCACCCTGGACGCCCTGGAACTGCCGTATCAGGGCCTGGGCGACGGCTTTACCTGGCGCAGCCGTGACCTGGAGAACTCGGCCGAGCTGGCCGCGCACGGCTGGGCGCTGGCCCGCGCCACGATTGAGGGCGGCGAATACGACCTGATCGTGCTCGACGAATTCACCTATCCGCTGAGCTACGGCTGGGTGCCCTGGCCCGAGGTGGAAGCGGTGCTGCGCGCCCGTGACCCGGACCTGCATGTGGTGATTACAGGGCGCAGTGCCCTGCCGGAACTGGTCGCTCTGGCCGACACCGTGACCGAAATGAACCCGGTCAAGCACGCCTACGAAGCCGGTATCGGCGGGCAAAAGGGGATTGAATATTGACCCGCGCGGCCCGCAGTGCTTTCGTGCTGGCGGCCCCCTCATCGGGCAGCGGCAAGACCACAGCGGCGGCGCTGCTGTGCCTGGCGCTGAGGGCACGCGGGCTGAGCGTGCAGCCGTTCAAGCTGGGGCCGGACTACCTTGACCCCACCCACCTGAGCCGGGCGGCGGGGCGGCCCACGCGCAACATCGATTCCTTCCTGCTTCCGCCGGAGCGCGTGAGCACGCTGTTCGCCCGTGCGGCGAGCACGGCGGACGTGAGCGTGGTGGAGGGGGTGATGGGCCTGTACGATGGCCGCAGCCCCACGTCCGACGAGCATTCCAGCGCTGATCTGGCCCGGCAGCTGGGTCTAAAGGTTGTCCTGCTGATAGACGCGGGCGGCATGGCCCGCACCGCAGCGGCGCTGGCAGCGGGTCTGCGCGACTTTGGGAAGGGGGTAGATGTGGCCGGCGTGATTCTCAACCGGGTCGGCAGTGAGGGCCACGCCCGGCTGTGCGAAGCGGCGCTGGCCGAGGTGGGCCTGCCGCTGCTGGGCTTTGTGCTGTCCGACCCGGCGCTGCACCTGCCGGAGCGGCATTTGGGCCTGCACGCCGCCGAAGAAGCGGTGTGGGACGAAGCCGCCGCGCTGCATGCCGCCCGTTTCCTGCGGCTGGACGCTCTGCGGGCGGCCACCCGCTTGCCCGCCCTGGACGCCGCGCCACCCCTGCACTTTCCCGGCCCCCGCGCCCGCATCGCCTACGCCTGGGATGAGGCTTTTTCCTTCTACTATCCCGACGCCCTGGACGAGCTACGTCTGGCGGGGGCCGAGCTGGTGCCGTTCAGTCCGCTGCGGGACGCAGCCTTGCCCGCCGGAGTGGGTGGCCTGTTGCTGGGCGGCGGCTATCCGGAGCTGTACGCCGCGCCGCTGAGCGCCAACGCTTCCATGCGCCGGGCCATCCGTGACTTTGCCGCGTCGGGCCGCCCGGTGGTGGGCGAGTGCGGCGGCCTGATGTACCTGGGCCAGAGCCTGCTGGACCTGGAGGGCGTAGGGCACGCGATGTGTGGCGTGATTCCCGCCCGCACCCGGATGCAGCCGCGCCTGAGCCTGGGCTACCGTGAGGCCGAGGCCCTGGCTGCTTCGCCGCTGGCCCCGGTGGGTGCGGCGCTGCGCGGCCACGAGTTCCACTATTCCGAGCGGCTGGACCCGCCGACCGATCCGGCCTACCGCTGGACCGGGCACGCGGGCGTGGCCGTAGAAGAAGGCCACGCCCAGGGCAACGTGCTGGCCAGCTACCTGCACCTGCACTACGGCGGCTCTCCGGAGATGGCGAAAAGGTTGGTGGCCGCGTGCCAACGGTGAAAAAATTCCTTATGAACCCAGCAACCCACTTCCTACTGCTTGATATAGACGGCGTGCTGATTCAGCCGGACGACTTTTATGGTGCCAAGCTGAGCCGTGAATATCCTGCCGCCTTTGGGGAATGGATGCGAACCGCGTTCATTGCGGCTTCTACAGGGAAAAGTGACCTCCTTGATGACCTCCCCGCACTGATGGTGCAAATAGGCCGCCGTGGTGACGCGGAGGCGTTCTACCGCGAGTGGCTGGACTACGAAAATGTGGTTCACCCGCCGACGCTGGAGGCAGTCAAGCAACTGCGTCTGCGCGGCTGGCGCACATACCTGGCGACCAACCAGGAGCGGCACCGCACACAGCATCTGCTGGAAGTGGTGGGCCTGGGCGCTGTGACGGATGGGCATTTTGCCAGCTATGCGGTAGGGCACCGTAAGCCAAGCGCCGAGTATTACGCCCTGGTCACTCAGCAGCTGAACTGCCAGCCAGAGCAGATTATCTTCTGGGACGACAGCGCCGAAAATGTAGCGGCAGCGCGGGCAGCGGGTTGGACCGCTTACCTCTTTACCGATGTGTCCCATTTTCGGCGGGTGATGGGACTTGACCCCGAATAACTCCCGCCGCCGCGCCCTTCTCCTTGCCCTCGCCTTGGACGCGCTGGGCGAGCCGCCCGCCCGCCTTCATCCCGTGATTTACATGGGAAATTATCTCAAGTGGGCGCGGAAAAACTGGCAAGGTCTGACGCCCGGGCAACAGCTTGCCGAGGGCGCGGTGGGCTGGGCTTTGGGCGCTGGGCTGGCGGCGGGCGCGGGTTTCATGGCCTCGCGCTTGCCCTGGTACACGCAGGGCGCACTGCTCAAGCCTCTGCTGGCGCGAAAAGCCTTGTTCGGTGCAGTGGCCGAAGTATGCGCGGCCCTGGAACGCGGCGACCTGCCCGAAGCGCGGCGTTTGCTGGCGTGGCATCTGGTCAGCCGCGATACGTCGGGTCTGAGCGCAGCAGAAGTGGCGGGCGCGGCGATTGAAAGCCTCGCGGAAAACCTCTCGGACAGCGTGGTGGCCCCGCTGCTGGCCTACCGCGTGGGGGGCTTGCCGCTGGCCGCTGCCTACCGCCTGACCAACACCGCCGACGCCCTGTGGGGGTACAGAACGCCTGAACTGGAATGGGCAGGCAAAGCGGCGGCGCGGGCCGACGACCTGCTGAACCTCGCTCCAGCGCGGCTCACCGCTCTGTGTGCGGTGACAGCAAGTGGCGGCCACGCCTGGCGTGTGTGGGCGCGGGACCGGCGAAGCACAGCCAGCCCGAATGCTGGACACCCCATGAGTGCTTTTGCGGGTGCTTTAGGCGTGCGGCTGGATAAGCGCAGCGTATACGTCCTGAACGCGGGCGGGCGCGAACCGGATGCGGCAGACGTGCGGCGGGCGCTCCGGTTGGCGCAGCGCACTTTTGTTCTGGCGACCCTGGCGGTGATGCTGGATGTCTGACCTACTGCCGCCCCTGCTGCCCCGCTCGCCCCACGGTGGCCCGTCCAGCACGGCCTTTTCGGGCCTTGATTTTAGCGTGAACAGCAACCCCTACGGCCCCAACCCAGTCCTCCTGGAGGCGGTCAGGAATGCCGACCACGCCCATTACCCCGACCCGGCCTATCTGGACGTGCGGCAGGCGTTGGCCGACTGGCACGGCGTTTCGCCCGACATGGTGGCCCTGTCGGTGGGCGCATCCGACCTGCTGCACCGCCTGGCACGCGCCTTCCTGCCTGCTGGCAGCAAACTGCTGAGCCTGCACGCTCCCTTCGGCGAACTGGAACGCGCCGCTCGCCTGCAACGCGCCGAAGTCGTGGTGGTGGGTGAACTCCCCGCTGCGCTGCTCACCCAGACCCGGCTGGTCTACGTCGGGCAACCGCACAACCCCACGGGCCGCTGCCTGAGCGAAGGCGAACGACAAACAGTTGCGGACGCCTGCGCCGCTGCGGGTGCCCTGCTGGTTCTGGATCTGGCCTACGCACCATTTACAGAAGTTTCCATCAACTATCAACCATCAACCATCGCCCTCCATTCCCCCGGCAAAGCCCACGGCCTCGTCGGAGCGCGGCCCGCCTACGCCATTGCCGCGCCAGAGGTGGTGGCCCGGCTGGAGAATCTGGCCCCCGCGTGGCACCTCCCCGCCGGAACTGCCGCGCTGCTGCAAAAGCTGCCTCACGCGCAGGAATTTCTGGCGCACACTTTGCCGCAGGTCAGGCGGGACGCGCTGGCGCTGGCGGCGGCTTTGGCGCGGTTCGGCGCAGTAGAGCATCACGGCACGCCGTACATGACGCTGGAGGTCGGGGACGGGGCGCGGGTGCCGCGGGAGTTGCTGGCGCTGGGCATAAAGGTGCGCGACTGCACCAGTTACAGCCTGCCGGGGCATATTCGGGTGAGTACGCAAGGTGGCACGAGAGATGCTCGGCTGATTGCTGCACTTCAGGAGGTGAGGGATGGGTAGAGCCATCATGATTCAGGGCTGCACCAGCAACGCGGGCAAGTCCTACCTGTGCGCCGCGCTGTGCCGGATTCTGAGCGATGAGGGGCTGCGCGTCGCCCCTTTCAAAGCCCAGAACATGAGCAACAATGCAGGGGTCACGCCCCCAGAAAGCCGGACACCGGGCCTGGAAATGGGCCGCGCCCAGCTGGTGCAGGCCCGCGCTGCCAGGGTCACGCCCGACGTGCGCATGAACCCCGTGCTGCTCAAGCCCGAGGCTGACACCCGCTCGCAAGTGGTGCTGCTGGGCCGCGCTGATCCCGAAATCACCGCCCTGCCCTGGCGCGAGCGTAAGCCCCGCCTCTGGCCCCATGTGCAGGGGGCACTGCACAGCCTGATGGCCGAATTTGACGTGGTGGTGATAGAAGGTGCGGGCAGCCCCGCCGAGGTGAACCTGCGCGAATCCGACATCGTGAATATGCGGGTGGCGCGGGAAGTGCAGGCCAGCGTGCTGCTGGCCGCCGACATTGACCGGGGCGGCGCATTTGCCCACCTGCTGGGCACCTGGCACTGCCTGAACGCCGAGGAACGCGCCCTGTTGCGTGGTTTCATCCTCAACCGTTTTCGGGGAGATGCCCGCCTGCTGGCCCCCGCGCCCCAGTGGCTGGAGGAACAGACGGGCGTGCCGACGGTGGGCGTGGTGCCCTGGCTGAATGTGCCCCTGCCGGAAGAAGATGGTGTAGCGGTGGAACAGGCAGAAGGCAGAAGGCCGATGGCTGATGGCTTTGTGGCAATTGCGCGGCTGCCCCGCGTGTCCAACCTGGACGAATTTGCGTCGCTGGGCGATCTGGCCCGCTGGGTTTCCTCGCCTGCCGAATTGCAGGGGGCACGGGCGGTCATTCTGCCGGGGAGCAAAAGCACCGCGTCTGACCTGGCATGGCTGCGCTCAAGCGGGCTGGCCGCCGAAGTTTCGCGGCTGGCGCAGGCGGGCGTGCCGGTGCTGGGCGTGTGTGGTGGGCTGCAAATGCTGGGGCAGCGCATCACCGACCCGCATGGGGTAGAGGGCGGGCAGGACGTGCCGGGTCTGGGTATCCTTGACCTATACACCGAATTTGCCCCCGAAAAAACCACGCTTCAGACGACCTTCACCGACCCTGAAACGGGCTACCGCCTGGAAGGGTACGAGATTCACCACGGGCGGACGGCGGCAGGCGCAGGCGCAGGCGTGCAGGAGCTTGCGCCGGGGCTGCTGTGGCGGCAGGGCAACGTGCGCGGTACTTACCTGCACGGGCTGCTGGAAAACCCAGCGTATCTGGAAAAATTCCTGGGCTGGGCGGGCCTGCCTGTGCCTACGGGCCTGGACAGCCTGGATGCCCGTCTGGACGCCATTGCGGCGCAAGTTGGGGCCAGCTTGGACTGGGAGCAGGTGCGCTCGTGGCTCTGATTTTCGTGACCGGGGGCGCACGCAGCGGCAAAAGCCGCTATGCCGAGAAGCTGGCGGCAGAGACGGGGCAGGCCGTGACCTACCTCGCCACCGCCCAGGCTTTTGACGACGAGATGCGCGGGCGAATCAGTCGGCACCGCGCAGACCGCCCTGCCGACTGGCACACACTGGAAGAACCGCTAAACGTGGTTCAGGCCGTGCAGGACGCCCAGACGCCCACGCTGCTGCTGGACTGCCTGAGCGTGTGGGTGGGCAACCTGATGCACTTCGAGTATGCGGACGACCAGATTCTGGCCCAGGCCGATGCGCTGGCCCAGGCCGCTCAGAGTCGCCCCGGCACGATCATTTTCGTGACCAATGAAGTCGGCTTCGGCATCGTGCCCGACAATGCCCTGGCCCGCCGTTACCGCGACGTGCTGGGCTGGGTGAACCAGCGTGCGGCGGCGGCCAGTGACGAGGCGTATCTGGTGGCAAGCGGGCTGCCGCTGACGCTCAAAGGTCCGGGTTCCACCCCAACCCAACAGGGAAAACCAGTATGGAAAGAGGAATCATAATGCATGAATTACAAAACCTCATCAAGCGTATCCATCCCGCCGACTCCGCCGCCATACAGCGGGCCACTTTGCGTCAGGCCCAGCTCACCAAGCCTGCGGGCGCACTGGGCGACCTTGAAGCCCTTTCCGTGCGGCTGGCTGGCGTGTTTGGGACAGAGTTTCCTGCGCCGCAGGGGGGAGCGGTTCTGGTCGCGGCGGGGGACCACGGCGTCGCCCAGGAGGGAGTGAGCGCCTATCCGCCGGAAGTGACCCCGGCGATGGTTATGAATTTCCTGGCCGACACGCCTGCTGGTCCTGGTGGCGCGGCGGTCAATGCTCTCGCCCGCACGGTAGGCGCACGTGTGTATGTGATGGACGCCGGCGTGAATGCGGCCCTGCCCGACCATCCGCGCCTGCACCAGTGCGCCGTGCGGCGCGGTACCCGCAACCTGCGCGTGGAAGCGGCCATGACACCGGACGAAGCCCAGGCGCTGATTCTGGCCGGTGCTGCGCTGGCCCGCCAGGCGATCGAAGACGGCGCTGACCTGATTGTGCCGGGCGAAATGGGCATAGGCAACACCACCCCGGCGGCGGTGGTCACGGCCCGCTTGCTGGGGCTGGATCCTGCTGAGGTTACGGGGCGCGGCACGGGCGTGGATGATGCACGCCTGGCCCACAAGGTCGCGGTGGTGCGTGAAGCCCTGCACCGTAGCCCAGCCACTGGCCCACTCCAGGTACTGGCCGAGTTCGGTGGGTACGAGATTGCGGCCATGCTGGGCATGATGCTCGAGACTGCCGCCCAGCGCCGCGTGATCGTGTTGGACGGCTTCGTGGAAGGAAGTGCTGCCCTGCTGGGTGTGACCCTGGCTCCGGCCCTGCGCGAGTTTTTGTTCCCAGCCGGTCACTGCGCTGAGCGCGGGCACGCGGCGCAGCTGGCCCATCTGGGCCTGAAGCCTATGTTCGACCTGGGCCTGCGCCTGGGCGAAGGCAGTGGCGGGGTGCTGGCATTGCCACTGCTCCGGGCCGCTGCGGCGACCTTGCGTGAAATGCGCACCTTTGAGGAAGCCGGGGTGCCGGTCTGATTCCCTCTTCACCGGGCGGCCTGCGCGGCTGGCTGGCTGGGCAGGTCCGTGCCGCTCACTTGGCCCTGACCTTCCTGACAGCGGTGCCACTGCCTGTAGCCGAGGTGCGCCCTGGCGACTTTGCCCGTGCCAGTGCCTACTATCCGCTGGCGGGGTATCTGGTCGGTGGACTGGCGGCGCTCACGCTCTGGCTGACTGGACCGCTGCCGGACGGGGTTGGGGCCGCCCTGACGCTGGGGGTGTGGCTGGGCCTGACCGGCTGGCTGCATTTTGACGGATTGGTCGACAGTGCCGACGCCCTGCTGGTGATGAAATCCCCTGCCCAGCGCCTGGAGATTCTTGGGGACGTGCATGTGGGTGCTTTCGGTCTGGGCAGCGGCGTGCTGTACCTCCTGACCTTTTGGAGCCTGCTGTCGGCAGGGTTGCCACTATACGCACCACTGGCGGCGGCGGTCACCGCGCGGGCGCTGGTGCTGCTGCCCATGAACCTGTATCCAGCGGCACGCAGCGAATCCCTGGGGGCACGCTCGCGTGAGGGCCGCGCCTTGCCCGCCCTGTTGCTGGCGGCTCCGCTGCTGACGCTGGGCGGGGTCTGGGCTGGCGCTCTGCTGGCGCTGGTGCTGACGCTGCTCACCGCTCGCTGGGCGGCCCACCGCCTCGGCGGCGGTCTGAGCGGCGATATTTACGGCTTGCTGATCAGTGTGGGCGAACTGGGCGTGCTGCTGGGGATACTGTCGGCCCTGACCTGGGTTCCGGGCTGAGCCCAGCAGCCCCCGGTCTGCCAGAGGTCACGGTGACGCCCTTCCTCCGCTTGCTAGAGTGGGGCGCACGGCGGCACAAGCGCCCCGCAATTCAAGCGTCCTGCAGCAGCGTGGGCCAGAAAGGACCGTTCTTGATCACTGACCAGTTTGGCCGTCCCCTGCGTGACCTGCGGATTTCGGTGACGGACCGCTGCAACCTGCGCTGCACCTATTGCATGCCTGCCGAGGTGTTTGGGCCGGACTATGCCTTTTTGCCCCAGAGTGAACTGCTGTCCTTTGAGGAAACCGAGCGGGTCAGCCGCGTCATGGTGGACTTGGGCGTCCAAAAACTGCGGCTGACCGGCGGTGAGCCGCTCCTGCGCCGCGATTTGCCTGCACTGGTGGAGCGCTTGGCCCGGATTGAAGGCGTGCAGGACATTGCCATGACCACCAACGGCTTGCTGCTTCCCCGCTTTGCTGCCGAGCTGAAAGCGGCGGGCTTGCAGCGGGTCACGGTGAGCCTGGACGCCCTGGACGCCGAGACGTTTGGGCAAATGAATGGTCTGGGTGTCTCACCTGAGCGGGTGCTGGCGGGCATAGATGCGGCCCTGAGCGCTGGCCTGGGTGTCAAGCTGAACACCGTGGTCAAGCGCGGTGCCAACGATGCTGGCCTGGCCGAATTCTGGCGCGAGCTGCGCGGCAAAGCCCTGGTCCGCTTTATTGAGTTTATGGATGTAGGCAATCACAATGGCTGGAATCTGGACAGTGTGGTGCCCTCGGCAGAGGTGCTGGACCGCCTGGCAGGGGAGGACCTGACCTTTACCCCGCTGCCGCCGCGCCACCCTGGCGAAGTGGCCACCCGCTTCATTTCGAATGACGGCCATGAAGTCGGCCTGATTTCCAGCGTGACTGCGCCATTTTGCGGCGACTGTTCGCGGCTGCGGCTCTCGGCGACAGGGCAACTTTATACCTGTTTGTTTGCCGCGCAGGGCTATGACCTCAAGACCCCGCTGCGTGCGGGTGAAACCGGGGTGCAGCTGCGTGAGCGCATCGCTGGTTTGTGGCAGGCGCGGCGTGACCGCTACTCAGAGGAGCGCGGCGAGCAGACTGCCGGGCGGCCCCGCATCGAAATGAGCTTTATCGGTGGTTGATTCGGGCTGGGGCGTGGCTTGCGTGGGTCTGGTGGTCTAAATTGTAGACTGCTCTGTGTGAAAGAGCGCCGACTTTGCTTCTGCTTGGGGGCTGCCGCTTGAGCGCCGACGTTCAGCCGTTTGACTGGCACCGTATGTTTGTCGGGGACCTGACCCCGCTGTTCATGCTGGAAATCGTGTTCCGCACGGTGGTCATTTTTGCCTGGCTGCTGCTGTTGCTGCGGCTGTCAGGGCAGCGGAGCCTCACGCAGTTGGGGCCGCTGGAACTGGCGATTGTGATTGCACTGGGATCGGCTGCGGGCGACCCGATGTTCTACGCCGACGTTCCTTTGCTGCATGGCATGCTCTCTCTGGCCCTGGTGGTGGGCATGCAGCATGTCATCTCGCGCCTGATTGTCCGCAGTGAGACAGTAGAAACCCTGTTGCAAGGTGTCCCGCTGGAAATGGTCCGTGACGGGGTGCTGGACCGTGAGAATATGAGCCGCGCCAATCTGAGTCAGGAAGATGTCTTTGAGTACTTGCGCCGTGACGGGGTGCGCCAGTTGGGCGAGGTGCAGCGGGCCTATCTGGAGCAAAACGGCACTTTCAGTGTCTTCAAATATCCGCATGGGCAAGTGCTGCCAGGTTTGCAGGTCACTCCCCCCTGGGATCTGGAGCCGCCGCAGTCAATTCCACCCGCTGCAGTGCCCTCAGGACCTCAGGCCTGTCGGTGCTGTGGGCGTTTGCTGGTTCCTGAGAGTCCTGAGGTCTGCCCGTGTGGTGAGCGGGAGCGTGTGCCTGCCGTGAAGGACCCATTGGATGACCAAATAGCAGTTTCGGTAGTGTTGACTTAAAGTGCTCATATAACAATAAAAAGTAATCCACGAATTACAAATACATCTCTTTGCCTCTCTAACCTGCTCCGTACCTTTGCTTCACTGCGATGCATTGGCTGATGCTTTGGCTTTTTTCGGGTTTCTGCTTTGTTTTAGAAGGGGATGGTAGGGCGATGCCTTTTGCTTTGGCAGTGGCTGAGGCTTTTTGAGGGGAGGAGGGGTCTGGACGTTGTGGAAAGGTAATGTGATATATTTGTAATCCGCTAATTAATCAATGCCCTCACAGAATGGACGAGAAGGGGCCTGCGCGGGGCGCTGAGGGGTACAGGTAGGGTAGAAATGACAGAAGGAATCTATCGTCTCTACCCTAAGGGATTTTAGGATAGAGATAATATCTCGTACCTCTCGCCACCTAATTTATCGCCACACTTTTTCAGTCCTCCCAACTGAAAAGGCAACTGCGCCATAGTCGTAGCAGCACTCACGGCCAGCAGGAACAGCAACACCAGCGACGGCCTATCAATCTCAAACTTTGTAAAGAGCCAGCCCCAAACTGTACGGCCAGCCACGGTTGCCCGTAGTACAGCGTTCTAGAGCATTTGACATAATAAGAGAATGAAACGTGTTGGGGCGGCTGGGTATGGGAATGACTTGCGGGAACGAATCGTTGCTGCTGTACAGCGAGGGGACACCATCACCGCGGTGGCTCGCCAGTATGAGGTCACTCATCGCACGGTGGTGACGTACCTCAAGAAAGTGGAAGAGGGAACCTTAGAACAGCGACTGACTCCTTCTGGCCGACCTCGTACAGTTCAGGCAGAGCACGAGCTGGGCCTACCTCGATTCTGCATACCTGAAGAAACGCCACAATCCAAGCGAGGTGGCAGATGGGAGAG
>NZ_BNAL01000016.1 GCF_014653275.1 Deinococcus piscis
GCCACCCAAGCCCTGAAAATTGGAGCCGTCTGGCACGGCTTGTCCCACGTTTTGAGGGGTAGTCAGCCAAGCGCCACAGTGTACTCAACCAGGTCATTGGTGCGGACAATGGCATTGTTGGGACCAGTATCGAATCCAGGGCCCGCCTTTGGGTCAAATGCGCCGTCCGCATCGGAGACTCCGTCAAAGGTCAGAGTGTAGTTGACCTGACTGATGGCGGCCTGCGCCGGACCAGAAGTGATGCAAAGTCCCAGCAACAGCGACCACACCAAGCTTGTGGCCCGGCCCGTCCAGGGATGGGTTCTGACTTGCCTGCTTGCCATAATGCAGCCACAAAACCACACCTTGCCTTACAGCTCTGGTACACCTCTTGGCCCGTGCATCAAACAGTTCCATTCCAACGGCAACTGTTCAAAGGCCCGAGTTCGAAGACTCGAAAGCCCCTTACCCTGCCGCACTTCTGTGCGGCCCCTTTAGCCCAACCGCGACCACTCCGCTGCTTGCCGTAGTGCCGCTCCTGCCCGCTGCACTTCTTCCAGCGTAGTGGCTGCCCCAAAGCTAAAGCGCAGGCTGCTGCGGGCGTCAGCTTCGCTGTGCCCGATGGCGCTCAGCACGTGGCTCGGCTGCATGGTGCCCGCCGCACAGGCACTGCCCGCACTGGCGCAGACGCCAGCCATGTCCAGATTCATCAGCAGGGCTTCGCCGTCAGCGCCGCTCAGGGTCAGGCTGGCGACTTTGGGACTGGAGCCAGGGCCGTCCGGCGGATGGTTCCAGCGCAGGCCAGGCAACTCGCCCACCGCGTCCATGAAGGCACGGCGCAGCGCAGTGAGATGGGCAAAGGTGGCCTCACGCACGTCCTCGGCAGCGGTCAGGGCCACGCCCGCCGCGTAGACCCCAGCGGTGTTCTGAGTGCCTGCCCGCAGCCCACTCTCCTGTCCTCCACCTATCTGCTGCGGCGGTAGGTCATGCCCACGCGCCGAATACAGCACGCCGACCCCACGTGGGCCACCCCATTTGTGGGCGCTGAACGTGGCGTAGCTGACCCCCCAGTCTTCCAGCGACACCGGCAACACGCCGGGGGCCTGGACTGCGTCGGTGTGGTAGGGCACGCCAGCAGCGGCAGCAATGGCCGCCAACTCCGCCGTTGGCTGGACCGTACCCAACTCATTGTTGGCATGGTGCAGGCTGACCAGAGCGGTGTCTGGACGTAGAGCCGCCCGCAGCGCCTCAGGGGCCAGGCGTCCGCAGGCATCCGGGGTCAAGAAGGTCACGTCCCAGCCACGTTCGGCCAGGGCGCGGGCCGGAGCGAGCACCGCAGAGTGCTCAGCCGCGCTGGTCACCAGGTGGCCTGGCCGTCCATGCTGCGTCTCATACGCCTGCGCCACTCCGAACAGCACCGCATTGTCGCCCTCGGTGCCGCCACTGTTCAGGGTCAGGCGGCGGGGGTCCACGCCAAATACCTGCGCCATACGGGCGCGGCCTTCTTCCAGCTTCTCGCGGGCCTGCTGTCCGGCGGCGTGCACGCTGGACGGGTTGCCCGGCAGGGCCGCCGCTTCAGCGTAGGCAGCCAGGGCAGCGGGGGTCATGGGGTGGGTGGCGGCGTAGTCAAGGTAGATCATGCAGGATTTCCCTTCCTGGGGCCAAGCTCAGGACGCGGCAGGGGGAGAAGCGGCGACCCGTGGCCCCGGCTTCTCCCCCACGCACCACTTGGGGATTAGGGCGTGGAGGTAGCGAACGTCTCGCCGTCGCGCAGGATGATGAAGGTGGCCTGGCCGGTAACCTGCACCGTGCTGGACGCCTGCGCCCCAGCCAACTGCTCGCCCGAAGTGGCACCCATCAACACGCGCTGTCCAGCCTCGTCGCGCACCACAATCGAGTAGCTGCCTGCGGGCAAATCAGCTGGGAACCTGTAGTTCAGCTCAACATTGCGGAGTTGAGCGCCCTGTTCCCCTGCCGGGGTCGCCGGAATGGGGTCAGGACCTGTGGCCGGAGTCGGCACCTCAGGGGCTGCGGGCACTTCAGGCTCTGGCAAGGGAGGCGGCGGAGCCGGGGGCACATAGGCGGGCGGCACCGGCAGCGCCCCTACCGCAGCCGGGGGCTCGCTGAACTTGGGCGCCGCCACCGTCAGCGTCATCTTCTCGCCGCTGCCGATACGGGCATAGGGCTTGGGCGTCTGCGAAATCACCGTGTTCTCTGGCAGGTCACTTTCCTCGGTCTTGACCTCGGTGATGACCAGTCCAGCGGTGCGGGCGTGTTCGCGGGCCGAGGTGTAGTCCAGGCCGGTCAGGTCAGGAATCCAGGTTTCCTTGCCCGCAATCCCAGTCGAAATCAGCACATTGACACTCTGCCCGCGCTGGGTGGAGAGGCCAGCAGGCGGGTCCTGCGAGATGATGCGGCCTTCGGGGGTCTGCGTGGGGGTGCCGTCAATCTTGGTCACGGTGCCCAGGCGGAACCCGCTTTCCTTGAGGTTCACAGTGGCGCGGTCCACCGACAGGTCTTCTACGCGCGGCACCGTGAGGTCGGGCGGGCTGTTGACCGTCAGCGTGACCAGGCGGCCCAGCGGCATGTTGGTGTCTCCTTCAGGCTCCTGGCGCAGCACCGAGCCGATGGCTGCGTCGCCGCCTTCACCTTCAGCGTAAGCAACCCGGAAGCCACTCTGGGCCAATTTCTGCGCGGCTTCGTTGGCGGGCAGCCCCGTCACCTGCTGCACCACACCCACTTCGGGGTTCAGGTACGCCTGCGCGGCCTGATAGCCGTACCAGCCAGCCGCTCCCAGCAGCAGCAGTCCCGGCACAAAGCTCAGCCAGCCCAGTTCGCCGCGGCGCTGGGTACGCCCCTCAAACACGGGGCGCAGCAGTGGAGCATTCAGGCGCGCAATCTCGGCGTCGGTCCGCTCGGGCGCAGGTTCCAGATACGCCAGTTCCGCCTGCTCGCTGCGCCGCCCGGTCATCTTGACCTCGGCGTCGGTCAGGGCGTAGCCGTGTTCGGCCAGGTGCTGGGTCATCAGCCGCAGCGCATCCAGGCTTTCTTCAGGTCGGGAGGGCAGCGCCGCAAAGTCGGTCAGGGTGTGCCCTGCCAGCGGCCTCCACACGGCGTAGTTGGCCTCGGGGGTCGCCACCAGTTCCACCAGACCAGTGGGATTCAGCGCACGTAGGGCGTCGCGGTAAGCGAAAAAGTCACGGCGCTGCTCGGGCGTGTCAATCTCAAACCAGGCCAGCCGCAGCAGCTCACCACCGGGGGCACTCACTTCGCTGAGGGTCAGGTTGCCCCGCTCCTCCAGCGTGCGCAGCACCGTATATTTGTCGCCGATTCGCACTTCTTCTGCCGTCATTCGCCGTACAGCATACCCCACCCCATGCCCGGATGCCCCAGCCGTTCAGCCCCTGTGGCAGTCAGCCACTCAGCACACGGGCCAGCCAGTAAGCCGCAAATCCGCCCAGAATGCCCAGGGCCAGTTGCCGGGTGCGCAGCAGCAGGGCCACCGCCACCACGCAGCCCATGAGCCGCTGCGGCCATTCAGGACTGCCCAGCACGTCCGGCACCAGCAGCGCCGGAAAGACACTGACCGGTACGAACCGCAAAAATGCTTGCCAGAATGCGGGCAGCTGCAGATGCCCCAGGTTCAGGCCCAGCCAGCGCGGGAGATACGTGACCAGCCACATCAGCAGGATGACGGCCAGGGCACTCACGCCTGAGCCTCCGGGGTGCGGCGGGTGGAGAAGTAAGCCCCCAGCAGTGCGCCGGCCACGCCGGCAACCAGCACCACCAGTCCGCCGGGGAGCAGCTGCGCCAGCCCCCAGGCCAGCAGCCCGGAGAACAGCGCCACCACCAGCGTCAAGCGGTCCACCAGCAAGGGAACCAGCAGGCCCAAAAAGGCCAGCGGAAAAATCACTCCAGCGCCCAGAGCTTCCGGCGAAGGCAGCACCTCACCGCCCAAAGCGCCCAGCAGGGTACTGAGGTTCCACACGGTAAACAGGCTCAGCTCCGCGCCTAGCAGGAAAGCGAAGGTCCGCTTGGACGGGTCCTGGCGCGCTTCAAGCGTGACCACGCCGTAGGCTTCATCGGTCAGAAACTGCGCGGCGGTGAGCCGCTGCACCGGGGTCAGGGCCAGGTCGCGTGAGAGCGAAAGCCCGTACAGCACATGCCGCACATTCAGCAAAAAAGTGGTCAGCACAATCCCCAGGCCGCTGGCTCCCTGGGCAAACAGCCCCGCCGCCGCAAACTGCGAAGCCCCGCCGAACACGGTCAGGCTCATCAGGCAAGT
This sequence comes from Deinococcus piscis, assembly GCF_014653275.1. Classification (GTDB taxonomy): domain Bacteria; phylum Deinococcota; class Deinococci; order Deinococcales; family Deinococcaceae; genus Deinococcus; species Deinococcus piscis. The sequence goes on from NZ_BNAL01000016.1 coordinate 4,265, forward strand.
GTCGAACACGCTGAGGCCAGCCGCCCGCGCAGTGACCGCGTAGGCCACCGCGAACGGCAGCATGCCCGGCCAGAGGGGCAACATGGCGGTGAACCCCTGTCGGAAGTGACGCTGAGAGGCATGATGGTCAGGTAAGGGGGCGTCCACGTGGGGCTCAGCTTAGAGCATCGGACGCGCCCCCTACGGCTGACTTAGACCGTGAGCAGGTCAGCACCCTTTTTGGTGACCACCAGGGTGTGCTCGAACTGCGCCGAGGGGCTGCGGTCACGGGTGACCACCGTCCAGCCGTCGGCCAGTAGCTCGGTGGGGGCCGCACCCAGGTTGATCATCGGCTCGATGGTAAAGACCATGCCCTCTTCCAGCTTCAGGCCGGTGTAGCGCACGCCCCGGTGAAACACAGTGGGGTCTTCGTGCAGCTGGCGGCCAATGCCGTGCCCCGTGTATTCCTCGACCACCGAGTAGCCGCGTGGCTCGGCCACCTCCTGAATGGCCGCGCCGATGTCGCCCAGGCGTGAGCCAGCGCGCACGGTGGCCACCCCGGCGTCCAGCGCCTCGCGGGTGGTGTCCACCAGGCCCTGCACCTCCGGGCTGACCTGACCCACCGCGTAGGTGTGGCAGGCGTCACCATAAAAGCCGTCCAGCAGCACGCCGATATCTACCCCGATGATGTCACCCTCTTGCAGCACGCGCCCGTCGGGGATGCCGTGGCAGATGACTTCGTTCACGCTGGCGCAGATGGTGCCGGGAAACGGGTTGGACTTGGGACCGTAGCCCAGGTAAGCGGGCAGCGCTCCAGCGGCGCGGATGTGCTCCTCCGCGATGCGGTCCAGCTCGGCCAGGGTCACGCCAGGCTTGACGAAGGGGTCGAGCACCCGGAAGGTCTCGGCCACCAGTCCGCCTGCGCGGCGCATGATTTCGATTTCGGCAGGTTTCTTGATAGAGACTTTTCTCAGCGCACTCATAACAGTTCAGCCTAGCGCACCTCGGTGGGGGCTGGTGGAACGTGTAGAGAGGTGCGAACTGGCCCCTATGCTGTGAGCATGACCCTCCCGCCACCGGACCTGCCGCCGGGCTCCCCAGCTGATCTGCTGCCTGGGGCAATTCCTGCGGCCCTGTTTGACTTGGCCGTCAACCGTGCGGCGGCGGCGCTCCGTGGCTTACAGGGCACCGCTGCCGAGCGGGCCCTCCGTCAGTGGCACGCCCGCACCCGCTTCGCACGGCGCGTACCGCTGCCCGAAGTCGCGCGGGCGCTGGCACTGCGGCCCCCCATAGGAGACCCCTGGCACTGGACGGGAGGCCCCGAAGGCTGCTGGCAGCCGGGCAAAGCTCCCTTCCCCTGAGAACTGGTCAAGGGGCCCGCAGCCACCAGTCAGAAGCACGGAAAAACAATGAATCACCCAGCTCAGGCGTAAGCTGGTCAGATGGCCGCCTCCCCTTCCAGCACACCTCCGGCTGCCCCGGGCCGTCCCCCAGACCGGGAAGGACCAGAAAGTACGCCGCAAGACCCCCAGGACCAGGACCACACGCAGCAAGGCGCGGAAAGAGGCGTCATGGGCTGGCTGCGGCGCACCTTTAGCGCCCTGGGACACGACCTGTTCCGACGCTACTGGAGTTCGCAGCTGCTGAGCCTGATTGGTACCTGGATGCAGACCACCGCGCAGCAGTATCTGGTGCTGGAGCTGACCGGCGGCAGCTCGGCGGCGCTGGGCTGGGTCACGGCGGCGCAGTTCACGCCCAGCTTGCTACTGTCGCTCTTTGCCGGGGCGATTGTGGACCGGGTGCCCCGGCGCACTGTGCTGCTGCTCACGCAGACCGGCTTTTTGCTGACGGCCACCGCCCTGGCCGTCAGCACCCACCTGGAAATCGTCACGCTGCCGCTGGTGCTGGGGCTGGCCTTCGTGCACGGGATGGCACAGGCGTTCGACATGCCCGCTCGCCAGAGCATCGTGGTGGATTTGGTACCGCGCAGCAGTGTCGCCAACGCGATTGCGCTCAACAGCTTTTCCTTTAATGTGAGCCGCACCACGGGGCAGGCGCTGTTCGGCCTGGTGGTGGCCGGGGGCGTGGCGCTGCTGGCCGGCGGTGATGAGGGCGCGCTGTCACGGCTGGCTTTCCCGTTTTATCTGAATGTGGCGTCTTTCTTTTTGGTGATGTATGTGATTGCCACCCTCCCCTTTCCGCCGCGCCAGGCCGCACCACGCGGCAGCGTGCTGGAACAAATCGGTGACGGCCTGCGCTACGTGCGCGGCAACCATGATGTCTCCAGCGTGATGTGGCTGGTGGGACTGCTCAGCTTGACGGTCATCAATTTCAACATCGTCATTCCGTACTTCGCGCGCGAGGTGTTTGGAGCCCGCGAGGCGGCCTTTGGCCTGATGAGTGCGGTGTTCGGAGCTGGAGCCGTCGCAGGAGCGCTGTATCAGGCGAGCAAGCCCAATCCAGTACGCTTCCTGCGCCTGGGGGCACTGATTCTGGTGGGCGCCACCGCCGCCTTTGCCTGGGTGCCGGGGCCGACGCTGGGGCTGCCGCTGCTGGCACTGGCTGGCTTTGGCATGCTGAGCTTCTTGGTGAGTGCCAACAGCACCGTGCAGCTGATCATCCCCGACGAACTGCGCGGACGGGTCATGAGCCTCTACTCGTTCGTGCTGGCAGGAATGGGGCCGCCCAGCGCCATCTTTGTCAGCTTCATGATCGGCAAGACAGGGCCGCTGGGTCCACACTGGGGCCTGAGCGTGGTGGCGGCCCTCGGTGCGCTCAGCCTGCTGGCGCTGTGGCGGCAACTGCCCCGCACGCTGCCCCAGCAAGCCGAAAAGGGCAAAAAAGGGTAAGCCGCTCCAGCCGGTAGGGTTCAAGTGGGCCGCGTCCCAGATGGCGGCCCCGAATGTGTACCAGCATGTATTCTGAAACCATGCAAGCCCGAAAAGACCAAGCCCAAAAAGACACTTTGCCCTGGGTTATCGCGCTGGTCACGCTGGGCGCGGCCCTGGGCCTCGCTGCGGCGATGTACTATGACCGCTCCCGCTCCGCCGGTGCCGGGCAGGACGACAGCGAAGCGCCGCTGTTTATCTGAAGCAGCTTGGCAAGTCCAAATAGAGTGATTGAGGATCAACTATTCCAGATCACTCTATTCGCCGCTCTGCTCGGGCTTCTCTCCCCGGTTTGTGTGCAGCAAAAATCGCAATGTTTTGTCAGCTGGTCTTCCCACAGTGCAGTGGAATCAGGCTTCTATGCCCCTTTGCCCCCAGCCGCCCATATCTGGGATGGCCGCCGTACCTTTCCGCGCCGTTTCTCACGCACTGCGGGCTAGACTGCGGAGCGTGCGTGTAAGTTTCACCGTTCTTGGCCTGCTGATGGCCGCTTTCCTGGCCCTGCTGGCCCCAGCTGCTCCGGCGCTGGCCCGCTACGGCACCCTCCCCCAGCCCTCGGACCGGCCACTGAACATCCTGCTGGCTGGCGTGACTCCCAAATATCCTCCCAGCGCCATCTGGCCTTATCCGGCAGCCCCCGAAGACTTTACGGGCCTGACCGATACCATCATGCTGGCGCAGATTCACCCTGACGGCACCGTCAAGCTGCTGTCGGTGCCCCGCGACTCGTGGGTCGAAATTCCCGGCGTAGGCATGAGCAAAATCAATGCCAGCAACGCACGTGGCGGCCCCGACCTGCTCACGCAGACAGTCGGTGACCTGACCGGGCTGCCGGTGGACGGCTACGCGCTGCTCTCGCTGCACGCCGTGCGTTCCGTGACTGACGCGGCTGGCGGCGTGACTGTAGAAGTCAAGCAGCCCATGAAGTACGACGACAACGCCGGGGGGCTGCACATTGACCTGAGGCCGGGTGTGCAGCGGCTGAACGGCGAGCAGATGGAAGGCTTTCTCCGCTTTCGCCATGACAACCTCAGCGACATTGGCCGGATCGGACGCCAGCAGCAGTTCGTGACTGCTTTTACGGGGCAGCTCAAGCAGCCGCTGAACTGGTGGCGCTGGCCGGTGGTGGCCGGGGCCCTGAACGCCAACACCAAGTCCGACCTGACACGCAGCGAGGTGGGCGCGGTGCTGGCCGCCGCCCTGCACGGCCCCAAAGTCAACACCTTCATGGTGCCGGGGGACTTTGGAGAGCGGGGCACCTGGGCCGTAGACCACGCCGCGCTGCGTGAGCTGGTGACGCGGGAATTCAGCGGTCAGGCCCAGACACACTCGGACACAGGCGACCACGATGTTCAGGCAGCAGCCCTCAATACCGATATGTCGGTCACCATCCTGAACGTGGGCGCACCTTCGGGCAGCGCGGGCAGGCTGGCCGATACGCTACGTGCACAGGGCTTTAACAACCTGACCGTGGGCAACGGTGAAGGCCCGCTCGCCACTACGCAGATTCAGGGCCCCGCCGCCGAGCAGGTCCAGGCGCTGCTCAACTTCGGAGAAGCCGACACCACCCCCAATCCAGACGGCAGTGACCTGGTGATTCGCCTGGGGGCGGACGTTCCGCTGCCCTGAGCCTACCCCCAGAAACCGGAGCTAGCCCCGCTCGCGCCCAGCCACCGGGGCTTCGAGCCGGAGCGGGGGCAAACTTGGCGCGACAGGGGCACTCACCTGGGTGCGCCAGTTCAGCAGCTGTGCGCGTACCGCAGAGGCCGAAGACGGACGGACCCCAGCCTGCGGCCTGAGCAGCTGATGGGTGAGCGCCTCAGCCTGGTGCTGAAAAGGCAGCTGAGAGCAGCCCCCGGCAGGCAGCGGCGCACTCTCCGGCTCCGGCAGCGCCCCCCAGAGCCCCCAGTACAGCAGCAGACCCACCCCGTACAGGTCGCTCTGCGGGCCTAAGCCAGCGCCCATCTCGGCCTCGGGACTGCGGAACGCAGGCGTGCCAATCTGTCCAGACAGGTCCTCGCCAAGCGGCCCGCTGAGGTCATAATCCACCAACGTGGCATGCCCCGAAGGCTGCACCAAAATGTTGTCGGGCTTCACGTCGCGGTGCAGCGTACCCAGGCGGTGCATATGGTCCAGGCCTTCGAGCACGTCGGCCAGGGTGGTCAGGTAAGCGTAGGGTTCGCAGCGCAGAGCCGGGCGCTGACGGTAGTGGGCAAACAGCGTATCTCCAGGCACCCAGCTCATGATCAGGGCGGGGTATTCGCCCAGTTGGGTCAGCCGCACGATGCGGGCCAGCCGCTGGTGGCGAAACTGCTGGCCCACCTCCAACTCACGCTGGGCATGGGCCAGCATTGAGGGCCGAAACAGCTTGACGGTGCAGGGCTGACCGCCAGGAGTCACCGCCAGGTACGCCACAGCGTGCGAGCCCGTGCCCACCGGGCGCACCAGACGGATTCCCCCCTCCAGTCGCTTGCCTGCCAGTGCCATAAATTTCACGCTAGCGCATGGTCTATAAAGAATTCTGACAATCCCGGCCTGGGAAATCCCACCCCACTACAGCAGCCTAAGCACACGCATGCAGAGGCGGGGGGAAGTCAGACCAGTCCCTCTTCTCACTGGAACCCCCCATTCTCTGCCCAGCTCTGCAAACCAGATTCAGCGCAGCTGGAGCGGTGCCAGCTGGACTTCGGGCTGCGCGGCGCTGAGGGTGCCCGAGACTTCTGCGCCCGCCTCGCCGTACTCGCCAGCCAGACCGTTGCCGCTGCGGTCTATGCCGCCGCGCAGGGTAAACGTGCCCGCCCCCAGGTAGGCCGTGAAGCGTCCCTCGGCATCCAGTGGAGGCTGATAACTCTGGCCCCGGTCCGACTGCAATGAAAAGCCGGGAGTGGCGCTGACAGGCGGCGCTCCCAGCGCGGCGGCTGGGTTGATCATGCCGTAGCCGAAATACTCGTCGCGGCCAGCTGCGCCCAGGTCAGTGGCCGTGGCCGTCAGGCGGTCTGCCGTGTCCGCCGGGCCGGCAGTCACGCCTTTGGACAGCAGCAGCGCCGCCAGAGCACTCACCTGCGGCGCGGCCTGCGAAGTGCCCGCCTGGAAAGCGTAGCGCGGCTCATTCTTGGCATAGTCCCAATCGGTAGAGAAAATCTGGTCGGGCACTGGTGTTTTGTTCAGGGTTCCGCCGTTGAAGGTGGTGCCCAGTCCGGTCCCCCCCGGCGCACTGAGGGCCACCTCAGCGAAACGGTTCGAGAACTCAGAGTGGCGGGGAGCCGAAGCACCCGACAGAGTCACACTTCCCACCGCCAGCGCAGCGGGGCAGGCCGCTGGATACACCGGCGTCGTCCCGGAATAGTTGCCCGCTGCCGCGACCACCAGCACCCCGGCAGCGCGGGCCTCGGCCACGGCGTCACACATCGGCTGCGCCTGGGCTGCACTGATCTGCCCACCCAAGCTCAGGTTCATGACCTGTACCGGCGCAGGGTTACGGAACGTCTGCCCGTCCAGCGTCACGGTCTGGCCCGCTGCGTAGCGAATCCCCGCCACCACCTGGGCCACATCGGTATTGCCCAGGGCGTCAATCACGCGCACCGGCAGAATGCGGACCGGCGCACGGTAGGCCGCCCCCACCACGCCGCTGGGGCTCCACTTGGGATTGCTGAGCGCCTGCTCTCCCCAGCGAGCCGCAATGATGCCGCTCACATGGGTGCCGTGACTCTGCGGGGCGCGGCCCTGGAAGGCGGGATCGGTGGGATCGCGGTCTGCTCCGTCGCCGTCGCCATTGTCGTAGGCCGACTGGCCGGGGGCGGCGGGCACAAATCCCAGCACGTCGAGCGCGCCTTCCTGACTGGTCAGCAGTTGGCCTTGCAGATCGGGATGGTCGTAGCGCACTCCGCTGTCGAGCACCGCCACGGTCACTGGCCGGGTGTAGCCTCCAGCTTCTATATCGCGCCACACAGCGCCGTAGCCCAGGGTACGGAACGCCCATTGTAGGGGCGCGTACTGGTCACTGGGCACCACCGGCTGCGCCAGCGCCTGCGGCGATGTGACCGCTTGCTGGCTCCTCAGCGGGGCACTGACCACGGCGTACTCCACTGCTGGGTCCTGGCGGAGCAGCGCGGCCAGGGCTTCTGGGTCGGCGGCTTCGGCCAGCAGCGTCTGCCCGCCCAGCTGACCAGCCACCTGCGCCGCGCCGCGCTGCCAGCGGCCCGCCGAGTCCAGCGCCGCTTGCCTCTGCACACCACTCAGCGCACCCAGACCAGAGCCTACAGCTGTGCCCGGGACCTGCTCCAACTGCGCACCCACCGCCTGCGCCACAGCGGCGGCGCGGTACTTCACGATGACCTGAGTTGCCTCGCCCGCAGCGGGGGGCTGGACATCTTCAGGGGTGGGGGTGGCGTCCTCGCCACTCACTTCTGGCCACTGCACCTGCCCACTCAGCACAAAGCGGCGGGCCTGCACCGTCCACTTTGAGGTGATCCATTCGGTGCTGCCCGGCGCTTGCCAGCGAATGCGTATCACTCCACCCAGCTGAGGCTGCGCGGCGTCTGGGGCCACCGCTACGTTGCGGTCCACCCCATTAATATCCAGCACCAGTGTCTTGTCGGCGGGGTTCTTGACTGTGGTCAGCGAGAGCCAGGCGGGCTTCTGTTCGACCCGCCAGTTGCCTGCAAAAGCCTTTTCGATGCGGCCCTGCTCGGCATAGCCCAGGTCCAGGGTCACCGCACCTTCAGGCGGCGTCATGCAGCCATCACATCCATCGGGTGGCAGGGCAGGCGGCGCGCTGACCGGAGGCTGCGGCGCAGGTTGCTGCACACACCCCAGCAGCAGAGCGGGCAGCAGGCCAGCCAGGGCCAAGTGAGAGCGCCGGAAAGGAGACAACATGGCTACAGCATGGCCCAAACCGGGGGCCGGGGGATGAAGGGTGGCCCTCCCCTCCTCATAAAGGGGGCGTGCCCTCAGCGCCGGGGCAGCAGCAGCACCTCTTCACGGGGAGTCCGCCACAGCGAGATAGATGCTCCTGCGGCCAGTGTGAGCCCCAGCAGGCCCAGGCCCCACAGCAGCCAGGGCCGGAAGTCATTCAGGCGGCCCACCGGAGCCAGCTGACCCAGGTTAAAGGGCTGGGGCGAGGCTTCTTCCGCCAGGACATCCAGCGGCACCGGCACCGGGGCGCGGCCAGCCGGGACACGGACCGAAAAAGGCCCGCTGCCCCCCGGCTGCAGCACTCCTCCTGCCGACATGGGCGAATACACCGAACTGGTCACCCAGTAGGCGTAGCGGCCACGCGGCAATTCGGTGTCAATTACCAGGGTGTTGCCTCCCTCGGTGCGGACCTGCGGCGGGGGCGGCAGCGCAGGAGCAGCAGACTCAGGCTGCACCCCAGGACCTGCCGCTCCGGTACCGGGCGTTTCTGGGCCCGCCGGTTCCGAAGCGTGGGCCCAGTGGGCCCCCTGCCCAGTCACGCGCAGGTGATACTGCCAGCCACCGCCCTCGGTCCGCAGGTTCAGGTCGGCCAGCGTGCTCTCGCCGCCCGAGCGGGTGCCAATAAAGATGTCCAGTGTCTGTGCCGAGAAGCCGCCGGGAGCGTTCCAGGGATTTTGCAGCGTTCCAAATTCGGTGCGGAAGGTCAGCACGCGGCCACGCGGCCACACCTCAAAGGAGCGCAGGTCCAGCGCTTCGGGCAAGAGGGCGGGCTGGGTGGGCAGTTCGGCGCTGCCGTCTCCGTGGGCATCACCGGTAGGGTCGGTCACACGCAGCAGCGGCTCACGCGACTGATACGCCTGGGCCTGCGCCGGGAGCGCAGTCAGCAGGGCCATCAGGGCCGCGAAGCGGGTCCCCCTGTTCACGCGCTCAGCACTCCATCAATCAAATGCAGGCGGCGGTCTGCCTGTGCGGCCAGCGTCTCATCATGGGTGACCAGCAGCACGCCGGTGCCCTGGCGACGGGCCAGGTCGAACATCAGCGCGGCGGCGGCGCGGGCATTTTGCTGGTCCAGGCTGCCTGTCGGTTCGTCGGCCAGCAGAGCGCGGGGCCGCGAAGCCAGCGCCCGCGCAATGGCAATGCGCTGCCGCTCGCCGCCGCTCAGCACGCCGGTGCTTTCTGCGCCGCGTCCGCCCAGGCCCACTGCGTCCAGCAGCTCCTGAACCCGCTTACGTCCGCCCGCTTGCCCGGCCAGCAGCAGCGGCACTTCCAGGTTCTCGGCCACGCTCAGGTCTTCGAGCAGGTAATGATGCTGAAATACGAATCCCAGCGATGAGGCCCGCAGCGCTGCCCGCGCCTGGGTGCCCAGGGTGTCTATGCGCGTCTGTCCCCACCACACCTCGCCGCTGCCGGGCGTGTCCAGCCCGCCCAGCAGGTGCAGCAGGGTGGACTTGCCGCTGCCCGAAGGGCCAGTCACCGCCACCACCTCGCCGGGGGCCACACCCAAGCTGACCGCGTGCAGCACGGCCCGCTCTCCAAAGGAATGTGACAGGTCAGCGGCGTACAGGGCATAAGGCACAGTGGCGGGGGCGGGGGGCGCAGGCTGAGAATAGGCAGGGCCAGGCTTCACGCCCGCCATGCTAGAGCATGAATCCTGACAGAAGCCCCTGCTCCGGAACATGCATCCAGCGCTCACGCCCACATCACCGGGCACGGGCACACTGGGTGCATGACCCCTGTGCCCACGGCCCGCCGCACGCTGCACCGACTGGCCCGCCACGCGCCTCTCGCCACGCTGCTGCTCACCCTTGGCCTGCCCTCCGCCGAGGCCAAGGTGCGCCTGGGCGACACGCTGCCGGCCCATCCCTGGGCGGCGCAGGGGCGTGAGCTGGTGGTGGTGTATGGGTCCGGCTGCGGCGACATGGCCGGGCTGTGGGACGCCACGCTTGCCAGTGGCCTGCCGGTGCGGGCGGTGTTCGCAGAGGGTGACCTGCGCCGCACCGCCCGCGCACCCGTCACGCCGTGGCACGGTGAGGACGCAGGCCGCTTTGCCCGGCAGCTGCGTGTGGCGCAGTATCCCACCATCTTGCTTGTCCAAGACGGACGGCTGATGAACGTCTGGGAGGGAGAATTTGATGCGGAGCAAGTGGCTATAGACCAGGGCGCGGCCATAGACACCAGGCCAAAACCTGAGAACCTTTGACGCACGCCTTCAGACCCACGCTTTCAGCCCCCAGACCTTGACCCCACAGCAACGCTGCAAATGGCGCGATGGGCAAAGGGGCAGCTGCATCACTCCAATTGCCGTCCTGCTCAACACTTTTCCCGCTCTGCCCGCAGAGAAATCATCTGTTCCTTTTGTCAAATGCACTAGACTGGGATGGTGTTCCGCCGCTCCGCGCCCTCTCCCCAGCCCGCGGTCCAGTGGGGTCAGGTCCAGCTGCTTGAGCTGCGGCAGTTGCGCCGGGCCGACTGGCACGCGCTCTATGCGCTGTACCGCGACCCGGAGCTGGCCCGCCTGAATGCTGCCGAGCCGACCCGCATTCCGCGCTGGATGTTCCGGTTGCTGCTGCTGGCCGAGCAAGGCCACGAGCGCATGAGCTTTGGGGTGATGGTCGGCGGGCACCTGGTCGGCAACGCCGAACTGTACGGTTTTGGCCCGGCGCGCCCGGCCCAGCCCACCCGCGCCACGCTGGGGGTGATGCTGGCCCGCTCCTCCTGGGGTCAGGGCTACGGGCAGGACACGCTCAACGCTCTGCTTGCCTGGGGTTTTGGTGCAGTGCCGGGCAGCCCTGACCCAGCGCTAGAGCGCATCCGCCTGAGCACCCTGGGCAGCAACCAGCGCGCACAGACGGCTTTTAGGCGCGTGGGCTTTGAGGAAAAGGGCCGCTTTGAGCAGCGAGGCCACACCGAAGTCAACATGGAACTGCGCCGCGAGGATTGGCTGGCCCGGCACCCTGATTCCGTCTCTTCTGTCCCTGCTGCCTCTTCTTCCCCGCTTGCTCCTTCCCCAATTGGAGGTCCCTCATGAAAGTGATTGTTCCCGACCTGCCCGCCTTCCAGAGTTTGGCCAAGCATGGTGCCGAGCTGCTGCCCTACCGCTCCCAAGACGGCCAGACCTTTGACCAGGCCGATGGCGTGATCTTTTTGCTGGGCGTGGAGCAGGCCCAGCGCCGCGCCCTGATGAACACGCCAGGCGTGCAGTGGGTGCTGACCCTGACCGCCGGAGTGGACCACCTCGCGCCCGACTTGCCGCAGGGCGTGCGGCTGTTCAATGCCAACGCCCTCCACGCCCACGCCGTCGCCGTGCATGTGGTGGCTGGCCTGCTGGCGGCATCGCGGCAGCTGCACACCTACCGTGATGCGCAGCGTGAGGGACAGTGGCAGCGCCTGCCTGAGCGAATGCATACGCTGCAAGGCCAACGGGTGGCCCTGTGGGGCTACGGCCACATTGGGCGCGAAATTGAGCGTCTGCTGGAGCCGTTCGGCGCTGAGGTGTTCACCGTCCGCAGCGGCAGCAGTGAGCAGGAGAAAGCCGAGGTGCGTGCCCAGGCCGACTTTCTGGTGCTGTTGCTGCCCAGCACGCCAGACACGCGGGGCAGTATTGACGCTGAATTCCTGCGCGGCATGAAACCTGGGGCCTGGCTATACAACATCGGACGCGGCGACCTGGTCGTGCAGGACGACTTGGTGGAGGTGCTGCGCGGGGGTCACCTGGGCGGCGCTCTGCTGGATGTGACTGAACCCGAACCGCTCCCCGCCGGGCATCCCCTCTGGAGCCTGGACAATGTGATTCTTACTCCCCACGTCGGCAGTGCCACCGCCGACCTGAACGAGCGGGCCGCCGATTATGCCGGAGCCTTCTTGCAAGCCCTGCTCCAAGGCAAGCAGCCAGAAGGCGAAGTGGACACCGGACGCGGGTACTGATACAGAGTGGGGTGATATCGCCAAAAGCAGCGATATCGCCCAGTGGGAAGAACCGGTACAGCAACCTAGGCGAGCGATACGCACTGCGGGACCGGCAACACTGTGGAGCCCAGATGAAATAGAAAGGTACTGCTTCTCCAGAGTCTATGGAATGGAACCCGACCCAATCCATATGACCGGAGGAGCGGTCCTTCCTTCAGCCTCAAGTCACCACCTCTCAAGTCCTATGTCTCCCAAAGACTGTGGGGCGGTGATGGGTGATTTTGCTTAGGCTGGGGGGAGAAAACCGGAGGCACACAGCCCACCCAGTCCTATCCCCTTACACCGCTCAGCCCCGCCCGTAGGTCTTGCTGCCTTCGCCAGCAGGCGCGGCGGTGCCCCGGCCATAGCCTGACGCAGCCGGAGCGGCTGAAGACGCGGCCCCAGGCATGGAGCCACCGGTATCACCGCTCTTGTCCGCGGCCAGGCGAGCAAATTCCTTGCTGTCCACCGCACGCTCCAGGCCGGTGTCATAGGAGATGATGCGGCGGTGGTACAGCTGCGCCAGGTAGGTATCCATGGTGATCATGCCCTCGCGGGTGCCGGTCTGCATGGAGCTGACGATCTGGTAGGTCTTGCCTTCGCGGATCAGCGCCCGAATGGCCGAGTTGGCAATCATCAATTCATAGGCCAGGATGCGGCCAGGGCCGTCGGCACGGGGCAGCAGCTGCTGGGTCATGATCGCCACCAGGTTGTTGGCGAGCTGCACCCGGATTTGCTCTTGCTGCTCTTCAGGGAACACGTCCACAATACGGTCAATCGATTCCGGAGCCGAGTTGGTGTGCAGGGTGCCCATCACCAGGTGGCCGGTTTCGGCAGCCGTCACAGCGGCCTTGATGGTTTCGTAGTCACGCATTTCGCCCACCAGAATCACGTCGGGAGCCTGACGCAACGAGGCACGCAGCGCGTTCTCGAAGCTCATGGTGTCGGCGTGGACCTCGCGCTGGTTGATGATGCTCTGCTTGTGGTCGTGCATGAACTCAATCGGGTCTTCAATCGTCACGATGTGCAGGCGCTTGGTGGCGTTGATGTGGTCAATCATGGCAGCCAGCGTGGTGGACTTACCCGAGCCGGTGGGGCCAGTCACCAGCACCAGCCCACGCGGCGAGTTAGCGATATCAATGACGTTCTGCGGCAGTCCCATCTCCTGCACCGTGCGCACCTTGGTGGGAATCAGACGCATGACGCCGCCTACATTGCCGCGCTGCATAAAAGCGTTGACGCGGAAGCGGGCCTTGTCGCCCAGCGCGAACGAAAAGTCCAGCTCGCGGCGCTCTTCAAAGGTGCGCTGCTGCTTTTCGTTCATCATCGAGTACATCAGCTTGCGGGTGTCCACCGGCTTGAGAACCGCGTAGTCCTCGTGGGCCTCGTAGCGGCCCTGCAACTTGAACTGTGGTGGCAGGCCCACCGTCAGAATCACGTCGGAGGCGTCGTTTTCGGCGGCGTATTTCAGGATATCGGTAATATCGGGGCCAAGTTGGGTCATGGGTATCTTCCTTTAGCTTTGGAGCGTGAGTGCGCGGCTTAGTTGCTGGTGACAGCCAGAACTTCTTCCAGCGTGGTGATGCCCTGGAGGGCTTTGTGAATGCCGTCGGTGCGTAGGGTCCACATGTCCCCTTCCTCGATGGCGATGTCCTTGATGTCGGTGGCGGTCTTGCCGGTATTGATAGCGCGGCGGATGGTGTCATCGATCACCAGCAGCTCATGAATGCCGGTGCGGCCCTTGTAGCCGGTGCCGCCGCAGCGGGGGCAGCCCGCACCCTTTTTCAGCGTGGCTCCCTGGATGTCCTCGTCGCTCAGGCCCAGGCGGCGCAGCACTTCCGGGTCGGCGACAGTGGACTGGGCGCAGTCCTTGCAGACCCGGCGTACCAGCCGCTGCGCCAGCACCCCAATTACAGCCGCGCCGATGTTGAACAGCTCCACGCCCATCTCTTCGAGGCGCACAATGGCCCCGGCAGCGTCGTTGGTGTGCAGCGTCGCCAGCACCAGGTGGCCGGTCAGGGCCGCTTCGGTGGCAATTTTGGCGGTTTCGCCGTCCCGGATTTCCCCCACGAAGATGATGTCCGGGTCCTGGCGGAGAAAGGCCCGCAGCGCCTTGGCGAAAGTCATGCCAGCGGCGTTGTTCACCTGACTCTGCATGATGCCGGGAATCTCGTATTCCACCGGGTCCTCAATGGTGGTGGTGTTCTTTTCGGGTTTGGCGATGCGTTTGAGCGTCGAGAAGCTGGTAAACGATTTGCCCGAACCAGTAGGGCCAGTGACCAAAAAGATGCCGTTGGGCTTGTCGATCACTTCCAAGTAGCGGCGGAAGTTGTGGTCGGAAAAGCCCAGCTGCTCCACTTCGGGGATGTTCTCGGCTTTTTGCAGCAGACGCATCACGGCTTTCTCGCCGTACACGGTGGGCAGTGTGGACAGACGCAGGTCAATGTCAATCGCACCCTTGCGGAACCGCACGCGCCCGTCCTGCGGCACACGGCGCTCGGCAATGTCCAGCCCGCCCATGATCTTGATACGGGCCAGCAGCGCCTGGGCCGATCCCTTGGGGAGGGAAGCGTGCTTGCGCAGCGCCCCGTCAATGCGGTAGCGCACCAGCACTTCAGTTTCGGTGGGTTCGATGTGAATATCGCTCACTTCTTGCAGCACGGCTTCGCGGATCAGGTTCTCCACGGTGCGGACCACAGCATTGTCGTCCAGCGCGGTATCCACCTCGCCGCCCCCAGCCGACTCCTGCAATTTTTGGCGCTCGCGGCTTTCTTCCAGCAGGCGCTGGTTCAACTCGGCCATGTCCTTGGAGCCGAAATACTTCTCGATCAGGCGGGTGATTTCCTTTTCCACCATCACCGCTGGGATAATTTCGCGGCCCGTGATCAGACGCAGGTCGTCCAGCGCGAACACGTTGCGCGGGTCCTTCATGGCGACCACCAGCGACTCGCCTTCCAGGCGGATAGGCACCACCGTGTAGCGCCGGGCCGTGGCCTCCGGCACCAGCATCGAAACGCCACTGTCAGGAGGATTCTTGGCCGGGTCAATAAACTCGTAGCCCAGCTGGGTCGCCAGCGACTGTGCCAGCATCTCCGGGCTCAGCTTGCCCGACTGCACCAGGGTGTCTTCCAGCCGGGCACCGCCCTGCTGCTGCTGCTGCATGGCCGCCTGAATGTCCTCGGAATCGGCAAAGCCCATTTCCATGATCACTTCGGTCAGCGATTTGGACGGTCCGCCGCTGGCGGCGTACAGCGACTGCATCTCATCACGGAAGGGCGCAGGCGCGGGCGCAGGATAAAAGCGGTCAATCGCCTGCTCAACCTGAGAAGGTAGGCTCATCAGGAACTGCACCGGCTCACCGATCAGCTGCTGAATCTGTGAGAAGTAGCGCGGGTCATAGGTCACCACTTCGTAGACGCCTTCGTCATGCGAGAGTGGCAGCGCACCGTAGCGCACGGCGTCGGTACGCGACAGCACCTGCAACACCCGCTCAGGCACCGTCAGGCCGCCCAGGTCCGGCAGGTATTCGAGGCCCTGCTGGCTGGCGAGGGCGCGGTAGAGCTGCTCGTCGTTCAAAGAGCCCTGTCCGATCAGGACCTGTCCCAGCGGCTCGCCCGTACGCTCCTGAAATTTCAGTCCCGCATCCAGCTGCTGCGGCGTAATAATGCCGAGGCGCACCAGATAGTCCCCCAGGCGCTCCTGGCCGGGGGCCGATTGGTCGGGACGCTGCGCGGTCAGACCCAGCTCAGGGTAGTGGGTCGCCAGCCGCCAGTTCAGCGCGGCGCGCATGGCCTGATAAGGCTCGATGTCGTAGCCCGTCTCGTCCTCTAGGACCTCAATGGTGAGGGTCGACAGAGGATCAAGCATGGCGACCTTGAGGCGGTCCCCTTCAAGCGCAAACGGCAGGGCACCGGCATTCTGCGCCACCTGACCGGGAATGGCCGCCAGCGCTGTAATCTCCGGCTCAACCGTCATGAGATCCACTGTGGGAATACCCAGGCTGGACTCGATGGCGTGGGCCAGGCGCTTTTCGCCTACCACGCCCGAATCAATCATCACGTCCGCCAGGCGTCCGCCCACTTCGGCGTGGCGCACCAGCATGCGCTGAAGGTCTTCGTCGCTGATATAGCCGCCGTCCAGCAGTACGGCTCCTAACTTACGGTCTGCGATAGATAACGTTGTCATGCATCCTCCTGCGTGCGCCCAGCAGCCGGAGCGCAGTCAACATCAAGTGAATTGCCAGAATGAAATCCAAAACCCCTCAGCGCGGAGCGTTTCGCTCCAAAGGACCTACGGTTCATGTGGGTCCTCAGGGCCACCGGGCTGCCAGATGTCCGGCCCCCAGGCGTGGCCGTAGCGGGCCAGCACCCGGCGCTCCAGCATCCGCGCCAGGCGGGTGTGGGGCAGGGCATTGTCAACCAGTGGGTGAACCAAAATGGTATGCAGGCCAGCCAGGTTGCCGCCCAGCACATCGGTAAACAGTTGGTCCCCGACCATGCCCACCTGATAGGCGGGGAGGCCGAGCGCCGCAGCGGCGCGGCGAAATGATGCCGGGTAGGGCTTGCCCGCCATACCGACGCCTTCCAGCGCCAGGCGGCTGCGCCACTCCCCGGCCCGCTTGACCGTCGCGTTGCTCAGCAGCGCCAGCCGAATGCCGGAGCCGGATATCTCCTCCACCCAGCGGGCCGAGCGGGGAAAGTCGTCATAGGAGTGGTACGGGACCAAGGTGTTGTCCAGGTCCAGCAGCAACCCGCGCAGCCCACGGGCCGCCAGGAACTCCGGGGTGATGTCGGAGACGCTGCGAATCAGGTCATCGGGCCGCAGCAAGCTCATGCGCCCACCTGCCCGCTGGCCTGTGGGCGCAGGCCGATCAAGCCCCACATTCGGCCCGTCACGCCCTGGTCGCGGCGGTACGAGTAAAAGTCGGGGTCGGTGCTGCATCCCCCTGCCTGCCACACATGCTGCGGCTGGATGCCCGCTTCGAGCAGAATCTGGCGGTTGGCCGCGCCCAGGTCCAGTTGGTGCGCTGCGGCAGGGCTGGAGTCATTCTCCGAACTGAGATGTTCCCCCAGCCCCGCTGCCCTGAACTGACCAGCGACTTCTTCGCCGACGGCATACTGCGCGGCGCAGATGCCCACCCCCACCGCAGCGCGGGTGCGCTCCGGGCGGGCTCCCAGCTCGCACATGGCAGCCAGGGTGCGGGCGGCGATGCGCCCAGCCGTGCCCCGCCAGCCTGCGTGTGCAGCACCGATGACCCCCGCTTCCTCATCGGCCAGCAAGATGGGGTAGCAGTCAGCCGTGCCGATGGCGAGCAGCAGGTCCGGGCTGTCCGTGACCAGGGCGTCGCCGGTCTGCACACCTGGGCGGGCAGAAAGCACGTCCAGGCCATGCACCTGTTCCAGCCGCGCCACTTCGTGTAGCCCGTAGCCCAGCGCTCCGGCGGCCTGACGGCGGTTCTCAGCCACGAGCTGGGGGTCGTCCTGACGGTCATCCAGATTCAGCCCCGCAAACGGCCCCTGCGACAGCCCGCCGCGGCGGGTTGTAAAGCCGTGCGGCAAGCGAATCAGAGGGCTGCGGATAAGCAAGGGAGTGCCTGACACCCCGGCAGTATGCGGTGCCCGCTCTCTCGGTACTCTGACGCTGCTCACGTCCAGCCGTACTGGAGCGGCAAAAATTGGATGCGGTCCAAGAGGATGAAGTGCTCTAGACTTTGGCCCATGAGTCTTAGCATTGATATGTCAGACAAGCGCGCCCTGGTCATGGGAGTGGCAAATGCCCGGTCCCTGGGCTGGTCCATCGCTGAGCGGCTGCTGGAAGCGGGCTGCCAGGTGGGCTTTTCTTATCAGGGTGAGCGCCTGCGGGGGGAACTGGAAAAGCTGACCACTGACCGCCCTGGCACCTGGATTCAGCAGTGCGACGCGACCAACGAAGATGACCTCCAGGCCCTGTTCCAGCGCGTCAAAGATGAATTCGGTGGGCTGGACTTTCTGGTTCACGCCATCGGCTTTGCGCCCAAGGCGGCGATGGATGGCCGCTTTATTGACACCACTTCGGACGACTGGAACACCGCGCTGAACGTGAGCGCCTACACGCTGGTCAGCGCTGTCCGCCACGCCGAGCCGCTGCTGCGCGACGGGGGCAGCATCATCAGCCTGACCTTCCAGGCGTCGCAGCGCGTGGTGCCCAAGTACAACGTGATGGGCGCAGCCAAAGCGGCCCTGGAAGCCTCGACCCGCTACCTGGCGGTAGAACTGGGTGAGCGCCAGATTCGCGTGAACACCATCAGCGCTGGCCCAATGCGGACCATTGCCGCCCGCTCGATTCCAGCATTTGCGATGCTGTACAGCAACGCCGCCGACAACGCCCCACTGGGCCGCAACCCCACCCCCGAAGAGGTGGGCAACCTGGGGCTGTACCTGCTGAGCGATCTGAGCACCGGCATCACCGGGCAGACCATCTATGTGGACAGCGGGGCCAGCATCGCCACCGTCAAGGCACCGCCTGCGGCGGGGGCCACCGCAGGCCACCAGGAATGATTGGACGGCGCGGCCCGTCATATCTGGTTCTCAGACGGTTATCATCGGAAACATGACTTTTGCTTCCCGCCTGCCGCTGTTCCTCACGGTGCAGCGGCATCATCTCGAAACCTCGGCTGGTGACCACCCGGCCCTACCTCTTCTGCGTGAGCGGCTGCAACAGGCCCGAAGCGGCAGCGGCGCCATTTTGGTGCAGTGGGACGGTGGGCTGTTCCCCGGCGCTGCGGAGACTTTTTCACGCGGCTGGGTGCTGCACCCTGATATCCGCGCCGAGGAAGGCGACCTGCTGGTGCGGGCCAGCAGCAGCGACCCCTTTGCCGGGCAGCTGCCCGAGGGCGACAGCACCCTGGCGGCGCACCTCCAGGCGCTGGGCTGCACCGAGCTGGATGTGCTGGCCTTGCCCGGCTCTCCAGAGCTGGCGGCAGCGCAGGCACACGCTGCGGGCTACGGCCTGACACTGCATCTGCTGCCTTTGAAGGTCACGGACACTCCCGCCGAGCCGGACCACCCCTCGGCCCACTGAGCTGCGCCCTCTGCATTTCTCCGACTTTCCGACAGGAGGCTCCATGAACACCCTTAAACGTCAAGACCTGCCTCTGCTGGACCTCGACTACATCCTGGACGTGCTGATTCGGCTGCTGGACACGCCCAGCCCCACCGGCTTTACAGAAGCTGCCGTCCAGCTCATTGAGGCCGAACTGGCCACGATGGGGGTCAGCAGTGTCCGCAGCCGCAAAGGGGCGCTGAGCTGGGAGGTGGCTGGCCGCCGCGAAGGGCATATCACCTTCAGCGGGCATGTAGATACCCTGGGCGCCATGGTCAAAGCCATCAAGCCGTCGGGCCGCTTGGCGCTGAGCATGCTGGGCAGCTATGACTGGGCCACCACTGAGGGTGAAGATATCAAGGTCCACACCCAGTCGGGCCGCGTACTCACCGGCACAGTGGTGAACATCAAGCAAAGCGGCCACGTTCACGGCCCGGCCCTGCGCGAACTGAAGCGCGACGCCGCTGCGATGGAAGTGCGCCTGGACGAAGTGACCGCCTCGGCCAGTGAAACGCGGGTGCTGGGGGTTGAGGTGGGCGATTTCGTGTCGCTGGACGCCCGGCCCCGGCTGATGCCGTCCGGCTATCTCAAGTCACGCCACATCGACAACAAGGCGGCGGTGGCGCTGTTCCTGGCGCTGACCCGCACGCTGCTGGAGACTGCGCCGGAGCGCACGGTCGCCTTTCATGTGACCACCTACGAGGAAGTCGGTCACGGTGCCGCTACCGGTATCCCGCCCCACACGGATGAACTGATCGCGGTGGATATGGCGGCTGTGGGCGAGGGCCAGACCAGTTCCGAGCACCACTGCACCCTGTGTGTCGCCGACAGCGGCGGCCCCTACGACCACGCTCTGAGCAGCCGGTTGCGGCAGGTGGCCGCAGGCTGCGGAGTGGACCTCAAGGTAGACATCTACCCCTACTACGCTTCGGACGGCACCGCCGCTTGGCGGGCAGGCGGCGACTTTCCAGTGGCCCTGATTGGCCCTGGGGTGGACGCCAGCCACGCCTACGAGCGCACCCATACCCAGGCGCTTGAGCAGACCGGACGGCTGATGTTGGCCTACGCCCTGGAAGAGAGCGGAAGCTAAAGCTATTGGCTGCGGCGCAGCATTGTAGGTCCAAGTAGAGTGGCGCAGGGAGAAGCACCCGGTGTCACTCTAGCTTTCTGTCCTGCGGAGCGTGTTGCACGCGCTTTGCTCGCGCGTAGGCTGCACCTCCTGTAATCATCTGACTCTTTCACTCTGTTTAGGAACTGCTGAGAAACACACCGGCAGGCGTCACACGTCACGTTTGCGCCAGGGGAGCATGCCATCCTAAAGGCCCATCCCTAATTCCCCGTTCAGAGGAGGTTTTTTATGACCATGCAAGCGACTGGCCCCTATGACCGTCCCCCCATGCCTGCCGGTGAACCAACGGACATGCCCGCGCCCCGTCCGGAGCAGATGCCCGGCCAGGACACCGACCCGGTGCCGATGCAGGACCCGCCCACCAACCCCGACACTCCGGGGATGCCCACGCCGGACGCCCCCAGCAACCCGGATACCCCTGGCCTGCCTGACCCTATGCCCGGTGCCCCCACCCCAATGCCCGCAATGTGACTTTGTGATTCTTGGCAAGCTGTGATTCTCGGCAAGCAGGCCCCGCCCCCTTCTGAAGAGGGCGGGGCCTACTCACTGCTCTAGTTACAGCTGGCTGTAGTCCTGGTTGAAGGTCTCGCACTGGTCGGCGTCGCCGCTCTGGAAGCCCTTCATAAACCAGTTCACCCGCTGCTCGGACGTGCCGTGGGTAAACGAATCGGGCTGTACATAGCCGCGCCCACGCGACTGCAAGGTGTCGTCCCCGATGGCGGCGGCGGTGTCCACCGCTTCGCGCACGTCGTCCTGGGTCAACTGAGCCAGGCTGGAAACCCGCTTGCCCCACACACCCGCGAAGCAGTCGGCCTGAAGCTCCATGCGCACGCTGAGCTGGTTCCCCTGGACTTCGGGCAGACGCTGTTGCTGACGCTGCACCTGATCGGCAATGCCCAGCTCGTTCTGGATGTGGTGGCCGACTTCGTGCGCAATCACGTAGGAATACGCAAAGTCGCCGCCACCACCCAGCTGCTGCTGCATTTCGCTAAAGAAGCTGGGGTCCAGATATACGGTGCTGTCCAGCGGGCAATAAAAAGGGCCGACGCCACTGGTGCCGGTGCCGCAGGCCGTCTGGGTCTGACCGCTAAACCGCACGAAGTTGGGCGAGTTGTATTGCAGGCCCTCCTCGGTGAAAATTTCTGCCCAGACCTTGTCGGTGCTGCCCGCAATCGAATTGAGGAACTGGCTGAGTTCGTCATTCTGAGCGGTCTGTGCCTGGGGCTGAGGTTGCTCGGTCTGCACCAGGCCCGTCTCCGTGATGATGCGCGGGTCAATTCCGAAAAAGGCAGCCACCAGCATCAGGAGGAGGCCCCCTATTCCGCCGACGACCAGGCCGCCGCCTCCACCGCCCCCGCCTCTGTTCTCAAATCCACGGCCACTGCCAGGAAGATTTTTCCATTCCATAGTCTTTCGTTTGCTCCTTGTGCGGCGGTGCCCAGCGGGCCGTGCGCCTCCATCGGTAGTCCACTGCGGGAGCCTAGCCCACGGCGTGCGGGCGTCCCGGCTCCCTTTTCCTGTCTGGTCTACCTGCCACAGTGTAGCGGCGCAGCTCCCACAGGTGCTGACGCCGCATTTAGAAGTCAGGAAAAGTCAAGAAAAAGTCAACTTGGTTCCAGCCGGGGAGCTGCTGTGGGCTGCTCACCCGCCTGGCGGCCCCGCTCACCCAGATAAAACACGCTGGGCACCACATAAAAGGTGAGGAGTGTTGAGGTCACGATGCCGCCCAGAATCACGATGCCCAGGCCCCGGCGGAACTCGGCTCCGTCGCCCTGACCCAGAATCAGCGGAATGCTGATGACCAGCACCGTCAGCGTGGTCATAATGATGGGCCGGAAGCGCAGCTCGGCGGCTTCGATCAGGGCGTCACGCAGCGGCTGTGAGCGCAGGCGTTCGGTCACGAATTCGAGGTACAAGATGGAGTTCTTGGTGCTCAGGCCCAGCAGAATCACCATGCCAATCATGGTAATCACGTCCAGGTCAGTGCCAAACAGCCGCAGCGACCACAGGCCGCCCACCAGCGCCAGCGGCACCGGCAGCAGCAGGTACAGCGGATAGCGGAACGAGTTGAACTGGCTACCCAGCACCAGATAGGTGAGCAGCGACGCCAGCACGATCAGCACCGGCCCGTAGAAAATCAGGTCTTCGGTGAGGCCCGCGCTGCCGAACGAGCTGGCATTGCCCAGGGACACGTTGTCTTTCAGCAGGCCTGCCGCAGCCACCTTATCGGTCAGCTGCTTGCCATAGGCAAAGGCGTTGGGGCCGCCGGGCACCAGGTCAATGTCCAGTGTGGCGGTAAAGGCTTTGTTGAGCCGCGAGAGCGTGGCCGGCGCTTCGCCAATGCGGAATTCGCCCAGCGACCCCAGTGTCACCTCGGTCCGCAGAGCGGGAGCATAGATGGTCTGCCCCAGCAGGGCCTGCTCTGTGGGAATGCGGGCCGGGTCCAGCCGCACCACAATATCCACGCCGGTGTCGCCCTCACGCAGTTGCCCCGCCACACTGCCCTCGTTGTAGGTGCGCAGCGCATTCGCCACGTCACGCACGGTGAGGCCGGTGCCGCTCAAGCGGGCCGGGTCCGGCACGAAGACGCGCTCCTGGCGGGTGTCGCTCAGGCTGCTGGTCACGCTCTGCACATTCGGGTCCTCCCGCAGCACCTCCAACACGGCGGCATGACGCTCGCGCAGCAGCGCCTGGGTAGGAGCTGCTAGCGCCAGGCTCACATCACTGCTGCCCGCAGGTCCGGTTTCAACAGCAGTGACCCGGATGTCTGCGCCAGGCACCTGCGCGGCGAGGGGAGCCAGCTCGGTGCGGTACGCCTCGATCAGCTCCTGCACGCCAGGGCGCTGCTCTTTGGGAGTCAGGTTGACGGTCAGGCTCGACTCGTTGGTGCGGGCCCCGGCCAGTGGGCCACCGGAGCCGACGTCCGCCTGCACCAGCGTCACTTCGGGTTTGGACAGCAGCCGCTCCTCGACCTGCGCGGTCAGGGCGTTGGTGGCGTCCAGCGCCGCGCCGCGTGGCAGCTCCACCGATACGGTCATCAGACCCGAATCGCTCTGCGGCACAAAACTAAAGCCGATGCTCCGCAGCGCTAGCGGCGCACTGAGCAAAAAGAGTCCAGCCGCCAGCACGGCCACCCAGGGACGGTTCAGCAGGGCGCGCACCGAAGCCGCGTAGGCGCGGGCCACCGCCGAGACGGCCCGCTCGGTGGCGCGGTGCAGCGTGCCGGTGAGGGCTTCGAGGACTCCCAGCAGCGCGGCGGTCAGGTAACGAAACACGGCCAGGGTCAGCGGAGCCAGCAGCGACAGGGCGGCCAGCGCCCAGGGTTCGAGTGCGTAGCCCTGCGTGCGGGCCACCCATTCGGCCAGCAGCCAGGTGGCCGCGCCCGCCAGCAGCAGCCCCAGCACGCCGCGCCCGGTCCTGACCCCGGCCAGCGACTGAAGCAGCAACCCTGGGAACTGTGCCAGCACGCCCGGCACATCCGCCCAGCCCAGCGGCTGACGGTCACGGGTGTAGGCCATGCGGACCGTCAGGAACAGCAAGCTTTCCAGCCAGCTCATCAGAATGGCAGCAGACAGGCCCAGACCGAACTGACTGAAAAACTGCCCCAGCAGTCCCGGCATCAGGCTGAGGGGAATCAGCACCGACAGCAGCGCGAAGCTGGCTGCCGTGACCGCCGAAAAGACTTCCGAGCCGCCCAGCAGCACCGCTTTGAGCCGGTCATAGCCCATGTCGCGGTAGCGCTGCACGTTCTCGGCCACCACGATGGAATCGTCCACCACGATGCCGATAGCAACGATAATCGCCAGCAGCGAGACGATATTGAAGGTAAAGCCCAGGCTGCTGTACACCAGCGGCGCGGCACTGATAGAAATTGGCACCGCCAGGATGACCGCAAACACAGTGCTGAGCCGGCCCAGGAACAGCAGCACGATGACGCCCACCGCTGCCACCGCAATAAAGAACTCATGCAGGGTGTCCTCGACTGTGGCGCGGGTGACTTCGGTGGTGTCGGTGGCCACGCTCAGGCGGTAGCCCTGCGGCAACTCAGCGGCCTGCTCGGAGACGACTTCACGCACCGCTTCAGCCACCGCCACTGAATTGCTGCCGCTGGCCTTGCGCACATCCAGCAGCACGGCGGGCTGACCATTGACCCGCGAGAGGGCCGTGACCTTTTCGCTGGCGTCGCGCACATCGGCCACATCGGCCACCTGAATGCCGCGTGCCGAATCCACCAGGATGTTCTCTACATCGCTCAGGGTGCCGGGGGTGTTGCGGGTGGCAAAGGTGATTTCCTGCCCGTCCTGCACCAGCGTGCCCGCTGGCACGTCCAGCGCCGAAGCACCGATGGCTCCGGTCACCTGCGCTGCGCTCAGACCATAGGTGTCCAGCCGGGCCGGGTCCAGCAGCACTTCTGCGGCCCGCTCGCGCCCACCCGACACTGACACGTCGGCCACGCCGGGAATTCGCTGCAAGCGCGGCACCAGAATGTCCTCGGCGTAGCGGGCTGTCTCGGCGGGGCCTGCCCCCGAAGAAAGCAGCGCCAGGGTCAGAATCGGCTGAGCATTGGGGTCGAACTTCTGGACCACGGGCGCTTCGGCTCCGTCTGGCAGCGCGCCCCGGATGGCCGATACCGCCTGCGACACCGAGTTGGCCGCCGCGTCAATGTCGGTGCCCTCGGCAAAGGTAATCACCACCGCCGACTGACTGCCCACCGAAGTGGTGCTCACGTCGGTGACGCCCGCCACCGTGCTGATGGCGTCTTCGACGCGGGTGCTGACTTCGCGGTTCACCTGCTCGGGGCTGGCTCCAGGATAGGTGGTGCTGACCGCCAGCACCGGCACCTCGAAGTTGGGCAGCAGGTCGGTGCCCAGACGGCTGGCCGAAATCAGGCCCAGCAGCACTGCCACCACGAAGATACCCAGCGAGAACACCACGTTCCGCACGCTGAAGCGCACCGCCGGATGAATGGGCGGCTCAGGAGTGCCGTCGGGCAGCAGGCCAGGCGGCGGGTTAAAGGGGTCGGGCTGCCCGTAGCGGTCCAGCCCGGCAGTCGGCAGCGGCTCTTGAGCCTGTCCCTTCCCCTGGCCCTGGCTCTGCGGAGTCAGCCCACTCATTCGCCGCCGCCTGACACGCCTGACTGCACCGCAACGCGGGAACCGTCCTGCAAGGAGCTGGGCACCGGATAAATCAGCCGGTCACCATCCTGAAGGCCGCTGACCGCCACCTGGCCGTCGCTTTCGGCCAGCACTTCGACGGGCACCCGGCGGGCCTCGTCTCCCTCGGCCACATACACATAGTTTTCACTGCCCGATACACTCAGGGCGCGGCTTGGCACCAAGACGCCGCCCGCCAGCTCCAGCCGGTAACGCAGCTGCACCGTGGCCCCCGGCGGAATGGCTTCGCCGCCCTGGATGCGGGCCCGTAGCGGCACCTGACGGTCCTCGCCTGCGATGCGCTCGCCGCCTTCCACCACAGCCACGTAGTTGACGCCACCGTAGCCCAGATTCAGGCGGGTGCCGGGAGTCAGCTGCGCAGCGTCCTGCGGAGACACGCCAAAGGCCGCCCGCACCGAGGAGGTGTCCACCAGCCGGAACACCGGGCTTCCCTGCGCGGCGAATTCACCCGGCTGTACCAGGTGCGCACTCACCGTCCCTGCAAACGGAGCCGTCACCCTGGCCCGCTGGATCCGGTCCTCGGCCTGGGTCACAGCCGCCTGCGCAGCGTCCACCTGCGCAGAAAGCAGCTCTAGATTGGTTCCCGTGGCGGTGCCTGCACGGTTGGCACTCAGGGCCGCCTGCGCCTGGGCCAGTCCGGCGCGGGCCTGGGTCACGCGGTCACGCGCAGCGTCGAGGGCCGACTGCGGTGTGCCGCTGGCCTCTTGGGCGCGGTTCAGTTCCTGCTGGGCCAGATTCAGACTGGACTGCGCTGCCGTCACCGACGCTTCCAGTGCTCCAGCATTCTGGCTGAGGCTCTGGCGGGCCGAGGCGTAGCCGATGCGGGCCTGCTCCAACTGGGCGCGGGCATTCTGGGCTGCCTGCTGAGCGTCAGTATCGTCCAGGCGGGCCACCACAGCTCCGGCAGCCACACTTTCACCCTCGGCCACCTCGTAGCGCAGCAGGGCTCCGCTGGTCAGTGCCGCGACATTGCTGGTGCGGCTGGCCTGGGCGGTGCCGGTGACGCGGCGCTCGGTCCGGAGGGTACCTTCCTGCACCGTGAGCACCTGAACCGGCTGGGCGACCACTTTGGGCGGCGGCGCGGCCACATCTACGCGGGCGGGCTGGGCTCCGGGCTCGGCGGGGCGGCACCCACTCAGGCCGGGGGCCAGCAGCGCCAGGAGGAGAAAAGGGGTCAACTGTTTCATAGGGCACCTGCCAACAAGGGAAAAACTGTCCACACAGCAGCCAGTGTGGTCAAGGATGGGTCGGTTTTCAAGTGTTTGCTCATTTTGTTCCCTCGCCAAAAGCCATTCCCGGCCACAGCAGGTCAAATAGCCCCCGCACGAAGCGGCCCGGGTCGCGCGGCCCCGCAGGAGCAGCAGGCATCCGCCCCTGCTGAAGCCACTGACTGAGCGCTCCGGTGATGGTGAGGGCAGTGAGCTCGGTGTCCAGCGGACGCAGCCGCCCCAGCTCCAGCTCGGCACGCAGGTAGTCGGCCAGTGCGCCTGTGTCCTGCGCCAGCGGGTTGCCGAGCCGCGCCAGCAGCGGATTGTGTTCGGGAGCGTGCCCGCGTGAAAACACCAGCATCAGCGCGTCCAGCAGGTCCTGGGCTTCGCGCAGGTAGCTCATGCCGCAGCGTTCCAGATTGCCGCGCACGTCACCCTGTCCCACTTGCTGGAGCAATTCCGTGCGCCAGCGGCCATAGCGGCTCAGGCCGATGGCTTCCTCGAACAGCTCCTCCTTGGTGGCAAAGCGGCTAAACAGGGTGCCTTCGGAAATGCCCGCCCGGCGCGCGATTTCAGCAGTACTCACGCCCACACCTTGCTCCAGAAATGCACTGCGGGCCGCGGCCACCAGGGCTTCAGTCTCGATAATTTTGGGCCTTGCCATACCTGAGTATGCACTCATTTAGGCTGGCAAAACTGTCACCGTATAGGCGGCGCGGCTTTGTGTTCAGTCGAGCACATGGGCGGAGCCCATCACTTCGGCAGCCACCCGCGTGCCTTCGGCCCAAAGCGGTTCGCCAGCGGGCCGCAGCACCAGCAGGTCCTGGGCGCTGCCCCCCTCTCCCAGCCGCAGAGTATAGGCCACCGACGGCCCCCGGAATTCGCGGCTAAGCACTTCGGCGGGACCGGCTGGGTCCGCGTTCAGGCGCAGCTGCTCAGGGCGCAGGCACAGCATGGCCGTGCCCTGCAACGGGCGGCTGAGCGGCACGCGGCCCAGGGCACACTCGGCGGTGTCCCCCTGGGCCGCAGCAGTCAGCAAGTTGGCGCGGCCCAGAAAATTTGCCACGAAAGCGGTGCGCGGCGCAGCATAGACCTCAGCAGGCGGACCGGCCTGCTCCACTGCGCCTGCCCGCATCACCACCACACGGTCACTAAAGGCCAAAGCCTCTTCCTGATCGTGCGTGACCAGCAGCGCCGCCGTGCCGCTCTGACGCAAAATGGCGCGCACCTCGGCGCGGGTGGAGTGGCGCAGTGAAGCGTCCAGATTGGAAAAAGGCTCGTCGAGCAGCAGCAGGGCTGGGCGAACGGCCAGGGCGCGGGCCAGCGCCACGCGCTGCTGCTGACCGCCACTCAGCTGGTGCGGCATTCGGCCTTCAAACACAGTCAGGCCCACCAGAGCCAGGGTGTCCTGCGCCCGCTGGCGGCGCTCGGCGGCGGGCAAGGCGCGCAGACCAAACAGCACATTGTCCAGCACGCTGAGGTGCGGAAACAGCGCGTAATCCTGAAAGACCAGCCCCATCCCGCGCCGCTCGGGGGGCAGCGGCGTGATGTCCTGACCGCGCAGGGCCACCTGGCCTCCGTCCGGCGCTTCCAGCCCAGCAATCAGGCGCAGGGTGGTCGTCTTGCCGCAGCCCGAAGGCCCCAGCAGCGTGACCAGCTCACCCTCCCCCACATCCAGATTCAGGTGCTGCACCACCGGCGGCAGGCCAGGGCCGTAGCTTTTGGTCAGGTCACGCAGGGACAGCAGGGGCATTTGGGTCATAGGTTCACTCTTTCAGAGGGGCAGTGTTCAAGGGAGCTGGATTCCAGGGAGCAAGGAGCTGAGGCGGGAGGTCACAGCTTCTCACGGCGCAAAATCAGGACCGACAGCGCGGCCCCGGCCAGCATCAGCGCCAGAGCGTAGGGCGCCGCCGAGCCATACAGGGCCTCTTCGGTGTAGGTCCACACGCCTACCGCCAGCGTGTCAAAGCCTGCCGGGGCAAGCAGCAGGGTCAGCGGGAGTTCCTTGAGCACGCTCAGGAACACGAACGCCGCACTGACCAGCAGCCCCGGCAGCACGATAGGCAAGGTCACGCGGCGCATGGCCTGCCCTGGGGTGTCGCCCAGCACGCGGGCGGCTTCTTCCAGGCGGGGGGTGGCGCGCACCAGTGAAGACCGCAGCGGCCCGATGGCCTCGGCAGCAAAGTGCAGGGTATAGGCCAGCACCAGCAGCGGCAGGGTCTGATACAGCGCAGGCACCGCCGCCAGCGTAAAAAACACCAGCGCCAGGGCCAGCGCCAGTGGGGGCGTGGCGTAGCCCAGGTAAGCCACCCGCTCCGCCAGGCGGGCCAGCCAGCCACGGTAGCGACTGCCGATATAGGCCAGCACAAAGGCCAGTGCCGCGGTCAGGGTGGCCGTGAGTGCGGCACTGCCACCCGCCAACCGGGCCGCTTCCCCCACCTCGCCCAGCACATAGGGACTGATGCCCAGCCGCAGCCAGTACAGCGCCGTGCCCAGCGGCAGCACCAGTGTCAGGGCGGCCAGGGTCAGCATCAGGGCCCAGGCAGGCCAGGCCCAGACACCCAGAGGCTGACGGCGGTGTGGGCGCACAGCCCCCGCCGAGACCCGGCCCAGGAAAAAGCCGCGCAGCAGCCGGGCTTCCAGCCAGAGCACAGCACCGGTCAGGGCGAGCAGCGCCAGCACCAACCAGGCTGCGTACACCGTGTCATAGGCGGCGGTGTACTGCTGATAGATGGCGGCGCTAAAGGTGGGATAACGCATCAGGCTGACCACAGCAAAGTCGCCCAGCACGTGGAGGGCGACCAGCAACGCCCCAGCCAGCCAGGCTGGGCGCAGAGCAGGCAAGGTCACGCTGACAAAGGTCTGCCAGGGCGTGCGCCCCAGCAAGCGGGCGGCTTCTTCCAGGGCAGGGTCAGCGGCCCGCAGACCCGCGTACAGATTCAGGAACAGATACGGAAAGGTGAAGAGCGTCAACGCCAGCAGCGCGCCTCCAAATCCGCTAGGCGTTGCTGGGGCCCAGCCGGTCAGGGCGTCCAGCGACCCGCCCGCTCCACTGGCTGCAATCAGGGCATAGGCCCCCACGTAGCCGGGCACGGCCAGCGGCAAGACACCCAGCAGCGCCAGCAACCGCTGGGGCCGGAAAGTAGTGCGCCCCGCCAGATAGGCCAGAGGCAGGGCAATCAGGGTGCCGCATACCACCACGCTCACGGTCAGCAACAGTGTGTTGCCCAGCAGTTCCAGGTTGCGGCTGCGCCACAAAATCTCGTGCACGGTGCCCAGGTCTGCGCCAAAGGCTTCACGCAGCAGGTACAGCATCGGGAGGGCCACACCCAGTCCAGCCAGCAAAGCGGGCAGGGTCAGCAGCAGCGGGGGGCGGTCAGCACGGTTCGGCATAGGCAGGAGGGGCAGGCAGCGCGGCCAATCATATCAGAAACCGGAGTAGATCAGTCGGAATAAGCTTGTGGGAGCGTCCTTCAACCCAGGCGGCCCCGCCAGGCGAAGGAGGCGGGGCCGTTCAGGGAGAAAGGAGAAGAGAAGCTGGCTTACAGCAGTCCAGTTTCCCGCAGCAGCTTCTGGGCTTTTTCCAGGTTTTTCGGTAGGGCACTGGCGCTGATGCGGGGGCTGCGCTTGACGGCGTCGGCATAGGGCAGCATGCCGCTGGGGGTGTAGGTGTTGCCGATGACGGGGTACTCGAAGTTCACGCCCATAAAGAAGTTCTGCGCGTCGCTGGACACCATTTTCTGGACCAGGCGGCTGGCGGCGGCGGGGTTCTTGCTGGTCTTCAGCACGCCTACGCCGGTGGCATTGCCCAGGTTGCCGATATCTCCCGCCTTGAAGAAGTGGGTTTCGACCGGGTAGCCCAGCTTGCCCACGCGCTGGATGTAGTAGTGGTTGGTCAGGCCCATATCAATCTGACCGGCGCGGATGGCTTCCATCATGTTGACGTTGCTGGTCTTGTAGTCCACCGGATTCAGCTTTTTCATGTCCAGCAGCCACTGCCGGGTCTTGGCCTCGCCGTGCTGGGCAATCATGCCCGCCAGGAAATCCTGAAAGGAGGGATAGCTCAGCGTCCATCCAATGCGGCCTTTGAACTGGTTCATCTTGGGCAGATCAAAGACGCTGGCGGGCAGCTGGCTGGCCTTGACGCGCTCGGAGCTGTAGGCCAGCGTGCGGAAGCGCAGCGTGGTGGGCACCCAGTTGCCGCTGGCCGGCATGTACTCGCGCGCCACCGGGCGGGTGATGTTGCTGCCCAGCCGCACGAAGCGGCCATCCGCGTCCAGCTGGCCCATCGCGCCCACCGAGTTGCCCCAGAACACGTCAGCGGGTGAGCGGGCACCTTCTTGGCGCAGCAAGGCCACCAGCTCGGCGTCCTTGCCGTAGCGAACATTGACCTTGATGCCACTTTCCTTCTCAAAGCGCTCGACGATCGGCTCCACAAAGGTCTTGCCACGGCCCGAGTACAGGGTAATAGAACCGCTCTGCGCCAGGCTGCTGCCTGCAAGCATCAGAGCGCCCGCCATCACAAATACTTTTCTCATGGGCTTAATCCTAAGTAAGTCGCTCAGGATTGTCAAGTCTGGGATTTAGGTTGCGCTCTAGAGCCTTTGATTCGCGAACGATCTGCTCTAGCGCTTTTCCAGGGCCAGCTCAATCAGGCGGCTAACCAGTTGCGAGTAGCTCAGGCCGTGGGCCTGAAGCAGCGACGGATACATGGACGTGGTGGTAAAGCCAGGCATGGTGTTGATTTCATTCAGCAGCAGCTCGCCGGTCTCTTCGACGTAAAAGAAGTCCACGCGGCTGAGGCCCGCGCAGTCCAGGGCGCGGTAAGCTTCGAGCGCCAACTGCTGCACCCGCTGCGCAACCTCTGGCGGCAGCGGCGCAGGAATCAGCATCTCAGCGCGGCCCCCGGTGTACTTGGTGTCGTAGTCATAAAAGTCAGCGTCGAAACGCAGTTCGCCCACCGGGCTGGCAATGGGGTCATCATTGCCCAGGATGCCCACCTCCACCTCGCGGGGCTTCACGCCCGCCATCGCTTCGAGAATCACGCGGCGGTCATGCTGAAAGGCCAGCTCCAAGGCGGCGTCCAATTCGTCGGCGCTCCCCACACGGCTGACGCCGACGCTTGACCCCATGTTGGCAGGCTTGGCAAACAGCGGGAAGCCCAGCTCGGCGGCGCGGTCACGCACCCCCTGCGGGTCGCGGCTCCACTCGGTGCGGCTGGCCTCGCGCCACGCCACCTGCGGAATGCCCACCGCTTCCAGCACCCGCTTGGTCATGATTTTGTCCATGCCCACGGCACTGCCCAGCACACCGCTGCCCACGAAGGGCAGGCCCGCTAGGGTGAGCATGCCTTGCACGGTGCCGTCTTCACCCATCGGGCCGTGTAGCAGTGGAAACACCACGTCATAGCCAGCCGCGTCCGACACCCGCCGAAGCATGAGCTCACCGCCCGACTCGGCCACGCCTGCGCCCAGTGCCTGCGCCGTCTCGGAGGGGGGCAGCCAGCGCCCCTCCTTGGAAATCACCACAGTCGTCACTTCAAAGCGGTCCTGGGGCAGCGCGGCCAGCACCGAGCGGGCACTGGACAGGCTGACCTCATGCTCTTCGGATTGGCCTCCGGCCAGCAGCAGCACGCGGCGGCGCGGCTGCCCGGCAGTGGCCGGAGAGGAAGCGGGGTGGGAGGAGGCAGAGTTCAGCTCGGACATATACGCCCAGCAGTATGCCAGAGACGGTGCGCTGGCCGGTGCGCCGCCCACGAAGCGGCCCCGCTCCACTGGGGGCGGGGCCTGGGATTTGCTCGGTTCAGAGCGCGGGACTCATTGCAGCGGAATGGTCACGGTAAAGGTGCGCTCAGTCTTGCCGCCTGCGGGCAGGGTCAGGGCCAGATTCACATCGCTGCCTTCACGCCGCACGCCAGCGCCCAGAGCACCTTCGGCCTTCACCTCAGCGCGGTCATTGTACAGGCTTTCGGTGATTTCTACCTTCACGGGCTGCTTTTTGCTGTTCTCCAGGGCGTAGGTCACCTGAAATGCGGCGCTGCGGGACGTGCGGCTGAGTGCCTTCACCGAGCGCACATAGGTCACATCCGGGTCACGGCCCAGCGCAAAGTCCACCGGCTGACCGGGGGCCGTCTCCTGCACCCGGGTCTGACCGGTCACGCGGCCATCTTCACGCACTGTCAGGCCGCCGCCGGGCAGCGCACGGTCCGCCTTGAAGCGGTAGTACCGGTTGAGCACGCCCCGGTCATTCTGTTCAGAAAAGCCGCGCTTGAGGCCAGCGTACGCCTCAAACTCGCTCACCGCCGGGGTCATGAACGGCAGGGTCACGGTGCTGCTCGCGGGCAGAGTAAAGGCTTCGGTCAGGGCATAGCGGTAGATACCGTTCAGGCTCTCTTGCTGGGCAATATTGCGAGATGCAAATTGGGCCTCAGTCACCTTGGATACATCAAACGCCATCACTGGCTCTCCTATCGTGGTATATCCGTTGCCAGGATTCAGGTTCACATCCCCCGCCAGCAGCTCCGTCTTGCCCACGCTGTAGCTCAGCTCGGTGCCGTTGTTCACGTCGGCCAGGGCTTCCAGTGTCGGCTTGCCACCATTTACACGCAGGGTGTAGCGCGGGGTCCAGCTGAGAGAACGGGTCAGGTAACTCAGCGTGCCTTGCCCAGCAGCAGGAGCCGCCAGGGTGAAAGTGCTGACCGGCAGCGCGCCGTAGCCACTTTCGGGGGGCAGCGCGGGGAAAGCCAGCTGCGCGGGGTCCACCCGGCGGTACATGCCCTGAGCGTCCTGAATCAGCACATCACGGGCACGTACCAGGGTCACGGTTTGCGGGGCTTTGCCTTGCTCGTGCAACACCACTTCACGGCCTTCAAGGTTTTCCAGCCAGCTCGCCTGGGTTGCATGTACAGCGCGGGTGTACGCGAGGCCCTCCAGGTCCAGCGAGTCACGAATCAGACCGCTCCAGGCACTTTGGGGCCAGACCACGGTGAGGGTGCCGTCCTGAGGGGTCACCGCCTGGCGGACTTCAGCAAAGTCCCCATATAGGCGCAGGTCCGCCTGCAAGGTGCGCTCAGCAGCTGGGGCGGAAGCAGCGGGACGCGAAACGGTCTGAGCCTGCACCGAACCCAGCAGGAGGGGAACCGCCAGGAGGGAAATCATCATTTTGTTCATGGCTTTACTGTGGCACTTCTCACCTGACGGTCCATGAGGAAAAGCCTGCGGACAAAGCTGGAACCTCTTTACTGCAACACCTTCACCGTAAAGGTGCGTGTCACCTCTCCCCCAGCGGGCACTTCGGCCACTAGGCGCACCCGGCCTCCTTGCAGCTCGGCGTCACCACTGACCCTGGTGTCGCCGTAAACCTGCTCGGTCACTTCGGCACGGACTGGCTGCGGGCGGGCATTGCGCAGGCGGTAAGTGACGGTGTACGTCACGCGTTTGGCCTTGCCTTCGGGCACCACGTCGCCCTTCTTCACTGTGCGGTCATAGCTTAGGTCCGGATCGCGGCCCAGCGAGAACTCCACTGGCTGCCCAGCTGCCGTCTCAGACACGCGGGTCTGCCCCGCCAGTCGGCCCTGCTCGCGCACGGTCAGCGTGCCGCCTGGCAGGGCCTGCGCTGCCTTGAAGCGGTAAAAGCGGCCCAGCACGCCTTTGCTGCTTTGCCCGCTAAAGCCGGTATTCAGGCCTGCGTAGCTCTCAAAATTGCTCAGCTTCGGCTCCATGAAAGGCAGGGTCACGGTGCTGCCTGCTGGCAACTCAAACGGCTGGTCCAGTGCATAGCGGTAGATACCGTTCAAGCTGCCCAGCGCGGCAATATCGTAAGCGGCCCTGCCTGTTTCGGCAGCGGCGGAGGTGGCCTGCGCCGTGTGGCCCATGACAGGAGTGCTCGGCCCCAGCTCTAGCCCCACATCGCCCGCCAGCAGCTCGGTGCTCTGCACCTGATAGGCCAGGTCGCTGCCGTTGTGCAGGTCGGCCAGGGCCGAAAGCTGCGGCGGTGTCCCCTCGGGCCCCAAAGTCAGGGTGTAGCGGGGGGCCCAGCGCAGCGCATGGGTCAAGTAAGCCAGCGTGCCACTTCCCGGCGCAGGCAGGTCGAATGTCGTGGTGGTCTGGCCCCCGCTTTCCAGGCCCTGACTGTTCAGGGGTGGCATGTCAGGCACCGCCAGCTGTGCCAGGGGAACTTGCCGGTAATCTCCCCGGCGGTCACGAATTAGCCCGTCGCGGGCGCGCACCAGCGTGACCCGGCTGGCGCGGCCTTCTTCGTGTAGGGTCACCGTCTGGCCCTCATAGCCCTCTAGCCAGGGTGCAGCCACGGCATGTACAGCGCGGGTATAGGGGAGTCCCTCCAGGTCCAGCGAACCAGGGACCATCCCCTCCCAGGCCGTTTCGGGCCAAGCGTAGCTGAGCTGGGTTTCACCCGTGGTCACGGGCGTCCGCACTTCGGCAAAGCTGCCGTACAGCCGTAGCTCACTGCCAGCGGACTGCGCCTGCTCGCCCGTTGCCGCTGAGCTGGCCGCCTGGGCCTGCGCGGCACTGCCCGGCACCTCTAGGCCGCGTCCAGCCAGCATTCCCAACCCAGCGGCTCCCAGCGCACCCAGCAGTAGCATTCCCCCCAGCCTCATTTTCGCGTCCATGCGCTGACTGTGCCGCCTGGCGGGGAAAGCGCCGTTAAAGCCCGCGTCACCGAACTTTTACTTTGCTTCAGGCAGGCGTCAGCTTAAGTATGAGCCAGCGTCAAGAAAGGCCTCAGCGCTCAAGCGGGGGCGGGCCCCAGCGGTTAGGCACCGGCTGCCCAGGAGCCAGCGCCAGATAAATGGTGAACAGCAACTGAATCAGCACTCCCAGAAACGGAATCAAGGAAAGAAGGAGAATGACGATATACAGCAGTTCACCTTTGCCCAGATCATGGAGCCTGCGCACGTGAAGAGCCAGGGTCGGCGGAATCAGGCCAAACAGAATCAGCATGAATAAACCTACGAAGCCCTTTTCTAGCAACGTGTACGGTTCTTGTTCCTTTGCCAGTAAGTCTGGAAGCAGCAGCGCCGCCACTCCCACCATGAGGAAGGGATACAGCCAGACCAGCAAGGCGAAAAAGGTGTACTCCCGCCGCCCACTTCTGGACGTGAAATTCAAATAGTGGGTGGTCAGCGAGCGTTTCAGCAAGGCCAGGGGGGACATGGTTCACCTCATGGGCATAAAAAAGCGGCCCGGCCAGAGGGCCAGAACCGCAGAATCAGAAAATGTGACTCAGAGAATATCGTCGCGGATGCAGGCCTTGAACTGACCCGGCTTGACTTCGCGCAGTGCGGGCACCACCTCGGCGCACTGAGGAATCGCGTAGCGGCAGCGGGTCCGGAAGACACAGCCACTGGGTGGGTTGATAGGGCTGGGAATGTCCCCTTCCAGAATGATGCGCTGACGCTTGATGGTGGGGTCGGGCACAGGAGCAGCCGACAGCAGCGCCTCGGTGTAAGGGTGCTGGGGGTCATTGTTCAGCTGGTGGCTGGGCGCGATCTCCATGATCTTGCCCAGATACATCACGATGATGCGGTCACAGATGTACTCGACCACCAGCAGGTCGTGCGCGATAAACAGCACGGTGAGGCCCAGTTCCTGCTGCAAGTCCTGGAGCAGGTTGACCACTTGCGCCTGAATGGACACGTCCAGTGCCGAAACCGGCTCGTCGGCCACGATGAAATCGGGACTCACAGCCAGGGCGCGGGCAATGCCGATACGCTGACGCTGACCACCCGAGAACTCGTGCGGGTAGCGCACCATTTGCTCTGGGCGAATGCCCACGCGCTGGAGCAGCTCGGCCACGCGGGGCTTGCGCTCGGCTCCCTGGTGCAGCTTGTGGATGTCCAGCGCTTCACCGATGACCTCTTCCACCGTCATGCGGGGGTCCAGGCTGGCAAAAGGGTCCTGGAAGATGATCTGCATGTCGCGCCGAACTTCACGCAGCTGGCGCTTGTTCATCTTGACCACGTCCTGGCCCTTGAAGATCACGTCGCCGCCCGTTGGCTCCACCAGACGCAGCAGCGTGCGGCCCACAGTGGTCTTGCCGGAGCCCGACTCGCCCACCAGGCCCACCACTTCGCCCCGGAACAGGTCAAAATCCACGCCATCAACGGCCTTGACCGAACCGACCGTTCGCCCAAAGAAGCCACCCTTGATCGGGAAGTGCTTTTGCAGATTGCGGACGCTCAGCAGCGGTTCGCTGCGCTCTCCCGCCGCAGTGAAGGCGGGTACTTCGGCCATCACCGGTTCACCCGTCTGCACCGAAGTTCCGATCATCACGGTCTGCATGGCCCCGCTGGGCTGCACGCCAGCAGCTGAGGCAGTGACATCTGCTGACACTGGGGCTGGTGCCGTGGTCTGGGAAGCAGAAACGTTGTCACTGACCGTCAGTGTGGCCGCCGGGCCAGGAATGATTTCAGTGATGGTTGCGCCAGTCCGCGTGGCCGCGTCAGTCTGGGGCCCCTGTGGGGTGTCATTGTCCATGCGGGTCACCTTGCCACCTCCTGACTGTGCAGGCTGTTGTAGTCGCCTCCACCTTCCTGCACCGCTTCAAACTCCTGCCAGCGGATGCAGCGGGCCATGTGACCGCCGCCGGTGTCTTCCAGCGGTGGCACTACTTCACGGCAAGCGGGCAGCGCAAACTTGCAGCGCGGCTCAAAGGCGCAGCCAGGCGGCAGGTTCAGCGGGTTGACCACGTTGCCGGGAATCGCTTCCAGGCGCAGGTTCTTCTTGTCGGCGGCCTGCTCGGCGGTCAGGGGACGGGGGATCGAGTTCAGCAGGCCCATGGTGTAGGGGTGGCGGGGCGCTTTGAAAATCTCAATCACGTCGCCTTCTTCCATCACGCGGCCACCGTACATCACCACCACGCGGTCCGCCATCTCTGCCACCACGCCCAGGTTGTGGGTGATGAACAGGATAGACATGCCGATTTCCTGCTGAAGCTTCCGCATCAGGTCCAGAATCTGCGCCTGAATGGTCACGTCAAGGGCGGTGGTCGGCTCGTCAGCAATCAAGAGGGCCGGGTTGCACGAGAGCGCCATAGCAATCATCACACGCTGGCGCATCCCGCCCGACAGCTGGTGCGGGTACTCATCCACCCGCTTGTCCGGCGCAGGAATCCCCACGAACTTCAGCATCTCAATGGCGACTTCGCGGGCTTCTTTGGCGTTCTTGTTCTGGTGCAGCATAACCGCTTCGGCAATCTGGTCGCCCACGGTATACACCGGGTTCAGCGAAGTCATCGGCTCCTGAAAAATCATGGAAATTTCATTGCCGCGAATGCTCCGCATCTCGGTTTCGGACACTTTGGTCAGGTCCTTGACGGTGCCGCGGTCATTGAACAGAATCTCGCCGTCTGCAATCTCGCCCGGCGGCATGGGAATCAGGCGCATCACGCTCAGGCTGGTCACACTTTTGCCCGAGCCCGACTCACCCACCACGGCCAGGGTCTCGCCTTTGTTGAGCGTGAAGGTCACTCCATCAACGCTTTTGACGACACCCTCGTCGGTATGAAAATACGTCTTGAGGCCTTTTACGGCCAGCAGGACTTCGCCCTGTTGGGTCATTTCTCTCCTCCACTTCGGAACACGCCCGCCATCATACACGGTTTAGATTTCTCAGGACCAAGCCTGCGCTATCCACAGCGACGAGGCCCCGATATACATGATCTGGCATAAGAAATTGATTGACGCCGCCCCGGTTTGGGGGGGTGGGACAGCGCTAGCAGTTCCGGGTTTAAAAAATTTGACGGCCCCAGCATAGCGCATGGCTAGCGGGGCCGTAGAACAAAGCAAGGCGCAGAGGGCTCAGGACACGTAATTGATCAGTAGGGCCAGCAACATAAACAGCCCTCCGAGGATAGCCGAGGTGCGAATCAGGCCACCTTCGACGCCTTGTCCGCCGAACAGGTCGCCGCCCGACGCCATGCTGGGCGACATTCCAGCCTGCTTGGGCGTTTGCAGCAGCACGAAAAAGATGGTGCCCACAGCAACCAGGGCGTACAGAATCAGGAAAACGGTCAGGACAATGTTCATGGAAGTACCTCGAAAAAAGCTTCAGCCTTGCGGCGACTGCTTACATAGTAGCAGCCGCAGGTGAAAAAGGAGTGGGACTGGGCAGCTTAGCCCTCAGCGCGGCTCAGCAAAAAGCGGCCACACGAAGGACACTTGACCGGCGGCACCTGGCCCGCTGAGACACGCTGCTGAACATTGACCGGCAGGCTGACATTGCATGCCGAGCAGCGGCCCCCAGTCAGGGTCGCCACGCCCACACCCCCTTTAGAGCGGCGAATGGCGTCATACTCGCGGGCGGTGCGGGGGTCTACTGTGCCCAGTAGGGCTTCACGGCGCTCACGCATCTCCTGCCCCGAAGCGCGTAGGTCCGTCACACGCTGCTCGTCGGCCTGCTCCAGTTCGCCCAGGCGGGGACGCAGGGCACGGTGCTGGGCACGCAGCTCAGTGGACTGGGCCAGCAGACTGCTTTGGCGCTCACGCAGTGGAGCGAGGTCTTCTTCCATTTCCTCGGCGCGCTCGGTCAGCTGTTGCAGGCGGCTGCCATACTGCGCCTGAGCGCGGGCGTCAAAGGCATTTTTGTCCTGCTCGGCGCGGGTGCGCTCCATCTGCTCACGGGTGGTCCCCAGGTCCAGGTCCAACTGGCGGGTCTGGGCTTCTACGCGCTCCAGCACCATTTCGGTGTCTTCTAGGCGGTTGTTGAGGTCATCCATCTCCCGGCGGAGGTCCACCAGCTCCTGCGGCAGTTCGGCCTCACGCGCACTGAGGCTGTCCAGTTGCAGGTCCAGGTCCTGAATCTCAAACAGCCGCTCCATGGGGCTGCCTGAAGCAGATGAGGAAGCGGCTGTTTGGACCTGTGGTTCGGCGGAAGCGGCGGCATCGGTCATGGTTCCAGTCTAGACCATCCAGCGCGGCCAGCCCTGAACAGGCCTCCGTAAGCAGCGTCCGGCACAGTGGGCAGTACAGTGGGCGGCTCAGCCAGACGGCAAGTCGGCGTCCTGCCGCCGCAGCTCGCCGCGCCGGTCCGGCAGATACACGCCCAAGTACACGGCCAGGGTGTTGCACAGATACATCAGCAGGGTAAAGGCGAACAGGATATTGAAATTGGTGCCGAAATCGAACCAGCCGGAAGCCCGCAGCGCCCCAGAGCCGAGGCTGGCGAGCGCCCAGCTGCCGCTCCAGAGAATGGTGTTGGTGGCCGAGTACATGGGCCGGTCCGCTTCCGGCAGCACCGACATGGCGTAGGACGAGTAGACCGGCCCAGTCGCGTTCATCAGCGCTCCGCGCATGAACAGGGCCACGGTGACCATCCAGAGGTAAGGTGCAAAACCCAGCAGCACCAGAAACGGCAAGCTGGATGCCTGCACCGCCAGCACGGCACTCAGCTGTCCCAGCCGCCGCACCAGCCAGGGCTGAATGAGCACGGTGACCGCCGTCGCCAGACTGGTCCAGGCAAACAGTGTCCCCAAGCTGGCATAACTGATGCCAAAACGCCCCTCGATATACACGTTCAGAAAAGGAATGGTGGCTCCTGCTCCCAGACCCACAAACATGGTGGGCAGCACCAGGCGGAACATGGTGGGCTTGTCCTGAATGCTGAGCGCCCCGCTGCGGCCCGGCTGCGACGGCTTCCCGCTGGGGCGCAGGCCCAGGGTGGGCAGAGCCCCCAGCAGCTGAAGTGCCGCCGCCATCAGCATGGCGGTGCGTAGCGCTTCCAGACTGCCGGGATCGACGCCCGTCCAGGCCGCATAGAGCCCCGGCAGCTGCCCCCCGAGCAGGTTCCCCACGAAGCCCGCGCCCACCATCAAGGCACTTTGCAGCGTAAAGAGGCCCACACGGGTCTTCTCGGTGGAATTGTTCGCCATAAAAGGGGCACCAGAGACGGCCAGCGCGGCGCTGCCCATGCCCTGAAGCAGTGCCCCCGCCACCGCCAGCAGCGCACCGGGAGCCAGTGCCAGCAGGGTCAGTCCCAGGACACTGAGCGCAGCACCCAGCTGAATGACCCGTGCGTTGCTCAGCCGCCGGGCCAGCACCACCAGCGGCAGGCTGACCGCGGCCAGTGTCAGCGCCGGAAGCGCATTGATGATGCCCTGCCACTCCGGTCCCAGCCCCAGCGCCCGCAGATAGAAGTTCAGGAACAGCATCACGAACGCCTGCGACAGCCCAAAGGAGAAACTGGCTGCCAGGAACAGCCACAGTTGCCGGGAGTAGCGGGGGCGGCTCATCAGCGCGGGTCTACGCCTACTTTGGGACAGAAGCTTGCCATCAGGCACTGCTCACACAGCGGCCTGCGGGCCAGGCAGATGCGCCGCCCGTGCAGAATCAGCGCGTGGTGCAGGAAAATCCAGTCGCCTTCGGGAAAGAGCCGCATGAGGTCCACCTCCACTTTGTCGGGGTCTTGCTGCGTGCTCAGGCCCAGTCGGCGCGATAGGCGGCCCACGTGGGTGTCTACAGCGATGGCGGGCCGCCCGTAGGCATTGCTCAGGACCACGTTGGCGGTCTTGCGCCCCGCCCCTGCCAGCGCCACCACCGCGTCAAAATCGTCCGGCACCTCGCCGCCATGCCGCTCCATCAGCTGCCGGGCCAGCCGCGCCAGATTCTTGGCCTTGGCCCGGTACAGCCCAATCCGCCGGATATAAGGCTCAATGTCCTCCGGCTCTGCCAGGCTCATGGCTGCTGCGTCAGGATAGGCGGCAAACAGCGCCGGGGTCGCCGCATTCACACTCACGTCCGTCGCCTGGGCGCTCAGCACCGTCGCCACCAGCAACTCGAAAGGGGTGCGGAATTCCAGCTCGGTGCGGGCGTCCGGGTATAGCTCACGCAATGAAACCAGCACCTGCGGAGCACGCTGCCGGGCCCCAGCGGGCAGACGCTGGACGGACGTTCGGGAAGGTTGGGTCACGCCCTTTAGGCTACACCGGCAGGCCGCACCCTCCCCTGCGCCAAATGGCTTAGAGCAGTGTGCAGCACCGCAGCTTTGCAAGTCCAAATGAATTGCTCCGGCGAGAACTACCCCAGATCACTCCATGCTCCATGCTGCACTCCCCTTCTCACGGCAGAGTGATGCCTCTTTTTGGCCAATAGTTCAGGAGGTTACCGTACACATTCTCAAGCGAGGCTGCCCTCATTGCAGTGCAGCTTCGCCCGTGCTGTACAGGTCACTCGTGCTGTGCATACCAGCGGTTCCGCTCCAAAAGCCAGTGTTGGGCCTGCACTCCGCCTCCGCCCTCAGTCCTCTCAGAACAAGCACTACTCAGGACCTCAAAACTCAGGAACCTCAAATGCCGTCAGCGCGTATCAGAAGGCATGAGAACTGCTTCGATCCTGCTGGGCATTCTGGGTCTGCTGGGCCTGTTTGCTGGATTTTTGCCCTTGTTGGGTTGGGTGAACTGGTTCGCCACGCTGCCTCCGGCCCTGCTGGGACTGCTGCTGGGCGTGCTGGCCCGTGACCGGGGAGCCACCACGTTTAATGCTGTCGTGATTGGGTTGGCGGCGCTGAGGCTGCTGCTGGGTGGGGGATTTTTCTAGCCAGCAGCCAACTCTGGTGCGGCCATATGTGACCCTCCCGAGGCGGACTGCCGTAATGGTGTCATCAGAATTAATGAGTCTGAGACGATGAATCTGGGGCGATGGCCCTAGGACGATGAATGGGAGGGTGCGCAACCTCCCTGATGGCGCAGGCTCTTGCACGCTTCCATCCCCTCTGCTAAACTGTTTCAGCCTTTGGGTTTACCCAGAGCGCGGGTTCTTAGCTCAGTTGGTAGAGCGGCGGTCTCCAAAACCGTAGGTCGAGGGTTCAAGTCCTTCAGGGCCCGCCAAATGATCCCCACCCCAGTGGTGGGGATTTCTGCTGTCTGGTCGAGCGCGGCGGCCCTGGGGAGACTTCTGAGCCTCTGCGCGCTCAAAGCTCCGCCGACTCAGGTCTGCGCCACTCAGGGCAGGCGGTATTCGTCGCAGTTGCTGCCCACCGTCGCTGGAGCGTCTTCGACCACCAGCACTTTTTCTCCCTGGCCCACATAGCCCCAGCAGCGAGCCAACTGTTCCAGATACTGCGGAGAATTCAGCTGAACCTTGGCGTCATTCAGAATCTGAATGTCTTGGCGCAGCCGCGCATTTTCGGCCTGGGTGGCCTGCGCCTCCTGACGCCAGGTCACCGAGCGCTGCACTCCCGTGCCGATATGCACCAAGGTCTGCACGATCCCTAGCCCACACAGCACCGAGAGCATCACCGCCATCAGGGGAATCCGGCCCACCTGCGCCCACAGTCGGCCCAGCCGAACAGGTCGGCGGGCAGGAGCAGGTGTGGGGGAATCGGTAGGGCTCATCGTCGGCCCGCAGCATAGCAAGTCCACTGATGTGATGTCGTCGGCATCCCGACCTCCCCTGACAACTATGCCCACAGAAGCTTTATCAGACTCTACAACCTTCCTGCTCTCATGAGTCCATGCCGTAGCATAGGGAGATGCATTTGCCTGTCCTCTCTCAGTTCAGCCGACAGAACGTGCTGCGCCGCTGGCAGAGTGCGCGGCTGGTGCTGCTCAGCGTGGCAGGCGGAGTAATGACTGGGCTGCTGGCGGCAGCGCTGCGGCTAATGCTTGAGGCCCTGGGACGCGCCGCCACATCTATCACTGGCTACGCCCCACCCGGCACCCCCGGCGAGGGCGGACTGATGATCAGCTTTAGCTCGCCGCAGAACTTTGGGCTGTTGCTGCTGCCCGTGCTGGGGGCGCTGTACGTGTGGCTGATGCCCCGAGACGGCACGCCACTCAATCAGATGGTCCGCATTGGCCTGGGCAAGCGCAGCGACGCGGATCAGCGCTGGGCCCTGGACAGTGAAGTGCAGAGCCTCAGCGCCGCCGCTTTGGCTTCGGCGGGCGGCCTGCTGGTGGGACGCGACGCCGCCTTTGCAGCGCTGGGCCGCCTGGGCACCCGCTTGCTCGCCCTGCTGACTCCACTCAGCGCCAGCGAACACCGCTCGCTGGTCCTGGCGGGCACGGCAGCGGGCCTGGGGGCCGTCCTGCACGCTCCTCTGGCTGCCGCTGTGCTGGTGGCCGAAGTGCTTTACCGCCGCTTTGAGTTTGAATACGAAGTGCTGATGTCCTGCGTGCTGGCAGCGGTGACTGGCTACGCGGTCTACGGTCTATTTTTCGGGTTTCATCCCCTGTTTGTGCCCCCGAGCCTAGAAAGCCTGAGCTGGAGCGACCTGCTGCCGGGGCTGGCCGTGACCCTGGCTGCCACAGCAGCGGCGTGGCTGGCCCTGCGCCTGAGTACCCGCCTGCCCCAACCACGCACAGCGGCAGCGCGGGTAGCGGCCGGCGCGGCGTTCGGTGCGCTGAGTGCCGGCCTGGTCCTGCTGGCCGGGCCGCAGATGCTGGGCGACGGGAGCGGCTGGCTGGGCCTGGGCCTGAGCGGCATGCTGGACGGCGCGGCTCTGGAAGCGGCCGGCTGGCGCTGGCTGCTGCTGACCCTGGGCGCAGGGCTGGCCTTCGGCGCCGGGGTGCTGCCGGGTGCGGCCATCGGCGGGCTGCTGGGTGCGGCCTTAAGCGGCATGCTGGGCGGCGACCCGGCCCTGGGAACACTGCTCGGCGCCGCGGCCTTTATCACCGTGACCCACAACATTCCAGTGGCGGCCACCTTGCTGGTCATGGCCTGGGGCGGTGACGCAGCGCTGCCGGCCGCCCTGCTGGCCACCGGGCTGGCCCACATGCTCAGCGGCGAGACTGGGCTGCTGCCCGCACAGGTGGCCGGCCGCTCCAAGCGCTCGGAAGAGGCCGACGCCGCCGCACTGGTGCTGGCCGAGGTGAGCCGCAGGCCCGCACAGGCCGGAGCTGGCGAGGGAGACCCGTATCAGGACCGCGAGCTGTACCGCCGCCCGGTGCCGAGCAGCTGGGGCGGCGTAGCGGTGGGGCAACTGGCCCTGCCGCCCAGCGTGGAAGTGGTAG
The DNA here is from genome assembly GCF_014653275.1 of Deinococcus piscis. Lineage (GTDB taxonomy): Bacteria > Deinococcota > Deinococci > Deinococcales > Deinococcaceae > Deinococcus > Deinococcus piscis. The sequence goes on from NZ_BNAL01000016.1 coordinate 48,546, forward strand.
GCCTAGTCCGCGACGGCGAGATTCTGCTGCCCCGGCGCAGCCAGAGGTTGCTACGCGGCGACGAGGTGATGCTGCTGGCACGTCCTGACGCTTACACCGCGCTGGACGCGCTACTTGAATTGCCCGAACTGAAATAAAGACGAGCGCTGAAATAAAGACAAAAGAGAGAGGCAGGCGGGAGCGGAAAAGCTGCCCGCCTGCCTCTTTTTGCCTTCTGCCCTTATCCGAACTGCATACGGAAGACTTGCTGGGTCACGCTGCCCTTGAGGCCATCAATCATCTCGTTGAACATATTGGTGGCCTCGAACTTGTACTCGGTAAAGGGGTCGCGCTGGCCGTAGCCACGCAGGCCGATGCCCTGGCGCAGCACATCCATGTTGTAGAGGTGCTCTTTCCAGTTCTGATCCACCACTTGCAGCATCACGTAGCGCGAGAGGCTGTTCATCATGGTGGGGCTCAGTTCTTCCTTGCGGGCGTCTAGGGCATCGGCGGCGGCAGCAATCAGACGGGTCTCCATCTCCTCGGGGCTGGCCGAGCGCAGGCCCTCAAAATCAAAGCCTTCCAGCTGGGGAATGGCGTCCAGCACCGAAGCGCGCAGGCCCTCCAGGTCCCACTCTTCGGGGGCCTGCTCAGGCGGGGCGAACTCGTCCAGCAGCAGTTCGAGGTGGTCGCCCACCATGCCTTCCACCGACAGCTCCACTTCCTCGTCCTCGCCCAGCAGCACTTCGCGGCGCTGCGCGTAGATGGTCTCGCGCTGGCTGCTCATCACGTTGTCGAACTCCAGCAGCTGCTTGCGAATACCGAAGTTACGGTCTTCCACCCGCGACTGCGCCTTTTCGATGGCGCCGGTGACCATCTTGGCCTCAATCGCTTCGGAGTCGTCGAAGCCCACCCGGTCCATCATGGCGGTGATGCGCTCGTTGGCGAACAGCCGCATCAGGTCATCGTCGAAAGACAGGTAAAAGCGGCTGGAGCCGGGGTCGCCCTGACGTCCGGCGCGTCCGCGCAGCTGGTTGTCGATCCGGCGCGACTCGTGGCGCTCGGTGCCGATGATGTGCAGGCCGCCCAGCTCCTTCACCTTTTCCCGGTCGGCCAGGGTGTCGGCGTGCAGCTGCACCGCCTGCGCCACAAAGTCGCGGGTCACGCCGGGAATCTGCGCGCCCAGTTCATACACGTTGTCGCTGCCCCGGCTCACGGCCTTGATGAACGCCTCGGCCTCGGGCGCGTAGCGGCTCACGCCGAAGTTCTGTTCCAGCGCCTCGCCAATCATGAACTCGTCGTTGCCGCCCAGCATGATGTCGGTGCCGCGCCCGGCCATGTTGGTGGCGATGGTGACGGTGCCCGAGCGGCCCGCCTGCGCGATGATGCTGGCCTCCTGCGCCTCGAACTTGGCGTTCAACACGGCATGCTGGATGCCGGCCTGCTGGAGCTTGGCGCTCATCTCCTCGGAAGTGGTGATGCTGGCGGTGCCGATCAGGATGGGGCGGCCGGTCGCGTGAATCTCCTGCACCTCGCGCACCACGGCGTCGTATTTGCCGTTGCGGGTGCGGTACACCAGGTCGTTGAGGTCAATACGCTGAATCCCCCGGTTGGTGGGAATCACCAATACGTCGGAACCGTAGATGTCCAGGAATTCCTTTTCCTCGGTCTTGGCCGTACCGGTCATCCCCGCGAACTTGTCGTACAGGCGGAAGAAGTTCTGGTAGGTCACGGTGGCGAGGGTCTGGTTCTCGTTCTCGATTTTCACGCCTTCTTTGGCCTCAATCGCCTGGTGCAGGCCTTCGCCGTAGCGGCGGCCCGGCATGGAGCGGCCCGTGAACTCGTCGATGATGATGACCTCGCCCTCGGCGTTCACGATGTAATCCTTTTCGCGGTGGTACAGCTCGGCAGCGCGGATGGCCTGCTGAATCATGTGGGCCTTGTCCATGTTCTGGGGGCTGTACAGATCGTCCAGGCCCAGCAGCCGCTCGATTTTGTCGATGCCCTGCTCGGTCAGGTGCACCTGCTTGCCCTTTTCCTCGATCACGTAGTCGCCGGTGGGATCTTCGCGGACGCCCGGCTCGGCGGGTTCGCCCTTTTGCAGGCGGCGAATCAGCTTGCTCATCACGTAGTACTGGTCGGTGGCTTTCTCGGCGGCTCCCGAGATAATCAGCGGGGTGCGGGCCTCATCAATCAGGATGCTATCCACCTCGTCCACGATGGCGTAATGCAGCGGATGGTCGGCGCGCAGCACCAGCGAATCCTTGCTCTGGGCCATGTTGTCACGCAGGTAATCGAAGCCCAGCTCGGAGTTGGTGATGTAGGTGATGTCGGCCTGATACGCGGCCTGGCGCTGGTGCGGCTGCATGTCGCGGGTGACCAGCCCCACGGTGAGGCCCAGCGTGCGGTACAGCAGGCTCATTTCTTCCATGCCCACTTTGGCGAGGTAGTCGTTCACCGTCACCAGGTGGCAGCCCTTGCCTTCCAGCGCGTTGAGGGCCAGTGCGAGCGTCGCCACCAGCGTCTTGCCTTCGCCGGTCCGCATCTCGGCAATGCGGCCCTGGTGCAGCGCGGTGCCGCCGATCAGCTGCACGTCGTAGTGGCGCTTGCCCACGCTGCGGCGGCCCGCTTCACGAATCAGGGCGAAGGCCGGGACCATCACGTCGTCCAGGGTCTCGCCGCCTTCCTGCACACGTCGGCGCAGCTGCATAAAGGCCCCGGCGAGGTCTTCTACGCCCTTCATTTCCTCTTCCAGCGTGTTCACCGGCTGCACCACGGTGCGGATGATGGTATTCACATCCCGCTGGTTGTTGTCAAAGAGTTTGTCTAGAACTTTGGGTACTCGGAACATTAGGGCGAGTATACGCGCCCAAGGTTAAGCGAATCTGTCACGGAGAGGCTGGGAACCGGCTAGCTCCGCTGCCTGCTGGTCCCCCCTGCCATTTTCCCCACGATCACGCCATGGTCGGCGTAGAAGCGTCTCGGCTGGCCCAACGCCTGCGCCAGCGGCACCCGCTGCAGTCCGGGTTGCAGCTCCAGCGGGGGCGGACCAGGCTGCACCCAGCTGAAGGTGTCGCCGGTCAGGGTGCGGCCACCACCGCTGTACAGGGTGCCCGTGCCCTCTGCCTGTGGCGGCAGGGTCACGCCCGGCAGTTCCCACAGGCCCGCACCGATGGGGCCGGGGCGCACCCGGAGGCAGATATCGGGGCCGTCCAGCCACAGCCACAGCTGCTCGCGCACGCCCTGCGCCGGGGCTTCCGCTTTGGCTGCGTCCACAGCCAGCCATTCGGCCCGGAGGCGGGCATAGTCGGGGGTCCGTGCCCACTCACGCAGCCAGGGCAGCGTGGCCGCCGGCAGGTGCTGAGGCAGCAGCGCGGAGTCGGGGCCGTCCAGAAAGTAGGCGCGGCGCAGTTCGGTGGCACTCAAGCCGCCTTCCAGCTCCGGCAATACCAGCCGCTCCCAGTCGGGGAACCAGTGCAGGTAGGCGCTGGAATCGTCCTTCTCGTAACCCACCAACGTGACCCCCTCGCCAGGAGCGAACAGGCCGCGCACGTCGGCGGCCCAGGCGGCAGCATCGAAGCGGTCGGGCAGCGGGCAAAAGCGCACCCGGCCCAGGTCTGCGCCCACTTCGCTCAGCGCCAGCCGCCACAGCTGCTCGCGCTCCTGCGGCGTCCAGGGGTTCTTGATGCTGCGGGCCAGGTTGCTGCTGCCCAGCCCCAGCGTAAGCCGGGGCGCGTGTTCCAGCGCCGCCAAGGCCGAGGCGACATGTGCGTGGTGCGGCGGCTGAAAGCGGCCGATATACAGCGCATGGGTGGACGCCGCCGTCATGGCTGGCCCTGCCCCCGCTCCCGCTGCTCCCACAACTCGATCAGCCCGCGCAGGGTCAGGCCCTCGTCGTAGAAATCCACCTCGGTGCAGATGCCCTGTAGCACGCTGGCAAAGCCCCCGGTGGCGATGGTGATGGCAGGCGCGTCCAGCTCGGCGCGCGTGCGGCGCAGCAGGCCGTCCACCATTTCGGCGTACCCGAAGACCAGGCCCGCTTGCAGCGCCTGCACCGTATTCTTGCCGATGGTGCGCGGCGGAGCCTGAAGCGCGATACGCGGCAGCTTGGCGGCGCGGGCAAACAGGGCGTCGGCGCTCACCTGCGCCCCAGTCGCCAGCATGCCGCCCAGAAAGCGGTGGCCGCGCCCGATCACATCAAAGTTGGTGGAGGTGCCGAAATCGACCACAATGGCGTACTCGGCGTTCTCGCGCTCCAGATAAGGCTGAGCGCCGAACAGGTTGCACAGGCGGTCAGCCCCCACCCCGGCGGGGTCATCCAGCTCCACGCTCACCTGCGGCAGCGCGGCGCTGCTCACCGAAAAAGTGCGCATCCCAAAGCGGCTTTCGAGCGCCTGCACGTAGTTCTCACCGACAGGCGGAGCCACACTGCTCAGCACCGCCTGGGCAGGCAGCTCACGCCCGCTCATGGCAAACAGGGACCGCACCTGCCGGGCCAGGTCATCGGGCAGCAGGTCGCGGTTGGTCCGCACCCGCCAGGTATCCAGCAGGGTTCTATGGCCGTCAGTCAGGCCCAGCACCGTGCTGGTATTGCCGATATCAATCACGAGAAGCGGTTGCGCAGCGGCGTCGGCGGAAGTCACGGGCCGCATTGTAAAACAGTTCTCCCGTCGGCCCAGTAATGGCCCGTTCGGGTGCCCCCTCAAGCGCCATCCCCTCTGGCCTGCCCCTGCCCTCAGCGCACCGCAGCAGTGCCCCGCGCTGCACAATTGCTATGCCAGAGACGGAATTGGCGTGACAAAAGCCTGCACCCTGGGCTAAGATGCCTGCACATTTACAATTTAGCTCTCCTTACCACCCACTCCCTCTCTCATTTGCGGGGCGCGGCCGTCTTTTTCCGTGCTGAGGAAACGCCCAGCCCCGGTCAGGAGTCTTATGAGCATGGATTTTTCCCTTTTGCAGCAGCCGCTGATTTCTCCGACGGACCTGTTGTCCCAGGAGTCGCCCTACAGCGCCGAGGAAGCCCAGGAGTGGCTGAGCCTGAGCCCCGAAGCGTACTGGCTGAAGGTGGCCGGTGAACTGAGCTGGTTCCGGGCGCCAGACCGGGGCCTGGAAGGAACATTTGGGGACTTCCGCTATTTTCCGGGGGCGACTGGCAATGTCAGCGTGAACTGCCTGGACCGCCATCCACCGGAGCGCACCGCGCTGCTGTATGAGCGCGAGGACGGCCAGCGCGAAGAGTGGAGCTATGGCCGCCTGACCGACGCCGTGGCCCGTTTCGCTGCGGCCCTGGAGGACCTGGGGGTGGAGAAGGGAGACCGGGTGGCGGTGTATATGTCCAACGCCCCCGAAGCCTTTATTGCGATTCATGCCTGTTACCGTATCGGGGCGATTTACTCGGTGATTTTTGCAGGCTTCAGCGCCGGGGCTGTGCGGGACCGCCTGGAAGACGCCGCCCCCAAAGTGGTGATCTGCACCGACGCCACGCTGCGCCGGGGCCGTACAGTGGACCTCAAGGGCACGCTGGACGAAGCCCTGGTCGGCCTGCCCCGCCCACAGGTGATCGTGGCACGGCGCATAGACCCAGATTTCCCGCTGGGGAGCGGCGAGCTGGATTTTCACGCGCTGCTGAAGGCCACCGAGCGCCGCGCTGCGCCCGCCGAACTGGAAGCCAACGACCCCGGCTTCATCATCTACACCTCGGGCACCACGTCCAAGCCCAAAGGACTGGTGCATTCGGGCCTGGGGTTCCTGACGGGGGCCTACGCCAACGTGAAATGGGCGCTGAACCTGCACGGGCGCGACGTGTACTGGTGCACCGCCGACGTAGGCTGGCTGACCTTTCCCATCTTCGCTCTGGTCGGCGGGCTAGCGCATGGGGCCACCCATGTGGTGTACGAAGGCAGTATTGACACGCCGGATTTCGGGCGGCCCTACGACATCATGCAGCGCTACGGCGTCACCAAGATTTTTACTGCCCCCACCGCCCTGCGAATGATGCGCCGCGCCGGGGACGAGCTGGTAGCCAAATACAACCTGAGCCGACTGGAATTGGTCGCGTTGGTGGGCGAACCACTGGACCCCGAAACCTTCCACTGGACGCGGCAGCAGCTGGGCGGCGGGCGGCTGTTTGTAAACAACACCTACGGCCAGACCGAAACTGGCACCGCTTGGGCCAGCTCAATGGTGGGCCTGACCCCCACGCGGGCGGGCAGCTGCGGCCATCCGCTGCCCGGCTACCGCGCCGAGGTGCTGCGCGAAGATGGCACCCCGGCGGAGGCTGGCGAACTGGGTGCCCTGACGCTGAGTGAGCCGTTTCCCTGCCTGGCCCGCACCGTGTGGGGCGACCACGCCCGCTACGAAAGCACCTACCTGAGCGACTTTCCGGGCCGCTACGCCGCCCACGACGCCGCCCTGTTCGACGCTGATGGGCAGCTGTGGGTCACGGGTAGGCTGGACGACGTGATCAACGTGGCCGGGCACCGCATCGGGACGATGGAGCTGGAAGCGGCGCTAATCACCCACCCCGCCGTCAGCGAAGCGGCGGTGGTGGGCGTGGACGATGAGCTCAAGGGCACGCTGCCGGTGGCCTTCGTGGTGCCGCGCGGCGACGCCCAGCGGGGGCCAGCGCTGGAACACGAACTGAGTGAAGCCATCGTGCGCGAGGTGGGGGCCATTGCGCGGCCAGGGCGCGTGATTGTGGTGGATACAGTGCCCCGGACCCGCAGCGGCAAGATCATGCGCCGGGTGCTGCGCGACCTGCTGGGCAGCGGCGAAGCGCAGGGCGACCTGAGCAGCCTGGAGAACCCGGACGCGATTCCAGCAGTCCTCAGCGCCATCCGGGGCTAAAGGCAGGGAGGTGTTGAGGTTCCAGCACCTATAACCTCAACACCTGCAACCTCAGGGTGGGGGGCCGCGTACCTGCTGGCGGAGGTTCCCCTCATGCTTAAACTTCTGCTGCTCCTTGCGGCGCTGCTGCCAGGTCAGGCCCAGGGCCACCGGGCGGCGTTCTCCGCCCGCTCTCCCCTGCTTACGGCTCCAGTCCTGACCCTGCTCACCCCAGACGAAGTGCTGGACCTGATGGACAGCGGCCAGTTGCCCGAAGCCGAGGCGGCAGCCCGTAGGGCGGCGCTGGCCCGCCCGGATTCGGCCCGGGCCCGCGTGGTCCTGGCGCGGATTTTGGCACGCCAGGACCGCTGGGCCGAAGCGCGCAAAGTGCTGGCCCAGGCGCAGGCGTTGCCGCAGTGGGAGGAGGAAGACCTCAGCGTGCCTTACGAGTCACCCCGCGAGATAGACCGGGTGATGCAGCGCGACCCAGAGGCAGCGCTGCGGCTGATCGCCGACGTGCTGCTGGCGGAAGGCGACGACCCCAAAGCGTACTATTTGCAGGCGCTAGCGCTGGTCAGCCTGGGCGAGTACGACGCGTCACAAGCGGCGCTGGACCGGGCCCGCAGATACGGCGACGTAGAAGCATTTGCCCACCCGGACACCCTGCGGCGGCTGGAAGTCCTGCTGCACGAACGGCCCACCTCGCCTATGTCTCTGGAAAGCCCAGCGCTGGAACCGCCCAGGCCGTTGCCCTGGTGGCTGTGGGCTGGGGTAGGCACCGGAGCTGGGGCGCTGGGCTGGTGGGGATTTGCTGCATGGCAGCGCGCCGCCGCGCAGGCCAAAGCCGAGCGCGAGCGGGCCATTTTTGAGGCCAACGCGCAGCTGGACCGCGAGATTTACGCCACCCAAACAGCATTGGCAGCGGAGCACACGCCAGAGCTGAAGCGCCGATTGGAGCGGCTCTACCAGCTGCGCGGGCAGGTAAACGACTGGGAGCAGGGCGGCGCAGCTGCACCAGACATTGCCTGGCAATTCGGGGCCTTGCTGGCCGCCTCGCAGAGTGATGCCAGCTGGCAGGGGTATCAGGCGGAGCTGGCCCGCCAAGCCGCCGAGGAAGCCCGCGCCGAAGCCGAGCGCCAAAGTCGCCAGCGCAGCGACGAGCCTTCCAGCTTCAGCAGCGGCGGGGACGACTCGTGGAGCAGCGGCAGTTCGGACAGCAGCGGCGGCAACAATGGCGGCAGCCGTTGGTAAGGGGCTGAGGTCAGGGGCGGCTCAGCCACAGCGCACGCAGAAGCGCCGCGCCCCACAGCGCAAACAACGGGTCCCACAGCAGAGCGTGTCCGAGCAGGGCCGAGCGGGGCACCGCTTCCCCGCCTCCCGGCTGGTATCCCAGTAAAATGCTTGCCGCGCCGAATGCATTAGCCGCGCCGTACAGCACCAGAAATCCGCTGCCCATCCAGGCCACGCCGCGCCACAAGCGGGGCCAGGGCAGCCACCCCCACGCACTTGCCCACGGCACCAGGGCAGCGGCTCCTTTGAAGGCGGCTACGGCCAGTAGGGTTCCGCTTTCCCCCAGAGGACTTTGGCGCACTGCCTCGACTGCGGCGGGACTGACCGTCTCCAGCAGCCAGGTCCCACCCAGCGCCCAATGCAGGCTAAAGGCAGCGTGCAAGCAGCCCAAAGCCGCCGCCAGAGCGAACCAACGCTGGACGTTCATGCGGCCACTTTAGCGGCCACCTTCAGCGCCGTGTAGGCTCCCCCAGCCAGGCCCGCAGCGCCCGTTCGTGCTCGGTGGGCGTCGGCTCTGGCACCACAGACGGCGGCAGTTCCAGGTCGGCTGTCAGCACGCCAGTCTGGTAGCTGTTTTCCAGCGGGTGTCCGCTCCCCGCCGTCCGCACCCGGCCCGCCTCACGCAGCTCTTCATCCGTTCCCTGTGCCGCCCAGGGAAGCAGCGCCAAAAATCCGCCGCGAGGCTCCGTCATCGCGTAGCTTTGCAGCACACCTTCATGGAGCCGCCCGGTAATCGCACTCTGACCATCAAAGGTCAGGTCCAGCAGGTTGCCCACCACCATCGGGTTCACCGCGTAGCGAATCTGCCCCGAAGTCGTGACTTGCCAGCTTGACTCCAGCCAGGCCAGCGGCTGGGGGCGAACATGGGCCGGGTCAGGCGGCAAGCCCTCGTCGGCGGTCCAGGAGATCCCGTTGGCGTCGGGTTGCAGCAACACGGTGCAGCCCTGCTCACGCAGGCAGTCAATCACATCGGCGCGGAAAGCATCCAGCGAAATCGCCACGCCCAGGTCGCCCACCGCCGTAGGAAACGCCCGCAGTTCGTCCAACCGCCCAGGGGACAGGTCCAGGCCGCCCGCCTGCTCCGGCGGGGTCAGATGGACCTTGTCGGCGCAGCCTATCAGGCGACCATCTGGCCCAAACATCACCGCTTGATTGGTCAGCACGCCTGAAACGCGGCGCACCTCTCCGCCCTCCAGACGGTAGCGCGGCATCGGCAGCGAGCCACAGCAGAGGTACACGCCGTAACTGAGCGCCAGGTCACGGCACACACTCAGGTAGAGGGGCACTGCCACCTGGGCCACATGCAGTTGCAGGGCGCGAATCGCCGACACCCGCTCGGTCAGCATGAGGCGCAGCACAGCGGGCCAGTGGCGCAGCACTAGCTCCCGCGCTGCACTCTTAAACGTCGTGGCCCGCACGCCGCCCAGCAGCAGGAGCGGCAGGCCGTTCAGCTCGGTCAGTACGACCAAATTGGGCCGGTCCTGCGCCAGCTGCGGGCGAGCCATCCGCAGCTGAGTGTGCATCCATCGCTGAAAAGCGGCGGGCATGATGAAGTCGTCCACGTGCCACTGTGGCTGCACAGCAACAGCGCGAAAGGAGCGGGTCATAGCAGAAGTCTAGCGGCGCTACGCTGGGCGGGTGCGCCTGCCACTCCCACTGCCCCTTCTCCTGGCCGTGACCGTGCTCCTCATTTTGGGTGCTCTGACACTGCCTATGCTCTTTTTTGTCTGGCCCGGCAACCGACCAGAAACAGTAGAGGACGCCGCCTAAGCACCTCAGCGGGTGGCAAGGGTACGAACTGGCCGGAGTGTCCAGACCTGGGCGGGGCGGCGGCTGGGGCGACTTGCCCCCTCCCGAAGAATTCATGGTCATGCGTTGCCAGAACAACCCTGAGCGGCGGCTGGTACACGAATACTGGCCTGGCGCGGGCGGCTTTGGCGGCAGCGAGAAAGTCGTCTGGACGGCCGACGCGGTGACCTATTTTCCCAGCGGCTTTGGGTGGGCGACTGTCAGGGAACACTCCTTTACACTGACAGAAGTGGAAAGGGAACTTCAGTGCTGAGGGGTATGCGGACGGTGGCTTTGCTGTATTTGAGCCTATTTCTTCCGCTGTTCGTCATGAGCTGCAATTCACCCCCTCTGGAGTCCCGCGTCTGGCCTGCGCCCGCCTCTGCGCCTGCCTGGGTGGGATATGAAGTGGTGGGGATGGAGGTTTGGAGCGGCTATTTCAGCAATGCTGGCGTGGAGGGCTACCTGCTCACGTTACGCTGCCGCGATAACCCAAAGAGGCGGCTGGAGCGCGACTACTGGCCTGGTCCAGAGTGGAATGGGCGCGTGGAGTGGAAGCAAGACGGGGTGACTTATTTCCCCAGCAAAGGTATCCCCAAAAGAGCCCCTGAGACCTTCACTCTAGAGGAAGCCAAAAGACTGAAATGCGAATAATCACTCTTCAAAAACGCTGCCTTTGGCCCCTGCTGTTGCTCACTGCCTGCGCTCCCGCCCAACAGCAAACCCAGCAGGTCTGGCCCGCTCCTGCCGAGGCCGCCGCTTGGCAGGGTTACGAGTTGGCAGGCGTGGGCGGCATGAGCGTAAAGGGCGCAACCGCCGAGCGCTGGCTGGTGCTGCGCTACGCGGGTCAGCCAGCGCGCAGGCTAGAGCGCGAATACTGGCCTGGCGCGGATTGGGACGGCGGGGCCCAGTGGACGGGCGAAAGCGTGACGTATCAGCCGAACAACAACCACCCCGACGTGGCGCCGTACACCTTCACACTGGAAGAAGCCCAGCGGCGGATTGGCTGCGGGGATTAGAACAGCCGCCACCACGGGACAACGCGCATTTGGGTGGTGACCTTCAGGGGAACTTGGTCGTGAATGGCATCGGCACCGTTGGCTTCGCCTTTCACACGGGTCAGCGAGACATCGTAAACCGCTTTGTAAGTGTCGGCAGGTAGCCCCTCAAAATACAAACCTGTCTCCATCACCTTTGACCCGTGTGCAGGAAGGGCAACAGGTACAGAAGCGATAGTCGCGCAGGATACCGTACTGACTGCTTCACGCTGTCTGCCGCTACGGTCGTAAAAGTCGGGCAGCCTGCCACAGAAAAAGCGAGGCTCCATGATGGTTATGAGGTCAGAAGTGTGGTTGAACACGGTCGCCGTGACCTTCTCGCCCCGCCCCTTGACCACTGCTGGATAAATGAGGCTCACACTCAGGCCGTCCCGCTGCTCCGAGGTTATGGTCACTTCCGAATTGCCCCAGAAGTGGCTAGAAGCGTAGAAATAGAACGCTCCACAACCGAACAGGACAAGCACCAACCCCAGCAGCCCAGTCAGCAAACGCAGAAAGCGGCGGCGTGTCGTGGACGGCCAGTAGGTCTCATCGGGGGCCATTATTCATCTCCTGCGGCACGTTGACGGCGGGAACCGAAGTGCTCAAAACAGCCGCCACCACGAAACGACGCGCACCCCAGTAGATACATTTAAGGTCACTTTCACTTCGCTAGAGCGGGCGCTCGGGCTTTCCCAGTCTATTAAACGGCTCAGCGGAACCTCATAAGTCACCTTGTAGGTGTCGGCGGGTAAGCCTTCCGTAGACAGCCACACCTCCCCCGACTTTGAACTACGCGCAGGAATGGTGATGGGTGGCATCCCTATCGTTGGGCACGTCAGAACGTCCGTTGTTTGCTGTATCTGTTCGCGTAAATCTATAAAGCTGGGGCTGCCGAAAAAGCAGAAAAACGGCTCCGCAACCGTCACAGGCTCGGACGTGTGGTTGGATACCGTCATGGTCATGGGGCTGCCCCGTCCCTTCACCACTGTGGGATGCGTCAGGCTCACACTCAAGCCGCCTTGCTGCTCTGAGGTCACGGTGATTTCCGAGTTACCCCAGAAATGGTCGGCGGCGTAGAGAAAAAAGGCGACGTAGGCGATAAGCGCCAGCACGCTCAGGCCAAAAGCTTTCAGCAAAGTTGGGGGCCAGTCAGCGGATTTCAAAGCGCACTTCCTGCGGTTTGGGGCTAAGTTTCCGCCAATCCTTGCCCGCCACGGCTTGCCAAGTTTCTGCCCCCAAACGGTACTCACCCTTCGGAAAGCGGTCAATAATGCCGCTCAGCCTCCCGCTAAGGCTTTCGCCAGCGCCGAGTATGGTGGGCGCACGAGCTTCGGTGGTGCAGGCATAATTCGTCTGCCGCTCTGGTTCTGGCACCTTGCCCGTTTTCACGTCTACCACGCGCCAGATAAGCCTGCAGCCGAAGGGGTCGCCTATGTTGAGCGGCTCACTGCCCAGATTGGTGTAAGTCACCCCCAACGGGTAAAAATCCTGCGGACTCACCCACAGCGGCGCATCCAGCCGAATCTGCAACTCGCCCAGCCGCAGCGTTTGGGTCTGTACTTCCTGCGAGACTTGTGGCTGACAGCCCGTCAATGTCAGCGCCACGATGCCCAACACTCGTTTGTTCACGCCTGCACCTCCCTAGCTACAACAAGCAAGGCCGCCAATGCCCCAGCCTGAGCGGGAGCAGTTGCGGCCAACAGTAGCGAGCGTGGGTTAACGCAAGCTGATGGGAAAATCCTTTGGACTCTTAGAGCGTGTTTGAAAAGTCAGCATAGGGGACGGGGTAGCACAGTGGGCCAAGTTCTGGCCCGCTGTTCTTGTGAGAAAACAATACGCCAGTGACTTGACCCACCAAGAGTTTAACTGCATTGCGCCCCTGTTGCCCCCGGAAAAACCAGGAGGGCGTCCCCGAAGTGTCGATATGTACGAGATCCTTTGCGCCATTTTCTATGTACTGCACAATGGTT
>NZ_BNAL01000017.1 GCF_014653275.1 Deinococcus piscis
CACACAAGACATTTCCGCCTGGATGACCCACGCCTATCCTGGAATATTCTTATGTCAAATGCTCTAGGGCAGCATTCCAGCCAGTGCCAACCCAGCCATCGACAGCACCGCCGCCGCACGTAGGCCGCTCGCCACGCCAATGGCCGCGCGGGGTGTGAGGCGGTCAGCCATGCTGCCCAGCAGCGGCGCAGCAAAACGCGGCAGACTTCCAGCCAAGAACACCAGCGCCACCGCCCGCTCGTCGGGCAAAGTGCTTAGGCCCAGTGCCAAAAACGGCATGGCAAGACTGAGCAGCGCGTCGCCTAGCGACATGCCCGCCATGCCCGCAAGATACGTCCAGAAGCCGTGTGGTAAATGGTTAGAACTGGCCCTCGTCATGCCTTCCAGCGTGTGCGCTACGCTACCGAAAATGCCGCAGACAATTTTGGGTAGCTATACGGGCGAGTGGTTTACGGTGCAGACGCCAGAGCAGGCGCGCTTGCTGAGCGACAGCGCGGCGGTACAGATGCTCCAGCCATTTCTGGGGCGTACGTTGGGCGCAGCCGAGGCCGCACGTGAGGCAGGCGTAAGTGTAGAGCGGCTGAGCTACCGCATTCGGCAGTTTGTGGCGGCGGGTTTGCTGAAAGATGTGGGCGAGCAGCCGAGACGCGGGCGGCCCGTGCGACTCTACCAGGCGGCAGGCGGTATCTTTTTGCCTTTTCAGCACACGCCGTTTGAGGACCTTGAAGCGCAGATAGCGGTTCAGCTTGAGCCTATTCAGAGGGCCAAAGTCCAGGCCCTCGCCCGACTACTGACCGAGATGCATTCGGATGGCCGGGTACTGTACCGCGACGAGGTTAGCGGCAAGGTGCATAGCGAAGCTGCTTCTTCTCTCACTCCGCATGCGGCTTGGCGCGGCAAGGGTGGCAACCGCACAGGCAAGCTCTGGCTGAGTAGGGCACAGTTGGCAGAATTGCAGGCGCTATACGACAGCCTCAGTGAGTGGGTCACTGCACTGGAAACCGGGCCACGTGCGGGTGCAAAGCCCTACTTGCTGGAGCTAACGCTGGTGCCTTTGGAGGAGTGAGGCGATAGAGTGTGTCTGACAGGAGTTCCGTTTATTCCGCTATAGAAGAAGTGTGGTCAGCCAACTTCTAATGTCGCGTTCTGAGCACTCCCGCAGTTAGGCTGTGAGGTATGGACTCTGTATCTGCACATCCCATTGTGCCTTTTCCGTTGGCTGCCTTACTGCTGCCCGTCACCATATTGATCGTGATTGGTAGCGGTGCTTTGGCCTTTTTGGTTGTCCAGCAACGTATTATTGCGCTCGGAGGCGCGGTACAGTGGCGTGAGTCATGGGGGTACGTGGAGGCGATAGAAAATTGCCAAGAAGCCCACAACCGTTCAACACCACAGAGTCTTGTGAAGATCAACTACTCATACGATCTCAATGGGCAGATGCACAAGGGTGAACAGAAGATTCCGCTGACGGAATTCACTAAACGTGTACCGAAAGGTTTACATGCTGGTCAGCGAGTGCCTGTTTACATCTTCCAAAACATGTCTTCTCTGTTGCCAGTTGAAGGTGACATGTGGGTGCAGATTGTGGCTGGCGTAGCAAGCCTTCTTGCAGGAGTATTTGCTGCGAATTTTAGTATGTTGATTATTATTGCTTCTATGTCATTCTGGCAGCCAGGAATATTTGAAGCGATGGTTGCCGTCCCTGTCTACATTTTGGAATCTCTGATGGGAAATAAACCAAGTTGGCCGCCATATTCTCAATGAGTCATGCCAGTGCGCTCCAGCGCCCGAATCCCTGCGTAGAGCCGTTCATTGACCGGCGTGGGCACCCCGTACTCCCGCCCCAGCTGAATCACCGTGCCCGCGAACAGCTCCAGCTCGGTCGGGCGGCCCGCTTCCAGGTCCTGCGCCAGCGACGGCTTGGCGGCGGGGTCCAGGCTGTCCATCACGCGCACCCAGTAGGCAAAGTCGTCCTCAGTCAGCCCCACGCCTGCGTGCGGGGCCAGGGCCAGCACCTCGCGCATGGCGGCCAGGAAGGTTTCGCGGGCCTCCCCCTGCGCCTGCACCGTGCCGAAGGTGCCCCGGTACAGCGCTGCGGTCTGGTTGATGCCCACGTTCAGCATCCACTTGCCCCACAGCCGCCGGGGCATCTCTGGGTCCACCGAGTGCGGCAGGCGGGCACGGCTGAAGAAGCGGTCCACCGCCTGCACCCGCGCCGCTTCGCCTGCATCATCCGTCATCGGGCCGATCACCAATTGGCCCCGGTCACGGTAGACCAGGCGGTTGGCTTCTTTGCGGGCGTCCATCTCCTGCGCCACCGCGTACACGATGCGCTCAGGGCCAAAGTGCCGCCCCAGCACCTCCTCGCTGGCGATGCCGTTGAGCGCCGAGACAATCAGGGTGTGCTGTCCCAGCTGGCTTTCAATCAGGGGCAGTGCCGCGTCCAGCGCATGGAACTTGACGCAGACCAGCACCAAGTCGGCTGGGGACGGGGTGTCCTGCGGCGTCAGATACACAAAAGGCACGCGCTGCCCGTCCATCCATACGCCTTCTGTGCGGTAGCGTTCAGCCCGCGCCGGGTCAGCCACTGCCCGCACTGCCCCAGCGGGCAGCCCCGCCGCCAACTGGCCCCCGAACAGGATGCCCAGCGCTCCCAGGCCAACAATAGAAACGGTGTGGATGTCCGGACACTGTGGCTGGGTCATGCCAGGGACTGTAGCGCGTGAGGGCTTCAGACTGCGCAACCGTGCCGCCGCGCCGGTGACGGGCCCCAGGCGCTACAGTCGGCGCTGTTATGCCACCTGCTGTTTCCACCCACGACATCACCTTCGATTCTTTGCAGGGCGACTTCAGTGCTGTGCTGGGCGAAGTGGCCCGGCTGCGGCTGACGCTGTTCCGCGAGTTTCCGTATCTGTACGAAGGCACCGCCGAGGCCGAAGCCGAGTATCTCCAGACTTATGCTCAGGCTCCCGGTGCCCTGCTGATTTTGGCCCGTGACCGCCGCGCAGGTGGCCGGGTGGTGGGGGCCTGCACCGCCGTCCCGCTCGCGCACGAGGGCGAAGAGTTGCAGGCTCCCTTCCGCGCCTCTGGCCTGGACCCAGCGCAGGTGCTGTATCTCGGAGAAGCGCTGCTGGAGACGGAGTACCAGAGCCTGGGCCTGGGCGGGCAGATGATGGACCGCGCCGAGGCCCACGCAGACGCGCTGGGCTTGCCGCTGGTGGCCGCCGCGATGGTGCAGCGACCCGCCGACCATCCGCTGAAGCCCGCTGGGTGGCGCTCGCCCCGCCGATTCTTGGAGCGGCGCGGCTACGCCATGCGCCCCGAACTGGATACCACGCTGACCTGGCAGGAACTCGGTGAAGCCAGCCCCAGCCCCAAGCCCATGCGGTTTTGGGTGTTGGAGCGTGGGCGCGGTAGTGCCGTCTAAAGGTCTAAAAGTCTAGAAGTCTCAGAGTCGAGAGGTCCAGGGGAGATGCTTCTCTTTCCCTTAGACGCTTAGACCTTTAGACCTTCAGGCAAGGAGCTGGCTCCTCAGCGCCAGCCCAGGCCCGGAGCCACGTCCTTCACGAACGTCTCTATGACATGGGCGCAGTAGTCCACGCCCAGTTGGTTGGGCACAGTCAGCAGCAGCGTGTCGGCCTCGGCAAGGGCTTCGTCGGCCCGCAGCTGCTCAATCAGTTTGTCCGGCTCGGCGGCGTAGGAGCGGCCAAATACGGCGCGGTAGCTGTCAATGTGGCCGAACTGGTCGGTTTGGTCACGGTCACGTCCGAAGTAAGCCCGGTCCAGGTCATTCACGATAGGGAAGATGCTGCGGCTGACCGAGCTGCGCCCCTCGTAAGCGTGGCCCGCTTCCTTCCAGGCCTGCTTGAAGGCCCGAATCTGCTCGGCTTGCTGAATGTGCAGCGGCTGCCCGCCTTCGTCCTGCTTGAGCGTCGAGGTCTGCATGTGCATGCCCAGGTGGGCAGCCCACTGTGCCGTGGCAACACTTCCTGCGCCCCACCAAATCCGCTCACGCAGGCCCTCCGAGTGAGGTTCGAGTCGCAGCAGGCCACCAGGATTGGGGAACATGGGCCGGGGATGCGGCTGCGCGAAGCCCTCACCCCGCAGCAGGTCCAGAAAGACCTGGGTATGGCGGCGGGCCATGTCCTGCTCGGTTTCGCCCTCGGCTGGCGCGTAGCCGAAATAGCGCCAGCCGTCCACCACCTGTTCCGGCGAGCCCCGGCTGAGGCCCAGCTGCAAGCGCCCGCCGGAAATCAGGTCGGCTGCACCCGCGTCCTCGGTCATGTAAAAGGGGTTTTCGTAGCGCATGTCAATCACGCCAGTGCCGATTTCTATGCGGCTGGTTTTGGCGCCGATGGCGGCCAGCAGCGGAAAGGGCGACGCCAGCTGCCGCGCAAAGTGGTGAACCCGGAAATAAGCGCCGTCCGCGCCTGCTTCTTCGGCGGCCACAGCCAGGTCAATCGACTGGAGCAGAACGTCGCTGGCCGAGCGGGTCTGCGACTGCGGCGAAGGCGTCCAGTGGCCGAACGAGAGAAATCCGATGTGCTTCTTCATGCGTTCAGGCTAGCGCTTTTGGTTTAAAAAGCAAATCGGTACATTTTATCAATCCAGCTCCAGATCAATTCAGCTTTGTGCCTGACCTGAGGTTCTGGGCGAGACTTGCCTCAGTTGTCGTCCTGTTCGTCTCCACCGCCGTCTTCGTCCTCTTCGCCGGTATCTGTGTCCTCGTCGGTATCTGTGTCATTGCCGTCGGCGTCGCCTTGCTGGGCGCTGCTCTGGGCCGGGGCGGAGGTGTTCCCCGGCTGCGGGCCAGTGCAGGCGCTCAGGAACAGGGCCAACATAAGGGTCAGGGGCAGAAGCCGTTGCATGTGGCTTACCGTAGCGGGCGCAGGCCGCTGCCGTGCGCTTGACACCTTCATGAAGACCCAACGCCAACCTAAGAGAAGCATGAAAAAAGCTGCTTTGCTGTTCATCCCGCTCTGGCTCGGCTCCTGTGGTCTGTCTGGTGACCTTCAGCCACCCCGCGCCCTGCATACCGAAGCTGGCCTGGAGGATTTTGACCGTCAGAGCCTCAGCACTCGCCCTGGCAAGAGCGCCCGCTTTTCGCTGGACGCCGAGCCCGAATACATCACGGTGAGCCCCGACAGCAAGACCGCCTATGTGTCGCTGCAAGAAAGCAACGCTCTGGCGGTCTTGGACATCGCAGGCGGCAAGTTTACGGCGGTGCATCCGCTGGGCTTCAAAGATTGGCGTGGCTCGGCCCTGGACGCCAGCGACAAAGACGGCAAGGTCAATCTTCAGCTCTGGCCGGTGCTGGGCGCGTACATGCCCGATGCCATCGCCAGCTACCGCGTGGGTGGTCAGACCTATATTCTCAGCGCCAATGAGGGAGATGGCCGTGAATACGCAGGCTTTGAGGACGAAGTGCGCGTCAAGGACTTGCTGCTAGACCCGGAGAAGTTCCCGGATGCCGCCACGCTCCAGGGCAGCAGTGCGCTGGGCCGCCTGACTGTCAGCCGCGTGGATGCCGACACGGACGGCGACGGTGACGCTGACCAGCTGGTGTCGTTCGGCGGGCGCAGCCTGAGCGTGTGGAGCGCTGATGGCAAGCTGGTGAGCGATACCGGCAGTCTGTTTGAGCGGACGGTGGCGGCGCAGCGTCCGGCGGCCTTCAACTCCGAGGGCACGGCTGAAACATTTGATACCCGCAGCGACAACAAAGGTCCCGAACCCGAAGCCCTGACCGTGGCGCAGGTGGGGGGCAGGAGCTTTGCCTTTGTGGGGTTGGAGCGCAGCGGCGGCATCATGGTGCTGGATGTGAGCCGACCCGGACAGCCGCAGCTGGTGCAGTATTTCAACGATACCGACGCTTCAGCCACCGCAAAAAGTGGGCGGGCCGGTGACCTGGCTCCCGAAGGACTGCTGTTCATTCCCGCTGCCGACAGTCCTGCTGGCCGCAACCTGCTGGTGGCGAGCCATGAGGTCAGTGGCAGCGTCAGCATCTACGCCGTGGCAGACAGCGGCGAGTTGTCCCGCCTGGGCCGTTATCAGAGTGAGCCGTTCGCCTTTGGGCAGGGTGTGGCCGAAATCAGCGCCTATGACCCCGGCAGCAAGCGGCTGTTTACCGTGAACGGTCAGACCGGCGGCCTGGACATTCTGGACCTGAGCGATGTGACCGCGCCGCGCCGCGTAGACTCGGTGGACCTGAGCGCTTACGGCAGAGGGGCCAATTCGGTGGCCGTGCATGACGGCGTGGTGGCGCTGGCCATTGCCGCTGGCACCAAGACGGACCCCGGTCAGGTCGTGCTACTCAACCCCCAGGGCGAGCTTCTGGCTCAGCCGGTGCGAGTAGGGGCGCTGCCTGACATGCTGACCTTTACCCCGGATGGCCGCACCATCTTGGTGGCCAACGAAGGCGAACCGTCGGATGACTACAGCGTGGACCCGGCGGGGAGTGTCAGCATCATTGATGTGCGCCAGGCACTGGCCCGGCGCTGAGTGACGTTGGGGAAGCGGCTACGCCATTTGGCCGATGTGGACTCTGGTTCCGGTCCCGTAGGCTGAAGACATGATAAGTCCGGCCTCTCCCTGCTCAGCGCGGCGGTCCCTGGGTTACCAGACGGACCTGGCCGTGCTGGCGCATCAGGGTGCCCGTTGTAGCCAGCGGGACGGCTACCTGGCGGTCCAGACACCGGACAACCCGGAGTTCTGGTGGGGCAACTTTTTGCTGCTGCCGGAACTGGACGCCCGCACGCCGCTCTGCGAGTGGCTGGCCCGCTTTGCCGCTGAGTTCCCGCAGGCCCGCCACTGCACCCTGGGTCTGGATACCCTGGAGCCACCGGACCCGCAGGTGCTGGCGGCGTTCACAGCGCTGGGATTCACCCTGGTGCGTTCAAGCGTGCTGACGGCTCACCAGACTGCGCCCTGCCGCGCTCTGCCTCCTGGCACCGAGCTGCGGCCCCTGCGCAGCGGCGACGACTGGCATCAGGCGCTCAATCTGGGGCTGGCCCTCAACGCCGCCAACCCGGAGCCGCTCCCCGGATATCTGCCGTTCCTGGAGGGCCGACTGCGGCTGCTACGGTGGGCGCAGGAACGCGGCGAGGGGGCCATGTGGGGTGCTTTTGTCGGCGGTCAGCTGCGTTCGTCGCTGGGCATCTATCAGGGAGGCCACCAGGGTCAAGTGGCACTGGCCCGCTATCAGCGTGTAGAAACCCACCCCGAGTGGCGCTCGCAGGGTCTGGCAGGCGGCCTGGTGCATGCAGCGGGCGAATGGGCACGGGCGGCGCTGGGTGCTCACATCCTGGTAATTGTGGCTGACCCGGAGTATCACGCGCAGGCGCTGTATCAGGGGTTGGGCTTCAGCGTGCGCGAATCCTGTTGGGGGCTGCAGCGTCCGCCCGCGCCAGAGGCAACTTGACCTGGACTTTAGGGTTGGGGGCCCTGGCGCAGCCTTCGTTTACTCTGACCGCATGACTGATGGTCCCCGTCTCATTATCGTCCTGGGTGCCTTGCTGCTGGCCCTGGGATTGCTGTGGGCCTTTGCGCCCGGCGTCCTGAAATCCCTGTTCGGCTGGTTCGGCCACTTGCCCGGCGACATCAACCACCGCAGCGGCAACACGTTCGTCTTTATTCCGTGGGTAAGTATGTTGGCCCTCAGCCTGGGCTTGTCGCTGCTGAGCGCCCTGTTCAGAATGTTCCGCTGACCACTGGTCCGCTTGTGGCTTGGCCTAAACTGTAAGCATGTCCGACCAGACCATTACCATGTACACGACCAGCTGGTGCCCCGACTGCATGATTGCCAAAAAGGCGCTGGCAGCCAAAGGCATCGCCTTTACCGAAGTGAACATCGAGCAGGATGAGAACGCCGCCGAGCGCGTGATGCAGATCAACGGGGGCAAGCGCAGCGTGCCCACCCTGGTCTACGGTGACGTGGCCCACAGCCTGAGCGGCTTCCGGCCCCAGAAGCTGGACGCTTTCCTGGCCGAAGCTGGCCTCTAAGCGCTCTATAAGCCAGGCCCCCGCCCAGTCAAGTGGCGGGGGCCTTTCTCTTGGGGCCGGGGGTTCAGATAAAGCTGCCCAGGTTCAGCGGCACACTGTAGCCGCATTCGCGCTGCTCGTTCATGAAGTGCAGGCTGACAGGCCCGCTGGGGTCAAATTGCAAATTGGTCTGGCCCTCGGCGGGCGTGGCGTCAAAGTAGTACACCACCGTGCCGGACCACAGGCCATCCGCGCCCTGTTTCCAGTCGGCCACGTAGCTTTGGCGCACCGGGCTCAGCATGGTTTCGCCGGACTTCAGGCCAGCTTGGTAGGCGCGGCGGGTCTCTTCGGTGGCCGCGCCGCTCACCTTGACATCCACCCGCAGCAGGTTGTCGGCCATGCGTGCGGCGCGGGCCTGCTCGGTCAGCACATCGCTGGCCTTGAGGTTGAGCCACGCCTTTTTGGCGTTGACCGCCTGCCAGTACACACTGTCGGCCTGTCCGCTGGCGGTCACACTCTGAATGCGGCTGCCCGCAGCAGAGTTGCCTGGCTCGGCCTGCCAGTTGCTCAAGCAGGTTTCGGGGCCTACGAACTGGGTCACGGCACCGGGGGTTTTGAAAGCGCCGTTTTCTACCGCCAGATTCACGGTCTGGTAGGTGGGTTTGGCATCGGCCACTGGGCGCTGAAACGCCGTGTCAATCACTTTTTGGGCGGTGGCCTCATCCAGCGTGGGGCTCCAGGCCAGGGCCGCTGGCGTGAGCAGGGGCAGGACAAATAGGGTCAGCAAAGATTTACGCATGGGATTCCTCCTGGAAATGGGTGTGGCTTTATAGGGATAGCAGCCGGAGCTGAACGGAACCTGAACAGAGCAGCGAGGTCAGTACAGATACGCCAGGCGACATTCCGAATTGACCGACTGGAACTGTGCGGCAGCGGCGGGCCCCAGCTGCGCCGAGCTGAGGATTTCGCGGGCGGTGGCGTCAGGGTTGCGGGCCAAAGCAGCGGCTTTGATGACCGTGTACTCCCCAAAGGCCGACGCGATGTCGCCTTCCGAGCGGAAATAGGTCAGCAGCCCTTCGTTGGCCAGCTGACCGTCCACGTTGGCGGCCTGCTGGGGCGTGGGCCACAGCCGCTCCCCGCTGGGCCCGTAGATGTAGCTGAACTGGTCGCGCTCGAACTTGCCCAGGCCGCGCACATCCACCACCACGGTGCAGACTTCGCCGCCGCGCTGGCCGGTCTGGTCCAGGTCGCTGCCGGCTGGAGATGCAGGTGCGTCAGCTGGGGGCGTGGTCACTGGGGGCAATCCCACTGGCGCGGCCACTCCGGGTGCTTCTCTTTCCGGGGTGGGCGTGGCTGGAGTGCCCGCTAGGGGGCCGTTCTCTGGCTGGTCTCCGCCCGAAGGCTCTGTCGGTGGGCCTTCAGGCGCGGTTGTCGCGGGGCGGGCCGTTGTTGCGCCGTTGCCTCCCCCAGTGGCTGGGGCCGTCTCGGGGACGGAGCCGCCCTGCTCTGCGCCGCCGCCAGCCGTACTGACCGGACCTTCTGCGGGGCTTGGGCCGCTCTCCGCCGTGCCGGACTGGGGAGCCTCGCCCCGGCCAGCGGGTGGTTCCGGTGCTTCGGCGGTGGCGTTGCCGCCCGCAGCTGCTCCCGCCGCAGGCTCGGGCGTCTCCGCTAGGCTGTCCGTTCCGGCTGGGCCAGCCCCACGCTCCGGGGCGGTCACGGCGGTCACTGGCGCGCCCTCTTCCTGCGCGGCTTGCTGGGCAGCGGACCCCGCTGGGGCTGCCGCGCTGTCAGCGTCAGTGCTCTCGGGAGTGCGAGCGCTAGGGTCACCTTCTCCCCCTGTGGCAGGCACAGCGGTTTCCGGAATCTGAGCTGCTGGAATTTGGGCTGCCGGAATCTGGGCTTCTGGGCCCCGGCTGTCTGAAGGCAGGGCGCTGGATTCCTCCGTGCTGGGAGCTGCACCCGCCCCTGGGGTGGCCGCTACGGGAGCGCTCGGCGCTTCTGGAGAAGAGATGGGAATGTCTGCGGCGGCAACCGGCGCTGCGGGGACGGCGGCTGAATCCGTTTCGGAAGCAGCGTCGGGGCGGGCGGCTGTGGGCTCTCCGGCAGAGGGTGGCTCAGCGGTGGGCTGTGGTGCCGTGGTCGCCGGGTCGGTAGGACGGGCCGGTGCCAGCGTCCCAACTTCGCTTGCCGCGTTTGAGGCTTCTGGACGCGGCGTGCTTGACGTTGGGGCCGCTTCAGCGACCACATCAGACGTGCTGGCCGGAGCTGCCGGGGCACTGTCTAGAGGAGCGCTGGCCACCGGTTCAGTGCTCACCGGCTGACTGACAATGGGGGCGCTGGGCGGCACCTCGGTTTCGGTGATGGGCGTGGCCGCTCCGGGCGAGGGAGCTGGGCGTTCGCTGGCCGGAGTGGGTGCCGGAGCCTGGGCCACAGGAGCTTGTATTTCTGGAGCCTGGATTTCCGGAGCTTGGATGTCTGGAGCCTGGGCCTCCGGCTGAGGTGCGGCTTCTGCCAGAGATTCCTGGACCTGGGCCTCCTCGGTGGCGGGAAGGGCCATGGCTGGAGCAGGCGCAGGCTGGGCCACGGCATCCGCTGGGGCTTGGGGTTCTTCGGGAAGGTCGGCGGTGGGGGGCTCTGGAGCCACCGTCGCTGTGTCTACGGACCCTGTGTCTACGGACCCTGTGTCTGCCGTCACTGGAGCCGCTACTAAAGGAGGTTGGGCTGCAGAAGGCTGGGCCGCAGGTGCAGGAGGGGAAGCTTGGAGGCTGGGCGTCTGCTCCGTAGGCGCTGGGCTGATGGTCACTGGGCTGATGGTCACTACCGGGGCCAGCGGCGCGGGCGTAGACTCGGCCTCCTGAACGGGGGCAGGTGGAGCTACCGGAGGTTGGTTGGGCTGCGGGGCCTCTGCTGCGGGTGCGGCGGGCGAAACTGTGACTGTAGGCGAAGGGGCTGGGCTTGACTCCGCTGGGGCCGGAGCCTGGGCCGCGCTGGTGGGCCTTGCTGGGGAGCTGCTGCCCGCCGCCTCTGCTGCCGGTTCAGGAGCGGCAGTGTCAGGGGTGGCTGACCCTGACTCCGATGTCCCTGAGTCCAATGACCCTGTGCCCGCCGAAAAGTTCTCACGGCGGGGCAAGTCCTGAAGCTGGCGTGCCCCAGCAGCTGCCTCTGGGCTGGGGGCAGGCGCAGCTTCAGTCCCAGCGGCTCCTTGGCTGCCAGAAGGCTCTGAGGTGCCGGTTTGCGTTGCCGTACTCGGCTGACCTGGGGCCAGCGCCACGATTTCCAGTGGGGCGTCCTGTGGATTGCGGACCGTATTGTTCTGGGGACCGCCGCCCCCCCCGCCAGACACCGTGACCGAGGCCGCCGGGGGCGCAATGATGGTGGCATTCCACAGGTCTGGCGCCACTTGCCGGATCAGCAGCAGTCCGAGCAAAAGCCCACCGTGAACGAGCAGGCTCAGGGCAGCGGCGCGCATGTCCTCCGAGCGCTGCTGCTCCTGATGTCTCCAGCTGGTCACTGCCCGGCTCCGGTGCTTTCTGCGCCGCGTGCCTCTTCGGTACTCAGGGCCAGACGCTCGCCACCTGCCGCTTTGATGGCGTCCATTACCTGCACCACGGTGCCGTAGTTGCCGCTCTGGTCCGCGCGCAGTCCCACGATGCCGCCCGACGCCTTGACCAACGGGGGCAGCTGCGTCGCCAGGTCTTCTAGGGTGGTCAGTTCGCCCGCCAGGTAGATTTTGCCTCCGGCATCTATGCTGACCACCGGCAGGTCAGGAGTCTCCTGCACGGTGGTGCTGGCACGCGGCAAATCCAGCGGCAGGGCCTGCTTGGCCGCTCCATCTTGCAGCGAGCTGGTCAGAAAGAAAAAAATCAGCAGCAGCAGCACCACGTCCACCATCGGTGCAAAGTCGAAGGTGACTGGCGTGTCCTCACGCAGTCTGCGGCGGGCGGGGCGGCTCACCTCACGGCCCCCTTGGCTCCACTCGTTCCGCCCAGTGGCAAGTAAGCCGTGTCCGTATCGGTCAGGGTCTGGCTGCGGGCCGCCGCAGGCATGGCCGGACGACTCAACCAGCTGGGCACCTCTTCCCGGACCCGCTCGGCAGCTGTGGCAATCCGGTCCGCCTGGGCACGCAGGGCATTGCGGGCCAGGTAGGCGATGATGGCCACGACCAGACCGCCCGCCGTGTTGATCAGCGCTTCGCTGATGCCCTGGCCCAGTTCGGCGGGGGTGGGATTGGCAGCATTGGAAAACACCAGGAAGGACCGCACCATTCCGATCACGGTGCCGAGCAGGCCCAGCAGCGGCGCAATCTGTGCAGCGGTGCCCAGGGCATTCAGACCAGCGTAAATACGGCTGTCCTCAGCCAGCAGCGCCGAATTCATGGCGGCCTCGGCAGCCTGCGGCCCACGCTCGGCCCGCGACAGCCCAGCCCGCATCACGTTGGCCGCCGGTGAGCCGTGCCCCGCGTAGTCCAGCTCGGCCAGTGCTGCGCTGGGGCCGGATTCAGCGGTGGTGGCCCGCGCCCGCTCAATCAGGGCGGTGGGGTCTTGTCCCAGCCGGGACAGCGTCTGTGCCCGTGCAAAGGTCACAAACAGCACATAGACCGAGAGGGCGACAAGAACATAAAAGACGGGCCCAGCCGCCTGGATCAGCTGCAAAATAGTCACTTCCTACCACTACCACGCCGCTCAGTGGCAAGCGTGAAGTGAAGCTGACGGGCGAATGAGAGCGGCTGCATCCCTGCCCGCTGTGTCTCTGCCCACTGCATCCCTGCCCACTGCGACCAGCCCCAGCACGCCCAGACTTGCCTGAGGTGGACTGCTTTGCTGTGGCCCCGACGCCATGACATCTCCTGAGCCTTGCCCCATGTTCCGGTCCCGCTCTGTGTGCCGCACTCGCTACGTTTGCAGAAGGCATTTTTTGTCAACTGCCCTAAGTGTTCTCCAAAGGCAGCCTGGCGTGTCCCGCGCTAATCTGAAGGCATGACCGACAACAAGGAACAGGAAATCAGCAACGTGGACCTTCAGTTCCAGCGCACCCGCGACGAGCAGCCTGGCCGCAACGATGAGCTGGAGGCTGAAGTAAATGCCGAAAACGCCCGCGCTGGCGAAGGCCAGTTCCGTGAACAGGGCATGGACCGCCATGACGTGGGCGTAGAAGACACCATGGACGCCAGCGACCCGCCCAGCACCAACATGGGCCAGGACGAAAACGACTACGGCGAGAAGTAAGAAGTAAGAAGTCATTCGTAATCTCCCTCGCCCGGGGCAAGAAGGCCAACTGGTCTCCTTGCCCCGGGCATGTTGCTGTGCCGCGCTTGCTCTAAGCATTTAACAAAAAGACCCTTTGTCTTTTTGGCGAACGGAGTGAGGGCAAAACAAAGAGCAGGACGGACTTGTAAAGCTCCGTAGGAGAGAATGGAGCTATGTGGAGTGGGGTTCTACGCATAGCGTAATTCGGAGAACTGCTCTAATGCGTCCATGACCGACTATGTCTTCACGGCGGCGGGCATCCGTGCGCTGGATGCCCGCTTGGACGCGGCGGGGCTGCTGGAGCTGGCGATGGAAGAAGCGGGTCGGGCCGTGGCCGCCGCGCTGCTGGACCTGAGCGCGGAGAGGCCCGGGCCATTCGCGCTGCTGGCTGGCGGCGGAGCCAACGGGGGAGACGCCCTGGTGGCGGCCCGGCATCTGCACGCGGCGGGGCGGCAGGTCCGTGTTCTGGCCGCGCCGAGTCCCCACCCGCTGACCCAGCGCAACCGGGAGCGGCTGGCCGCTGTAGGTGTGGCAGTGGAGCCGCTCAGCGCTGAGGCGGTGGCGACTTTGGGGCCGGTTGCAGCCTGGGCGGACGGCTTGCTGGGCACCGGCATCAGCGGTGAGCTGCGGGGAGAGCTGGCCGCTGTGGTGGAGGCGCTGAATGCCCGCACCTGCTCCGGGCTAGAGCCTGTTCTGGCCATTGATCTGCCCAGCGGCCTGCTGGCAGACCGGGCGGATGCGGGGCCGCTAAGCGTGCGGGCGACGCACACCCTCGCTCTGAGTGGGTACAAACCCGCGCACCTGTTTGGCCCGGCGGCGGAGCGCTGCGGCACGCTGACACTGGCGCGGTTGGCGGTGCCGCCCGCTTGGGCAGAGGCGGAAGCGCGGGCCACCCGGTTCACAGACGCCGAGTTGGGGGCGTGGCTGCCCCGGCGGGAAGCCAGTGCTCACAAGGGCACGGCAGGCCGGGTTTGGGTGGTTGGTGGCTCGGCGGGGATGGAAGGTGCGGCGGCTTTGGCGGGGGTAGGGGCGCTGCGGGCCGGTGCCGGGCTGGTCACCCTGCACTCGGAAGCCGAGTTGCCGCTGCCTATGCCCGAGCTGATGCGGACCCGTCACCCGTCGCTAGGCCAGTGGGTACAGGAGGAAGGGCAGCGCCCGGATGCTGTGGCCCTGGGTATGGGCCTGGGGCCGCAGGCCGCCGCCCTGGCACGCCAGGTACTGACCTGGGCCGTACCTACCGTGCTGGACGCAGATGCCTTGCAGCCTGAGCTGAGCGGCCTGGGTCATGTCCAGTGCCTGTGGACCCCGCACCCCGGCGAGGCGGCGCGGCTGCTGGAATGCAGCGTGGCAGAGGTGACTGCCGACCCCCTGAGCGCGGCGGAGCAGGTGCAGCGACGCTATGGCGGCGTAGTCGTGCTCAAAGGTGGTCCCAGCGTGGTGGCCTGGGCCGGTGGGCTCAGTGTGGCGCGGGGCGGGCATCCTGGCATGGCGAGCGCAGGCATGGGCGACACCCTGGCAGGGATTCTGGCGGCGCTGCTGGCAGCTGGCATGGCTCCGCAGCAGGCCGCAGCAGCGGGTGTGCGGCTGCATGCCCGTGCGGGCGAGCGGGCGGCGCGGCGCTTTGGCTATGGCCTGAGTGCTTCCGATGTGGCCGCCGAGCTGGGCGGGGGCTGGGCCGACCTGGGTGGCCCGGCGGCGGACCCCCGCGTTCCCTGCCCAACTCCAGCTGGAGGTGCGGAGCTGCGCCGCCCGGAACTGCTCTAGACTGGGGACGTGACCTTCTCATCTTCTGCTGCGCCTCTGGCGGAAGCCCCAGACCGTGATCTGCTGGAGCAGGCGTTGGCGCAGGCCCGTGCGGCGGGCAGCGGTCCGGAGATGGCAGCGCTCGGCACCTGGCTGGAGATGCGTGCTCTGCTGCGTGACAAGCGCCCGGAACAAGCCCTGACCGTGCTGGAAAGCTGGCTGGCCGACTTGGAACCGGATGAGCGGCTGAGTGGGGCCCCTGTGTCCGCCACTGTGTCCGCAGGGCCAGTGCCTCCCCGTCTGCCCCAGACGGCGGCTGGAGTGCAGTCGGCCCTTCAGGACCCCGAACTGCCCGCCCACCTGCGTGCCCTGAGCACCCTCAAGCGCTGGCAGACTCCTGCAGAGGCGCGGGAGGCGCTAGCGGGAGCGCTACACCACGCGCTGACCCGCGCCGAGGCGTGGAACCTGTTGGGCGTGTTGGCGGCGGAATCGGGCGAGCCGCAGCAAGCAGCGGAGGCGTTTGCTGCGGCGCTGAGTGCCGACCCCGGCCACTACCGCGCCCTGACCAACCGCGCAGGTCTGGCCGCCGAGCGCGGCGATGACGCCAGCGCCGAGGCAGACCTGCGCCGCGCCCTGGAACTCAATCCCGAACATCACGCCGCCCATCAGAATCTGGGCGTGATTCTGCGCCGTCAGGGCAAGCGCAGCGAGGCGGTGCGGGCGCTGAAGCGGGCGCAGCAGCTGGATTACCGTCAGTCGGGAGCCCGCAGCAGCGATCAGGCGCGGCGTGAGCTTGCCGGCCTGCCACGCTTGCCGCGTGCCGCCTGGATAGCGCTGGGGCTGCTGCTCTTTTTTGGGTGGCTGTGGCTGTCGGGCCGTGCACCTGCTTGAGCTTGGCTGGGGGGGGCACGCTGCTTTGGGGCCGACAAGGACCAGGGAACAGTTCCACCGCGCAGATGTGAAGCAGACGTGCCGCGCCGCCTCTTAAACTGAGGAAGAATGAAACTGACTGGAGCCAATCCAGCCTCCCGCAGCAGCGGTGGGACACTGGGACTAAGAACCGAGCTGTGGCAGATGCCGCTAACTTCGGTGTGTGAACTGATCCATAGCACCTCGCAGACCGGCCAGCTCCGAATCGAGACGCATCTCGCGGGCAGCGCATTGCCGCTGGAGATTCACTTTTTGCGCGGTGAGGTGACGGCGGCAAGCATATTGGACTGGCGGGGGCTGGACGCTCTGTACAGCTTTCCGCAGACGGCCAGCACCGGCTGGGCCGAATTCTGGCAGCGCCCCGTGGTGTCCGCGCCGCCGCTCGCCCCCTTTCTCAACCTGCTGGGCGAGTGGGCACGTCTGAGCGACGAGTGGCCGCGCAGCTGTGAACAGATCCTGAGCCCCGCGCAGCGTTTTTATGGCGAAGTGGCTCCCTTTGACCGACAGGGTGGGGCCAGTGCGCACTGGGTGGCGGCCCAAAGTGGCCAGCCTCTGTACGATGTCTGCGGACAGCTGGCGGCACTCCAGCAAGCGGGGTTTATTCGGCCCATTCCGGACAGCTTCGAGTGGGACCGCTTGGTCCTGCCCGCCTGCCAGGATCAGCAAGCCCTGCGTCAGAGTCCGGTGCTGCGGCTGCTGGACGGCCACAAAACGCTGCGCCAGCTGATGGAACGTGGCGTGACCCCGGACGAGCTACGTGCCGAGCTGCCCGCGTACCTGGTGCGGATGGCTCCTTTTCCTGGCAGTGGGCGTACCCTGCGCGACTGGCTGTGGGAGCAGGACGCTGTGCAGTCGGATCTGCTGATGAGCTGACCCAACGGGCTGACGCCGCTCCAGTGTCACAGAGCAGCGCGGGCGGACTTCCAGCCAGGAGCACAGGCCCAGCAAAGGCCAGAGCTACACCGGGTGAGAGCGGTCCAGCCGTCTCATCTTGCCGTCAGTGTAGGAAGTTCCCGGCCTGCCCGCCTCTGCATTTGGCACTTTGCCGCCCCGCGCTACACTGCCTCTGATGTTGCGTACCCTGACCCGCTTGGCCGTGCCCGCTGCGGCCTTTGTCATAGGCAGCTTGCCGCTGGGGCACCTGCTGCTGGCCCGCCGCCGCAAAGACACCCGGCTACACAGCGCCCACAACCTGGGCGTGGAAAATGTCTGGCGCGAGCTGGGGCCTGAGCTGGCCCTGGGCACCGCTGGCCTAGACGCCGCCAAAGGTGCAGCGGCGGTGGCGCTGGCCCCTACTCCCGCTTCGGCGCTGGCGGCGGGCGTGGCAGCGTACCTGGGCCACCTGAACCCGCCCGCCGCGCTGTACCGCGACCTCTCCCCCGAATACGGCCTGCCGCGTGGCCGGGGCAATCTGGTGCTGCTGGGTGTGTTTGCGGCGCTCAGCCGTCAGGGCTATGGTGCCCGCGCCCTGCTGCCGCTGGGGGTGTACGCCGCAGCCCTGGCCGGGACGCGCTACGCCAGCGCCGCCACCCTGGCAGGCCTGGGCGCTTTTGCCCTTAGCCTGCGTGACCGCCCGGCCCGTGAACAGGCGCTGGCGTATGTGCTACTGCTGAGCGCGGCGTGGCGCTTCAAGGAAAATATTGGCCGGATTCTGGACGACACCGAGCCAAAGGTGGGCCAGAGTGTGCCGCTGGCTGGCAAGCGCGACGACCAGGTGGTCACAGCGTTCATGATTCATCCCCTGCGGATCAGTGACCTGTGGACTTCCAGCGCCCGCTTTGCCTGGATGCAGCCGCTGTACGAAGCCGGGCTGATTTCCGACGACTTCGTCAAGTCGGTCACGGCCCGCTTCCGGCCCATGAAGGTGGGCGAACTGCGCGGCATTCAGACCGAGCAGGGCAAGGAAATTCACTGCTACCTGCTTAGTGCGCCGCTGCTGCCCGACCAGTTCCGCGACGACCCTGAGTTGGCGACCCGCAAGGCCATTGAGGGTGCCCGGTTGGCGCAGGAATTGGGTGCCGAGGTCTTTGGGCTGGGCGCATTCTGGAGTGTGGTGGGGAACAAGGGTCAGGACGTGCAGGACGCGGTGCCCGAGCTGACCATCACCAACGGCGGGGCCTATACCTCTGGCACCATCAAAGCGGCCATTCCGGGCATCTTGGAGCACTTTGCCGCGCAGGGCCGCGACCTCCGCCACGCCACCGCTGCCGTGGTGGGGGCCAACGGCGTGGTGGCCTTCGGGATTGCCCGCACCATCGCCCCGCAGGTGGGCAAAGTCATCATGGTGGGGCGCAACCTGGAACGGCTGGAGCGCAGCGCCCAGACCCTTCGCCGTGCCAACCCGGAGACCGAGATTGTGACCACCACGTCCTACGACACGCTGAGGGAAGCCGAGCTGATTTTCACGGCCACCTCGGACCCTGACCCGGTGATTTTTGCTCAGCATGTGCGGGAAGGGGCCTGGATTTTTGACGAAGGCCGCCCCGCCGACGTGGACGAAAGCGTGCGGGACGTGCCCGGCGTGCGCGTGATTCCCGGCGGTGTGGTGCTGCCCCCCGGTCAGATGACCAGCCGCATTGACCTGCAATTTGGCGAAGGAGCCGTGCCTGCTTGCTTGGCCGAGACGCTGATTATTGCGGCCACTGGCGAGCACGGGCGCAAGAGCCTGGGCGGCAGCACCAAAACCGAGAATGTCAATTTTTTCGTGGACAAGGCGCAGGAGCTGGGCTTTACTGTGCTGGACTGACCTGGGCAGAGTTGCCAGCGCCTGACCGGAGCGGTGCCTGCCCCAGGAAGTGACTGACCAGAGAACCGTGGAGCTGCACTCAGTTCCACGGTTTTTTGTGGACAAGTGGCGGCATCTGGCCGGGAATGACCGGTTGCGCGGTTAGCGGGCCGCTCTCTTCAGGGGCCGCAGCCGCCCCAGCCGGTGAGCATTTCTTTACTGTTGCGGCGGTTTGCTACCGACTGCCGAGTCCCGTCCGATTCGCGTCAGGCCGCTGCATTAGGCTGGGTTCGACATGCCCGCTCTCTGCCTGCGCCGCTTTTCCTTGCTGAGTGCGCTGGGCTGGGCCGCCCTCCTGCCCGCCGCTGCGCCGCCTGCCCGCGCACAGACGCTGGAAGTGCCGCTGTATCTGTCGCGCCCGGTTCAGCCGCGCCTGGAAGCTGGGGCTTACCGCTGCCCACCGCCCCAGCAGCGGGCGGTGCGGGCGGCCTGGGAGGTGCTGCGCGGCTACGGCGAGACGGATTTTTCCTGCGGCAACGCCTTCGTGGACTATCTGGAAACGGCCAGCCCACTGCCGAATGCCGGGCCGGACGCTTTTGCCAGGGCCCACCGGCAGATTGTGGCGGCCCGCGCCGAAGTGCTGCTGACCAACATGGACTTTTATCCAGAGCCGGAGGCACCGACCTGGGCGCTGCTCGACACGTTGGCGCAGCTGTACCGCCGCGTGCAGGCCGGGGGGCGGGCGGCCTATCCGCAGGGCATGAGCGTGCGGCTGCATCTGGGCAATTATCCGTTGCCGGTGCGGCCTGCGCGCTGGATGGCCGCCGAGCTGGCTGAAGGGCTGCTGGTGCGCGGGGTGCCGCTGCATGACCCTGCCGTGGGCTGGGACCTGCGCCTGGCCCACTACCGGCTGACGCCCTACAGTCACATCAAGATGCAGGTGGTGGATGGGCGAGAAGTGACCGCTGCGGGCTACGGCTATGGCCGCAACTGGTTGCCCGCGTCGCCCGCCGCGCCGCAGGGTGGAGGCGTCAGCGACCTGGGCCTGACCCTGCGTGGGCCAGCCGCGCAGAATGCCGCCGCTGTCTTTGCCGACCTCTGGGCGCTGTCGGATGAGCTGAGTTGTCCGGCAGAGGTGCAAGCTGGTGAAGTGCGGGAACGCTGCTCCTGGCAGGCTGCCGGGGCCCTCACCCGTCCCGCGCTGGCCCGCGCGGTGGTGCGGGCGGGCGACTCGGCGGCGCTGGTGCTGTACCGGCGCACGGGTTATCCGCAGGCGGACGCGGCCCATCTGGCGCTGCTGGGCGCGGCGCAGCGCGAGATAGACCTGCTGCACACTTCGTTCAGCGCTCAGGCCAACTGCACGGCGGTCCAGCCGTGGCCGGACATCTGCTGGGGGATGCCGTTGCCGCCTTACTTTGCCGCCTTGCTGGACGCGATGGAGCGCGGCGTGCGGGTCCGTGTGCTGACCATGGACCACAGGGCGGAGGGCCTGCAAAATCGCAGCGGGGTGCTCATTCTGCGCCGGGCTGCTCAGGAGCGCGGCCTGGGCCACCTGTTGGACGTGCGGGCCACCACCTATCCCATGCACACCAAAGCCCTGCTGGTCGACGGTGAGGCGGCGCTGACCGGCAGCATGAACTTTCATTTCTCGGCCTGGGGCCGGGCTGGACTGGCCGAAGCGGCCCTGCTGACCGACGACCCTTTGGCGGTGGCCTGGTTGCAGGGGCGCTTTGACGCCGACTGGCAAGCCCGCAGCCGCCCTTTTGTGACCAATTCTCCCCCGCCCAATCTGGAATAGTGGCAGGCATGATCAAGCGCATTCACCTTGCCAAACCACGCGGCTTTTGCGCTGGGGTGGTCATGGCGATTCAGGCTGTCGAGCAGGCCGCCGACCACGAGGCTCAGCCTGTGACCGTTTATCACTCCATCGTCCACAACCACACGGTGGTGGACCGGCTGGCACGCGGCAAAGGCGTGAGCTTTGTCGAGGACTTGGAAGAAATCCAGCTGCTCCCCCACAGCACCGACACGGTGGTCTTCAGTGCCCACGGCGTCAGCCCGGCGGTGCGTGAACAGGCCCGTGCCCTGGGGCTGGCCACGGTGGACGCCACTTGCCCGCTGGTCACCAAGGTCCACACCGAGGCCCGCAAATATGCGGCTGAGGGCTATACCATCCTCCTGATTGGCGACAGCGCCCGGCACCAGGAAGTGATTGGCACGCAGGGCGAAGCTCCGGAGAGAACCATCTTGATCGGTGTGGAAGGCAAGGTGGGCGGCGGCCTGCATGACCCGCGCACGGTGCAGGTGCCGGACCCGGAAAAGCTGGTGGTGCTGACCCAGACCACCCTGAACGTGGACGACACCCGCCAGACAGTGGCGATCCTCAAAGAGCGGTTCCCGGCGCTGGTAATTCCGCCCAGTGAAGACCTCTGCTACGCCACCAAGAACCGTCAGGACGCGGTCAAGGCGATTGCGCCGGGGGTGGACGCCTTCTTGGTGCTGACCTCCACCCATTCCAGCAACGGCATGCGGCTGCTGGAGCTGGCGCACGAGCTGTGTGGCCGCGCCGAGCGGCTCGAAACCGCTGCCGACCTCGCCCACATTGACCTGAGCGGCGTGGAAAGTCTGGGCATTACTTCCGCCGCCAGTACGCCCGACGATCTTGTGCAGGAGGTGGTGGCCCACTTCCGCGCCCTGAACCCCGCGCTCGAAGTGGTGGAAGAAGGCGAGTGGGAAAATATCCGGTTCCGCCCGGCCAAAAAGGTGAATCTGGACGGCTCGCAAGAAGCGCTCGTCTGAATCAGGGCTGAGCGGCGCTGGAAGGCTCTGGCACGGTGCTTGCTGGGCTTGGCTCCACAGGCTGCGCCAGAAACCAGACTCCGCCCAGCAGGAGCAGGGCCAACAGCAGGCCTAGCACCAGGGCCGCCACAGTTCGGAACAGGGTGTTGCCTTGCCATTGCCCTGTGGACTGCTCCAAGTCCGCCCGCACCTGCGCCCGGTACTCTTCCTCAGCGCGAATGCGGGCTTTGGTCTGCTCGTCGAGGTGGGTCATAGGCTTCAGCATAGGCTGGTGCGCCCGTCAGTGCGTCAGTGCGTCAGTCCGTCCACCATCCCGCGCACCAACCCCAGCCCCAGGGTGTCCACCCCGCCGCGCGTGGCCGAGCCGCCCAGCAGCAGCCACACCCCGTCCGTAACCTGCTCGGCCACTGGTGGATGCTGCGGGTCGCCGTAGGGCAGGCCCAGCCACGCGCCTTCAATGTCAGCCAGGCTGCGGCCCACGCCCAGTGCCTCCGAGGCCAGGACGGGCAGCGCATCCATGCGCGGCAGCAGGCGGCACAGCAGCTCGCGGCGCAGGCCCACCTGCACGCCGGTCAGCCGCCCGGACGTGGGCTGGTAGCCGTGGGGGTCGGCGCTACCAGGCGGCAGATACAGGGCGTACTCGCCGCTGAGCGGGCGCAGCAGCAAGTCGCCAGCCCGCAGCAGGGGAGAAGCGGAGTCGCTCGGCTGCCGCAGCCGGGGCCGCTGCACATAGGCCCGCCCGTGCGGGGTATGCAGGCCCAGGCCCTGTTCCAGCAGTTCGGTCCCGGCGGCGCCTGCGGCCACGACCACCAGCCGGGCGCCCACCTCCCGCGTTTCGTGGACCACGACTTCGTGGCGGTTGGTCACGGTCAGCCGGTGTAGCCGCACGCCACCGGGTGTCAGCTCGGCGCGGACATTCAGCATGAGGTCTGCGCCTGCCGCGACGGCAGCTTGTCCCAGGCGCAGCGTCAGTTCGCCGGGGCGGTAGGTCAGCGCGTCGCGGCTCTCTACGCGGGGCAGGTGGGCCGGGTCCACCCAGGCCGTCAGCGCCGGGAACGCGGCCAGCACCTCGCCTGCGCTGCATGGTCCCTCCTCCCCAAAGTCCAGCAATGTCAGCGGGCGCAGGTCCACGCCCAGCCAGCGCTCCAGCTCGCGCCGGGTCGTGTCGGCCAGGGCCACCGCTTCGGCGTTCAGGCCAGCGGCGTCCCACACCCCCGCGCCCAGCAGCGTCGCGCCTTCCTCATTGGGGAGGCCGCCTTCATCCAGCAGCAGGACCCGCAGCTCAGGCCGCAGCTCCCGCAGGTACTGGGCTGCTGCCGCGCCCAGCAGCCCAGCGCCCACAACGACCACGTCATAGTCTGTCTCAGCAAAGAACTGCCCCACATGCGCCCAGACTTGGCCTCGCCCGCTGCTCACCGTAGCTGCCTCATCCTTTCAGCATAGGGGCAAGGCGGCCCCTACAGTGTCTCAGGAGGGCCTACAGAGCGCCGCAAGATAAGAGCAGGGCGGGCCCATCTCATGCAGGGCTGAACCGCTTCATAAATCCTCAAAGCTATACTCAGGCTCATGCTGCACCGCTCGGCCCGCCCTCTGTTCGCTGCCCTTACCGCCCTCTCGCTGGGTTCGGCGCAGGCGCTGGACGTGCGCGTGCTGGTCGAACAGGGCAGTGCAGTGCCGGTGCGCTTGCTGGGCACCGAGACGGCGCCGCAGCCTTCCCCTCAGACCTGGAGTGTGGGCGTGCGCGGCAGCGAATTGACCCTCAACGGCAAGGCGGCGGGCAGCGCCACGCTGTATGTGCCGCCCACCCCTGGCAGCCGGGTCTCTATCGGCAGCAAAACCTACCGGGGCGGCGTCTTGCTGCGCGTCTTCAGAGGTCAGGTGCAGGGCATCAACGTGGTGAATGTCGAAGATTACCTGCGCGGTGTGGTGCCTGCCGAGATGCCTGCGCTGTGGCCCGCAGCGGCCCTGGAGGCTCAGGCGGTGGTGGCCCGCACCTACGTCACCCGCCGCGTGAACCCGGCCCAGCCCTACGATATTTGCGCCACCACCAACTGCCAGATGTATCCCGGTATAGCCGGTGAGCACGAGCGAACCAACGGGGCCATTGACGCCACGCTGGGCAAAGTGCTGACCTACCAGGGCGAGCTGGCCGATACTTATTTCTCGGCCAATTCGGGCGGCTACACCGCCAGCGCCGCCGAAGTCTGGGGCAAGAACCTGCCGTACCTGATTGCCAAGCCCGACCCGCAGTCGGTCACGGCCAGCGGCGACAAGGGGCGCTGGCAGCTTAGTGTGACCCAGAGCCGGGTTCAGTCAGCCCTGGCCCCCTACCGCCTGAATGTGGGCACCGTGCGCCGCATCGCGTTGAGCCGCGTGAGTGCGTCGGGCCGGGTCGAAGAAGTCACCGTGACCGGCAGCGCCCGCACTGCCAAACTGAGTGGAGCGAACGCAGGTGGGTTCGTGCGTGGTCTGGGGGCCAGTTCCAGCCGCGCCCGGCTTGAGGGTGACGGCACGGTCAGCGCCTCCAAACCACTGCGCCTGAGCGGGCAGGGGTCGGGTCACGGGGTGGGGCTCTCACAGTACGGCGCACTGGGCTTTGCGCGGGAGGGCCGGGGCCACCGCGACGTGCTGGGCTTTTATTATCCTGGGACCGCTGTGCAGGCGCTGAATTATGCGCCCAAAGTGCCGCTGACCCCGCCGCTGGCCTATACGGAGCCAGCCCCAATCGCCCCAGCAAATGCAAATGCTGCGCCCGCCCCTGAGCTGATGGCCACCGGTCAGGGCCACGCCGCCGCCGAATGAAGCGCCCGGTGCGCCGCCTGATGCGTCACGGCCTGGCCCGGCTGAGTCTGAGCGTGGCCCTGCTGGGTGGGATGCTGCTGGGCGGGGCACAGGCCGCCACCGTCAAGATTGTGGATGCGGGCACGCTGGAACTGCGCCGCATCGGTGAGCAGGAACTGGTGGTCATCGGCACCGATGACGCCTCGCCGGATGATGTGGTGGAAGTGGAGCTGGACGGCGAGAAGCTGCGTGCCCGCCGGATCGAATTCAACCGCACGGCCCGCACCCTGACCCTGGTGGGCGGTGCCCGCTACGCCACCGCCGAGGGCCAAACGCTCAGCGGGGAAGACCTGGTGATTGATCTGGACGGGGGAGCGCTGACCGGGGAAGATGTGCTGGTCAGCCAGGGCAAGCTGCTGATTCGCGGCGAGGAGCTGGAGCGGGTGCCGGGGCAGCTGCGGGCGATGGGCAGTTATTTCACCCCGTGCGGCGGCTGCGGGCAGACCCCCGACGACTACGCTTTTCAGGCCGAGCAGCTGCTGCTGTATCCCGGTGACCGGCTGGTGGCCTACCGGGTGCAGGTGCTGCTGGCGGGGCACCCGGTGCTGTACCTGCCCGCCCTGGTGCTGCCGCTCAACGAGCCCTCGCGCCAGCCCCGGCTGGAGCTGACCCAGGATGAGCGCGACGGATTCACGGCGGCGGCGGACCTGCCCTTTGCCATAGGGGACCATACGCTAGGCACCACGCTGCTGCGCTTTTATCAGAACCGCCCTGACCGCTTTGGGGCCGGGGTGGACCTGCGCTCGTACTCGCCGCTGCCCTATGTGGACCGGGCCGACTTGTACCTGCTGGCCGACCCCAAGCCCTTTAACGGCACCACCCCACAAGAAGGCCGCGACCTGGACCTGGACTTCAGCGTGCGTGGCCGTGTGCCGCTGGAAGAAGCCCTCAGTCCCCTTGACTACGACCTGAATATCGTGCGCCGCGACATCGGGCGGAGTGTCACCGACCCTTCGCGCGGCGTGACCAGTGTCAAGTTTGGAGCGCGGGTGGATTATCCGCTGTTCACCGGCCAGTTGAACCTCTACAACCTGCTCGGCTACGACCCTACGCGCAGTCAGTACACGCCACTCAAGTGGCCCGAAGTCGTGATTGATCCCAAGCCGTACCGCAGCGGTGGCCTGAGCGCCGACGTGCGGCTGACCGCCGGGCAGTACACCGCTGCGTCCAACCCCGATTCGCCCAGTGCCATACGTCAGGGGCCGAACATCACCACCACCCGCCTGGAAGAGCAGCACGATGTCAGCTACACCCGCCCTCTGTGGGACGGGGCGGAGTTCAGCGTGCGTAACCGCTTCACGGGTCGCTACTACGGCACGGGAGCCCGCACGGTGGACCTGAGCGTAGAAGCCCGGCTGAATCAGCGCTTTGGGGCCGAGGACCAACACAATCTGAGCCTGACTTCCGGCTACCTGCGCTACGAGGGCACCAGTCCTTTTGCCTTTGACCGGCTGTCGGGCCGCCGCCTGAGCGCCCCGCAGACCGTGGCCCTGTCCCTGGTGCCCACAGACGGGGCTGCCTTTAGCGTGGCGCACACCCACGACCTGCTGGCGGAGCGGGACCGGCAAGCGGCGACGGCGTTCGGCGTGCGGGTGAACCGCTATCCCCTGCAACTGAGCAGCGACCTGAACCACAACTTTTACACCGGTACGCTGGAGCGCTGGACCCTGAGTTCAACCCTGGGCGGCAGCGTTGTGCCGGTCCGTACGCCCACCGCTGAGCGTCCGCTCACCCCCGAAGAAGCTGAGCAGCTGCGGGTCCAGCGGGCCTACGCCTGGCTGGAGCATCTGGCGCTGAGTACCAACTGGGGCTACACCGACCGGGGCGGATTCCAGCCGCTGACCGTGCGGGCCACTGTCACGGGCGCTTACCGCACCGACAACATCAGCGTGTACGCCACCCACAATGTCGTCACGCCGGGCCTGCGCGAAGTGGGAGTCAATGCCACCATGACCAAGAGCTACGACACGGTGCTGAACCCCGTCACCTTCAGTACGGCGCAGCGGCTAAATCTGGTCAGTGACCTGTGGACCGGCAACACGCGGGTGCTGTGGCGCGGGCAGTACGCCCTCGAGGCCAGTCACTCCCTGAACATGAAGCCGCTGCCCACCGCCAAAGATACGGGCCGCGTGACCTTGAGCGTGGGCACCCAGGGCTCAGGCCGCGCCGACAACTGGGAAGTGGCTTACGGCGGGCCATTTGACCTG
This sequence comes from Deinococcus piscis, assembly GCF_014653275.1. Lineage (GTDB taxonomy): Bacteria > Deinococcota > Deinococci > Deinococcales > Deinococcaceae > Deinococcus > Deinococcus piscis. Next base: position 26,469 of record NZ_BNAL01000017.1, read on the forward strand.
CGCCGGGGCTACTGGACCGAGCCAGCGCTGCGGGCCAGCTACACGTCCACCCAGCCAGGCGAGCGTTTCCGGGTCAGCGGCACCTACAACCTGCCGGGGCTGGAGCAGCGCCGCAGCGAATTGGTGCAGCTCAGCCTCGGTGGGGGGTGGCAGGCCGGGGACCGCGTATCGCTGGCAGGCGAAGCGGCCTACACCCGTACCCGCAGCGGCACCTACCCGAACGACATCGCCACAGACCGCCTCAGCTTTAGTCCGTTGGCGGTAGGGGTCCGCTTCGAGCCGAACGCCCAGACCGACCTGTACCTGACCGGACGGCTCAATCAGGTGTTTACCTGGGTGGACGGCAAGCTGCAGAAACCAGGCTTGCCGCTGCCGGTGGTCGCCCTCACACTGGACCGCTGCTGCTGGGCCGCGCAGGCCGAAGCCGACTTCTCTCAGGGCCGCTACCGCTTCAGCGTCGGCCTGCCGGGCAGCGAGTTCAACACCTTGCTGGAGCGCAGCGAGAGTGGTTGGGCAGTGCCCCTGCTCCGTCCATAACTCCCGCTGAGCCTGCACTCTATTTTTTGGAGGAATCCATGACTGACCTGACTTCCTATGCCCCTTATGCGCGCCGCTGCGCCTTCCTCTTTGCGGCGGTGGGCCTCGGCCTGCTGACCGGCTGCACCGGCACCGTCGAAAGGGGCGCTGCGGTGAATCTGGCGCTGCTCACGGGTGGAGGAGCGGCGCTGCAACGCGTGGACCTGCCCGCCGCTTCATCAGATACCCCCCGGCCAGCGGCGGTACTGGGCGACCCCGTCGCGGTTGAAGCGGGCGTGGACCTGCACCCGCAGCCGGGGGGCCGCAGTTTCATGCTGACCCGCCGCCCCGCCGCTGAGGAGCGCTCCGCCGCGTTGGCGCTGCTGAACACCTTTGAAGCCCCGCCGTTCCAGGCGTGCTGGCAGGCGTCAGCGGTGTCGCCAGGGGCCGAGCGGTACTTCGCCCTAAGCCAGTGTGAGAATGGACCGCAAAACGTCGCTCTCTATGACAGCCGGGGCGAGCTGCAATGGTGGGCTGCCTTGCCGCTGGCCGCGCCGCCGCTGGACCTGACGGACGCGCCCCCACTGCGGGTGGCGGTGTTGGGTGAGGTCGGCGTGGTGGCCCGGCCACTGCTGGGTGGCGGCAGCGAAATGCTTCGGGTGGCGGTCCGCAACGCAGGTGATGAGCGTGCTGAGGCCAGTGTTCCGCAGCGCACTGCCGCCGTGCGTGACCTGGCGACCCTCAGTGCCGCTGGCGGTGCCACCGTCTACGCCGCCACTGACGCGGGCGTGTTCCCACTCACCACGGCTGGCGTGCCGGACGCCAATCCCCTTGCCGCGTTCGGAGCACAGCGCTATGACCGGCTGTGGGCCAGCGAGGAAGCGGTAGGGAGCGCCCCCATCCTGGCGGCCTGGCGAGCGGAAAGTGCCCAGACCGGACGCCAGCCGCTGCGGGTCTGGGACGGAACGAGCACCGCTGCGGACTCGGCGCAGACGGCTGATTTCTTCGCGGACCTGCGCGACGTGGCCCTGGCCGACGGCTACCTGTACCTGCTGACCAGCGATTCGCTCTACCGCTATGACGCGGTGCTGGGTGTCAAACAGGACAACTGGCGCCTGGAAAACCTGGGCCTGCGCCTGAACGACGCCCGCGCCCTGGTCCGCACATTTGCCGCTGAATAAACCAGGGCCGCGTAAACCAGACGTCAAGTCCGCCGGGGTTAGGGTCGGCGCGTAAGCTGTGGCCTGTGCCATCTTTGCCACATGGCACAGGAGCCACCAGGCAGGAAAATGCCTGTTCGCACTTCTCCGTCCACCACCATCTGTCCCCAGTCCTCAACCCGCCGCCCGCGTCTGAAAGACCATCACCTCACTGGCTTCGGTGTACGGCCCCCCCTGAAAGCTGCCGCTGACCCGGGGAGCCTCAAAGCCCGCGCAGCGCAGCAGCCACTCCACTTCGTAGCGCCAGTAATAGCGCTGGGTCAGCGTAAAGTGCTGGCGTCTGAGGTGGCCCTCTGCGCCCACAGTGTCCACGAAATACTCGGTGGTCACATGCTGCCGCGCCGCATCTACTCGCTGGAGCAAAAACACGTCGGTGCGCTCGCCATCCCGGTAAATGGTCTCGCCCTCGTGGCGCAGCACGCCCTGGGCACCGTAGTTGGGCACGTACAGGTCAAAGGCAAAGCGGCCCCCTGGTGCCAGATGCTGGCGCAGGTTTTCCAGGCTCGCCAGCTGTTCGGCGGGGGTGTAGAGGTGCATCAGGGCGTTAAAGGGCGCAATGATCAGCTCGAAGCGCTCCTCACTGCAGAAGTCCGCCGCAGTGCCCTGAATCCAGGCCACCTCCACCCGGCTGTCCTCAGCCCGCGCCCTCGCTTTTGCCAGCATCCCTGCGCTGGGTTCCAGGCCGGTGACGTCTGCGCCGCGCCGCGCCAAAAAGCAGCTGACCCGCCCGGTGCCGGCCCCCACTTCCAGCACCCGGCCCGCCCCCTCGGCCAGCCCGGCATAGAAGTGCAGGTCATCGCGGTAGAGGTCGTACTGCTGGTCGTACAGCTCGGACAGGTCGTCGTAGTTCACCTGCTCATGATAGTGAGCGGCAGCCGGGCGGTGAGTGGCCAAGCTTGACAGTGTGGCCGCTGCACGGTAACCTTTTTTCCGCTGGTCCGGTAGTGTAGCGGTTAGCATATCTGCCTGTCACGCAGAAGGTCGCGGGTTCAAATCCCGTCCGGACCGCCAGAATAGAAGTAAGCAGCAAACAGAGAGCCACCCTGATCGGGGTGGTTTTTTGTGGTTCCTGTGGCTGAGCAGTGTCACCCGGCTGAAGTGACTTGCACCCTGACGGGCAGCGGGTATCATGCGGAGCGGTTTCGCACGGCGTCCGGGGGCGATCAGGGCCAAGTAGATTTGGTCTGGTCACTCAGGACCCCGCGCACGGCGAACCTCAAGCCCCCCAAGGAGGAACGCCCATGACCCAGAATCCCGCCGTCCATCCCTCTGCCCACAGCACCTACAAATCCGCCGATTTCCGGCCCAGCGATGCCAGCGAACTGTACCAAGTTGACCGCTGGAGCAGCGGCTGGTTCCGAGTATCAGGCGGCGGCCAGATGGAAGTGACTCCGGGCCCAGGCCTCAGTGCGCCGCTGCGCGAGATCGTAGACGAACTGGTCGAGGAGCGCGGCGAAAGCCTGCCGCTGATCCTGCGCTTTCCGCAGGTGCTGGCCGGGCGAGTGCAGCATCTGAACGAAGCGTTCCGCGCTGCCATCAAGGAATACGACTACGCGGGCAGCTATCAGGGCGTGTTTCCGATCAAGGTGAACCAGCGCCGCGCCGTGGTGGAAGAGGTCGCCGCCGCCGGGTACGAGTACGCGCACGGCCTGGAAGCCGGTTCCAAAGCCGAGCTGGCCCTGTGTCTGGCGCAGAAAATGCACCCCGAAGCCCTGCTCAGCTGCAACGGCTTCAAGGACGACGGGTTTATCAAGCTGGCGCTGTGGGGCCGCACCCTGGGCAAGAACGTGGTGATCACCATCGAGAAGTTCTCGGAGCTGGACCGCACGCTCAAGCAGGCCAAAGCGCTGGGCGTGCGGCCTGCCTTTGGGGTGCGCTTCAAGCTGCACGCACGTGGCTCGGGGCAGTGGGAAGAGTCCGGCGGCGACCAGGCCAAGTTTGGTCTAAACGCCTACGAGTTGCTGCGGGTGGTTGAGCGCCTCAAAGAAGAGGACATGCTCGATACCCTGGTCATGCTGCACACCCACATCGGTTCGCAGATCACCGACATCCGCCGCGTGAAGGTGGCTGTGCGCGAAGCCACCCAGACCTACGCGGGCCTTATTGCTGCGGGCGCTCAGCTGAAGTACCTCAACCTGGGCGGCGGTCTGGCGGTGGACTACGACGGCTCCAAGACCACCTTTTACGCTTCCATGAACTACACCCTGGCCGAGTACGCCGCCGACGTGGTGTACACCGCCCAGGAAGTCTGCAAGGCGCGTGGCGTCCCCGAGCCCACCATCGTGACCGAATCGGGCCGTGCCCTCACCGCCCACCACGCTGTGCTGGTGATTCCGGTGGTGGATGTGACGGGCCCTACCCGTGACCGCGAGCAGGCCCCCGAACCCGCCGAAGATTCGCACCAGGTGGTGCGCGACCTCAAGGAATTCCTGGATAGCCTGACGCTGCGCAACTACCGCGAAAGCTACAACGACGCCGTAGACGCCAAACAGACCCTGCACAACCTCTTTGACCTTGGCTACGTGTCGTTGGAAGACCGGGCACGCGGCGAGGCGCTGTTTCACGCCATTCTGAAAAAGGTCGCCAAGCTGGTCCGCAACGAGAAGTATGTGCCTGACGAGTTCGAGGACCTGCAGAGCATCCTGGCTGACCAGTACATCTGCAACTTCAGCCTGTTTCAGAGCCTGCCGGACAACTGGGCCATTGACGCGCTGTTCCCCATCGTGCCGCTGGACCGCTTGGACCAGAAACCCACCCGTCAGGCGACGCTGGTAGACATCACCTGCGACTCTGACGGCAAAATCGAGAAGTTCATTGACCTGCGCGACGTCAAGACCACCCTGCCGGTCCACGAGCCGGGCGACCAGCCGTATTACCTGGGCGTGTTCCTGGCGGGGGCCTATCAGGACGTGCTGGGTAACGCGCACAATCTGTTTGGCAAGGTGAGTGAAGCCCACGTGACCGTGACCGGCCAGGGCAAATACGACATTGACCTGTTTGTACGCGGCCAGAAGGCACGCCGCATGATCGAATCGATGGGCTACGAAGAAGTGATGCTGCGTGACTCGATTGAGGATCAAGTGGACGAGGCTCTCAAGGCCGGGCACCTGACCCCGGTGCAGGAGTTCGAGCTGCTGGAAGACTATGGCGAGGAGCTGCTGGGCTACACCTACTTGGAATACGAGGACGGCGCTGACGTGATCGAGGGTGCTGAGGAGCGCCTGCGTGGAGTCACTGCCGCGAAAAAGGTGGCCGAAGACGTGGAACCGGCCCCCGACGACATGGGCACCGAAGCCGCCACCGAGGGCACGGCCAAAGCGCCCCAGGCGGGCGAAAAAGACTATCTGGTGCGCTGAGCGGCGGTAGGCCGTATCATTGGAGGTTGGGGGAAGTTGCCAGGGCAGAGGGCAGCTTCCCTCATCTTTTTGGGCCTAGACTGAAGCCATGAAGCTGCAACTGCTGGACCATGTCGCTATTGCGGCCCGCACGCTGGACGAAGGGAGTGCGCCTTATCTAGCACTGGGGCTGACGCCCGAAGGGGCGGACGAGCATATGGCGGCGCAGGGGGCCTGGATTCGCGCCTTTCGCGTCGGCGACACCCTGATCGAACTGCTGGCCCCTGATAGTGAGGGCGGCACCATCGCCAAGTTTCTGGAGAAAAAGGGGCCGGGGCTCCATCACACGGCCTACCGGGTGGAGGACATTGACGCGGCCATGCAGGAGATGCGCGAGGCGGGCGCACCTCTACTCAATGACGTCCCCCAGGCGGGCCGGGCGGGCAGCCGGGTGGCGTTTTTGCATCCCAAGTGGGGTCAGGGCACCCTGATTGAGTTGGTTGAGCACGGGCCGGTGTCTGCTGCGGCTGGAGCTGGGCAGGGGCAGCCGGACCTGCGGGCTGGAGGCATCCACTGACTGGCTCTGCCCGCGCTTTTTGGGGCTTGCTGGCCGCGGCCCTCAGTGCCGCGTTGCTGGCCCTGGGCTTTATGGGGCCAGCGCTCTTGCCTCCGGCTTGGAGCGGCGCAGTTTCGCTGGGGCTGGCCGGGGTCCTGTCGCTGCTGCTGGGTGGGATGATTCGCCGGGCTGGAGGGCACTGGGGCACCACGTTGCTGTGGCTGGGGTGGGTGCTGGCCGCCGTGCAGTGGGGCTGGGCTTGGGGGTCGCAGCCCTCCGGGTTGGCGTACTGGCTGGCTGGGCTGCTGCTGGGTGTTGTGGGTGCAGCGCTGGTCCGCCCTGAGTCACGCCTCCTTCGCCCGACGGTCACAGAAGAGGCCACTGAGACGGTCACTGAGGAAGCCCCGGACGCTGAACCGCTGACCCTTGCCGATACCTGGACTGCCCCCCTGGACGCGCCGGACGTACCACAGACACCGCTCACGCCTGCCCCAGCGGGGCGGGAAGCTGCGCAATGGTCTGTCCCCATCGCTCCTGCACCCTCCCCACAGACTGGGCAGCCTGCCTGGGCAGTGCCTGTGCCGCCAGAGCGTTCGGTGGGCGAGGGTGAGGGGTGGTCCGTGCCGATGGCGGGCACATCTGCGCCGCCCCGCCGCCCTGGGGAAAGTACGTCCCACTGGCAGAACCAGACCTGGTGGGCTCCAGACGATGAGCCAGGCGGGCCGCCCAGCCTGGAACGTGCGCTGGCAGAGCGCAGGCCGGAGCGTGGGCCGAAGCCTAAAGAAGACATAGAAGACCGCGAGTAGGGCCAGTGTAGCCAGACGCTAAACTGACGTATGACCAACGACAATGAAAAGACTGTGGTGTACTCGGCCCAGAGCGCAGGGCTGACCCAGCAGGAGCAGGCGGACCAGGCTGTCCCCGCAGAGACGTCAGCTGGCGATCAAGTGGAGTATCAGCCGATGGCCTATGCCGATCCCGGCGAAGTGACCGAGCAGTTTGACCATCTCGCCACCCGCGACCCTGAGCAGATGCTGTCTGACATGGGCAGCGGGCAGCGTGCGGACCAGGACACAGGTGACCTGCAGCCGAGTGGCTTTAGCCCAGAAGCTGCGGCGCTTGCTGGTGGCAACGAGGTCACCCATCACAACTTAGGAGGGGCAGTTTCGCGCGTTGAGGGCGGCGATTACGACCTGTCCGACCCCAGCAAGCAGGACCGTTAACCTCCCTTTATCCTGAGGACAACACCTTGTCACCCCGGCAGAAACAGTGCGCTGTTTGCCGGGGTGCTTCGTCTGGTACGGGCCGGTAGGCTGGGATATGCTGTGGCCGACCCCTGGCCCCTGCGTTGGGCCCAAGAAGGCGCTGTTCTGCCCCGGTTCGTTCCCTCGGACGCCGGTGTGCAGTGGCCCGTGCTGGGTTGGCCCGCCCTGTCTTCATTTCGCCCTGTGTTTCTTTTCTCAGTCCTTTCCCGGAGGTTTCCCGTGAGTGAACGTCAACCGTCCCCCGATCTAGGCAGCGCTCCTGAGCTGATCAGCCGCCGCGCTCCGCTGCTGGTGTTTTCTGGCCAGAGCAACAAGCCCCTGGCTGAAGCCATCTGCCAGAACCTGGGGATTCCACTGGGCCTGAGCCGCACTGAGAAATTCACCAACGACAACCTGATCGTCCGCTATGAGGAGTCGCTGCGTGAAGGGGACGTGTTTATCGTGCAGACGTTCTCAACGCCGGTAAGCGACTCCATCATGGAACTGCTGATGATGATTGACGCGGCCAAGAGCGCCAGTGCTGGGCGAGTCACGGCGGTGATTCCGTACTACTCCTACGCCCGCAGCGACAAAAAGGACAGCCCCCGGATTTCTATCGCAGGCCGGTTGGTCGCTGATCTGCTGCAGGAAGCGGGCGCGGACCGCGTGCTGACCATGACCCTGCACGCGCCTCAGGTCCACGGCTTTTTCAAGGTGCCGGTGGACCATCTCTCGGCAGACTCGGTGCTCAGTCAGCACTTCCGCTCCTGCGTGGACGACCCGCATGAAGCTGTGGTTCTGGCTCCCGACGCGGGCAGCATCAAGCGGGCGGCGGGCATTGCGCACCGCCTGGATGCGGGCCTGGCGATGGTGGACAAGCAGCGCATCAGCGACACTGAAGTCAGCCCCCGCGCGCTGATCGGTGACGTCAAGGACCGCACTGTATTTATCGTGGACGACGAGGTCAGCACGGCAGGCAGCCTGATCGAAACGGTGGGCATTGCCCGCAGCATGGGGGCCAAAGACGTGTACGTGGGCGTGACTCACGGTGTGTACACTGGCCCCGCCATCGAGCGCATCGCGCAGCTGGATGTGACTCAGGTGGCGAGCACCAACACTGTGCTGGTGTCTGATGAGAAGATCAAGGCAGCGGGCGGCAAGCTGGCCGTGCTGGACGTGGCCCCGCACTTCGCCAATGCCATTCGCAACATTCACAGCGGCGAGAGCGTCTCTACCCTGTTCAGCTGAGTTCCTCCCGCCGACTGCCCACAGCAAGGCCCGCTCCCGTGATTGGGGAGTGGGCCTTTGGTCTGTTGTTCTAGGGTGTGCTCACGGCTTCAGCAGGATGTCCAGGTGTTCGCGGTAAGGGGAGTGCCCATAAGGATTGTGGTCGGGGGTTTTCTCCAACTGGCGAACCAGGGCCGTGCCGCGCTGAAGGGCAAAGGCGTAGCGCCATTTGGTCTGCTCTGTGCCGGGGCCGTCCAGCAAGGCCAGGCGGCTCATGCTCAGGCGGCGCTCGGCCAGGGCTTCGGCATGGGCGCGGGCCGTCTCCAGCTCGCGGCGCTGCGCTGGAGTCAGCAGCGTCTCCCAACCCGCTCCGATGGCGGCCCAGTCCTTTGCCGTCACTCTGGCCTGCTTGAGTGGGCTGAGCAGCGTTTGGAGCTGCGCTCGCTGGGCTGCCGTCCAGTGCAACTTGCCGTCTTCGGTCAGCCCGGACAGCAACTGAATGGTGAGCACTGCTTCCAGCTGTGGCCGCAGCGCCAGAGAAGGGCCGCGTATGGGCTGAGGGGTGGGCATAGAGTCATTTGCCGCAGGATAGATGTTGGGGCCGGGAGGAGCAGCATTGGGCACAGCTGCTGGCATAAGCCGGGTGCTGAAAGTACCTGCGCCGCTCAGGCCGAGCAAGGTAAGGAGCAGCAAGAAGGTGTGCATAGCTCCATCTTAAGGAGCGCCAGGCGGTCTGGATATAGGTAGCGAGACGAAGCAGAGCAGCTAAGGCAGAGCAAGAGCCCCCGCTGGTAGGGCGGGGGACAGAGCGGCGCTGATTTGAGTGGCTTGGGCCTTTATTGGCTTAGGCGGAGGCTGCGTTGGAAGGGCGTTTCTTCCGGGAAGATGACTGCGCCCTGGTGCGGCAGCAGGTTGTTCGCTACGCGGGGCTTGGCATTGGATTTTGACAGGCCAGAGAGATTCTGGTACCACTTGTAGCCCTCAACCTCCACGCCGTTGCTGCGTGCCGCATCCAGCACGGAGCGGTAGGCCTGATGGCCCAGTTCGGCAGCGCGGTAATAGTTCATGGCGTCATACTCGGCCTGAGCCTGGGCGAAGAGGTTGTCGGCGCTCACGGCTGTGGGGGCCAGCTGGGCTACTTTGCCAGCCCGGCGCGCAATTTCCAGAATGGCTCCCGTGTTGTTCAAGTAAGCGGCGGTCAGGTAGCGGTATTGGCTGTCCAGATTGAACTGTCCAAAGGAGAAAGTTAGGTCAATGTAGGACATGACGCTGGCGCTCTGATCACCGCTATTGACGAACAGGAACGGTCCCGAGGCTCCGTAAGACAGGTCTTGCTCGCTGTCGTAGCCGTCGTGTGGGTGCGACAGGCTGAAGTGGTGCCCAATCTCGTGGACGGTGGTATCGGTCAGCCCGTACAGCCCTGCCAGGCCAGGCGACGTGAACGAGTAGACAAAGCTCTGGGTGCCGGTTTCACCGTCGTCGTAGGCGATACCCAGCAGGCCCGATTCCGGCTCTACGTCGTCATTGAACAGGTAGGTCGGCACGATGTATTTGTTGCTGCCAGCAGGCAGGCCCGCGTAGTCGCTGCGCAGGTCACGCAGGTTGTACTGGAACAGCGGCTCTCCGAACAGGTCAGCGTATTCGGGGGAGCAAATATCTTCGGCCTCAATCACAAAAAAGCAGTTGTAGGCGTCCCGGAGGTTACCTTCCAGCGGAGCGCGGTCCACTGATGTACTCAACTTGGCGAACGGCTGCAGTATCTTGACGCGCTCCTGGACCAGCTCAGGCTTGAGCACGTCTTCGACAGCGGCGGCTTCAGCACCCTGGTCCACGTTCAGCCGCAGTTCAATCTCGTCGGGCAGCTCTGGAGGAGTTAGTTCGGCGCGGTAGATGGGACTGGGTGTAAACAGCAGATTCAGGGCGGTATAGCGCACTGTCTTGGCCAAGTCAGGACTCACCTGCCGGGTATTGCCCAGGTTGTTCTTGCGGGTGCCGTATTCCCATACGGGCGGCATGCGCACATCTTCTCTGCCGTCACCGTCTACGTCGCGGTTCACCACGTCGTAGGCTTTGGTCCAGGGATCAGGGTTGGCCGACAGGTCATAGAACCACACACGCTGCGGCCCTTTGTCTTTTTGGTAGCCGCCCCCCCAGGCAATCATGCGGCGGCTGGCGCGGTCTCCGAACCTGAAGCCAGTGTCGGTCTCGGCTTCGCTGGTCTTGGTGTATGAGTGGAACTTGAAGTCGGGCCGGTCATACCAGTTCACCAGGAAGACGGTGTACTCGTCCTTTTTGATGCCCAGGCGGGAGGCGTTGTCGGCCAGCCAGTTTTCGGTGGAAGGCGCGTCAATTTCCAGATTGCTGGTAATGGGCCGGGTAATCAGGTTGGACGGCGTCTCGCAGTCGTCAACATAGTTTCCATCTTCATCCAGCGCCTGGCAGTTATAAGCCTTTTGAAAAGTGGTGAGCGGCTTTTCCTGGCCCGTAGCGCTGAGATACTGGAAGAAGTCATTCTCGAAGGCCTGGTCGGCAAAGACATAGTTGTAGCTGTAATTGAACTTGTTGCCGGTGTATTCGGTGCGTCCATAGGCACTGGGAATACGGGCAATGGTGTCGTAAGTGCTTGGCAGAGTCGCCCTGAAGTCCTGGAGGTCCACCTGACGGGCGGTCGTCACCTGACCGGGGGCCGATTGCCGGTAGCCCACGAACACCACATTGACCTTGAGGTTGGTTTCGATCTTGGTGTCTTCACCAGGCTTGATCTGCTTGAGTGAACTGTAGTCGGTGGGGGTAGGGGGCGTCCCACCGCCACAGGCAGAGAGGAGCGAAAGGCTCAGGGCGGTAAGCAGAAGGGCGCGTTGCTTCATATCTCCTCCAATATTTTTGAGAATTTCCCTTGGATTGCCTGCTCAGCATACTCCCACATCTGACACATGGCAAAAATGAGAGGGTGGCCCTTCTTCAGGCTGGCATCTCTGCGCTGTGCAGGTGTGCTCTACAATGCGCAGTATGAGCCGAGTGAGTGCCGGACGCGCCGAAGAGTGGCAGGACAGTGAGCAGCGAGAGCTGGAGGTGGACGGCCAAAGTGTGGTGGTGGTGCGCTATGAAGGCGAGTTCTATGCCCTGCGAAACCAGTGCACCCACAAGGACGTGCCGCTGCTGGGCGGCGAAGTATCTGACGGCAAAATCACCTGTGCCAAGCACGGTGGCCGCTTCGAGCTGGCAACGGGCCGGGCCAGAGCATTGCCCGCTGTCAAGCCAGTCCTGATCTTCAAAACTGCTGTAGAAGACGGGGAAGTATTCGTTGAGAGTCTGTAAGGGGGCACTCCTCTGGCACTGCCAACCCCAGGGACGACCAACTCTGAGCACTCCACAAAAGCGCAGCCGGGAACTCTCCTGGCTGCGCTCTTTGACGTTTTGGCTCTATCTGAGGTGGCTCAGTCGTCAATTTCCAACTTGCTGGCGGTGATGGTGGTCCCTGAAAGCTGGCCGTCCACTTCAATGTCCTGCCCGGTCCGGTCCGTGCCAAAGAAAGTGGCGGCGTCAATCGGCTTGCCATTGTCCTCGTAAATGGTCTGGTTGGTCACCACAGCGGTGTAGGTCTGGCCGTCATCTTCAAAGGTAAAGGTCTGCCCGGCTCCGTTCCAGGTCAGGGCGTTGCCTTCCCAGTCGCCTGCACTGTCGGAGCTGGTGCTTGGCGCGGCAGTGGTGGCAGAAGCAGTGGTTTCAGTGGTGGTCGTAGTGGTCTTGGTGGCGTCGCCTGCGGTGTTGGCAGGCTCTTGGGGAGCACACGCCATCAGACCAGCGGACAGGAACAACAGAACAATTTTTTTCATAACTTGAGTCTGCCGCAGCTTTGGTTGAGCCGCGTGAAGGCCAGCGCTGCTCTCATTGAGGCCCCACTGACCTTCACTTGACCCTTTCTTGGCCCTGGGTACAAGATGCCGTGGCCTGGGAGGTTGGGTTCCTGGCTCCGTCTCTCAGCCCAGAAAAGTGCTCAGCGGGTGGGCCGCAGCACGCGGCCTGTCAGGTCCCACAGTGCGGCGGGCAGGCCCTGGGTGGCGTAGGGCAGATGCACCCGTTCCAGCCACTGGTGATAGTCGCGGCCCCACGGTCCCAGATTGACGGTAGGGAACTTGAGTGGCGTGCCCTGCGGCCTGTCACAGAAGTTGGGCGTAGGCGCGGCCAGCTGACGCTGCAATTCGTCCAGGGTCTCTGAGTCCAGCGGCGCACCGATAAAGCTCATGTCTGAGATCCCCGCGAAGTAGTGCCGGAGCTCCAGGCCATGCTGCGCGGCCACCGCCTGCGCCGCTGCCAGCAGGCGCTCGCCTGCCTCGCCGTGACGGCTGAGGTGCGTGTGGGGATAGTGCAGGCTGCCGAAGCCCACCACCGCCAGCGGGCCGCGCCGCTCCGTGCGGTCCAGCAGCCAATGCATCACCCGCTGGCTGGCCTGCAAGGGGTTGGTTTCGGCGGCCAGTTCGCTCAGCAGCGCGTCATAATCGCGTGCAGACTGCGGCCCAGCGGCCAGCACTTCTTCGCGCAGTTCGCCCAGGGTCATGACTTGTGGCTGAGCGTCCGCGAAGGCTTGCCCGGCCTGCTTAGCAAAAGCGCGGTGGCGTTCCAGCACCGCCTGCATGGCGGCTTCTGTCTCACGCAGCATCAACTCCAGCACGTCCTGTGGTGTGCGGGCATGGCTCAGCACGTTGTAGGCGCTCCACACCCGCTGCGGCGTGGTCACGTCATACCCGGCGCGAAAGTCGCGTGCTTCCAGAGCAATGGGGGGCGGGGCAGCCTCACCGTGTGCTGCATCAGCGTGGGCGGGATTCAGTTCCAGCCGCGCCATCAGTTCGGCACTCATGGAGTGCGCGCTGATGCCCTCAAAGGGAAAGCCCGCGTGCGTGTCGCGGCCCACGAAACACACCACCGGCAGCAGTTTGCCCACGGTGCCCAGGTAGATGGCCCGCCCCGCTGACCCGTCGCCCTGGTCACTGGTGGCGTCCAGATTGATGCCGGCCACGATCTCCAGGCCCCAGTGTTCAGCGGCCTGGACCAGCTCGCTGCGGGCGGCGCGTGCTCCCCGCGAGCTGTCTTCCTCATCGGGCGAGAACATGATCAGCAGGTTGCCCTGCCGCATCTCTTCTGGCTGGGCCAGCCACGCTTCCAGCACGGCCAATCCGGCGGCCAGGCCCGCTTTCATGTCCAGAGCGCCGCGCCCCGGCAGGAAATCATCACCTTCCAGGTCGTGCAGCGCTCGCTGCCAGCTGGGGCCGGGCGCTTCGGCGGCGCGTAGAGAGCGCAGCAGCGCGGCCCGCAGGTCTTCTGGGCGGTTGGCAAGTGGAGCCAGCGGGCCGTAGTTGTGGCTGGTCACCGTGTCAAAGTGTCCGCTGAGCACGGCTGTCTGGCGGCCCTGTCCACGGGCCAGCGCAAACAGATTTTCTGGGCCACCGGGCCAGGCGGCCTGCCGCCACAGCTGCTGCGGGTGCGCGGCGAAGTAGGGCAGCTGCGCCAGTTCTCCGGCCAGCTTGAGCGCCAGCGTCTGCTCCCCGGCAGTGCCCCCTTCCGAGGGCCATTCCAGAAGTCGTTCCAGCCAGAAGCGGGCACGCGGGGCCCAGTCATGTGTAGGGTCTGCCGAGGGTCCGCCCGCCGCAGAGACATCAGATGGAGTGAGGGTCACCTGCTCATTGTGTCATTTTTGGCTTCGTATGTGCATAACATGCCCAGCAAGCTGAATATCAGCCGTTGCCAGAGTGAGTTATGCACCCCAGTGGCGACTGATATTCAGCCCGTGTCATGACAGCGGTTGCCCTTCTGGCCGCGGACGCCTAGCTTTCGGCGCGCAGCAAGAACCGCTGCACTTTGCCACTGGGCGTTTTGGGGAGCACATCCATAAAGACAATTTCGCGGGGGTACGCATGGGCCGCCAGCTTGGTCTTGACGAAAGAACTCAGCTCGTCTTTGAGGGTATCGGTGGCCTCCACACCGGGACGCAGCACCACATACGCCTTGACCACTTCGCCGCGCAGTTCGTCGGGCTTGCCGATCACGGCGGCTTCGGCCACGTCGGCGTGGGCCACCAGCGCACTCTCGACCTCGAACGGGCCGATACGGTAGCCCGCGCTGAGAATGATGTCGTCCGAGCGCCCCGAGAAGAAGAAGTACCTGTCCTCATCAGCCACCACCGTGTCGCCCGCGCGGTAATAACGGCCATCGTCGGTCAGGCGCTCGCGGGTCCGGTCCGGGGCCTGGTAGTACTCGGAGTAAAACAGCAGCGGCGAACGCTCACGGTCAAAGCCCAACTGGCCTTCGGTGCCGGGGGGGACTTCCTGGTCATTCTCGTCCAGCACCACAGGCGCAAAGCCGGGCATGGCCTGACCCATCGAGCCGGGCTTGACGGGGCGCTTGAGGTCAGGGTGGTGGTGATTCACGACGGCCATGCCCATCTCGGTCTGGCCGAAGTGGTCGAACAGCTCCACGCCCAGGAAGTCCTGCGCCCACGAGAACAGTTCCGGGTTTAGCGGCTCGCCTGCGCTGGAGGCGATGCGCAGAGGCAGGCCCTGCGGGCGCGGCAGCCCCGAAGACCGAATGACCCGGTAAGCGGTGGGAGCCGCCGCGAAGTTGGTCACGCCGTAGCGGCGCATCACATCCAGCGCCTTTTCGGGGTTGAAGGCCGCGCGGTAAAACAGCAGTGTCTTGCCCAGCGCCAGTGGCCCCAGGATGCCGTAATACATGCCGTAGGCCCAGCCGGGGTCGGCCATGTTCCAGAACACGTCTTCGTCGCGGACATCCAGCGCCCAGCGCATATACGCCTCGAAGGAAGCCAGCGCGCGCACCGGGACCGGCACGCCTTTGGGTTGCCCGGTGGTGCCGGAGGTGTACAGCAGTACCATCAGGTCGTCGCCACTGACCGTCATATTGCTCGACAGCGGCTCATGGGCGACCAGACTGGCATAAAAGCCGTGGTCGGGCCCTAATTCATCCTCGTCGTTGTCGCTCTCTACCCGGATCACATGAATCCCGCTGATGCCGGCCAGCTTGGGGTCGTTGGCGGCGTCGGTAATCACGATGCGGGCCTGCGCGTCTTCGACCCGGACCTTGACCGCGTCGGGGCCAAAAGCAGTAAACAGCGGCACATACACCGCTCCCAGCCGGAAGATGCCCAGGGCCGCAATCAGGAGGGCTGGGCGCTTGGGCAGCAGTACGGCCACCCGGTCCCCCTTCTGCACGCCCAACGAGCGGAGCGCGGCGGCAAAGCGGCGGGATTTTTCCTCCAGCGCAGCGTAGCTCAGGCTCTCTTGGTAGCCGAAGCCGTTCTCGTAGTTCAGCGCCAGCTTGCCTGGTTCCGTGGCCCAGCGGTCACACAGCAGCGCGGCGACATCCACCTCATGGCCGCCGTACTGGGCCAGCCAGTCCTGCACCTGCTGCTCAAAGTCGGTTCCTGCTTGGGGTTGCGGTGATGTGGTCATGGTTCTCCTTCTTCGGCTTGCCGCATGCCCAGAGTGCAGAGAGTCGGTCCAGCCCGGCGACCTGCTGCCCTGCGAACACTGGACTTCCAGGCTTACACGCTGAATAGATATGCGGGCGCTTGCCTGACAGCTGTTGCCCCGTCACACAGGCGTGCTTTACATTTTGACGACACAGCCAGGATAGGCCACACCGCGTAGCGGCTGCAAGTGTCACTGGAAAGCGAACAGCAGAGCAAAGCCGCCCGAAAAACTGCATAAAAAAAGCCCCAGCAGGAGCTGGGGCCGGTGCAGGCTCAGTGTTCAGTCGCGCCCGAACAGTTTGCCAATTCGCCCGAAGAATCCTTCGCCGCTCTTGTGCGGCACGTCGTCACCGACAGCGGCAGCATAAGCTTCCAGAGCTGCGCGGGCTTCGGGGCTCAGCTGTCCTGGGCGTGGCACCACGATGTCGTATTCGACCACCAGGTCGCCCGTGCCTGAGCCTTGAAGCCGGGGCATTCCCGCGCCCTTGATGCGGTAGGTGTCCCCGTGCTGCGTGCCGGGCTTGACCTCAACCCGCTGGGTGCCGTCCAGAGTGGGCACCTCAATGTCGTGGCCCAGCACGGCGTGGGCGTAGCCGATGGGCGCGGTGTAGACCAGATGCTCGTCCTCGCGCTTGAGGTACTCGTGCGGTTCCATCTCGATGTGCACATACAGGTCACCGTTGCCGCCCGGCCCCTCATGCCCCTTGCCCGACACCCGGATGCGGTAGCCCTCGTCAATGCCTTTGGGCAGTTTGACGGTGACTTCTTCGTCCTTGAGGGTGTGCCCGCGCCCATGACAGATGGTGCAGGGGTCCACAATCTTCTTGCCTTCGCCCCGGCAGTCGGGGCAAACCTGCTGGGTTTCGACCACGCCAAAGATGGTGCGGGCCTGCCCGCGCACTGCGCCGCGCCCCTGGCAGGTGGGGCAGGTGACTGGGGGTTTGCCGCCAGGCTCGGTGCGGGTGCCGTGGCAGTGTTCGCACTCGCTGAGGCGGGCCACATTGACCTGCACGTCGTCGCCAGCGCGGGCCTGGTGCAGCGTAATGCGGGCCTCGGCCTCGATATCTTCACCGCGTGGGGGGCCGCGCCGGGCACCCATCCCGCCCGCCATGCCGCCGAACAGCTGCTCGAACAGGTCCATCGGGTCAAAGCCTGCGCCGCCCATGCCCCCCATGCCGCCGAACGGGTCGCCGCCAGGAAAGCCGCTCGCAGAGGGGCCAGAGCCGAAGCGGTCGTAGTGGGCACGCTTTTCATCGTCGCTCAGCACCGCGTAGGCTTCGCTGATTTGGGCGAATTTCTCGCTCGCGCCTTCTTCCTTGTTGCGGTCCGGGTGGTACTTCAGTGCCAGCTTGCGGTAAGCACTCTTGATTTCACTGGCGCTGGCGTCCCGCGCCACGCCGAGTAATTCGTAATAGTCCATAGACTCCTTCTCGCGGCGGCTGCGCCGCTTGGTGGAATACAGTGGCCTGCACGCCACATACTGGGAAGTAGGTTAACACAACCGCACTCAAGTAATGTGCCGCCATGAGTGCCAGGCAGCCCGCGCTCATCCTCCTCTATGGACCAACGTTGGGAAGCTGCCTAGAAGTAGTCCAGCCGCATGGCCCTGCGGGCTGCGTCCATCGTCTGTGCGGCCACCTCGCGGCCTTTTTCGGTGCCTGCTTTGACGATGCGCTCCACCTCGTCCATGTTGCGCGCGAACTCGGCGCGGCGCTCGCGGATGGGGCCCAGTTCGGCTTCCAGCACTTCCAGCAGGTACTTCTTGACCTTCACGTCGCCCAGGCCGCCGCGCTGATAGCGGGCCTTGAGCTCGGCCACATGCTCGGTGTCCGGGTCAAAAGCGTCCAGGTAGGTGAACACTGTATTGCCTTCGATTTTGCCGGGGTCTTCAACGCGCAGGTGGCCGGGGTCGGTGTACATGGCCCGCACCTTTTTGGCAAGTTCGTCGGCGCTGTCGCCCAGATACACCGCGTTGCCCAGGCTTTTGCTCATCTTGGCCTGGCCGTCAATGCCTGGCAGGCGGGCCACCGTGCCCTCCGGCACCATGGCTTTTGGCTCGATCAGCACGGGCGCGTAGAGGTTGTTGAACCGCCGCACGATTTCGCGGGTCTGCTCAATCATAGGCAGCTGGTCTTCCCCCACGGGCACCAGACTGGCCTGAAAAGCCGTGATGTCGGCAGCTTGCGACACCGGATACACAAAAAAGCCAGCGGGCACGCTCTCGCCGTAGCCTTTTTGGGCAATTTCGGTTTTGACTGTGGGATTTTGGCGCAGGTGCGACACGGTGACCAGGTTCAGGAAGAAGACGGTCAGTTCGGCAATTTCGGGCACCATGCTCTGCACCACAAAAGTGGAGTGCTCGGGCCGCAGGCCTACCGCCAGATAGTCCAGCGCCACTTCCAGCACGTTGTCGCGGACCTTCTGCGGGTTCTCGAAGTTGTCGGTCATCGCCTGCACGTCGGCAATCAGGATGAAGGTGTCGTACTCGGTTTGCAGGCGCACCCGGTTCTTGAGCGACCCGGCGTAGTGGCCGATGTGCAGCGGCCCGGTGGGTCGGTCCCCGGTCAGGATACGTTTGCGGGCGGGTGTAGAAGCAGTCGTTGTGGGGGCAGATTCGGTCATGATGGGACTCCTTTGAGGGTGAGAGTGGAAGAGGTACGCCAGAGCAAGAAAAAGCGCCCAGCCACGAGAGGCTTGGGCGCAGGCGGTCTAGGCCGTGTGCAGCGTGAAAGCGCCCCTTATCAGGGCCACCAGCAACGCACGGTAAGGGAAGCGGTCATGGGGGAGAGGATAGCAGAATTGCCGTGCGCGGGCAGGGCCGAGAGCAGAAGGGAGAGAAGGGAGAGGCCCGCACTTCTTGAAAGGGCTGCGACTGAAAAGAGGTGTTGCCACTTACAGCCGCAGCGGTTCCAACGCCCACACCGCGCCGCTCGGTAGGCGGTAGCCCCAGCGCCAGCTTTCGCCGTCCTGCCAGGCTTCACCCACCGCCAGCTTGAGGGCATCCACCCGCGCGGCCAGCTCCAGCCTTTGCCAGTGGCCCCAGTCGCGCAGCAGGTCATCTTGTACGGTGCTCAGGACTTGATAAAGGACGTTTTCTATATCTGCTGTGTCCGGCCTTGACCCCAGCAGCTCGGCCACCATCAGTCCTGATACCAGCTGACCTTCGGCGTACACATACAGAATACCGCCCTCCGCCTGGCAGGTCACTCCCAGCCAGAAAGCACTCAGGCGGGGTGCGAGCAGATCCATCAGACGTGCGGTGTCTCCAGTGTTCACCAGTCCAGCACGACTTTGCCGCTGTTGCCGCTCAGCATGGCGTCAAACCCCTGCTGGAAGTCGTCAATGGAGTAGCGGTGCGTGATGATGGGGCTCAGGTCCAGACCGCTTTGCACCAGGGCCGCCATCTTGTACCAGGTTTCGAACATCTCGCGGCCATAGATGCCCTTGATGGTCAGCATCTTGAAAATCACGTCGTTCCAGTCGATATCCACCCGGCCCGCAGGAATGCCCAGCAGCGCAATCTTGCCGCCGTGATTCATCACCCCCACCATCTGCGCGAAAGCTGCACCGGAGCCGCTCATTTCCAGGCCCACGTCAAACCCCTCGGTCATGCCCAGACCCTTAGCGGCGGTCCACAGGTCTTCTTTGGCCACGTTGACCGTGCGGGTCGCGCCCATCTTGGCGGCCAGCTCCAGGCGGTAGTCATTGATATCGGTCACGACCACGTTGCGCGCCCCCACATGCCGGGCAATGGCGGCGGCCATCACACCGATGGGGCCCGCGCCGGTTATCAGCACGTCTTCGCCCACCAGATCGAAGCTCAGCGCCGTGTGTACCGCGTTGCCCAGCGGGTCGAAGATGCTGGCGATTTCGTCGGGCACCTCGTCAGGAATCTTGAAGGCGTTGAAAGCGGGAATGACCACGTACTCGGCAAAGGAGCCAGGCCGGTTCACGCCCACGCCCTTGGTGTTGCGGCACAGGTGGCGCTTGCCTGCGCGGCAGTTGCGGCAGTGCCCGCAGGTGATGTGGCCCTCACCGCTGACCCGCTCCCCAAGCTGAAAGCCGCTGACCTCGCTGCCCATTCCGGCCACCACGCCCACGTATTCGTGCCCCGTCACCATCGGCACGGGGATAGTCTTGCGCGCCCAGTCATCCCACTTGTAGATATGCACGTCAGTGCCGCAGATGGCCGAGTGTTTCACCCGGATCAGCAGGTCGTTGGGGCCCACTTCCGGGGTGGGCGTCTCGACCATCCAGATGCCTTCTTTGGCTTCGCGCTTGGACAGCGCCTTCATGGTGCGGGGGTAATCGGTGGGGAGACGGCTCTGTGCAGGAGTATGCGGCGTGCTGCTGGGGGTGTCAGGGGTCATACCGTGGGTCATGCGGCCAGTCTAGAGCAGGGCAGTGCAGCCTGACTTCGGTGCAGGCCCCGGCCTACGCACAAGGCCCAACTTTCGGTCAAGGCCCGGTGTATCAGTCCGCAGGCCCGCAGCAGGTAAGCTGAACCCATGATCAAGTTCCAACAGCGTGACCCCCAAGACCCCAGCAAGGAATCCGAAGTGGTGCTGGACCTGATGCCGCTGATGCTGTTCGGCGTGGGTTTTATTGCCGTCAAGGCACTGCTGAACGCCTTCGACGTCTAAGCCGCGACTTTGTCCCAGGGGCCCCAAGCAACCTGTAAGGAAGCTGGGGTCCCGCTTACGTTAGGCTAGGGAACATGACCAACCCACCCAACCCCAACGCGCAGCAGCAGTACAAAAGCAGCCAGAGCGGACGCTTCGTGGTGCCTGGCTGGATGAACCTGATCGAAGGCACGCCCGACGCCATCGAGATTCAGCTGGACCTGGACAAGAGCGACCTGAGCCGTGACCAGGCCTGCCTCCTGATCGAGTACTGGGCGACCAACGAGGACATTACCTTGCAGAGCATCCTGCCCGTGCGGGCCTTCGGGGCCAACCGCGACGGCTGGTGCATGCTGATTCCTGCGCGTGGCCGCGTGCTGATTCGTGCCATTGACACCGCCCCCAACCCGCCGCTGCTGGCGAGCCAGTGGATCAATGTGGACCCGGCCACCCAGCCCGGCACCACGGTGCATGTGAAGGTGGATTTCCCCGATCCCGCCAAGGCGGCTGCCCAAAACCTTCAGCTGAACAACTGACCAGCTGAATAACTGAGCTGTACACCGGGGCAACTGGCTCCGGGAACCGAGTTGCTGGCACCGCCGCTTTCCCCAAACTCAGATGATGGGGAAAGCGGCGGTGCTCTTACACCATCTGAACTGGTCGGCGCAGCGGCGAACTGCGCCAGGGTGTGTCAGGTTTCGTTCAGCCAGGAGACGGTTAGCAAGCCTTCCAGCCCACGCCGGGCCGCGGCCAATGCCTGCGGAATCTGCCAGGCGGAGCGGTCACGCGGCCCCACGAAATTGCTGACGCCGCGCAGTTCCAGTGCGGGCACAGCGGCCAGGGCGGCGGCGTGGGCGACCCCGGCCCCTTCCATGCCTTCGGTGAGGGCATCTGGAAAGCGGCGCAGCAGCTCACTGGCCCGTGCCTGGCTGCCCGTGACCGTATTGAGCGTCAGCATGGGGCCATAGCCTGCGCCCAGCTGCCCCGCCAGAGTGGCGGCTCCGGGCGCGGCGGCAAAGTCCCCGAAGGCGGCGGCTCCCGGCAAGTGCCCGATCTGGAGGCCCAGCGCTTCCAGTCCCAGAAACTCCTCTGGCCCGCCCTTCCCAGGCTCACCCAGCTCAGCGCCGTAGTCGGCCTGAACCATGCGGCTGGAGACAGCCAGGTCACCGGGGCGCAGGCCAGAAGGCGCAAAGGCACCGGCAATGCCTGCGCTGACCGCCAGCCGGGGCCGCTGGGCCGCAGTGGCCTGCGCGGTGGCCAGGGCGGCGGCTACGGGACCCACACCACTGACCACCACGCGGCAGCCCAGCCCGCCGAAAAATTCGGCCTCGCCCGCAGTGGCGACCACCAGCAGCACATCCTGTGGGTGCAGGGCGGCGCTCATGCGCGGCTCCCTGGCCGCAGCTGGCGGACCAGGGCCTGCAACTGGCGCAGGCGGGCTGGGTCAGGCTGCGGTCCATAGCGCTGCTCGGCATACAGCTGGGCAAATTCGCGCAGTTGTGGGCGCAGATGCGGATAGGCCTGGGCCGCTCGCTCCACATAGGTGCCTGCCGGTTCGCTGGCCTCACGCGGCAGGGCCAGGCGGCGCGTCAGGTCGTCCAGGGCGCGGGCAGCTGGCTCGCTGGGACGGCTGCGTGTGCGCCATACCCACAGCATGGGCAGCAGTGCCAGCCCCAGCAAGCCAGCAAAGCCGGTCCAGTAGCGCCCGCTGCCGACTTCGCCCAGGCCCAGCCCAGCCAGCGCCCCGGACTGTGATTGGTCGTCGAAGTTCACTACCAGGTCATACCATTCCAGCTGCAAGCGGTCATAGCCGCTGCTGAGCTGCCCCCATAGCCCCCCTGGCCGCTGCGCCGAGGTGGTGGCTGCCGGGTCGCTGAGTGCAGTCTGCGGGTCGGTGCGGGTCCGGGCCGGAGCCACGGCGGCGGTGGGGTCCACCCTCACCCAGCCCTGGCCTTCGAGCCAGACTTCATTCCAGACATGGGCGAACGATTGCCGCACCGTGACCGTTTGGCTGCCAGGTGCAGCTTCGCCGCCCAGGTAGCCGCCCACCAGCCGGGTGGGGACACCTGCCGCACGCATCAGGAAGCCGAACGCGCCCGCGTAGTGCTCGCAAAATCCCGCCTGAGCGCTGAACAAAAAGGCATCTATCCGGTCCTGTTCGGGCAGGAGGGGGGGCGAGAGGGTGTAGCTGAAGCCGCTGCTGGCAAAGTGGTTCAGCGCAGCCTGGACCCGCTGCTCGGGCGGCAGGGCTTTCCAGCTCAGGGCCAGGGCCAGGGCACGGGGGTTCTGTCCCTGCGGCACCTGAAGGTCATAGTCCAGGCGGTCCCGGCGCTCATCTACCCCAACCCGGCTGGGGGCACTGGTCAGCGTGTAGCGGGTGGCCCGGCCCCCTGGCGCGGCCACCACGCTCAGGGCCGAGGTGACCAGCGTGCCTTCTGGCGGTGTTTGCACCGTATCCAGTGCCAGCACCCAGGGCTGTCCGTTGGGCTCTTGCAGCAGCGAGTAGCTGTAGCCCGGCCCGGTGGCTTCTACGCTGGGGGCAGGCACGTTGGCGCGGACCACATTCCACTCCAGCCCGTCGTAGGCTTCGTAGACTGGGCCGCGCCAGTACAGTTCTTCCTGCGGCGGCACCGTGCCCTCGAAGGTGGCCCGGAACGCCACGGCGGTGTCCTGCGCCAGGTCGCTCACGTCGCCCGCCCGCACCGAACTGCCCAGGCCCGTCTGGGCCCCGCCTTTGCTCTGAAACTGCCACAGCGGCTCAGCAGGGCGCGGAAAAAAGAAAAACAGCGCCAGCATCAGCGGCAGCGAGAGGGCGGCGAGCGAGAGGCCCGCTTTCCAGGCGGGCGGGGCAGGGGCCGCCGCGCCGGTGTCCGCCGTTGTGCCTGCTGGACCGCTCTGCCGGTTGGGGAGGGACCACAGGTGCAGTGCGCCCAGCAGCAGCACGCTGGCGACCAGGGCGTGCCCGGCTTGCAGCGGCGACATGGAGTGCAGAAAGTGGGTCAGGGTAATGAAAAACCCCAGCAGCACAATCAGTACGCCGTCGCGGGCAGAGCGGCTTTCGGCCACCTTGAGCGACAGCAGCAAGGTGAGCAGGGCGGTGCCCGCATCCAGCCCAATCAGGGTGCCGTAGTGCAGGTACAGCCCGCCGATGGCCAGGGCGGCCAGCAGGCCTAGGCCGTTCATCAGCAGTGTGGAAGGCAGGTGCAGGCTGGGACGGCTTTCGCGCTGCCAGGCATACCCCACCAGCGCCGCCATCAGCAGTGTGGCCCAGACCGGCGTGCGGGTCACGCCCGGCAGCAGCACCCAGGCCACCGCCGCCAGGGTCCAGGGCCAGGCGTGGGGCAGCAACCGGGCCTGCCAGGCTGTGGGACGGGGGGCTGTGGGGACGGGCGCAGGCGTATGGGGCTCTACCCGCGCCAGGGCTGCCAGTGCCCGTTGCCGCTGGGTCTCGCCCTGTGCAGTCTCCAGCCGCTCGCCCGGTAGCGTTAGGGAAAAAGGCTGCCCCGCCGCGCTCAGTGCTTGAACCCAGCCAGCCAGACGGGAAATGCGGGCTTCCGGGTCGCCGGTGAGGAGGTGCCAGTCCAGGGCAGCGGCCAGGGCTGCCGGGGCGTCGCTTTCGCGCACCAGCAGCCCGCCGCCGGGCAGTGCTTCTCGCCCCGCCGAGTGCCGCCAGGAAATGCGGCGGCTCGAATCGCCAGGCACATAGGGCCGCAGTCCGCTGAAGTCCTGCTCACCCCGGACCCGTTGCCCGCCTTCAGTGCCGCTCACCAGGGCCTGTTGCGGTGGCGCAGGCGGCTGCGCTTCGGGACGCGGCCAGACCAGCAGCAGTTGCCGGGGAGCCAGCGGACGGGTGACCCGCCACAGGCCCAGTGGGTCGTACAGGCTTAGGTGGGCCTGTGGGTCGTGGGGACCACGGGCAGGCAGCGGCAAGGCCCAGCCCAGGCTGCCTGCTTCGGCCTGCGCTGGAAAGGTAAAGGCCAGTGCGCCCCCTGCGCCCACCACCTCGGCGCGGAAGGGCAGACCTGCGCCCCTGCGCCGCAGGTCCAGGCGGTACTCGCCCACCTCACCCGCAGTGCCGTGCGCCGGAGCCAGCAGCCGAACGGTGACCTCGTGGGCTTGCCGCGCCGCGTAGGCCGCGCTGGTGACCCACACGCCCCCCAGCAGGAAGGTCAGCGCGTAGCCCAGGCTCAGGTCGTAGTTGATGCAGCCCACCAGGCTGAGCAGAACCGCCAGCAAGAAGCCCAGTCCGCTGCGGGTGGGGCGCAGCCGCCCGGCGGGAGTGTTCAGTGTGCGGCCCAGTTGCTGGAGGGCCGAAGGAGTGGGAGCAGAGGAAGCCGTCATCTTAGGGAAGTGGCGTGTCACGCAGGATTTCCGCGATGATTTCACTCACCGGGCGCGGGCCAGCCGGAACCAGGCGGTGTCCGGCTAGAGCAGGGAAGACCGCCTGCACATCTTCAGGGAGCACCATGGCGCGGCCCTGCAAGTAAGCCCAGGCCCGCGCTACGGCCAGCAGCGCCAACAGGGCGCGGGGGCTGAGGCCGGTCTCCAGGTCGGGATGGTGACGGGTGGCGGCAGCCAGCAGTTGCAGGTAGTCCAGCAGTGCTCCTGAAGCGTGAACCTGCTCGGCTTCAGCCTGAGCGGCCAGCAGGGTCGGGGCGTCCATCACGGCGGGCAGGTCGCGCACGCTCTGGCCGCGCCCGCCGGTTTCGAGCAGTTCGCGCTCGGCGCGGGCGTCGGGGTAGCCCAGCGTGACGGTCAGGAGGAAGCGGTCCAGCTGCGCTTCGGGCAGCGGTGAGGTGCCCACGAAGGCCGCTGGGTTCTGGGTGGCAATCACAAAAAAGGGGTTGGGCAGCGGGCGGCTGACCCCGCCTTCAGACACCTGGCGCTCTTCCATCGCTTCGAGCAAGGCCCCCTGCGTCTTGGGGGTGGCGCGGTTGATTTCATCGGCCAGCAGCACTGGCGTGAACACTGGCCCCGGATGAAAGCGGAAGCTGCGCGTCTCGGCGTCCCAGATGCTGACCCCCAGCAGGTCGGCGGGCAGCAGGTCGGCGGTGAACTGAATACGCTGAAAGCCCAGGCCCAGCGTGCGCGACAGCGCTCCGGCCAGGGTCGTCTTGCCCACGCCGGGCTGGTCTTCAATCAGGAGATGCCCCCGCGCGAGGATGCAGGCCAGGGCCAGACGCACCTGTCCAGATTTGCCCAGGATCACGCGGTCCAGTTGCTCTAGGCTGCGGTGGAGGTCGGGTAGGACGGCAGAGCTGGCAGGTGGCGTGGGCGTCATATCTGGCATGCTAGCCGCCGGGTTCTGGCAAATTTCTTGTGTCGCTGCTTAGAAAAGTTGGGGAGCCCAGCCCGGCCCTCTACTCTGGAAGTATGGACTTTCAAGAAAACCAGTCACTGACCCTTACTTTTTCCAGTGGGCCAGAAACCCACTCGCTGCCGGGCCGTTTCGTGTCCCTGCCCGAAGAATCCCAGGTGCCGGGACGACGGGGCATTGAGGTTGAAGGCGCAGCGCTGGAATACGTCACCGACGAGGTGCCGCACGGCCTGCGCGCCTTCGATGACGGTGGCAAGCGCAAGCTGGACGAACTGCGCCAGCGCTTCAAAATCATGACCGAGGCCAGCGTGGTGCCGTTCGAGCCGGGCAAATAACAGGAGGCAAAAAAGAGGCTCCCCGGCCAATGTCTGGGGAGCCTTCTTCTCATGTGCAGCTGGTCAGCCGCCCACCACTTCGCCGCCGTTGGGGTGCAGCACCTGGCCGGTGATGTAGCTGGAATCATCCGACGCCAGGAACACAAAGCAGGTCGCCACTTCGGCGGGCTGGCCGGGGCGCTTCATCGGGGTTTCTTGCCCGAACTCGGCCACTTTCTCTTTGGGGAAAGTAGCGGGAATCAGCGGAGTCCAGATGGGACCGGGGGCCACGCCATTCACGCGGATGCCCTTCTCCGCCAGCTGACCGGCCAGCGAGCGGGTCATGCCCAGAATCGCGCCCTTGGTGCTGGCGTAGTCCACCAGGGTGGGGCTGCCCCGGTAGGTGGTCACCGAGGTGGTGTTCACGATGGTGTCGCCTTCTCCCAGGTGCGGCAAGGCAGCGCGGGCCAGGTAAAAGTACCCGTAGATGTTGGTCTCGAAGGTCTTGTGCAACTGCTCGTCGTCAATATCGGTCAGGGATTCCTGGGGGTATTGCACGGCGGCGTTGTTGACCAGCACGTTCAGCCCGCCCAGCTCCTTTACGGTTTGCTCCACCGCCTGCTGGCAAAACGCGGCGTCGCGCACGTCGCCGGGCAACTTGAGGGCGCGGCGGCCTTCAGCTTCGACCAGGGCCACAGTTTTGTCGGCGTCGGCGTGCTCGTTCAGATAAATCAGGGCCACGTCGGCCCCTTCGCGGGCGAAGTGCACGGCCACAGCCCGCCCGATGCCCGAGTCACCGCCCGAAATCAGCGCCACTTTTCCCTTCAGTTTGTCCGAGCCCTTGTAGCCTTCTTTGATGTATACCGGCTGCGGGTCCATCTGCTCCTCAATGCCGGGCTGCTGCTCCTGCACCTGGCCAGGCACCTTCTCAGGAAAGTTCTGGGTCTTGTCTACGCCTTGTTCTTGACCTTGTTGCTGGTTGCTCATGGGGGCAGTGTGCCACCCTGCCAGAGCCGTAACAGGCAACTTTTCCGCATATGGAGCCTGTCTCAAGGTTTGGTTGGGCGCGGCTTAAGGGGTAGCAGCCTCTGGGGCCACATAGACATACACGGTGGGATATTCGCCGCGCCAGAGCCAGTGCCCGGTGTACTCGGCAGTGCGCCGCCAGCCCAGGCGCTCATACAGGCGAATGACGGGCGAGGCAGGCCTACGACCCCGGCGCTAGCATGTCACTCATGAGTCGCCGGGGAACCAACCTTGCCGCTGCCCTGCTGGGCCTGATTGTGCTGTTGCTGCTGGGGGTCGGCATCATGAGTCAGCGCCTGAACCGCTTGCTGGAGGACAATCCAGCGGTGGCCGCGTGCCTGCAAGCAGGGGGCACAGCCCAGGACTGCCGAAATGCTTCGGGAGCGGCGACCAGTGAGGCTGCGCCGCCTCCAGCGCCGTGATTCAGTCCAGCCTGAAGTGAACCACGCTGACCTGTGCATCTGCCGGGAGCGTTGGGTAATGGAAACGCAGCCGCGCCAGCAGTTCGGCCCGGTTCTGGAAGCCATCGGCCTGCGCATGGGCGTCGGTCAGGTCGGTTAGCGCGAGTGACTCTACGTGGGTGATGTGCGCCGGCCAGCCCTGCGGGTCGTCGCCAAACAGCAGCAGGACGGGCCCTACTGCGGCGCTTTCGCCCCAGCGTACGGTGGTCCTTTTGTGCCCAGCCTGCACCGCTGCCCGGTAGTCCGGGTGAAAGTGCAGGTGGGGGAGGGAAAGTGAGCCAGTCATTTTCCTGATCCCTACTGCGCCGGACAGCTGAAGATTTTGATGCTGCGGGCACCCAGCTGGGTGTCTTGGTCGGCGTCCACGGTTGCCTGCGCGGCGTCGTCGGCGGTGTCCAGCAGCAGGGTCCAGCGCTCGCAGGTCTGCTCCGGGCCCTGCTCACGGAAACTGGGCAGGTTGAACGGCAGGTCCACGTGCGAGGCATTGAGCAGGACCAACAGGTGGTCGCGGCTTTCACCGTCTTCCTCGCCGCCGTACAGGAACAGGCCCACACTCTTGGTCTGGGGGTTCTGCCAGTCGGCGTCGTCTATGGCCTGGCCGTCGTGACGCAGCCAGAGGATGTGGGGCAGTTCGCCTTCCTCGCGCCGCCCCGAAAAGAAGCGTTCACGCCGGAAAGAAGGGTGCGCCTGCCGCAGCCCGATCAGCCGCCGGGTAAAGGCCAGCAGGTCCTGGTCCACATTTTCCCAGTCATACCAGTTGAGTTCGTTGTCCTGGGCGTAGGTGTTGTTGTTGCCATGTTGGGTGCGCCCCAGTTCGTCGCCGCCCAGAATCATGGGAATACCCTGCGAAATCAGCAAGGTGGTCAGGTAGTTGCGCTGCTGCTTGCGGCGTTCGCGCAGCACTTCGGCGTCATCCGTCTCGCCTTCCACGCCCATATTCCACGAGAGGTTATTGCCGTGGCCGTCGCGGTTGTCTTCTCCGTTGGCCTCGTTGTGCTTGTCGTTGTAGCTCACCACGTCGCGCAGAGTGAAGCCGTCGTGCGCCGTGATGAAGTTGATGCTGGCCTGCGGGTGACGGTGGTTCGCGCTGTAGATGTCGCTGCTGCCGGTCAGGCGAAAGCCCATGTCCGGCATCAGGCCCTCGTCGCCCTTCCAGAAGCCGCGCACCGTATCGCGGTACTGGTCGTTCCACTCGGCCCAGGGCGGCGGGAAGTTGCCCACCTGGTAGCCGCCCAGGCCCACGTCCCACGGCTCGGCAATCAGTTTCAGGCGGCTGAGCACCGGGTCGGCCTGCACGCCACCCAGGAAGTTGGAGTGCTTGTCAAAGCCCAGCTCGCCGCGTGCCAGGGTGGTGGCCAGGTCGAACCGGAAGCCGTCCACGCCCAGCGCGGCCCAGTGGCGCATGGAGTCCAGCACCATCTGCACGGTGCGGCGGTGGGTCATGCGTACGCTGTTGCCGGTGCCGGTAAAGTCGAAATATTCGCCCAGGTCGTCTTGGCTCAGCCAGTAGTAGGTGGAGTTGGCCAGGCCCCGCCAGCTGAGCAGCGGGCCGCCCTTACCGCCCTCGGCGGTGTGGTTGTACACCACGTCCAGAATCACCTCCAGACCGGCGTCGTGCAGCTTGGCGACCATCTCGCGGAACTCTTGCTCGGTGTCCTGCGGGCGTCCGGCGCGGGCAGCGGCGCTGTAGCGCGGCTCCGGCGCAAAGTAGCTAAGAGTCGAGTAGCCCCAGTAGTTGTGCAGGCCCTTGTTGCGCAGAAAAGGGTCGTCCACATGGGCATGGACTGGCAGCAGCTCGACCGCCGTGACGCCCAACTCCTTGAGGTAGCGGATGACTGGCTCGCAGGCCAGGCCGGCGTAGGTGCCGCGCAGCTCTTCGGGCACGTCCGGGTGGGTCATGGTCAGCCCGCGCACGTGGGTTTCGTAGATCACCGTGCGGTTCCAGGGCACCTGCGGCTTGTCGTCCAGCGTCACTTCTTCTGCGGCGTCCAGCACCAGGCCCCAGGGGGCTTGCAGGGAGGCCACGTGGCCTTCTTCATTCAGGACCGGTTCTTCAGGTCCGCTCAGGGCGCGGGCGTAGGGGTCCAGCAGCCGCACTTCCGGCTGGGCATAGATGCCGCGCTCCGGGTCGTGGGGGCCGTGAACGCGGTAGCCGTACCCCTGGCCCACGCCCCGGCTGAACTCGTGGTCATCGGGGAGGAATCCGTGCCACACGTTGCCGGTGCGCTCGGGAAGGTCCACGCACTGCTCGCCGTCTTCGGTCAGCAAGCACAGTTCCAGGCGGTCAGCGTCGGGGGCATAGACGGCGAAATTGGTGCCGTCCACTTCACGGATGGCTCCCAGAGGCTGGGGTTGTCCGGCAGACAGGGCAGTTGGCGAAGCGTCAAGTTTGGTCATGGTAGGCAGTTCCTGTGCAAATGAAATGAGGGCAAGGGGCAAAGTCCCGAAGCAGGCCGCAGCCGCCACCGGAGCAGAGAGATGCCGGCCCCGCGCTGGAGTCGGCATGAACGCTTCACCCTAGCGGAGCGGCTTGGTCAGCGGGTGAAGCGGCATTTACAGTTGTGCGGAGGTTGCCCTCCGCGGAACGGCTCAGAGTGATGCCCTGTGCTCATGGGCGCGTGGCAGCAGGGCCGTTACGCGCTAGAACTCGAGTCGGCTGCCCCGGCCCCGGCCCCCCTGAAGCGCGGCCAGCCGTTCGGGGGTCCACAGTTCGTACTCGTACATGGGGTACTGGCGCTTGAAACGGCCCACCTTGTCCCACACCTCACGCGATTCACGCGGCACCACCAGAATCAGGCGAATGATGGTGTCCTCGGCGTCGTAGATATAAAAGTCGAAATGCAGGGTCTGCTCGTGGCCCCGGTCCGTAAAGATAGGAAACGGAAAGGCCCGGTGGCGCCAGTGTTTGCCCTTCTCGCTGAGAATCTGGGCGGCGACCCGGCGCAGTTTGGAATCGGGGAAGGTGTGTTCTACGCGGTCACGGTCACGAAAGACAGCGGTTTCGGGCGGAGCTTCCAGCTGCACCTGGCGCAGCTGCGGCAAGCGCTTTTGGGGGCCTTCGGACTTGGACACTCTGGGGGCGGCCTTGCGTCCGGTGCCGCGCTGGAAGGTCTCGCCTTCCCCCAGTCGCCGGGTGCTGCCTCTCTCTTTGGTGCTTCTCTCGGCGCTGGTCCGCTCTGAAGTGGTCCGGCTCTCTGTGCGGGCGGGCGGCAGGGCGTCGCGGGTCACGCCGCCCCGGCCCTGGGCGCGGCTGCCGGTGGCTCCTTTGCCCCGGCTGTAGCGTCCGCCCTGCTTTTTGGATTTGCTGCTGTTGGTCATGCCCGGCAGGATAGCGTGCAGAGCGCAGCAGCATTGTTGGCGGCATAGGGGGCAGGAAAGGCTAGGCGGGCGCTCAGCAGGCGGTCAGTTTCAGTGGCTAGCTTGGAAGGAGGAGGCCACGCCATGTTGTCCCGCTTTATTGCCCTGATGCTGATTTCCGCCCTGTTGCCCGCCGCCACCGCCCTGTTCTCTCTCGTGAAGCTGCCCTTTCCGCTGGCCTGGGGCCTGTTCGGCGTTTTTGCCCTGCTCGCCCTGGCAGGCTGGCAGCGCCAAAGTTCGCGCCTACTCACCGCCGCTTGGCTGGGGTTCCTGGGGCTCAGTGCGGTTATGGGCGGCTACGTGGCCGACGAGCTGAACCGGAGCGGCTCGCTCACAGTAGAAGGGTTCAGTTTGGTCCTGGGACTGGGCCTGCTGCTGACGCTGACCCTGCGGCCAGAGGTGCGGCACTAAGCGCATCTACACTGGTTGCCATGAGTGCCCAGACCCCCACCCACGCTGAGCGCAATGCCGACATTATCCGGATGGCGCAGCGGCTGGAACAGCGGCTGGCTGACCGGGGAGCCCTGGGCCGGGGCCTGGGCGAGTATGCCCGCTCCCTGCGCGGCACCCTGCCGGACGACGTGCTGCACGACATCATGAAAGTGAACCGGGTCCGAAACGACCTGGTTCACCGCAACATTGACCTGCCGCTCACCAGCAAGGAGCGGGCCAGTGTGCAGGCCAGCTACGAGCGGGCGCTGGAGTATCTGGGCCGGGGCGAAGTGAATGCCCGCCCGGCCCAGCGGGTGAACCTGTGGGCGGTGGCGGGTGCGGCTCTGCTGGTGGTCCTGATTGCCCTGCTGGCGCTGATGCAGGGCCCGGCGTGAGGATTTCCTGCAAGCGTAGGACTACCTTTTTCGCTGTCTATTCCTGACCGCGCACCAAATCTTCCAGGGTTTCGCGGCGCACCACTTCGCGGGCTTGCCCATCCTGCACGAAGACCACCGCCGGGCGCAGCATGGCGTTGTAGCGGCTGGACATGGCGTAGTGGTAAGCCCCAGTGCAGCTCACGGCCAGCAGGTCGCCGGGCTGCGGGTGCGGCAGCGGCTTGTCACGCGCCACCACATCGCCCGACTCGCACAGTTTGCCGACCACGGTGTAACTATCTGCGGCTGCTTCATCCATACGGTTCGCCAGGGCCACCTCGTACTCGGCTCCGTACAGCGCCGTGCGGATGTGGTCACTCATGCCGCCGTCTACCGACACGTAGTTCCGCACGCCAGCAATCGCTTTGACCGTGCCCACCCGGTACAGCGTCCAGCCCGCTTCACCCACCACCGAGCGGCCCGGCTCCAGCCACAGCTGCGGCAGGGGCAGGTCATGCTCGGCAGTTCCGGCCCGCAGCGCGGCGGCAATTTCGGCCAGAGCGTCTTCCAGCGGCTGGGGCTGGTCCGCGTCCGTGTAGCGAATGCCAAAGCCCCCGCCGACGTTCAGCACCTGCGCCGTGAAGCCGTAGTCGGCGCGCTGCTGCGCCAGCCATTCCAGCACCCGCGCCAGCGCGGCCAGAGTTCCTTCGGTGCTAAAAATCTGCGACCCGATATGAAAGTGAATCCCTAACACGTCTAAATGCGGCGCGTCTAGCATGGCCCGCAGGCCCTGCGCGGCTTGCCCATTGCCCAGGTTCAGGCCGAATTTGCTGTCTTCTGCCCCGGTCTGAATAAAAGAGTGGGTGTGCGCCTCCACCCCTGGGGTCACGCGCAGCAAGCAGCGTGCCTGTGTCCCGGCTTCGCCCGCCAGCGTATTCAGCCGGGCGATTTCATCCAGACTGTCCACCACGTAGCAGCCCACGCCCGCGTCCAGCGCCTGGCGCAGCTCGGTGTCCAGCTTGTTGTTGCCGTGCAGGTGAATGTGTGCAGGATTGAAGCCCGCGCTCAGCGCCGTGTACAGCTCGCCGCCCGACACCACGTCCAGGCCCATGCCCTCCTCGGCCATCAGCCGCGCCAGCGCCCGGCACAGGAAGGCTTTGGAGGCGTACGACACCTGATAATCCAGCCCCGTTGCCTGCAACGCGCGGTGAAAACGGCGGCACTGCTCACGAATCAGGGCCTCGTCATACACGAACAGGGGCGTGCCGAAGCGCTCCGCCAGGGCCGCCGCAGTGACCCCGCCAATCGCTAGTTCACCAGAAGGAGTCACGCGGGCCGTACCGGGAAGATGCATAGACAGGAGTGTAGCGCTGCCTACCTGTTCTCCTGCCTGCCAGTCACCGTGCCTGCCCGGTACACTGGCAGGCGTGACTTCTTCCGAGCAACGCCGTGAAGCCCCTGCCCCCACCCAAGACTTTGTCCCCGCTGCCAGCCACGACCCCATCAGCCTGGTGATTCGCCGCCGTATTCGCCCCGGTCAGGAGGCGCGCTATGAGGCCCTGGTCAGCGAGGTGGGCCGCGTCATGGCGCAGATGCCCGGCTTCCTGGGCAGCGGGGTGGTGCGCCCAGCTCCGGGCCAGCGCGACTACACGCTGATTGCCCGGTTCGCGTCGGCGTCGGCGGCGGGCACCTGGGAAACCTCTGCGGAGCGGGCCGCGTGGCTGCGCCAACTGGAAGAAGTGGTGGAAGAACAGGTGTCGTTTGAAAAGCAGCCGGGGATGGAGCTGTGGTTCTCGGCCCCGGAAGCGCCCCCAGCGCCCCAGCCGCCGCGCTGGAAGACCGCTGTGCTGATTCTGTGCGTGCTGTTTCCGGTTTCGCAGGCGCTGAATTTCCTGCTGGGGCCGCACTTGGCCGGATGGCACCCACTGCCCAGGTCTCTACTGACCACGGTGCTGGTGGTGATTCTGATGACCTACGTGTTTATGCCGTGGGCCACCCGGCTGGCCGGGCCGTGGCTGCGGCGGTAGGGGGGGCGCCCTTCAAAACCAGCCTCGGTTTGGCCTCAGCCAGATACAAAAGGCAGCAGCAGAGGTTGTGTCTGGTGCGGTCTGGTGTAGATACAGGCATTAAACTGCGGGCATGCCTTCTGCCCTGAGAAAAATCAGTGAGGCGGAATACCTCGCCAGCGAAAGTGACTGCCGCCGACCAGACCCCAACCTTGTCTGCTCCCCCAGCTTCGGCCAGCTCCGCGCCAACGGTCAGGCGAGACATCCCCGCAGTTGAGCCCGCTTCCGCAGCGGCTGAGGCCCAGGGCTAGAACAATGTCTCGCCAAGAAAGAACTTCTCGCAGCTCTCAAATCCAGTCACCGAGACAGGAAGGTGCGTGCAGTGCTGCCACTTCTCCCGCGTGAGCCGTAACCTGTCAGAGACAATGACCTGTCCATCAAGCACATCTCTAGAAATGCCGTCAGGTTCATAGCCCAATTTTCTGGATACGCCTTGAGACGCGGCATTGTCCTGAAACACTTCTGTTCTTGCGGCGACTGCGCCCAACTGCTCAAAAGCAAAATGTAACAGCGCAGTTCGGGCCTCTGTTCCATACCCTTTTCCCTGAAACTCTAGACCCAACCAGGAGCCTGTCGTCACCTCACGTAAAGTTGCGAACTCTTTCCCGCGCAGTGAAACCATGCCTACAGGTTGACCCGCCGCGAAAACGCCGAGATTCAGCACCCAATTGGTACTTTCCCATTCTGCTTTGCATCCCCAGTGGTTTTGCATGATAAAGAGCGCACGCTTCTGTGGGGGAAGCTCTGGCCAGGGCCTCAGTACCTGACAGGTTGAAGGAAACGTTGTCTGGATCGCAGAAAAATATGAAGCAGGGCGGCT
>NZ_BNAL01000018.1 GCF_014653275.1 Deinococcus piscis
CGCAAGTCATTCCCATACCCAGCCGCCCCAACACGTTTCATCCTCTTATTATGTCAAATGCTCTAGATGAGCAGACCAGAGGACAGCCCTTTGCCCTGTCTGGAACTTCGGCAGGCGGGTATCTGGCGCGGGGAGTCGCCGCCCAGCGGCCTCGGCAGGTGGCCGGGCTGATGCTCCGCGTGCCACGCGTAATCCAGAGTGGCAACCGCGTGATTTGCCGCCTGCACCGACACTTCGTCGGCCCAGCGAAGAGGCCGCTCTGGCCGAAAAGGAGCGGACGTTGGTGCAGCCCGCTTTGCAGGCCTGCGACACCGCTTTTTTAGACGCTATTCGGAATGACCCGTACCGCTACAGCTTGAGTCAGGTTCCAGAACAGCGCCCATTTTCTGGACCAACTTTGATTGTGACGGGCAGGCAGGATACCGTTACGGGCTACCGCGATAGCTGGACGCTGCTGGACCACTACCCCCGCGCTTCCTTCGCCGTGCTGGACCAGGCTGGGCACGAATGGCCGCTGCCTGAGGCAAGGCAGCAACACCTTTTTGCAGCGTTAGTCAGCGATTGGTTGGACCGCGTGGAGCAGGAACTGATACCGGTTTCTTGAGTTGTGATAGCCAGGGAGCAGCGGGACCGTACAGGCCAACTACCTCGGAAAACAATCGTCAAAATAAAGTTGAGTTCAGATTTCAAATGGCAGTTGCAGTAGGCGAATACTTCTGATAACCTCCCCCTCACGTTCAATGAGGTTTGAACTTGGTTCAACGGCTTCACCGCTCGCCAGCACGCCTTTTTCGGGCAGGTGAGCGCTCTTTTCAGTTCTCAGAATCCACTAAAGGAGTCTCTCCATGACCTACACCCGTTCCCTGCTGGCCGCCACCCTCGCCCTCTCACTCGCTGCCTGCGGACAGCCCCAGAGCAGTGCCCCTGCCCCCGCACCCGAAACCCCGTCGCAGGGCAGCGAAGTGATTGAAGGCGCCTATCTGGTGGGCTTCCAGCACAGCGACGACCTCTCGGCGCAGTCCTTGCAGCAGCAGGCGGCGCTCCAGGCGCAGACCATTGAAGCAGCGGGCGGCGTGTTGACCAGCCAGTGGGCTGACATCAGCGCCGCCGCTGTGCAGCTGAGCCCCGAAGCCCTGGCCCGGCTGCAAAGTAGCCCCCTGGTGGAATACATCGAGCCTGACCTGGTGCGCCGGGCGCTGGGCGGCCCCGCTGTCGGTCAGGCCAGGGACGGGGGGACCAGTGCTCCAGCAGCAAGCAGCGGCCTGAGCACCCAGGCGCTCTATACCGCCAGTGGCGAAACCACCTGGGGCGATGCAGCATTGGACGTGCCTACGCTCCGCAGTCAGGGCTACACCGGCCAGGGCGTAGCAGTCTGTATCGGGGACACTGGGATTGATGGCAACCACCCCGAATTTGCGCGCCGACTGAAGGGCTTTCGCAACTTCGTGACCACCGAGCCGAACCGCAACGACCCCTATCAGCTGAATGATGTGGGTCAGCACGGCACCCACGTGGCAGGCACGGTGTTCGCGCAGTATGGAGCGGGTACTGGCGCTCCTGGCCTGCTCGCTGGCATGGACCCAAATGGTGTGGGCGGCGTGGCGAGTGACGTGAACCTGTACATGGCCCGCGTGCTGGGCGACAGCGGCTCAGGCAGCAGCAGTGCGATCATCAACGGGCTGAACTGGTGCGCCTCGCAGCTCAAGTCGCAGGGCGGCACCGAGAACAAAGTGGTGGTCAACCTGTCACTGGGCGGCGGACGCAAGAGCCTGACCGAGCAGCGGGCCTACACCAGCGCCTTTAACAAGGGCGTGCTGACGGTGGCCGCCACGGGCAACGAAAGCACCGCTGTGTCCTATCCAGCCGCCTATGACAACGTGCTGGCCGTGGCCGCCGTGGACAGCGACCTGAAAAAAGCCGACTTCAGCAACTTCGGCAGCAGTGTGGACCTGGCTGGTCCCGGCGTGGCCGTGCTGAGCGCCGTGCCCCTGGGCAGCGGCAGCGCGGCCAGTGTGGTAAGCGGCGGCGTTGCTTATCCAGATGTCTCTGGTGCCGACAAGTCCGGGCAGGGCAGCGTCACTGGCACGCTGGTCCAGGCCGGCGGAACCAACAACGAGTTCTGTGGCGTAGGCACCCGCAACGCCGCACTACAGGGCAACATCGCCCTGATTGCACGCGGCACCTGCTCCTTTGAGGAAAAGGTGGCCAATGCGGCTGGCAGCGGAGCCACCGCCGTGATTATTTCCAACAACGTGGACGGCGCACTGGGCCTGAGCCTGACCAACAGCTACAGCATTCCGGTGGTGGGCGTGACGCAGGCCACCGGACAGAGCCTGACCGCTCAGAGCACCGCCACGGTCAGCGTGGGCAGTGCCGACTATGACAGCTGGAACGGCACCAGCATGGCGACCCCGCATGTGGCTGCCGCCGCCGCCGTGGTCTGGGCCGCCAAGCCGAGCCTGACCAACGCGCAACTGGAAACCCTGCTGAAAAACACCGCCCGCGACATTGATGCCGCTGGCAAAGACAACAACACCGGTTACGGACTGGTGCAGCCGCTGCGGGCCATTCAGAACTAAAGCGAGCAGGAAAGCAAGGCCCCCGGCGCAATTGGCTGGGGGCCTCCTTGCTCATGATCAATACTTGGGCCATGCCCCTTCTTCCCTACCTCCCAGCCCACTTCGCTGCCCTCTCGGCCCTCCAGTTGCCGCCCGCGCAGGAAAGCTTCACCGCTTACCCCGCAGACCTGATTCCTGCGGCGGAAGCCGACCCGGATAGCCTGGGCGTCAGCATTCTGGATGGGGAGGATGTGGTGGGGTATTTCGTCCTGTCAGCGGGGGCGCAGAGAGACAAGTACCTGCCCGCACCGGACCCGGCAGGTGTGGCGATCCGGGCGCTGAGCATTGACGAGCGCTGCCAGGGGCGCGGCATCGGTACGGCAGCAATGATGCAGGCGGCAGAGGTGGCCCGGCAGCATTTTCCGCAGGCCACCTATCTCTTTTTGGTGGTGAATCAGCGCAACGCGCATGCCCGGCGCGTGTACGACAAAGCAGGCTTTACCGACTGGTTCGTGCGGGACGGCGGCGAACACGGCCCGCAGTGGGTGCTGCGGCGCGAGTTGGACCAGGAAAAGAGGTAGCCCTTTGAAGACTTTGACTCTGCGCGAGCGGCTGTCAGCCGATGACCACACGGTCTGGCGCTGGCTGTACGGCGAAACAGACCCCCAATGGCGGCGCTGGGATGGGCCGTACTTTCTGGACAAGCCGCAGCCGGTCAGCTGGGAAGACTACTCACGGCGACTGGCAGAACACCCACCACAGCCTCAACCACACCGCCGAATCATCGCGCTGGACGGCGAGTGTATCGGCATGGTGACCCGCTCCGAGGAAGCCCCTGTGGGCGGGGGATGGTGGGAACTGGGAATGGTCATCTACGACCCAAAGCACTGGGGCGGCGGCCTGGGCAAGCAGGCCTTGCGTCTGTGGACCCAAGCCACCTTTGCTGAGGCGGACGCGCACGTTATTACGCTGACCACTTGGAGCGGCGATGAACGCATGGTCCGGGCCGCCGAACGCTGCGGCTACCGCGAGTGCGCCCGTATCCCAGAAGCGCGGCTGTGGCAGGGACAGCGGTGGGACAGTGTGCGACTGGCAGCACTGCGGCGCGAGTGGTCTTAAACCCGCGCCGCTGCTCCAGCCCTACTTTGCCAGCGTCCACCAGTCCAGGCGGTTGCCGTCGCGGATGAGCAGTCGTCCGTCAGGGGCGAAATCAGCTTCGGGACGAGGGGCAAAGTGGCCGCAGCCCATCAGCCGGGCGTAGCCGCCGCTCAGCTGCGCCGGGGTGTTCAGCGTGTGCCCAGCAGCGAGGTCAGCGAGCCGGTACCCGTACAAGAAACCGCCGCAGCCGTCGCCACTGCTTTCCGAGAGGAGTACGCGCTGCCCGTCAAAGGCAGCGATGCCCCACCCCGCGTATACGTCCTCCGGGTGAGCAACGGGCACGTTCAGCACCGGGCCACTTTTGCCGGTGCGGGCGTCCACGCGGGCAAAGCGGTTCACGGTGCCGCGTTCCTGGTTGGGCGGAATCTGCTCGGTAGACGCTGGGGTCAGCCCTGTGCCGACCAGCCATGCGCCATCGGGCGAGGGAACCGCGTACCGGACGCTGGCTTTTTCGGGCAAGTTCCAGAGCACCGTATTTGTCCCCCGCTCCCCTGCAACGAGGGGGCCTTTCTGTCCATTCTGAGGACGAATCACCACTTGCGACACCGGAAACTGCGTGCCCTGCGGCAAAGGGTAGGGGGTGCCGTCGGCCACGCGCCAGGCCTGCACCCCACCGTCACTCCACCAGCCCAGCGCGGCGCTCAGCACCAGACCATCAGGGCTGAAGGCCAGGTCGCTGACACGCTCGCGTGCCCGCCACTCGCGCAGCACGCGTCCAGAAGCGTCCAGCAGCCGCAGGGTGCGCCCATCATCTCCGCTCACCGCAGCAATGCGCGAGCCATCTGCGTTCACCGCCAGATGCTCCGGCACCTTTGGCCCCCGGTACAGGGTAATTAGCCGCCCCGGCTCATGCCGCACGATGCGCCCAAAACCGGCGCCGTCCTGCACCGCCAGCAGCGTGCGGCCACCGCTCAGGGGCACCGCGTCCCGCACCGCCGCACCCAGCGAGCGCACAAAGCTGCCATCGGCCACGCGGCGCACTTCAGGCACGCTGCCTTCACGCACCGTCACGAACAGGCGGCCATCCGGCGAAGGGGAAGCCCCGCGCAGATTGGCGTCCGCGCTCAGCGTCCAGACTGGTCCCTTACCGGGCGTGACCAGGGCCAGCAGCTGGCCGACGCGGGCTCCACCGCTGCCGTACTTGTCGCCCGTGTTGTACACGTTGGACGCGAGCAGCACCCGTTCGCCCACCCAGCCCAGCTGTGCGCCGGGATGCAGCAGCACATCTCCCAGCAGAGCCTGCTGAGGAGCCTGAACCGCGCCGTCCGCGTTCCATGTCCAAGTTAGCAGGGTGCCTTTCCCTCCGGAATAACTGTCCTTGCCACTCAGAAGCAGCAGAGCCAGCCGCCGCCCATCCGGACTGAGGCCCAGGCTGAACGAGGGCGGGCCACCCTCCGGCTTCAGAGACAGGCCGGCGGGGAGGCGGAGACGCTCGACCCGCTCGCCGCGCTGCCACTGCAATTCGCCACCTGCTGCCCAGGCCCGCACTGAGCCGTCCGGGGTGCAGACTCTGCTGCCCGTCATGCTCGGCGGGCAGTCTGGCTGCCGCGTTTCCTGACCGGTGCCGGTGTTGAGGCGGTAGCTGAGCTGCACAGGCTCACTACCCCGGTAGCCGCGTGCGGTGATGGACAAGCCCGAAGCCGTAGCCACGCCGCTGAGGGTGAGTTCAGCGTTCGGAAAGTCAGGCCGCGTGTCCGGCAGTGCCGCCGGGGGGGCCAGCCGCTGCCCGCGCAGCAAGGCTCCGTCCGAGACACGCCAACGCTTCAGCTCGCGGATCGTGTCAAGCGTCCAGACCGCAGTGCTGTCGGCGGACCAGGCGACGCCGCCCGACAACGGTCCCATCTCCTCACTGAGGCCAAAGCTGTCCGCCGCGTGGCCGGGAATGGGTGTGACGGCATTCAGCGTGGCCGCCGTAGCGGAGGGCAGCGCCAGCAGCAGGGCCGTCAGGAAGGTTCGCATAGGGTCATTCTGCGGCGGACAAGCTGACGCTGCCTTGGGAGATGCTCCGGGAGATGGGGACAACGCTGCTTGACCAGCTCTACCTATCCGCTATCCTCCGGGGCATGATAGACCTCGTCATCGAATACGACCCGCCCGCCGGGCTCCCCGCCGCCCTGGAACGCAGCCTGGCAGCGGTGATGCGGCACTTTGGGGTAGCGGACCGTGAGGTGACGGTGGTGCTGGTAGACGACCCCACCATTCAGGCACTCAAGCTGGAGCACTGGGGCGAGGACGCCGCCACCGACGTGCTGAGCTTCCCGGCGTGGGAACCGGGCGACCCGTTTGTGCCGCCTCACCTGGGCGACATCATCATCAGCCTGGATACGGCGGCGCGGCAGGCCGAGAGCCGGGGCCACAGCCTGACCCGCGAGGTGGCGCTGCTCGCCAGCCACGGCATGACCCACCTCGTCGGCCATGACCACCCCCACGCCGAGGGCCTGGGCTTCGAGGAAGGCGCGGCGGGCGAGGAGTGGCAGGTCTTTCACGGGGCGTGGGCTGCCGCCCAGAGCGCCCTGCCCGCAGATGTCTAAAAATGTCGGCTCGCCCCTGAGCCCCCGCCGCTGGCTCCGCTCCGCAGGCTACGCCTGGGCGGGCGTGCGGGCGGTGTACCGCAGCGAGGCCAACTTCCGCATCGAGGTCTGGGCGGCTGCGCTGGCACTGGGCCTGACCCTGGTGCTTGACGCACCGCTGGCCCCCATCCTGCTCACCTGCGCCCTGGTGCTGAGCCTGGAACTGCTCAACAGCGCCGTGGAAGCGGTGGTGGACCTGATCAGCCCGGACCCGCACCCGCTCGCCAAAGTGGCGAAGGACGCCGCCGCCGGGGCGGTGTACGTGGCGGCCTTTTTCGCGTTGCTGGTGGGCCTGAGCGTGCTGGGGCCGAGGCTGTGGGCGCTGGTCAGCGGCTAGGGTCTGGGCAAGCGGCTTCACCCGCCTCTGTCTGCACGGTATTCAGTCCCAACCGCTCCAGGGTGGGCAGACGGTAGCGGGCCGTACTCAGGGTATAAATTGCGGCATTTTTTTCAAGGCGGAAGCCGTCCTGCGCCGACACGCACAAGTCCGTGCGTCCGCGTCCGTTGAGCACCAGCCACCACTCCTGGATGCGCTGGGTGCTCCTGCCTGTCGCCGTCTGATACATGGCGCTCCTCATTCCGCCCGACAGGTTCCACAGCCGCAGCGTATTGGCCCCGGCTCCCAGCAGATATTCACCGTCCTGGGTCCAGAGCAGCCGCTCCACATTGCTGTTTTTTAGTTCCGTGACCTGAGCGCCGGGCCGCGCCAGATACACCCGGCAGCCGTGGTATTTGACTGCGTCCCAGCAAAAGCGCACCGCTGCGAAGTCGCTGCGCGGCGAGTACAGCGTTTCCTCATGCGCCCATAGACCCACGTCCATCCCCACTTTGTCAGCGTTGGTTGGACCAGTCACGGTGATGGCTTCGCTCCCCAGATGGACGATCTCAGTGGGCGTGGGCGGTGGAGAGGAGAACGTCATGCCCCCATTGTGAGGATGTGGGCTGACGCGGGCATGAGGGAGAGAGGACGGGCTGCACTCCCAACCCCGATGGCGGCCCCAGACCGCGAAATCCCCGTCTCTTTCGCTCTGCCCGGATTGGATGACCTGACGGGGCTTGCCACCAGAATTGGGCCAAAACGCTGCGGCTCAGCACCTCCTGGCCGCAGCTTTCCGCCCCCAAGATTAGTACTCCATTACCCGGCGGATCGCCTTCGCCACGCGGGTGGGCGTGGGCCGGTAGCTGTCCTCAATGGCCGTAAACGGCGGGTAGGGCGCGTCAAAGCCGGTCACGCGGACCACGGGAGCCAGCAGCGAATCAATCGCTTCTTCGGCAATGACGGCGGCCACTTCAGAATGAAAGCCAGCGGTGCGCGGGGCTTCGGTGACAATCACGGCGCGGCCTGTCTTGCGGACACTCTCCAAGACGGTGGCCGTGTCCAGCGGAGAGATGGTCCGCAGGTCAATGATTTCTGCACTGATTCCAGCTCCTGCGGCAGCTTCGGCGGCCCGGTCACACACTTCCACCATGCCGCCGTAGCAGATGATGGTCAGGTCGT
This sequence comes from Deinococcus piscis, assembly GCF_014653275.1. Classification (GTDB taxonomy): domain Bacteria; phylum Deinococcota; class Deinococci; order Deinococcales; family Deinococcaceae; genus Deinococcus; species Deinococcus piscis. The sequence continues at coordinate 7,785 of NZ_BNAL01000018.1, forward strand.
CGCCTGCGCGGTGGATGCGGGCCTGGCCGATAGGCACGGTGTAGTAGCCGGGGTCCACTTCAGCCTTGAGGGAGCGGTACATCTTGATGCTCTCAAAGAAAAACACTGGGTCCGGGTCTGCAATGGCGGCCAGCAGCAGGCCCTTGGCATCCTGCGGATTGCTGGGAATCACCACCTTCACGCCCGGCACATGGGCGATGACCGCCTCGGGGCTGTCGGCGTGCTGCTCGGGGGTATGTACGCCGCCGCCATAGGGCGCACGCACGACCACCGGCAGCGTAAACCGGCTGCGGGTGCGGTGGCGGTAGCGGCCCAGGTGGCTCATGATCTGGTCCAGCGCGGGGTATAGAAAGCCCGCAAACTGCATCTCGGCCACGGGCTTCAGGCCCGCCAGGCCCATGCCGATGCCCAGGCCCATGATGCCCGCCTCGGCCAAAGGGGTGTCGAACACGCGCTCCACGCCGTGGCGGGCCTGCAGGCCGTCGGTGGCGCGAAACACGCCGCCCATCACGCCCACGTCTTCCCCGAAGATGTACACGTCGGGGTCGCGGGTCAGGGCCATATCCAGCGCTTCGTTGATGGCGGCCACCATCGTGATGGGCTTGCTGGCGTCACGCTGCGGCGCAGCAGCGAGCGTCTGTTTCTTGTCTCCAACGGCGGTCATGCTGAGTCCTCCTCCATAATTTCGGCGCGCTGCGCCCGCAGCTGCGGGGTGGGCTGGGCAAATACGTGGTCCACGATTTCGGCGGGCGTGGGGTCCGGCAGCGCGTCGGCGGCGGCCACCGCTTCTTCAAACTCGGCGCTGATTTCGTCCAGCATGGCGGCTTCGCCCTCCTCCGTCAGTGTGCCCTGAGCCAGCAGATACTCGCGCAGGCGCAGTACCGGGTCTTTGGTGTCCCAGCCAGCGGTCATCTCGTCGGTGCGGTAGCGCGTGGGGTCATCGGCCACCGTGTGCGGCTTGATGCGGAAAGTTACGGTTTCGATCAGGGTGGGGCCTTCGCCGCCCCGGGCACGCTCCACCGCCGCTTTGGTCACGGCGTACACCGCCAAAATGTCGTTGCCGTCCACCCGTAGGCCGGGCACGCCGTAGCCCTCGGCGCGGCGCGAGAGGTCGCGGGCGCGGGTCTGGGCAGCAGTGGGCACACTGATGGCCCAGCCGTTGTTCTGGAGGATAAAGACACACGGGGCATTCAGCGCTCCGGCGAAGTTCAGGCCCTCGTGGAAGTCGCCCTCACTGCTGCCGCCGTCCCCAATAAAGGCCATCGCCACATTGCGGGTGCCCCTTTTCCGCTCAGCCAGCGCCGCGCCCACCGCCTGCGGGTACTGGGTGGCAATCGGAATATAAAAAGGCGTGATTTTCAGGTCTTCGGGCATGTACCAGCCATGCGGGCTGGAGCGCCAGTAGGCCACCGTCTGCGCAATCGGCAGGCCATAGGTGAGCGCCGCGCCGGTGTCACGGTAGGTGGGAAAGAGCCAATCCTGCGTGGTCAGCGCCGCCGCCGTACCTGCCTGCGAGGCTTCCATGCCCCCGTAGGGCGGAAAGACGCCCATCTTGCCCTGGCGGTACAGCACCCAGGCCCGCTCGTCAAAGTGGCGAATGCGGCGCATCTGGCGGTACAGCCACAGCTGGGTTTCGGGGTCGGGCAGCGGCACATCTGGCAATGGTTGCTCGCCCGCATTCAGGGTGCCCTGCGGGGTAATGAACTGGAGCATGGGCACTTCCGGCTGCCCCTCGGCGGCGGGTTGGAGCACGGAAGCCGCCATGGCGGCCTGAGCGGCGGGCAGCGTCCCAGCGGACGCGGCCACCTCGGTACTGGTTTTGGACATAAGGAAGATGCCTCCTGTCGGCTCCGCGCAGGTTCGGCGCGGATAGGTGAGTGGCCCACGGCAGACACGCAGGACGGGACGCAGCCAGAGCCGCTGGGGGCAAAGGTCTGGTCCGGGCGCTAAAGCCGGAGAACTGGGCCTAGAAAAAGAAGATGCCTGCCCATCATAGAAGAAATGCTGCCGGGGAAAAATGTGCAGCCCCATGCAGAGGATGTTTCACGGACGGCGCGGTCAAGCGGGGAGCCCCAAGTAGACAGCACGCCTTTCAGAGCCAGGTCAGCTCCAGCCCGGATATACCGGGTATAAAGGCTCCACCTCGGCCCAAATGAGAACATGAAAATGGCCTTCCGCAAAGTTATCCACAGGCCAGGGTTTCACTGTGGATAACTCTATGCAGAGCGTCTGGAGAAGCAAATCCATGAGAACGGCGCGTGAAACACTGTCCCTGACGTCATTTATGAGTAGAGGAGCTTGATTCTGCAACCTACAGAATGGCCCCGTCGGGATGCACTGGCCCCCAATTTGGCGTCCCTGTGGATAACTTTGGGCCAGGCAGGCACCACAGTCTCGGCAAAGATGGACGTTTGCTAAAGGTCGCCCGGCGAGGGCAATCCCAGCTGTCCACGCAGCCAGCGGCCACCCTGCGCTATGTCGGCCAGAGGTGGCGGGGCCACTCGTTCCGACCAGGCCAGCGGCACCCGCGCCCGCGTATGCGAAGCCGTGCTCAGGTCTTCCAGGTTGCCGTGGTCGCTGGTAATCACAGCGGCTGCGCCGCCTGCCAGGAGGCCCGCCAGCAGCGCATCGACCCGGTGCAGGTACTCACGCCCTGCGGTCAGGGCCGCCGCCCGCCCCGGTTGGCCCCGCAGGTGACCGATGGCGTCGCTCAGCCACAGGTCCAGTATCACCAGGTCGTGTCCATGTGCCTGCGCTGCCCATGCCAGCCTCTCCCCCAGGCCGACCAAGGTGTCACACGATTGCTGAGGCGTCCAGGGTGCGCTGTAATCCAGCCCCAGCGTGGGCGGCACAGCGGGCAACTCCGGTGGGTTGAGCGGTAGCCCCGCCCTCAGCACCGAGTAGGGAAAGCAGCCGTGGCGGGGCCGACCACGCTCCGCATACCGCTCCTGCGCCGCGAAGTAGCCGGGCGGGTAGAGGTTCGCGAGGGCTGCTCGCCCGCCCGCCCGTATAAGCCCCACCGGCAAGGCCGCCTGGTCCAGCAGCCGGCGCAGCGTCGGCCCCGGCTGTGGCCCGAAGTGCTCCCCCATGTACGCTACGGCGTCCTGGCCTGTCAGCCAGCAGCTTTGCCCAGTGGCCGACTGCGGCAGGCCTGGCACGCCTAGCGTGGCGTCCAGCGCCAGCCCAGCGTCAATCAAGGGGCGCAGGATGGGCAGTTCGGTGTCCCACACCGAGTCCGGCGGGGCATCCAGCGGGTGCCCTACCCCGTCAAGGGCCAACCAGATCAGGGGGGAACGGGTCACTGAGCCGCAGGCGGCACCGCTGGCAGCGCCCGCTTGTGCGCCGAGCGGCGAAAATACCCTTCCAGCTTCGCGGCCACTTCAGCGTCCACCGCTTTGCCTTCCAGATAGTCGTCTATGTCGCGGTAGCGCAGGCCCAGGGCCACTTCATCGGGCAGGGCCGGGCGGTCCTCTTCCAGGTCGGCGGTGGGCACCTTTTCCCAGGTGGACGCGGGCGCACCCAGCTCGCGCAGCAGCGCCGCGCCCTGGCGCTTGTTCAGGCCGTTCAGCGGCATCAGGTCAGCCGCGCCGTCTCCGAACTTGGTAAAAAATCCGGTGATGGCCTCGGCGGCGTGGTCGGTGCCCACCACCAGCAAGCCCAGCTGCCCGGCCACGGTGTACTGGGCAATCATGCGCTGACGGGCTTTGATGTTGCCCTTGGTAAAGTCCCCGATGGGGTCACCCGCCCCCGCCCCAGCCGCGTGCAGCGCCGCCTCGCAGGCCGCTTCCATCGCGTCGGTGGCGGGCTTGATGTTCACTGTCAGCCGCACATCGGGGCGGATAAAGTCCAGAGCGGTCTGGGCGTCGGCTTCATCGAACTGCACGCCGTAGGGCAGGCGCATGGCGTAGAACTGCGCTTCCCCGCCCTCTGCCCGTACCCGCTCGCAGGCCAGCTGGCACAGGCGGCCCGCCAGCGTAGAGTCCTGCCCCCCGCTGATGCCCAGCACCAGCCCTTTTGCGCCCGACTCCCGCAGGTACTGGGCCAAAAAGGCTGTGCGGCGCTCGATTTCGTCGGCAGGGACGACGTCAGGCTGCGCCTCCAGCTCGTGAATGATGCGGCGCTGCATGTCGCTGGTGTGAGAAGCGTCGTGGGTCATGCAGGCATTGTAGGCGGGCCCGGCGGCCTTCCCCCTACAATGCGCTGCATGGGCCTCCTCGAAATCGTCACTGCCCTGGTCGTCGTTACGGCGCTGGCGTCGCTGCTGAATGTCTGGTATTTCCGGTTGCCTTCGTCTATCGGCGTCACGGTGGTCGGCCTGCTGTTCAGCCTGCTCATGCTGGGCCTGGTGGCAGCGGGCGTCCCCGCGGCACGTGAAGCGGTGGATGTTCTGCGCACCGTGGATTTCGACGAATTCGTCTTTGAGGGCGTGCTGTCCTTTTTGCTGTTTGCCGGAGCGATGGGCCTCAACTCGCATGCGCTGTGGCGGCTGCGCGGCCCGGTGCTGACCTTCGCGCTGCTGTCTACGGTGCTGTCTACCTTCTTGGTGGGGGGATTGGTCTACGGCCTGCTCAGCCTGTTCGGCCTGCACCTGCCGCTGCTGCTGTGCCTGCTGTTCGGGGCGCTGATCTCCCCCACCGACCCGGTGGCGGTCCTGGCCCTCCTCAAGCAAGCCAAAGTCCCCGAGAAAATGGAAACGGTGGTGGCGGGCGAATCGCTGTTCAACGACGGCGTGGGCGTGGTGCTGTTCAGCATCCTGGCGGGGCTGGCGGCAGCGACTGGGGCACACGCTGGGCACGGACCAGAGCTGAGCGCGGCTGGGGTGCTGAGCTTCTTTGGGCAAGAAGCGCTGGGCGGGCTGGCCCTGGGCGCAGCGCTCGGCTACCTGGGCTGGCTGGGCCTGAAGTCACAGCACGACTTCACCACCGAAGTGCTCGTCTCGCTGGCGATTGTCATGACCTGCACGGCGCTGGGAGGGCACCTGCACGTTTCGGCTCCGCTGGCTGCGGTGGCCGCCGGGTTGCTGGTGGGGTCGCTCACCGACCGGCAACCCGGCGCACTCAGCTCGCGTGAGCGCTTTGACGCCTTTTGGCACCTGATCGACGAACTGCTCAACGTGTTTCTGTTTTTTATGCTGGCGCTGGAAATCGTGGTGCTTAACTTCAGCCCGCAGGCGCTGACGCTGGGGGTGCTTGCCATTCCCCTGGTGCTGCTCTCGCGGGCCATCAGCGTGCAGCTGCCTTACGCCCTGCTGCAACGCGCTGCCCAGTTCACGCCCTTTACGCGGCGCGTGCTGATCTGGGGCGGGATGCGCGGGGCCATCAGCGTGGCGCTGGCCTTTACCCTGCCCGCCAGCGAAGGCCGCGACCTCTTCTTGGTCATGACCTACTGCGTGGTGATCTTTTCTATCGTGGTGCAGGGGCTGACCATGAGCGGCCTGGCGCGGCGGGCCGCTGAAGCTGGCGGCCCGGTGGCGGAGCGCCCTTCACACTGATCTGGCGTCTGAGGCCCCTGACCAGAGGAAAATACGGCGCTCCCCACGACACGCCACATGAGGACTGCGTCAGATGCTCCCATCACCCGCTCCCAGTGCTGGGTTAAGCTGGCCGCAACGTGACACAGCAACCTTCTGTCTATCTGCCACTGGCCCACCTGCGCCCGGCCCTGCTGCTCAGCCTGAGCCTGGGGCTCGGCACGGCGGGTGCCCAGTTCAGCCTCACCCCGGCTCCACAGACACCAGCAGCTCAGGCACCAGCGACTCAGGCACCGGCTGGGCCCACGCCCAACCTGTCGCTGAGCGCCACTCCGGTGCCGCAGTCGCTCGGGACGCCGCTGCTGGGCCAACCCACGCTGGCGGCGCCCGCCCTGGCCCCAGCCGCAGCTCCGGCAGCGGCCAACACTCCCGATTCCACCCAAATCCGGGGCCTGTGGGTGGACGGCTTTGGCCCCGGCCTCAAGACGGCGGCCCAAGTAAAGCAGATGGTGGACGACGCCGAGCGAATGAACATCAACGTGCTGCTGGTGCAGACGGTGCGCCGCGCCGACTGCTTTTGCCTCAAGTCCAGCTTGCCTGCCGTGACCGACAAAGACCTGCAACCAGGCTTTGACCCACTGGCCGAGGTCATCCGGCTCGCCAAGCCCAAGGGGATCAAAGTGATTGCCTGGGCCAGCGTGACCGGCATCGGCAACCTCAGCAACCTGAACACCAACCCGCAGCACGTCTACAAACTTCACGGCCCCCAGAGCAAGGACCCCTGGCTAGCGGTCCGCTCGGACGGCACCTGGCAAGAAGGCAACGACGCCTGGCTGGACCCGGCTATTCCAGCCGCCGCCAAGTACATCAGCGACGGGCTGCTGAGCGTGGTCAAGAACTACGACGTGGACGGTATTCAGCTGGACCGCATTCGCTATCCCGACAGCGGCGACTGGGGCTACTCGGCCCAGTCGCTTGCCCGCTACGCCCTGGAAACGGGCCGCAGGGGCAAGCCGGGCGCGGGCGATGAATACTTCAAAGCCTGGAAGCGTGACCAGGTGACCGGACTGGTCCGCCGCATCACGGTGCAGGCCAAAGCCATCCGGCCCGAGCTGTGGGTCAGCGCGGCGACCATCGTCTACGGCAGCCCACCTGCTCCCGGCGACGTCAAGGCCTTTCAGAGCACGGCGGCTTACCGCAATGTGATGCAGGACTGGCCCCGGTGGATGAATGAGGGCCTGCTGGACATCAACATGCCCATGAACTACAAGCGCGAAACGGTGCCGCAGCAGGTGCAGTGGTATGACGGCTGGAACCGCTTTGGCCGCAGTGTCCAGGGCCGGGGTCTGACCGCCAGCGGCTCCAGCATCTACCTGAATACTCCGCAGGACTCGGCAGCGCAGGCGCAGCGGGCGTTGCAAGCGGGCGTGGGCTGGGTGGGCTACTCCTACCGCACCCCGACCCTGGCCGTGTACGAGGACAAGCAAAAAGCCGAAGCAGGCCGCGAGGCCGTGCGTCAGGCCCTCGCCAAGACCGACCTAGCAAAGGCCGTGCGCTTTAGCGGCCCCCCACCCCACACCCGTGGCCTGATGGGCACCGTGGCCGGCCAAGACCGCCTGGGTGGCCTGAAAGTCGAGCTGCTGCAAGGCGAAAAGGTCGTGGCGACCAGCGTGACCGACGGCGGCGGCTTCTACGGGTTCATGAGCATTCCAGCGGGCGAAACCCGTATCCGGGTCAGTGGACAAGCCTGGAAAACCACGGTGCCGCAGCGGGGCGTCGCGCAGGTGCCCAACCTGGTGATTCGCCGGCTGTCCCCGGCCAGCGCACCCACGCCCAGCACTGCGCCCGCCCCCGGCACGCCCGGTGCCCCCAACCTGGCCCCGCCTACCCCGCAGGAACTCCAGCGCGGCAGCGAGACGCCCGGCTGAAGCTCGCCTATCCGCATCCCCTCTCCAGCTTCCCAGGTCTCCCCAGCGCGGGAGGCTTTTTTGGGCCAACCCTGCGCCGCCAAAGCCTCTACACTGACCACATGACACAGCCCCGCCCAGAAGGCATCGGCCCTGAGGATTTCCGCGCCACACTGGGGCGCTTTGCCAGCGGCGTGACCGTCATCACGGCGCGGGAAGCAGACGGCACTGTACATGGCATGACCGCCAGCGCTTTTGTGTCGGTGAGCCTCAATCCGCCGCTGATTCTGGTCTCGGTGGACCGCCGCGCCCACATGCATGCCACGCTGCTTGCGGAAAGCACCGAGCAGTTCGCGGTGAATATCTTGGCGCAGGACCAGGCACACCTCAGCAACCACTTCGCAGGTCGGCCCGGCCCCGAAGAAGCGGTGCCCTGGCGCGAACAAGCGGGCTTCCCGGTGCTGGGCGGCACCGTGGCCTCTTTGGTCTGCCGCAAATACCAGATGCTGGACGGCGGTGACCACACCCTGTTCGTGGGCCTTATCACGTCCACCGAGTACTCGGACAGGCCCCCACTGCTGTATTTCAGTGGCAAGTACGGGGCGCTGGCGGGCGACCCTCTTCTCTGAGCCGAGACATGGCCCTGTTCTAGACTGTTGCCCATGACCCGCCTCGCCATCATCGCCGACCTGCACGCCAACCTGGAAGCCACGTTGGCCGTGCACGCCGATATTCAGCGGCGCGGCATCGGGGAGATCTGGGTGCTGGGCGACCTGGTGGGCAAGGGGCCGCGCCCGCAAGCGGTGGTGGACTGGGTGCAGGCGCACGCGGCGCGGGTGATTCAGGGCAACTGGGACGCCCGCGTGGCTGGGGCCAGTCACCGCCCGCAGGACCTGTGGCCGCGCTCTCAGCTGCGCCCCGCCGACCTGAAGTACCTCGAAACCCTCCCCTTTGGGATTGAAGAAGCGTTTGGCGGACTGTGCTGGCGCTTTGTGCATGCCAGCAGCAGAGGCGTATTTCACAAGCTGTACCCGCACTCCAGCCTGTCTGAGCAGCTGGACAATTTCGCCCCGCAGCCCTCGCAGGGCCTGATGAACTACGCCGACGCCCTGGTGTTTGGGGACATTCACGAAACACTTCTGCTGGATGTCGAAGGCCGCCCACTGCTGAACTGCGGCTCGGTGGGCAATCCTCTGGACAGCGTGCTGCCCAGCTACCTGATTCTGGATTTCAGCGCCCCTGGCTACGCGGCCACCTTTGTGCGGGTGGCGTATGACCGCGCCGCCGAGGTCCGCGCCGCTGAGGAAAGCGGCATGCCTTTTGCGCGTGAGTATGTGGCCGAACTGATGACCGGGGCCTACCAGAAGCGCCGCGCCAAGAACTTGGAAGAGGATTAGGGCCTTTGCTGAGACCATTCGGGGCAAACTTCTGGCTGTGTGAATGGTCTCAGCGGGCCTGCGCGCGCGCTTTGGGGCGACCAGCCTGTAGGAACAAGGCCAGTCCCAGCAGCATCACCACCAGCCCAGCCCAGGCCAGCGCCCCTGGAAGTGGCGTGCCCAGCAGCAACACCCCACCCAGCAGCGCAAAGAGCACCTCGCTCGCCTGGGTGGCGTCCACGGCGGCCACTTCACCTGGGGTCTTGGCGTCGCCGCGTGCCTGCAAAAAGAGGCCAGTGGCAATCACGCCCGACAGCAGCGCCACCAGCGCTGTACTAAAGACCTGGGCCTGCTGCGGCGCACTCGGCAACAGCAACAACCCCAAAATCAGCCACAGCGGCATGGAGCCCAGCGTCATCAGCCAGATTCGGTGGAGTGAAAAGTTCAGCAGCGGGGTCGTGATGGCAGGCACCCAGCCCACCCAAGCGGGCCGCCGCGCTGCCTCCCCAGCTCCCGGAGGGCGGGCCGCCTGCCACACCAGCTGATTGCCCAGCGGATAGCAAAACGCCGCGAGCAACGCCGGGAGCGCCCCATACAGCAGGGCTTGCCCCAGGGGCTGCGCGGCCTGCTCGCCCCCGTGCGGCTGACCCAGGTTGGTCAGGCACACGCCCAAAAAGACCAGCAGCGACGCGCCGGTCACCTGGCGCGAGAAAGGCTGCCCGAACGCCGCCAGCACAATGAGGCTGGCCACCACGGTGAACTGGAACGTGGCCGCGACCACCCAGCCGCTGGCGTAGGCGGCACTGAAGCACAGCAGGGCGTAAAAGACCCCAAATCCCACACTGCCCGCCAGCGTCCAAAACAGCGGATGCTCCCAGAACACCCCCCAGAGCGCCCTGAGCCGTGCCAGTCCACCCTGCGCGAGCAGCACGGCACTCAGCATCAGCAGCACGAAGAAGTAACGCAAGCTGGCGGTCCAAAACCAATGTCCGCCCTGGGCACTCATCTGTTCGTTCAGCACAAAAGTGGCACTGAAAAATACGCTGGCGAGCAGACCAATGCCCAGCAGGCGCAGCATTTTAGGTGGCCTTGCCCGTCACAGGAGCCGCTGTCCCCTCCACCCGCCCTGCCAGGGTGCCAGGGTCGAACAGGCTGGCTCCCGGACCAAAGCGGGCCACCGTCGCGCGGTGCAGCAGCCAAAAAGCGATGCCTACCCCCAGCAGGCTGATGCCCATGCTGGGCAGGCGCATCAGGGCGTTGACTTCGGCCACCTGAGCATTGAACGCGTCGCTGCCAAACGTGGCCGTCACCCGCTGATAGTTGACAAAGGAGTTCACCAGCCCACTCACGATGTCTACGAGCGCAAACACCACCGTGGCGTTCGCAATGGCGCGGTGAATGGCCGGATCACCCAGGGCGCGCTGCATCAGCGAACGCTTCTCGGGGGTCTCGCTCAGGCTGGCCGTGTCCATAAAAATGCGGAACAGCGGCATCCGGGTGCCTGCACTGATCAGAAAGGCCAGGCCCAGCAGGTACGAGCGGGCGCTGTCCTTGACCGCGTACCAGAAGCCGTCCACGTACCAAAACGCCAGCGCACCGCCCACCAGTGCGCCCACGCCGCCCAGCAGCGCCACCGGACTGACATTGCGGTTCTTGAGCAGGTCCCAGGCCACGTACACCACCGGAATCAGCGCGGCAGCCAGGTAAGCGCGGATGTTGCCCTGCGTGCCCCCACCCAACTGGTCCGCCACCGAAAAGCCGCTGCCCAGCAGGTCAGGGCTCAACACGGCAATTGGAATCAGCAGCGTAAAAATCAGATCGCGGATGGTCTGCGGCACCGCACCCTGACCGGGCTTGCGAGCGGCAGAAGGCGGCTGGGGCGGTAAAGGCACGGAGGAGGGCTGGGGCATGATTGGACCCCACTATGCCACGGCGTGCCTGAGGAATCTGGCCTGCCAGAGTCTGACTCTGGTGATAGCCGCCGCGTTAGCCTGGGGGCGCTATGGACCTCACCCCTGCTCTGCTGCTCAACGCCCTAATGATTTTCGGTCTGCGCATTCTGGATGTGTCGCTGGGCACGCTGCGTATTGGCATGATCGTGCGCGGGCGCCGCAACCTGGCCGCCGTGCTCAGCTTCTTCGAGTCGCTGATCTGGCTCACGGCAGCGGCGCAGGTGCTCGGCAACCTGGAAAGTCCGGTGCAGTTCATAGCCTACGCGGGCGGCTACGCAGCGGGCACGCTGGTCGGGGCCTGGATTGAGCAGTGGCTGGCCGTGGGCAAGGTGGTGCTGCGCGCCTTCGTGCCGGTGAATGCCCCAGATGTGGCAGGGGCGCTCAGAAGCGCTGGGTACTATGTCACGGCACTGAACGGCTCAGGCCGCGACGGCGACGTGCGCATTCTGTTTAGCGTGATTCCGCGCCGGGCCTCAGGCAAGGTGCTGCGCCTGATTGAAGAGGTCTACCCCAAGGCGTTCGTGACGATTGAGGAGGTCAGCACCGCCGACTTGCAAGAAGCTTCGGTGCGCCAAGAACGCATGGCACGCCGCTTTCGCATGAACCGCAAATAGAGCTTGGCTGCCGGCTGCCCCCCCTGAAAGGTCAGCCTTTTCTCAATCTCTACCGGGCCTCCTTTCACCCGCCTCTGCGGGAAGCCGCCTAGTCTGAAGGCACATCACCCCAAGGAGGAATCACTATGTTTGAAGAACTGAAGCGAGAACTGCACGAAAAAATGGCGTCCCTGAACTCTGCTGCCCAGAGTGGCACTGCCCAGTCGGGCCAGGGTCATGATCCCCGCGACACCAACAACGACGGCGTGGTCAGTGCCCAGGAAGCCGCCGCCTATGTGCGTGACTACCTGCAGAGCGCCAGCCCCGAAGAGCGCGAGCGTCTGATGAAGGGCTACGTGGGCCAGCTGTCCCCCGAAGACCGCCGTCAGATGGGTGACGCCATTGTGCGGAGCCCCAGCAACCCCGTGCAGCAAGTGAACGCTGACGATGACCGCGACCTGATTGATGCCTACACCAAAGCAGCTCAGGCTCCCGACCAGAACGGCAAAAGCCCGCTGGAAGCCGCTTTCGCTGAAGGTGGCGCATTGAGCAGCCCGCTCGCCAAAGCTGGCCTGGTGGGCCTGGCTGCCGTTATCGGCTCCTCCGTGCTGCAAGGCGGACGCCGCTAAGCTGTAGCGTCTCCCCGCTTGCACAGCCCTGCGCCTCAGCGTGCGGGGCTTTTTTGTGGTTCTTGTTCTGGTCCATCTTCTCTGGTGGCTCCTTTTTGGTGTTTGCAGCGCAGGACCAGCGAAGCGAAGCAGAGTACACTCAGGACACAGATGCCGCTCGAGTTCCTCACGCAGATTGCCCAGACTCCGGCCCCCACCTTTCAAGAAGGTGCGCGGGCCGACCTGATGGCCCGGCTCTGGAGCGAGTTGGGCTACGCCCCCGTGCGCGATGAAGTGGGCAACGTGCTGGTCCGCATTGCCCCGCGCAGCCCGGCTCTGGACCACCCTGGTTTGGACGCGCGCAGGCCGCTGCTGCTGGCCTCGCACCTGGACACGGTGTTTCCGCCCCAAACTGATGTTCAAGTCCGGACCGGGCCAGGCCGCTGGTTCGGCCCTGGCCTGGGTGACAATTCCTCCAGCCTCGCTGTGCTGACGGCCCTGCTGCGCGACCTGGACCCGTCAGCACTGACTGCGCCCCTGTGGGTGGCGGCCAACGTGGCCGAAGAGGGCCTGGGCGATCTGCGTGGGGCCAAGCACCTGCTGGCCCAGCATGCGCATGAACTGGGCGCGTTCGTGGCGGTGGACGGCTACCTGGGGTCAGCGGTCACGCAGGCGGTGGGCGTGCGGCGTTATCAGGCGCACTTCAGTGGTCCGGGAGGCCACTCCTGGGGCGAGGCGGTACCCAGCGCGGTACATGCGTTGGGCACCGCCATCACTGCCCTGTACGCCCTCCCGCTGCCGTCCCGGCCCCGCACCACGCTAAATGTGGGCGTGATTGAGGGTGGAAGCACCGTCAACTCCATCGCAGCCACGGCTTCACTGCTGCTGGACCTGCGCTCCTTGGGCAGCACAGAGCTGGAGCAACTGGACCGCCAAGCCGTTGATGCCCTGCACGCAGCGGCGCAGCAAGTCGGCGTCCGCCTGGACCTGGAGCGGGTGGGGGACCGGCCCGGAGGCACCCTGAATACAGCCGAGCTGCTGCCGATGGCCCAAGCGGCAGCCCAGGCGGTAGGGCTAGACCTGCGCACTGCCGCCAGCTCCACCGACGCCAACGCAGCGGCTCCCTACGGCCTGCCTGCCCTGGCCGTAGGGGTCTACCGGGGCGGCCACGCCCACCGCGAGGACGAATGGGTGGACCCCCGCAGCCACGCCCAGGGGCTGGCTTTCTTGCAGGGCCTCGTCGCGAACTACCAGCGCTAGGCGGGGGGCATCTGGCTATGATGCGGGCTGGTACAGCTGCGCCCGCAGAATGAGGGCCACATGCTGAGCAGGGCAGCTTTCAGGTCAGCGGAATCACATTCAGGTCGCCGGTCTGCACGTCTCCATCAATGGTCAGCACTTCCAGGCGGCACGGCAGGTCGTCGCGGCCCAACTCGCGGGTCAAATACTCCAGGGCGGCGCGGTGCATCAGGGCCAGTTTGCGTGGGGTGACACTCTCGGCAGCGCTGCCATAGCGGTCCGCTCGGCGGTGGCGCACCTCGGTAAAGACCAGCGTGGTGCCGTCGCGCGTGACCAGGTCAATCTCGCCTCCGGGAATGCGGTAGTTGCGGCTGAGGACCTCGCGGCCCTGCGCAGCCAAAAACTGGGCGGCCCGCTCCTCAGCGTCTGCGCCCTTCACGGCCCGTCCTGCGGTTGCTGCGCCGGGGCAGGCGCGTGCCCCAATTCTCTGAGCACCATGCGGTAAAGTGCCGCCCCCTGCCGCCCAACTTCAGACAGCGGCGTTCCCTGCGGCAAGCGGCTGTCAGCCACCGCCAGCGCTTCGGCCAGGACTGCGGGGTGCAGCGGCCAGGGAGCCGTGGCGGATTCCTCACTGGTCAGGCCCGGTGTGGGCGGCTGCCCCGGCATCACTTCCTGCAGGGCCTGCTGGGCGGCGCGGCGCTCTGCCTCCCGGCGGCTGCGGCCCTCGCCGTAGCCCAGCCGCTGCCCATCACACCAGACCTCTGCCATGAAGCTGGGCGCGTGGGCGGGGCCGCTGCCGTCCACGCGGAACTCAGGATTCAGGTGCTGCGCAGCCAACGCGGCAATCAGCTCGCCTTTGGGGTTATCGGCCATAGGCTCAGGATACCGGCCCCCGCCTACATGACCACCGGATTCGCTTCAGTTAGGGGCGGAAGCCGGCATGGACACGCTCCACATTCCGGCGAAATTCGCCAGCTGGGTGTCAGTCCCCGGCGTGGCGTAGGCGCTGATACTGCCGTCCAGGTACAGCGCGTCGGGGCAGCGCAGGGTGTCGCGGAAAAAGACCGCAAACGCGTAAAAATTCACGGGCGCGTTGCTGATTGCGAACCGCACCCGGCCATCACTGCACACGCCTACGCCGCTGCGCAGCTTGAACGAGGTGCTCTTGGGGTCAAACGAGGGATGAACCTGGCCGCGCCGCAGCAGCAATGGCCCTGACTGCGTGGCGTACTGGGGGTTCAGCTTCTGGGCCACGTATTCGCCTGTCTCGCTGACCCCGGCTTTGGTGCCACTCACCCAGAACACACCGTTGGGCAGCAGGGCAAAGTTGCCGCCTGTACGAGCAAAGTTCAGCGGCACCAGTGCCCGGCCACCTTCCACATGCAGGCCCAGCGGCTTGTAGCCCGGCGCGTAGATGCCACTGTTGGTCAGAAACAGGGCGCGGTCCCCTTCTTTGCGCAGGCGCTCACGCAATTGCCCGAATGTCTGGTACGGCTGCCCCGTGGTCGGGTTGATCCAGTGCAGCCGCAGGGTGTCGCGGCTCAGGTCCACCGTTGCCACGGTGTAGGTGCTCAGGCCGCCGCGAATCTGCTGCAACGTCAGCGCCTGCGCGGGGGAACTGAGAAGCAGGCCCACAGCCAGGGCACCAGAGAGCCCCCGGGCCAGAGCCGAGGCCTGCTGGAGTGGTCGTCTCATTTGCATTGGGTTCATCATGACAGGCAGCGGCGGAACAGGACATGAAAGTGACGTGAGGGTGGCGGTTATGGCCTCTGGTCGGGGCTTGCACGCTGCGGGGGGCTGTGTTACTATTCCTTTCGCGCCTGCAAAGGCCGGCCACATATTCGGCAGTAGCTCAGTGGCAGAGCATCCGACTGTTAATCGGACGGTCGTTGGTTCGACCCCAACCTGCCGAGCCATCAAAGAAAGCCCCTGCTTCGGCGGGGGCTTTTTCATTGGTTCTACGGCTTTATGCCGGCTAGACCTGCGCAGGCCAGACTCAGTCGCGCCGCCCCAGCCCACCAATCAGCGAGATGCGCTGCTCCGCCATCATGCGGGCCACAGTATGGACCGGCTGCGCCGAGTGCCGCGCCACTTCACAGATGCGCGAGACATTCTGATACACCTGCTCCGCCGCTTCTTCTTTGCCGCAGCTGTGGGCCGCTGCAATCAGGCCCGCACTGTTGATGGCGAAATCGGGAATGTATACGATGCCAGCCTCGCGCACGGCATTCTCACCTGCACGGGTCAGCGGGTGATGCTCGCCCCCGGCAATCATGCGGCACTGCAAGCGGGGCACCGCCTGAAGGGCAATGCTGCTGCCACCCGAACAGGGCGCAAAAATGTCGCATGGCGCTTCCAGAATATCGGCTGGCTCCATCGCGGTGGCTCCGAAATCCTCGACCAGTTCCTGCACCACGGCGGGGCGGGGGTCCGCCACAATCAGGCGGGCCCCTTCGCGGTGCAGATGTTCGGCCAGTTCGCGGCCCATCGCGCCTAGCCCATAGATGGCGATCCGTACCCCACGCAGGCTTTCGTTGTCCAGCACGTATTTGGCGGCGGCTTTCATGCCCCGGTACACGCCATAGCCGGTCACGCGGCTGGTGTCGGTATGCTGCCCCAGCGTGCCAGGGGTTTCCTGCGCCACGAACGAAATATCGCGCGCAGTCACACCGATGTCTTCGGTCAGAATCACCCGGCTGCTCAGCGGACGCAGTTCGCGGCCCAGAGCACGGAACAGCGCTTCGCGGGCGTGCGGCTCCGTCTTGGAAATGAGCAGGTCACCGTCACCGGGCATGATGACGCAGGCGCCGCCACCATAATTGAGTCCTGCCAGCGCCGATTTGAGCGTCAGGCTCTCGCTGAGGTCCAGGGCTGAGCGCACCAGGGATTCCTCATCCAGCTGACGCAGGCGCACGCCCGCGATGGCTGGGCCGAGCACAGTGGAGTGCACGGCC
Organism: Deinococcus piscis; assembly: GCF_014653275.1. Classification (GTDB taxonomy): domain Bacteria; phylum Deinococcota; class Deinococci; order Deinococcales; family Deinococcaceae; genus Deinococcus; species Deinococcus piscis. Next base: position 23,884 of record NZ_BNAL01000018.1, read on the forward strand.
AGCACGGCCCGTAGGCCAGTCAGGGGGTGCTGAATCAGCGACAGCGATTCGTGGCCACGGGTCTGAAGTTCGTCGAAAATCAGCATGGCACTGCGCCCTTGCAGAAGTGGGGGTGTGAGAGGCACGTCATAGAGGCAAGATATACTGCCCGCTAAGAACCTAATAGGTGTCCAGGTCCTGGTGCCAGGCGGAGTGCGGCTCTCCACGCGCAGCAGCGGCCAGCGCTCCGCTCCCGCAGCTGGGCTCCAGCACTTGCCAGTCTTCCGCCCCGCCAGTTCATGTTCTCAGTCCACCATAGTTATGCGCGGCTCCCAGTCAGGCCGCTGCTCCGAGGTCAAGATGAATCCAGTTCTGTCCCGAATTCCGGTCAAGATGCTTGGGGACGTGCTTTCTACACGTGCCCTGGAACGCATCATCCAAGACGCTGCGCAGGAGCGGCGCATTCATCCGGCGCAGCTGGACGCCCAGGCGCTAGAGAGCGTTCTGAAAAAAGAAATCTACCGCCGCCTTCAGACGACCATGCCCGCCCAGATGGCCAAAAAGCGAGTGCTGGATGTGCTGGCCGAAGTGCAGCGGGTAGCTGCCGAGGTCGGCACTGTAGATTACGTGCCGGTGGACCTCAGCGGACTGGAAGAAGGTGTCCGCCGCTTTACGCTGTACTTTGACTGGCCCGAGTCGCAGCGCCTGCGCGGCGTGCTGAGCATGGCCCGCCAGGAAGAATCGGTGGGGAACGACGTGTCGGCCCTGCTGCAAGAAGGCGAAAGCCTGATTGAGCAAATGGACCGACGCCTGGCCGAAGGGCTGGTGCTCCAAGGCCAGGATTTGGCCGAGCTACAAGCCTCTTTCGAGCGGATCAGTGCAGTGGGCGGGCGCGAGGTGCGCCGACTGGAAACCCTGCTGGAACAGGTCGCAGACGCCCAGAAGCAGGGCATGCTGCTGCCCGGCGAAGTCGAGCGAGCCCGTACCATCAGCCTGAAGCTGCGCCGTCAGGTGGAATCGTCGGTGGTACAGAGCAATCCTGGTGAAACCACCCCCGACCCCGCTGCCGAAGCCAAAATTCGTGCGTTGGAACTGGAGCATATGGGCCGCCGCCTGGGCGATGTGCTGGCCGAATTTGGCCCCCTGATCAGTGTCCGCCCTGAACTGGAAGCCCACGCCGCTGCGCTGAGTGACGCGCTGGCCTCCGGCGCCCTGACCGAGCAGGCCGTGGCCGAATGGCAGCAGAGTCTGAACGACCAGCGCTCGCAGCTGCGTGAGGAACAGCTGGCACAGCTGGGAGAACTGGAGTCCCAGCTCTCCCAGCTGCCACCCGGCGAGGAAACCGACAAGGCCCGCGTGATGCTGGGCCTGGCACGGCACACCCTGGAAGAAGGCGGCCTGGCCGTCAGCGAGCTGCGCGACCTCGACCTGACGGTGCAGGCCCTGCAAAGCTCGCCAGGCGGAGCCAGCGAAACCCTGCGCCAGCAGCGCGAGCTGTCCGAGTTGGAGCGCAGCGCACGCGCTGTGGCCGGTGCCGCTGAAGAACTGGCCCCTCAGATCTCCCAAGCCCGCGAGGCCCTGATGCGCGGCGAAGACGTGGATATTGACAGCCTGTACAGCGTGCTGGAGCGCCGCATGGGACAGGCTGCGCAGGAACGCGAGGAACTGAACGCCCGCGCTGACCATGTGGTGCAGGAATACGACACTGTGCGTGACCTGGCAGGCGAAACCATTCAGAAACTGGGCCGCCTGGCGGACACACTGCGGGCCCAGCGCCGCTTGGGACAGCTTTCCGCCCAGGCCCGCGAACGCTACGTGCAGACGCTCACCGAAGCCGAGGCCCTGTTGGATGAGGCCCACGCCGAGCACCAGGCCGCCCAGGAAGTCACCGCCAGCTTTGGCGAGGACGCACTGAGCGACCTTCTGGGCATCTTTGACCTGGAAGGCACCGAAGACAGCGCCGCCAGCGACCTGTTCGAGATAGACGCCAATGAACCCGAGCCGGGCAGCGACCTTCTGGTTGATGAACATTCGCAGGTCACAGCGCCCAGCGAGACGTCAGCCAGCGACGCCCCAGCCAACGCCGCAGAAAGCGGCTTTAACCCCTTCGCTTTTTTGCCGGGTGCCGCCCCCGCTGAGGACACGTCCAGCAAAGCCGCCTTGCACGCAGAGGCGGACGACTCCTCCCCAGCTATGTCCATCACTGAGCCCCCCATGACTGAGCCAGAGCACCTGCCAGAGCACGCCTGGCTGATAACCCACGGCCAACGGCAGGCAGGCTCACCGGACTACACTGCCGAGCGGCTGGCTCCGCTGCTGGAAAGTGCCGCTGAGCTGGGCATCACCCGGCTCCGCTTTGAGGACAGCGACTGGAGCTGGAGTGCGCGCCGCAGCGCCGCAGGCACCTGGCGGCTGGCGCGCGCCGCCGACGCAGCCACGCTAGAGCTGAACCACGGAGCCTGGCTCAAGCAGGACTGAGTTCATTCCCAACACGGGCAGCGCGGACTCCGCACGGGGGAGTCACGCGCTGCTTGCCGTTCAGATGCCTGCTGGCGTCAGCTCATATGGAGTGCGGTTGCAGCCCTCAGATACGCACCGTCACGCGGGCACCGTCATCTTCGAGGTGAACCGTGTCAATAAACCGCACTACACGCGTGGCGTGTCCCATCACCAGGGTGTGAGTGCGGGCCCCACCGCCGAAGCGGCGCACCCCATACAGCAGGTCTCCGCTGGTAATGCCGGTGGCGCTGAAGACGATTTCGTTGCCGGGAGCCAGCTCGTGGGTCTTATAAATCCGGCCTTCTTCCACGCCCATCTGCCGGAAGCGCTCACGCTGAGCGTCATCCTCCGCAATGAATTTGCCCTGAATGTGGCCGCCCAGGCACTTCATGGCTGCGGCGCTTAGCACACCTTCAGGAGCGCCGCCCGAGCCCATCAGGCAGTGTACGCCGCTGCCCCGCACCGCCACCGCCAGGCTGGCAATCACGTCGCCGTCACCAATCAACTTGACGCGGGCACCAGCTTCACGAATCTGACGGATGTGGTCGGCGTGCCGCTCACGGTCCAGAATGGTGACCAGCAGGTCATCCACATCGCGCTCCAGCGACTCGGCAATGATTCGCAGGTTCTCAGCAATGGAGTAGTCCAAGCTGACTTTGTTGGCGGCAGGTGGGGGCACCACCAGTTTCTCCATGTAGCAGTCGGGCGCGTGCATCAGGCCGCCCTTCTCGCTCAGGGCAATCACGGCGATGCCGTTGGGCAGGCCCTTGGCCGTCACAGTGGTGCCCTCGACAGGGTCCACAGCGATATCCACTTCATACTCGCCCTGGCCCAGCTTCTCACCGATATACAGCATCGGCGCTTCGTCCATCTCGCCTTCGCCAATGACAACGGTGCCCCGGATGTTCAGGCTGCCCAGCACCTCGCGCATGGCGGTGGTCCCCGCACCGTCAACCGCGTTCTTGTCGCCCATGCCCACCCAGCTGCTGGCCGCCAGCGCCGCTGCCTCCGTCACGCGGGCCGTCTCCAACACCAGGGCATGCTCAAACTTCTGAGAGCGGAGTTCCGCCTCGCTCGGATTGTTGTTCATACTTCAAAATTAGCACGCCACAACAGCGTGAAAATGCCCCATCACTTCGCCCATCGCCGCGGAGCACTGCGCCACTTAATGCAGGATGCCAGCCCAGACCAACAGTGCCCATAGCAGCACCGGCACCGCCAGCGAAAGCACGGTCAGTTTGAGGAGGCGCCACCAATCATTGAGCCATTCGGACATGCCTCCATGGTAGGCCAGTGTGATGAAGATTCGCTCAAGGCTCTGGCTCGGTCATCGCCTCAGATGGGCAAACGGTGAGCCGACCAAAGCCTAAACTCATGTCATGAAAAAAGTGAGCTTGGCAGTAGTCGCCGCCGCGATGACCGCTACTCTGACCGCTTGCCCAGGTCCAGGTGCGCGCGTGCCGGAGAGTCCTCAACCCAGTGAACTGAGCGGCACGGTCAGCTTGCTCAAGGTGCAGCCAGATGGCGAGAAGGTCAAGCTTGAAAAAGTCGCCTGGAACTTGGGCGAACAGCAGGTAAATCTGGCCCTCCTGAGTGACAAGACCGACCTCAGCAACACCGACACAGCACTGGCTCCTGTGGCAACCGGCACGGTGAGCGCGGGTGGACAGCTGTCGCTCAAGCTGCCCCAGACGGTGGACGCGGGGCTGCTGTCCGGCAACCTGTGGACCGATGCAAGCGGCTGGGACAACATGCTGGGCAGCAACTGCACTGGCAATCAGCCCACTGTGAGCGACCCGGCAGCGCAGGTCGGCCTGGGCACACTGCTGGTCGGAACCCAGCCGCAGGGACTGCTGCTGGCTGGCCCGGAGCCGGTGTTCACCTACGAGAACCTGAAGTTCAGCGGCTCGGCGCAGGCTGGCACGGTGATGTACGCTGACCGCGCTACCACAGTCCGCAGCACGGTAAGCTGCACCTATAACACCTCGGACAGCGACACCAGTGCCGACGACGTGCGCTTTACCTATAGCGTCAATCTGAACCTCAAGCGCGGCTGGAATTCGGTGGTGGTGCGTGGGCAGGGTCAGGGCCAGCAGCAAAGCGGCACCCCGCCGCTCTTCAGTGCCAATGCCACGCTCAGCCTGGTCAGCGAGAAATTGCCCGCCGCCTGGATGCTGCCCGTGCTGCCCCAGGGCGCAGAAGGCCCGGGCAGCGCCCTTCCCCTGGGCCTGAACACTCTGCGCTGAACCCCGCGTTCCCTGCCCGCAGAGCCGCCTCCGGTCAGGAAGCGGCCCTACGCTGCTTTTTCTGTGCTGCCCGGCTCTGCGCTATGCTGGGCGGCGTGACCCAGGTGCTCCCCACCCCCGACCCCACGTCCCGGTTTCTGGAAGGGCAAACGATTGCCGTGACCGGGGCTGACCGGGGCTTTGGGCGGGTGATGGCCCAGGGCCTGGCGGACGCCGGGGCCACGCTGGTCCTGATCGGCAAACAGGGCGAACAGTTGGCCGGCCTCGCCAGCCTGATCGAGCGCAGCGGCGCTACCGCCATTCCCATGCAGGCCGACGTGTCGGTGCCGCTTGACTGGATCAAGGTCCAGCGGCGCATCTTGGAGATTTTTGGCGCGCTTCAGGGCGTGGTGCATTCTGCCGACAAACGGGCGCACCCTTCCCTTACCCTGCTCAGCGAGAACGAGTGGATGGACCTGTTCCAGGCCAACATGAAAAGCAGCGTGGGCATCGCCCAGACCATGCGCCAGCACCTGCCGCAGTCGTGGCTGACCATCGTGGGGCCGCATCTGGATGAAGGCGGGTTGCAGGGCCACACCCTGCGCGGGGGCCTGCGCGGGCTGGTGGACAGCGCCCGTGACGAACCCCTGCGCATCAACCTGCTGCTGCCCAGCCGCTCGCCCAGCGGGGAGGACCAGCTGGACATGGGCCTGGTCAATGCTGTTACCGCCCTCGCCTCACCGGCCCTGATTCACCTGACTGGCCTGTGCATTGACGTGCCGCTGCCTGCCATTCAGCGCTCGGAACTGGACCAACTCTCGCCGGAGCAGCGCGCCAACTTCAGACTGCCCCCAGCGCCCCAGAACCCATCCACTCAGGGGCAGCCCCCTCAGGGCAACCGCCGCTGATGCTCCTGCTCATGTCCGCAAAGGTCAGCGTATGAATTGCCCGTACTGCTCCGCGCCCGATACCCGCGTGATCAACTCGCGCCCCAGTGATGAAGGGGCCAGCATTCGCCGCCGCCGCGAGTGTGGCAGCTGCAGCAGGCGCTTTACCACCTACGAGCGCACCCAGCTGGAACCGCTGATGGTGGTCAAGCGCGGCGGGGTCCGCCAGGCCTTTAACCCCGACAAGCTGCTGCGTGGGCTGCTGCTGGCCGCTGAAAAGCGCCCGGTGGAGGAAGCGGCGCTGCGGGCCTTCGCCTACTCCTTTGAGGACGAAGTAAGCCGGACAGAGATCAGCTCGGAGGACATAGGCCGCCGGGCGATGGCGTTCCTGCGCCCGCTGGACGACGTGGCCTATATCCGCTTTGCCAGCGTGTACCGTGACTTCGATTCCGTCGAGAATTTTCTGGAAGAAATTCAGGGCCTGCGCCGCAGTGACGGCGAGAGCAGCGCTACAGACAGCGACGCGCCCTGATTCGCTTTAGTTGGCAGCTGGCCGGGGAATGACCGGGCCCATATTCTCTGGGGTGTGGCCCTGCACGCCGCGCAGCAGTTCGCGGATGGCGGCAAAATCGGCTTCTATATCGCCCGTCGGCTGCACATAGCCCACGATGCCAAAGCGTTTGCGGCCCCAGTCCACCACCGTCACGGCAATCGGCACTTCGGCTTCCAGCGCCATGTAATAAAAGCCGGTTTTCCAGTACTCGGTGCGGGTGCGGGTGCCTTCGGGAGCGATGGTCAGCATGATTTCGTCCGATTCCCGAATGATCTGCACCACCGCGTCCACAAAGTTGCCCCCGGCGCGTCGGCGGTCCACCGGAACTCCACCCCACCAGCGCAGCAACCAGCCCAGCGGTGGCCGAAACAGGCTGTGTTTGGCAACCCAGCGCGCCGGACTCCGGGTGGCCCAGCGCCAGAAAATACCGGGCCAAAAGTCCGCATTGGCCGTGTGGGGCGCAGCCGCCGCCACCACTTTGGGACCGGGCGGGGGCACCAGCACAATCTGCCAGCCCGCCAGCCGCAGCGCCGCCGAGGCCAACCGCGAAGTGAGGGTATGGGGGCGGTTCATCCAGGTTGGGGAGCGCAGAGCCATCGGGCGGCAGTATAGCGGTCATGTTCTGGCAAGCCGCTGACACGCCCAGCAAACACCCGCAGTCAGGCTGCCTCAGGCTCCCCCGTTTCAAAACCTCCTGCCTCAACACCCGTCACCTCAAAATCTCAAAATAGGGTGCCGCCCGTCACCGGAATCACAGCGCCGGTCATGTAGCTGCTTTCCTGCGAGGCCAGCAGCACATACACGCTTGCCAGCTCGGCGGGCTGACCAGGGCGGCCCAGCGGCACCGACTCGCCAAACTGCTGCACCTTGCTCTGCGGCTGCCCGCCGCTCGGTTGCAGCGGCGTCCAGACCGGCCCTGGGGCCACCACATTGACCCGGACCCCGCGCTCGGCCAGCTGCCCTGACAGTGCCTGTGCAAACGCCACTTCTGCCGCCTTGGTCGCCGCGTAATCCAGCAGATTCTTGGACGGCTTGGACGCCTGAATGCTAGACGTGACGATGATGCTGGCCCCTGGCTCCAGATGCGGCGCAGCGGCGCGGCACAGCCAGAACATGGCGTATACATTCACCTTCATGGTGTCATCGAACTGCTGGTCGGTGATGTCGGCGATGCTGTCTTGGCTGACCTGCTTGCCTGCATTGATGACCAGGATGTCCAGCCCGCCCAGCTCGTGGACCGTGCGGGCCACGAGGTCGTCGCAAAATTCACGCTGCCGCAGGTCGCCGGGCAGGGCCACGGCGCGGCGGCCCTCGGCTTCAATCAGGCGCACCACTTCCTGCGCGTCGCTCTCTTCTGCGGGCAGGTAATTGATAGCCACGTCCGCGCCTTCGCGGGCGTAGGCGATGGCCACCGCCCGCCCGATGCCAGAGTCTCCCCCGGTAATCAGCGCCCGGCGACCCTGAAGCCGGCCAAAGCCCCGGTAACTCTGCTCGCCGTGGTCTGGCTGCGGCTGCATGGCCGAGGCCAGGCCGGGCGCTTCCTGCGGCTGGCGCGGAAAGGGGGGCTGGGGATACTGCGTGAGGGGATCACGCGGCTCGAACTGGCTCTGCACATCGTTTTTGGGGTGGCTCATAGGTCCAGTATCCCGCCTGCACTGCAGCGGGCCATGCCCAGGCACGTTAGAGAATCTTTACGGGGTGAGTGGTTCGGCTGGGCCGTAGCGGTGCTCGGCGGGCAAATCGCGGCCCGCCTGCACCGCGTGGGCCAGGGCCAGCGCCTTCGGAAAAGTCATGGCGGCGTACCACCCCTGCTCCAGCGTGCCTTCCCGCTCACGGTATACGCACACCGTAGGGCCATAGGAGCAGGCCCCCAGGCAGCCGCTCTCGGTCAGCCGCACCCGCCCGCCCGACTTGTAGTAGGCCAGATGCTCGCGGTCCAGCGCTTGCCACAGCGCCTGATACAGCAGCCGCGAGCCACGGGCCTGACAGCTTTGGCCCTGGCAGACCAGCAGGTGCCCGGCGGTGGGGAAGTATTTGGGGCCAGCAGGGGTCATGGCCTTCAGGGTAATGCAGTCGGGGGCGAACAGCGGCCAGCGCAGCCCTATTCCTATTCCACTGGCACGATGACCAGCCGCTCTCCGGCCTGCACCACCTCCACCCGCACCCCATAGGCGGCCTGTAGGTTCTGCGGAGTCAGCACCTGCGCTGGCGTGCCAGCGGCCAGCACCCGGCCCCCGTGCAGCAGCACCAGATGGTCGGCGCGGGCTGCCAGATTCAGGTCGTGTAGCACGGCAATCACCCCCACTCCCCGGTCCACTTCGGCGCGCAGGTAGCGCATCACATCCAGCGCGTAGGCCAGGTCCAGGTGGTTGGTGGGCTCGTCCAGAATCAGGAAATGGGGGCGGGCGGCCAGGGCGCGGGCCAGCGCTGCCCGCTGCGCCTCGCCGCCCGACAGCTCGCTGATGCGGCGCTCCGCAAAGGCCAGAGTGTCGGTACGCGTCATGGCGTCCAGCACAGCGGCCTCGTCCTCCTCAGACCAGGGCCGGACGGGAAAAAGGCCCCATTTCCACTCGCCCGCGCCACGTCCCAGGGCCACAATGTCGCGCACCTGGGCGTCGAGCGGTAGGGCCTCGGTTTGGGCCAGATACGCCAGTTGCCGCGCCCGCTCGGTGCGGGTCCAGGCCGCGAGCGGCTGCCCCAGCAGCTCCACTGCGCCGCTGTGGGGGGGCGTCAGGCCCAGCATGGCGCGCAGCAGGGTGGATTTGCCTGCACCGTTGGGGCCAATCACAGCGCTGAGCTGCCCCGCAGCGAACGACACCGACACATCCTGCACGGCGTGAGCATCGCCCGCGTAGGCATTGAGCCCCTGCGCCGCGAAGGTCTGGCTCATACCCGTACCCGCCGCAGCAGATACAGAAAAAAGGGCCCCCCCAGCAGCGTGGTCACGATGCCCACCTGATAGAGCGGGGTGGTGCGGGCCAGCAGGTCGGCCAGCACCAGCAGCAGGCCGCCCGCCAGCGCCGAGATGGGCAGCAGCGTGCGGTAGCTGGGCCCCCAAATCAGGCGCACGGTGTGCGGCACAATCAACCCCACAAAGCCGATAATCCCTGTATAGGACACTGCCGCCGCTGTTGCCAGACTGGCGGCCACAATGACCAGCAGCCGCAGTTTCTCAACGGGCAAGCCCAGGCTGGCCGCGGTCAGGTCGCCCAGTTGCAGCAGGTCCAGGGCCCGGCCCAGGGCGAGCAAGGCGCCGCAGCCCAGCAGGGCGTAGGGCAGCACCTGAGCGATATCGGCCCAGCTGGCGAAGCTGAGGTCCCCCAGGGTGTAGGCCAGCACTTCGCGGGCCCGGTCCTCGCCGCGCATGATCAGGAACGTGGTCACAGCACTCAGAAAGCTGCCCACCACCACCCCGGCCAGAATCAGCCGGGTGGGTGGGTAGCGCCGCCCCGAGCGCCCCAGCAGCAGCGTGACCGCCACTGCACCAAGTGCCGTGAGCATGGCCAGCAGCGGAATCAGGCCGCGTGGCAGGTCCAGCAGCAGCCCCGCTGTGGCCCCCACCGCCGCTCCACTGGCAACCCCCAGCAGATAAGGGTCGGCCAGCGGATTGCGGAACACCCCCTGAAAGGCCCCGCCGCACACCGAAAGACAGGCCCCCACCAGCACCGCCATGACCACGCGGGGCAGCCGGATGTCCCAGATGATCACGTCTTCCTCGCGCAGATTTCCGCTCAGGCCGCGCAGCACCGTGTCCAGCACCTCGCCTGGGGGAATCGGCACGCTGCCCACGGCCACGCCCAGCACCACCGCCCCCATCAGGGCCAGAACCAGCGTGACCAGCAACGCCAGCCCGCCAGAGTTCAGCCCCATGTCTGGCCGAACGGCTGCGACAGCCGGCTGATCTCACGCTCCAGTTCGCTCAGCAGGGCTTTGGCTCCGCGTGCGGGGAGCAGGGGCTCGCCCAACCGCAAGACCCAGCGCGGCCCACTGTGCCAGATGCCCGCCGGAACAACTGGGGCGCGGCCCTTGAGTGCCAGCAGCGCCACGCCGCCGTGCATCTGCCCGCCGGAACGGCTGCCTTCAGGAAAGATGCCCAGGGTGCCGCCCGCCTGCAAGACCCGCAGGGCCGTGCGCACCGAGCCCACGTCCTGGCTGTCACGGTCTACCGGAAAGGTTCCGCCCCGGCGCAGCAAGGCCCCCAGCCCCGGCACAAACAGCTCGCGCTTGGCCATGAACTGCACCCGCCGCCCCGACTCGGGCGGCACCCCCCGCGCCAGCACGAAGGGGTCCAGGCCGTGGCGGTGGTTGGCCGCCAGAATCAGTGGGGTGCCAGCGGGCGGGATGTGTTCACGCCCATGCACTTCCAGGTGGCCGCCGCCCAGCAAAATCGGCAGGTAGGTGGCCTGGAGCACCAGACTGTACACAAAGGGGTCCACCACAGGGGTCTGCTCCGCCACAGGCGACTGGGCGGGCTGCGGCGCAGCGTCTGACATAAAGCCCAGCATACCGCCGGGCTGCATTGGTGCGCCGAAGTCTGGAACGCGGCCTAAGCCGGGCTGCGTTACCTACTCTTCTTCAGCGTCCGCTTCATCGGCGCTGTCTTCCAGCCACTCCGCGCTGCTCACCGCCTGCGCCACGGCGGCAATGCGGCCCTGGCACACCTCATAGGCGGTGCAGGCTTCTTCGAGCAGCGGCAGCACCCGGTCCAGGTCCGTCTCGCCGCTTTCCAGCTCGCCCACGATGCGGCTGAGGGTCGCGTAGGCTTCGCGGTAGGAAGGCTCTTGGGCAGCTTTGGCTCTGGGCATAGGCCCCAGTGTAAAGGCTAGGCCCGGAACCCCGTTGCCACTGCGTCTGTCTCCGCACGGAGCCAGGCCAGAAGTCAGGCGTCGTGCCCTGTGTGCGGCGTTTGGAGGCAGGCGTTTAGATTAGGGGCATGGCCCGCCGCTCCAGCCCCGCCAAGCACAGCACTGCCAAGCCCCGGCGCACCCGCGAGAAAGTAGAGACGCCCGCCGGATTTCTCGCCACACACGACCTCAAGGAGCGTGGCTGGACAGTGCGCCTGATTGAGCGCTACCTGGGCGAACACGACTCTGAGCGGCCCAACGGCCTGAAAATGGGCCGCCGCCGCTTGCCACCGGTCAAGCTGTACCGCGAGGACCGCGTAGAAGCAGCCGAGGCCGACGAGGACTTTCTGATGGCCCGCAGCCGGGCCGAGGACGCCCGCGAAAAGCGCCAGGCCGCGCGTGAGCGCCGCGAGCGGGAGCGGGCGCAACTGCTGCACAGCGCCGCCGAGAGCTACGTGCCCCGCGTGCAGCGGCTGGAGATTCGCAAGGGCGCGGTCAAGAAGGCGCGCGAGCCGTACCTGCCGCAGCTGGAGCGCACGCTAGAAGCGCTGGCCCGCGAGCTGGGTGGCCTGAAGGGCGGCGAGGAAAAAGCCCTACGTGCCGCGCTGCTCTACCGCCTTTACCTGGCGCTGTCGGCGACGTATGAGTGGTATCCCCACCCTGACCGGCAGGCGAATCAGGGCAAGGAAGCAGGCAAGAGCAAGGCCGCCTCAGCGACCAAACCCACCGGCAGAGAGGCCAAACCCAGCGATTGGCGCGACTGGGACTGGGACGACGCCTGAAGCCAAGCCACCAGCCCCCCTTCACTTCCCCAATACCGATGGATGATAATCGTTTATCATTTATTTTTATGGCACGCTTTACCGTTTTGCCCCCTTCTCCGCTGCCAGTCCAGTTCTGGCTGCTGGGGCTGGATGCCCGCTCAGGGCTGCTGGCCCAGCGCGGCTTTGAGCGCACACGTCCTTCCGGCCTGCCGGGCAGCAGCTTGTACACGCTGGGCGGGCTGACGCTGCACTCGTCGGGTCTGTGGCTGGAGACGCCGCAGGGCCAGCTCGCCTATCAGCGCAGGCCCCACCGCTTCTTGCTGGGCGGCCTCCCCTATCCCACCGCCGAAGGGGTACAGCGCATTCGGCCTCACCTGCTGGAGCACGAAGCCTGGGTGGTGCAGACGCTGGGGCAGGACTGGCGGGAGCAGCAACTGGCGGCGTACCGCTTGCCGCCGCCCATTCGCTGCAGCGTGCCGCACTGGCACAGGTGGCTGGAAGGCGAGCACGGCCTGAGCGCCCTGCTGTGGCAGGTGCCGGGAGGCCAGGGCGCTCCGTGCTTTACTCCTGCGGCCCCAGGTCGCGGCGCATCAGCACATCGGTCTGAGCCTCTTGCCCAAACATGAAAGTGTGCCGCCCAAACGGGACAAATCCGCTGCGCCGGTAGAACTCCAGGGCACCCAGGTTGTGTTCCCACACACCCAACCAGAGCTGTGAAAGCCCGTGTTCACGCGCTGCGGCCAGTGCCTGATCCATCAGCAGGCGGCCTGCGCCCTGGCCCTGGGCCGCCCGCAGCAGGTAGATGCGCTGCACCTCTAGAGCGTTTTCCAGGTCCACCGCCTCCGTGAAAGCCGGGGCCAGATTCACCTTGAGATAGCCCAGGTCCGTGCCCGCCCCGTCCGTCAGCAGATAAAAGAAGCTGTCAGGGTTCGCCAGTTCCGCCTGTACCTGCTCCGCTGCGAAAGCTTCGGCCACGTAGCGCGCCAGCTCGTCCGGGTCGTTGTTCTGGGCGAAGGTCTGCACAAATGTTTCGCGCCCGATGGCCTGAAGCCGGGGCACGCCGTCAGGGGTCGCAGGGGTGACAGGTATCACCTGAAACAGAAAGGACATGGGGGCAGTGTAGTGGGACTCGGGAGAATCAGGCTCAGGCGGCAGCAGTCCCACCTGCTTCATCCAGTGACCAGCGACAAAAAACAACCACAGGGCCGAACCTGTGGTTGTTCATGATGTTCTGTGGTTATCGGTGCTTTCGCCGCCGTTACTTCCAGACTTCGGCTGGCAATCTGTCGTTCAGCACGGGGTCAGCGCGGCGGTCAAATACCGGCTCGGCAGTTCCGGCGCGGCGCTGGCGGTCATAGTCCCGCAGCAGCCTGAGCGCCACCGGGCTAAGCAGCAACAACGCGACCAGGTTGGTGATCGCCATCAGGCCCATGCTGAGGTCGGCCATGTTCCATACGGTGGGCACGTCGCGCACAGCACCGAACACCACCATCCCCAGCACTAGCAGCCGGAACAGCAGCAGCAAGGTGCGGTTGCGGCTCAGATACTGCACGTTGCTCTCGGCGTAGGCGTAATTGCCGATGATGCTGGTAAACGCAAACAGGAAAATCGCCACGGCCAGGAAGTCGTTGCCCCAGCTTCCCACATGCTCGGTCAGGGCCGCCTGGGTCAGCTGCACGCCAGTTTCGGTGCCGCCCAGGTTCACGCCCGAGAGCAAAATGATGGCTGCTGTCGCCGTACAGACCATGATGGTATCTACAAACACGCCCAGCATCTGCACCAGCCCCTGCTGCACCGGGTGATTGACGCTGGCCGCCGCCGCCGCATTGGGGGCCGAGCCCATACCAGCTTCGTTGCTAAAGAGACCGCGCTTGACACCGTTGAGCAGCGCTGCCGCGATACCGCCGGCCACGCCGCCCGCCGCGGCTTGCAGCCCAAAAGCACCCTGGAAGATGCTGGCGAACATGCCCGGCAGCTCGCCCAGATTGGTCAGGATCACGTAGACAGCGATCAGCAGATACAGCGCCGCCATGATCGGCACGACCACCTCGGCCACCTTTGATACCCGCTTGATGCCCCCGAAGATGATCGGGGCCGTCAGCAGCGCCAGTACCAGTCCCACCGGCAGGGCACCGAAGCCGTAGCTGCTCACAGCAGCCACGATAGAGTTGCTCTGCACGGCGTTGAACACCAGCCCAAAGGCGATGATCAGGAAAATGGCAAACAGGCTGCCCATCCAGCTTTGCCCCAGGCCCTGGCGGATGTAGTAGGCCGGGCCGCCCCGGAAACCGTGTTCCTCATCCCGAACCTTGTAAGCCTGCGCCAAGCTGGCCTCAATCAGGGCCGTGCTCATGCCGATCAGCGCGGTCATCCACATCCAGAACACCGCGCCTGGACCACCCAGCGAAATGGCGATGGCGACCCCGGCGATGTTGCCGGTGCCGACCCGGCTCGCCAGGCCCGTAGCGAAAGCCTGAAACGAAGTGATGCCGCCGCGCCCACCGTCCATTGTGGGGCCACTATCCCGGCTGCCCATTACCACTTTCCAGGCATGGCCCAGCAAGCGCAGCTGCGCGGCGCCGGTCCGCACCGTGAAGTACAGCCCTGCGCCCACCAGCAGATAAATCAGGACCGAGCCCCACAGCAGACCGTTGCTCCGGTCCAGAAACTGGTCAAACAGCGGCTTGGGCGCTTCAGTCACTCCCAGCAGGGAAAACAAAGTCAGGAGATTCACGGAGCGTAGCTTAGTGCATCCGGTTTAGGGGGCCGCTATACGTGTCCGAACAAGGCGAACGAAAAGTGACAGCTGCGAGGGTCAGGCCAGAGAGAAACCCGCGTGCCAGCGGGTGCGTAGAAGTGTTATGTCCGCGCTCCCTGACCCTCTGGCCCCTCTGCGTGAACCCACGCCCCGCCTCTGGCGCTGGCTGCTCCCGCTCATGGTGATGGCCTTGCTCACCTTGCCCACGCTGCTGTTGTTGCCGCCGCTGCTCGGACTGCCACGCTACGAGGTGCAGGCGGGCACGGTTGTGGCCCGTTCGCTGGGGTCTACCGTGCGAATAGAGCAGGACACGCCGGTGCAGCGCGGGCCGGTTACGCTCAGGGGCAAGCTAGTAGGCAGCAATGCCGACGGGTACGTGGTGGGCCGCTTCGGCAGCGAATACGGCACGCTGAACGTGTACAGCGACGGCAGCCAGGGTGCAGACGCGCTGCTGTTCGCCACCCAGCCCCGGCCCACACTGCTGACGCCCGCCCACCCGGACACGCTACTGACCACCTGGAGGCGCGGGGACAGCGCCACTTTTGCCCCAGCGCGGCGGGCGGGCTACGACCTGCTTTCCCTCGGAAGCACGCTGCTGATCCTTCCCATCCTGGCCCTGCTGCTGGCCCCACGTAAGCCCATTCGCTACGAACTGGACCGCAGCGGCGCAGACGGTGGCGCGCTGGTCATCCACACTGGAGCTTCCCAAACCCGCCTGCCACTCACCAGTACAGAAGCCCGCCTGACCTCCTACGGACTGGGCGTGCGGCTGCTGGGCACAGGTCTACCCGGCTATTACACTGGCACCTTTTCCATTGCAGGCGCGGCAGTGTCCGCAGGCCGTGTGCAGGCCGCTGCCACCAGCGCCAAGCCACCGCAGGCGCTGCTGCTGACCCACGGTGGCAAGACCTACTACCTGACCCCGAGTGACCCGGAGGTGGTGGCGGGGTGGTTCGGGCATAGGCCGAAAGACGGAGGATAAGGCTTACGCCCACCCACCACTCAGGGAATCAGCGCTTCCAGCTGCTCCAGCCGTGCCCGCAGCGTTTCTGCGTCGGGGGCGGTCAGGTTCACATGGCCCAGCTTGCGCCCGCTCCGCCACGCCTTGTGGTAGAGGTGAATGTGGGTGCCGGGCAGGGCGTCAATGGCGTCCCAGTCGGGCTGGGCGGTTTCGTCTTCCACGCCGACCCAGTTCACCATTGCTACTGCGTGCAGCGGCTTCCAGTCGCTCAGCGGCAGGCCCAGCACGGCCCGCACCTGCGCCCCGAACTGGCTGATGCCACCGCCGTCCTGGGTCAGATGCCCGGAGTTGTGGACACGGGGGGCCACTTCGTTGACCAGCAATTCGCCGTTCGGCAGCTCAAAGAATTCCAATGTCATCAGCCCTTCGAGGCCCCAGGCCTCAGCCACCCGGCGGGCCAGCTCACGGGCCTGGGCGGCGGCTTTCTGGTCAGCGCCGGCGTACACCGAAGTCCGCAGGATGCCGCTGCGGTGGACATTTTCCACCAGCGGTCCGAAGGCCAGTTCGCCCTGCGCTGTGCGGGCCACGCCCAGGCTCACCTCACGCACGAACGGCACCAGCCCTTCGAGCACACACGGCACGCGGCCCAGGTCATCCCAGGCAGCTCGCAGCTCGGCTTCGCTCCTCACCCGGCGCTGGCCCTTGCCGTCGTAGCCCAGCTCGGAGGTCTTGAGAATGCCCTGGCCGCCCACACGCGCCAGCGCACCGTCCAGGTCACTTTCTGACTCAATCACTGCAAAGTCGGCGGTGCCTGCACCTGCGGCCCGCAGGGCTTCCTTCTCGCGGGCACGGTGCTTGGAGTGCGCCAGCAGCCCCGCGCCGGGGCGCACAGGCACGCGCCCTTCCAGATATTCCAGCGCTTCTACCGGCACATTCTCGAACTCCAGGGTGACGGCGTCGCATTCGGCCAGCCGCGCCAATCCCTGCGGGTCGGTGTACGGGGCCTGAAGGTGCTCGGCGCACAGCCGCGCTCCCGCCTGCGGGTCCGGCTCCAGCGCCACCACCCGCACGCCCAGGGGGATGGCGTCCAGCGCCAGCATCTGCGCCAGCTGCCCGCCGCCCAGAATGCCCAGCGACAGTGTTCTGCGTTCTTGGCCCTCCCACTTCATTCGGCACCCCCCTGCGGGTGGCCCTCAAAGTAAGGGTCGTCCAGCACGGTCTGGGTTTGGGCCTGGCGGAAGCTGTCCAGCGCCGAGCGTACCGCCTCATCTGTCGTCGCCAGCATGGCCGCCGCAAACAGGGCCGCATTTTTGGCCCCCGCCTGCCCTATCGCAAAGGTCGCCACCGGCACGCCCGCCGGCATCTGCACGATGCTCAGCAGGCTGTCCTGGCCACTGAGAGAGCGGCTCTGCACCGGCACCCCCAGCACCGGCACGCGGGTAAAGGCCGCCAGCATCCCCGGCAGGTGCGCCGCGCCGCCCGCCCCGGCGATGATGCAGGCCAGCCCTAACCGCTCGGCCCGCGCCGCGTAGCTGGGCAACAGGTGCGGTGTCCGGTGCGCCGACAGCACGCGAACCTCATAGGGGACGCCCAATTGCGCCAGCAGGTCCAACGCGCCCTGCATGGTTTCAAAATCGGAGCGGCTGCCCATCACGACGCCGACTCGGGGAGCTTGGGAAGAGGCCTGTGCGGTCATGAGGCCCATGATGGCAGGTCAGCAGGTGAAGAGGCCACCCCAGGGCGGACAGACAAGCAGCCTCACCGTGCCCCACAAAGCTGCCGCCGCTACACCCGCCGCAGCAACTCTGCCAGCAGCGCCACCCTCTCCGGCCACAGGTCCAGCCGGATATGCTCGTGGGCCGCGTGTGCCCCGTCGCCCGGCGCACCCAGACCGTCCAGGGTGGGGCACAGTGGCGCAGTGAAATTGCCGTCGCTGCCGCCCCCCACCGCCGTCTCACTCAATTTGAAGCCCAGGTCCTGCGCGGCGGCCTGGGCCCGCGCGAACAGGGCCAGCGTTTCTGGGCTGCGCGGAAAGGGCGGGCGGTTCAGGGTCAGCGCCCACTCGGCCTGCACCCGCCCGTCGGCTGGGGTCAGGGCGGCCAGCTCACGCATGACCCGCTCGTCCTCCCCCGCCTGCGCCACCCGCACATCCAGCCCCAAGCGGCAGCCCGCAGGCACCACATTGCTGGCCGTTCCCCCAGCAATCTGCGTGACCAGCACGGTAGTACCCAGTTCCGGGCGGGCCAGTGCCTCAATCTGGGGAATCAGCCCGGCAGCGGCGGCAATGGCACTGGCACCGCGCTCCGGCTCGTTGCCCGCGTGGGCCGCTTGCCCAGTCAGGGTCAGGGCCGCGTCAATCACCCCTTTGCGGCCTGTCTTGAGGGCGTGGGCGTGGGCCGTATCCGCTGCGCCAACCGGCGGCTCCGGCACCAGGGCGGCGCGGGCGGCCCCCGCTTCATGCTCAATGTGGGCGCGGCTGGAGGGACTACCGATTTCCTCGTCGGGCGTGACCAGCAGCACGATGCCGCCTGCGGGCCACTGCCCGGCCAGCGCCCGCAGCGCATGAATGGCTCCGACCAGGCCCGCTTTCATGTCATAGACGCCAGGGCCATATAGCCGCTCACCTTCAACCCGCAGCGGCATGTCCGCCAGGGTGCCGTGCGGCCAGACTGTATCGGCGTGAGCCAGGATCAGCAGGGGCGAGCGCGTGCCATCCACCCCAAAAGCAAAGCGCCGCGTGCCTCCAGAAAGGAGCTGCACCTCGGCACCCAGGTCACAGGCCCAGCCTTCTACCGTGTCCAGCACGCGGGCCACAGCCACTGGGTCCGACGACGGAGACTCCATCTCCGCCAGGGTGAGCAGGTCGCGCCGCAGGGCTTCGGGGTCAGGAAACATGACCCCATAAGACAACACTGCTTCTCAAAAACAAACCTGGCCACAGGCCCAACGAAAAAAAGGCGAAGCCGCTTAAGCTTCGCCTCTTTGGCAGGGATACAAGGACTCGAACCCTGAATAACAGAACCAAAATCTGCTGTGTTGCCAATTACACCATATCCCTATGGATTCTTCCCAGCGGGCGACTCTGGCAGGGATACAAGGACTCGAACCCTGAATAACAGAACCAGAATCTGCTGTGTTGCCAATTACACCATATCCCTATGGCACCAACCTGGGAAGGCTCAAGATGAGCGAGGAGAAGTATAGCGGGGTCCACCTATCCCGTCAAGCATGGGCAGAGACCCACCACACGGGCAGCACAGCAATCTACACGGGCGGACCCACAATCAAACGGGTAGACCTGCAATAAAAAACCCGCTCGCCTTACAAGAAGGTTCCGAGCGGTTATGTTCAATACTCTAGCGCGGTATGCAGTATTCGTCAAGGTGATGCAGGCGGTCCCGAGCGGGCCAGCGCCCAGGTCCGTGCCAGACCGACCAGATACAGACTGCCTGCCACCAACAGGGTGCCGCCCGGCGGAGTCAGGGCCAGGGCACGCTCCAGGGCACGCTGCGGGTCTGCAAAGCCTTCCCCGCCCCACCCGGCAGCCAGGTCAAGTGGCGAGGTGGCCGCTTCACCCGGTGCAGTGAAGACCCGCTGAGGGGCGAGCGGCAGCAGGGGAGCCAACGTCTGGGCTGTGTCTTTGCGGGCAAAGCTGCCAAACAGCAGCACATCCACCCTGCTGAGGCTGGCCGCCAGGGCCTGAGCAGCAGCGGGGTTGTGGGCACCGTCCAGCAGCACGGTTCGTCCCTGACAGGCAATGCGTTCCAGCCGCCCAGGCCAGGAAGCGTCCAGCGCTGCTTCCAAGCCGTCGTCATAACCGAGCAGACGCAAAGCGGCCAGGGCCAGCGCCGCATTTTGCCGCTGATGCTCGCCGGGAAGCGCTGGGGGCCGGGGCAACGCAAACAGCTCTGGGTGGCTGGCTGGCGTATGCAGCGGAGCGCCCAACTCCTGCGCGGTAGCGGCCACGACTTCCAGCGCTTCGCCGGAGGCCGTGGTGAGCAGCGGCACACCAGGCCGGGCAGCGCGGGCCTTGTCGGTAGCAATCTCGGCCACGGTGCCGCCCAGAGCAGCGGTATGGTCCAGGCCCACGTTGGTCAGCAGCACGGCGTCCACGTTCGCCAGCGCGTGGGTGGCGTCGCTTTGCCCGCCAACGCCTGCCTCCATCACGGCCAGCTCGACCCCACTCTGCGCGAAAGTCTGCGCCGCCAGCGCCAGCGCCAGGTCAAAAAAGGCGGCGTCAGGTGCCTCCTGCTGCGCCCAGCGCACAAAGTCGCGTGTGCGGGCAGGGTCCAATTCTTCGCCCAGAAGACGAATCCGCTCCTCGAAGTGGTGCAGGTGCGGACTGGTAAAGCGCCCGGCCCGCACCCCAGCGGCCAACAGCCCCGCTTCCAGCATGGCGCAGGTGCTGCCTTTGCCGTTGGTGCCCACCACCCGCAGGCTGCGGAACTGCGTGTCGGGAGCGCCCAAACGGTCCAGCAGGGCGCGGGCCGGACCCGCACTGCGGACCTGACCGGCGGCGCGGGTCCGGGAAAACAGCCAGTCGTAGTCAGGGTCAGGGCCTTGAGTCATCTTGACAGGCTAGCGCCCAGCAGCGACGGGCTGCGCTTGACCGGCGGCGCCCAAGCCCTTCATGCTGGACGCATGGGCCGGACTGCTGCACTCTCCCCTGCCACCGAGGATTACCTCAAGCAGCTGTATCTGCTGGGGCAGCAAGGACGGGTCTCCACCCAGGCACTGGCGCTGGCACTGGCCGTTGCCCCCGCCAGTGTGACTGGCATGCTGCACAAACTGACCGAGCAGGGCCTGGTGGTCCACGCCCCCTACCGGGGAGCGCAGCTGACCCCGGAAGGTGAGCAGGCAGCCCTCAAGGTGCTGCGCCATCACCGCCTGCTGGAACTGTTCTTGTACCGGTCGCTGGGCGTCCCACTCGAAGAGGTGCATGAGGAAGCCGAAGCCCTGGAGCATGCGCTCTCGGAGCGGCTCGAAGCCCGCATGGCCGCCTGGCTGGGCGAACCCAGCTTTGACCCGCACGGCGACCCTATTCCCTCGCCCAGCGGTGACTTGCCACTGCGGGCCGAGCGCAGCCTGACCACCCTAACCGCAGGCGAGCGGGCGCGGGTGTCGCGGGTGCCCGACCAGCCGACTGAGCAACTGCGGCAACTGCTGGAGTCGGGCCTGCGCCCCGAAGCCGAGGTGGAGCTGTCTGGTTATGACCACGAACTCAGCGCTGTCAGGCTCCTGATTGCGCCGCCAGCCGGCAGCCAGAGTACCGTCTGGACCCCGCTGACACTGCCACAGTCCGTCGCAGGACAGATTCAGGTGTACGGCGAAGAGGCAGGCGAGCTCACCGCTTCCGAGTAGACGCGGCCCCGACGGTCAAAGGGTTGAGGCCGCCGTCCTTGGGGCTCATCAGGACTGCGCCGTCAGAACTGCACCACCCGCCAGTTGTGCAGCGGGTCTTCGCGGCCAGGGTCCAGCATCAACTCCAGGTATTCGCGGCGGTGCAGCGCGTCGGCCAGGGCGAAGCGGTGGCCTTCATGCACTGCGATGCCCCGCTCCATCTGGGTGTGCCCGTACACCCCGAAGGCCAACCCAGCCAGCTCCACATACTCTGGCGTATCCAGAAACCAGCGCTTGCTTGACGGGTCACTGTAAAACCACTCGTCGTAGCAGGCGTGGGCAGGCAGCGGCCCCACGTGGGCGAACTGGACCTGCCCCACCCGCAACTCGCGCAGGAAAGTGCCCACCCAGGCGCTCAGGTCTGCGGGCAGCACCACGCCACCGTGACGTGGGTCGAACTCGGTGTGGCGCAGGCCCCCACCCGTACCCAGCACAAACTGCGGCTGTACCAACACATCGTCGTGGTTGCCCAGGATGATGTGTACTGATCCCGGTGCCTGCGCCTGATAGTCGCGCACAGCCCGCAGCCCCGCCATTTGCAGCTCGGCCACCTGCCTTTGGTGCTCTGGGTTGTGGCGGTCATAGGGCGCACCCAGCAGCTCGTCGTAGGCTCGCTGGCTTTTAGGGTGAACCAGGTCACCCAGCAGCACCACCTGATACAGCCCGCTGCGAACCGGGGGGGTAGGCTGACCGCCCGGTGTGACGCAACCAGCTGAGCGCAGCGCCCCCCACAATCCGGCAAAGTCGGCATGGACATCACCGACCACGATGAATTTGCGTAGCCCCGCTGAGGAAGCTCTGGGCGAAGGGTCCGTCATGACGCTTTACTCGGCGTCCCGCAGGACCGCCTGCAACTCCTTGTAGATTTGCCGACTTTCTTCCAGGGTGTTGCCATAGCCGCGCATCAGCACCGGCGCGATTTCCTTGCCACGTCCAGCGGCGCGAATCTGCGCGATCAGGTCGTCAATGTGCCCACGGGCCTTTTCCATCTGGGGGTCGCGTGGCGGCTCCGGCGGCAGGCTGGGGCGAGGAGTCAGCGCCGCCCCTTCTGCTCCAGTTTCGAGCAGGGTGGTGTCCGCGCCCTCGTCGGGGTCATAGTCCACCCAGTGCACTTCTCCTTCGCCCAGCGACGCGACACCGTACAGCCGGGCAGCGTCGGCCAGGGCGGCCAGCTTGGCGTCTTCCAGGGTATAGCCGCTGGCGAGGCCCTCCCGTTCCAGGCCAGCGGCACACAGCCGCGCCCGCACCACCGGAGGCTGCATGCTGTCGCAGGCCCAGTGCAGCGACCAGTCGGGATCGGCCTGGTCCAGCTGGCCCACCAGCAGCGCCAGCTGTGGGGCGGGCACCACCCGCGCCTGATCGTCACGCACTTCCAGGGTGGCCCAATCTGTCATGCTGACCCGCAGCGCTTCTCTGACCCCATCCAGCCTGACCCGGCGTTCCTGATTCATGTGCGGCAGTCTAGAGTATTTGCCCCGCGTGAGAAGGGCAATTTAGGCTGTAGTTCAGGCTCTCAGCGGGCCGAACACAGGCCTTCAGTTCATCAGGCGCACGCTGCCGGTCACCAGTTGAAACTCTGGAATGGCCACCTGCCGCTGCTCGCCCCAGGCATTTTCCAGCGTGTAGTACCCGGACATCCACGCGGGCGCACCCGATACAGTCACGAACGAATCGTAGACAAACACGGTGCCGGGGGTCAGCAGGGGTTGCTGCCCCACCACGCCTTCTCCTTCGACTTCGGTGCGCTGGCCCTGCGCGTCCACGACCAGCCAAAAGCGCCGCAGCAGCTTCCAGGTCTGGTCGTCTTCGTTGTCCAGCCGCACAACATAAGCGAACGTCTGCGCCTCAGGGCGGCTGAACTGCGGCAAATGATGGGCTTCGACACTGATTTTGACCCGCACCGGCAACGGAGAGAAGGCGGATGATTCGGCGGCAGTTGGCATTTGATTTCCACCCTAACGGGCGGGCGGCTTAGACTGGGGGCATGTCCCTTAAAGAAACGGTTATCAAACGTCAGGACTTCCTCTTTGAGCTGCTGCGCGCTGCCGGTCCCAGCGGGTACGAGCGCCGCGCCGCCGATGTCTGGAAAAAAGAAGCCGCCACTTTCGCCCGCGTGAGTGAGGACCACTACGGCAACGTGTATGCCGAAATCGGCCCCGAGGACGCGCCCGCCGTGGTACTGATGGGCCACCTGGACGAAATCGGCCTGATCGTGTCGCATATCAGCGACCAGGGCTTCATCTATTTCTTGCCCGTCGGCGGCTGGGACCCGCAGGTGTTGGTGGGCCAGCGCATTCGCCTGATGGCCCCCGGCGGCGACATCGTGGGCGTCATCGGCAAAAAGGCCATCCACGTGATGACACCCGAAGACCGTGAAAAAGCCAGCAAGCTTGAAGATCTGTGGATTGATATCGGCCTAGATGCTGACGACACCCGCGCCGCCGTGCCGGTGGGCACCTACGGTGTGATTGAGCAGGGTCCGCTGGTGGTGGGTGAGCGCATCGTGGCGCGGGCACTGGACAACCGCGCTGGCTCGTTCGCCGTGCTCGAAGCGCTGCGCCAGGTGCATGAAGGTGGCCGCCAGCTGAAACACCGCGTGATTGCCATCGGCAACAGCCAGGAAGAAATCGGTACGTTTGGGGCCATCATCAGCGCCTTCAAGACCCGCCCGGTGGCTGGCGTGGCGGTGGACGTGACCCACGAAACCACCCAGATTGGCGTGGAACCCAAGAAGTACGGCCTGAGCCCCTTCGGCTCCGGTGCCAGCCTGGCGGTTGGCCCGATGAGCAGCCCGGTGGTGAACCGTCAGCTGATGGACGCCGCAGGCAAAAAAGGCATTCCCTACACCCTGAGCGCCACTGGCCGCTACACCTTCACCGACGGCGACGCTCTGACCCTCAGCCGGGAAGGCGTACCCAGCGCCGTGCTGAGCATTCCCAACCGCTACATGCACTCGCCCAGCGAAATGATTGACGCCCGCGACCTTCAGGCCGTGATTGACCTGCTGGCCGCCTGGGTCGAGGGCCTGGAAGAAGGCAGCGACTACCAGCGCTGAGCTGCGCCAGCAAAGGAGGCCCGGTGCGTTGGTACGCCGGGCTTTTTTTCTAGTCTGCTCCGCCCAGCCCTGCCAGCAGCGGCCACAGCGCGTCTGCCAACCGCAGGACATCACGGTTTTCGGGATGCTCGCGGGGGTCTTCACCGTCCATGCTGAGGCAGGCCACCGCCAGCGGGCGCGGGGTTAGCAGCCAGCCGGCGTCGTGGTGGACGCCTTGCAGCTCGCCGCTCTTGCTCAGCACCCGGTACAGCGGTTCACCGTCCGGGCCGCACGGCACCCGCCGCCCTATCAGGTCGCGCAGCTGCTGGCGGCCCAAGATGTCCAGTGCAAGGGCCGTGTGCGCCGGGTCCAGATACTCGCCGCGCCGTAGTCCCTGGAAGAGCCGCAGCACGTCGCGGGGCGTGGTCTGGTTGCGCTCACCGCGCCGCTGGGCGGCGTTTTGCCGCTCCGGGGGTTGCTGCAACTTGCCCACCAAGCGGGTGTGGGTCAGGCCCAGGCCGGGCAGCGCCGCCTGCACCTCTTCCAAGCCCAAGCGCTCTATCACCAGGTTGGTGGCGGTGTTGTCGCTCACCACGATCATCAGCGTGAGCAGGTCGCGCCAGGTCAGCGCCAGGCCAGCGTCCAGCTCGTGCAGGACTCCGGCCCCGGGGACACGCTCGGCGGCAGGGAGGGGCAGGCGCTCGGTCAAGGCCGGGTCTGCGCGCTGCGCGGCCCGCAAGCCCAGCACCAGCAGCGGCAGCTTGATGAGGCTGGCCGCCGGAAATACCCCGTCCGCGTTCAGGCTGCACAGGTCCCGGCCTGCTTCATCCTGAATCAGCAGGCCCACCGTGCCGCCAAAGCCACTGGCCCGCAGCCGCTGCCCAAACCCCTTGGCATTCATCGCAGCCGCTCCGCGCACAGGCGGACCAGCTCACGCAGGTCTCCTTTGGCCGGGTCGCCCGCATCTATCCGGGCCAGCAGCTCGGCGGGGGTCAGCCACTCGGCTCCGCTAAAGTCGGCAGGGTTGTAGGGCGGGGCCACATCACTGCGAATCACATACACCCGCATAAAGCAGCTGAGTGAAGTCTTCAGCGGCGAAAAATAGGCCACCTCGCGCCAGTCCAGCCCGTCCAGATTCCAGTTCAGCTCCTCCTGCGTCTCGCGGCAAAAGGCAGCTTCATAGCTCTCGCCCGCGTCCACATGGCCGCCCACACTCATGTCTAGGCAGCCAGGAAACACCCGCTTGGTCAGGGTGCGGCGCGGAATCCACAGCTCCCCGGCTGAATTCACCACGAAGGCATTGACCACCCGCACAAAGCGGCCCGGCTGCGGCGCATTCCAGTGGTCCTGGCGCTCCACGCGGCCCACCACCTGGTCCTGCCCATCAACCTCATCCAGCCACTCTATTTCTGAGCCGTCTTTTGTGGGGAACATCGTTCTAGTTTAGGGGAGGCTCCGCCACGTCCAGCCGCATTAGCACGCTGACTTCCTGAAAACCAGCCCGGCGGTACAGCTCGCGGGCGCGCCCGTTGTGACCGAACACATGCAGCCCGATGTGCCCCACACCCTGCGCCTGAGCCAGGGCCTGAAGGGCGGCCAGCGCCTCACGGCCATAGCCCTGCCCCTGAACTTGCGGGGAAATAGAAAAGTCGTAGATGAACCACTCGCCTTCGCGCTCGGCGTACCACAGCACCCCAGCACGCTGCCCCGCCCCATCCAGAATAGTGTTGACAGAGTGACCCGGTGTCTGAGGGCCTCGCGGTAGCAGCTGAGCGTACTCGGCGGCGGCGCGTTCGTCTGCACCCTCCGCCGGCCAGCGCCCCGCCCGCACGTTCTCGGTGGCGTACTCGCGGGCGCCCGCTTCAGCGTAGGCGGCGAATTCCTCAGTAGTCATGGGGCGCAGGGTGACAGGCATGGGAGTATCTCCTGGTTGAGAGCAGCGGTCAGTCGGCAGACTGAATCTGTGTCAGTGGCTCTATCCGGATGCGCGTGTTGTGAAAGGTGCTGCCGCCTCCTAGGTCGGTCAGCGTCTGCGCGGTCAGGGAATTGATGCTCTTGCCGTCGGGGGCCTCGCTGCCCCACCAGATGCCCTCAATGACCGCCACGCCAGGCTGGGCCGTGTCAGTCACGCGTACCCGGCGCTGCACCTCGCCCTGTTCGCTGCTCAGGCGGGCGTACTCGCCGTCGGTCAGGGCGTAAGCTGCCGCGTCCGCCGGGTGAACCATCACATGCGGCTCGGTGCCTTCAGCGCGGTTGAGGCGGTCCAGCAGGCCGTAGGTAGAGTTCAGGAAGTGGTGCGCGGGCGGTGTCAGCAGGCGCAGCGGATAGTCGGGGGTCAGGCGGGCCTGCGGTTCTTGCTGAAGCGGCACCGGCGTAAACTTGACCCGGCCCGTGTCTGTGGGCGCACCCTCGGCGTAAGGCAGCCACTGCTCCGGCAGATTCAGACGTAGCGTGCCCTCGGCCTTCAACCGCTCCGGGGTAATGCCCGCCAAGTGCGGATGGTCCGAGTCCAGCAGCTCGGTCAGCAAGTCGTCTACCGTCCAGTACAGCTCCGGCGCACTCACGCCCAGGCGGCGGCCCAGTTCCTGCATCACCCAGGTGTTGGGCCGGGCCTCGCCCAGCGGGGGCAGCTCAGCGCGGTTGTAGCCGATCCAGTGGTGCCCGTAACTGGTGAATACGTCCTCATGCTCTACAAAGGTGGCAGCGGGCAGCACCCAGTCGGCCAAGTGCGCCGTCTCGGTCATGGCCTGCTCCAGCACCACCACCAGCAGGTCGTCCCGCATCAGCCCGGAGCGCACCCGGTCCGAATCGGGGGCCACGGTGGCCGGGTTGCAGTTGTAAATCACCGTGGCCGCAAAACTCTCTTCTGGAGGCTGGCCCGGTGCCAGAGCGTCTGCCAGGCAGTTCATATTGATGGTGCGCACGCCCTCTCGCAGCAGGTGTGCCCCGCCGAGCCGCCGTTTGTTGAGGGCAAAAGCTCCGCCGCTGCTCAGCGCCGCGCCCCCGCCTTGGTAGAGCCAGTCGCCGGTCAGCGCGGGCAGCAGCGAGACCGCCCGCAGGCCTGCGCCGCCGAACTCGTGGCGGGTCATGCCGTAGCCCACCCGGATATAAGTGGGCCGAGTCGTGCCGATCAGGCGGGTCAGTTCCAGCACTTCGGCTTCGCTCAGGCCGGTGACGGCAGCGGTGCGGGCCGCGTCCCACTCCCGCGCCTCAGTCCGCAGTTCCTCTACGCCTTCGGTCATCCCAGCGATGTACGCTTCGTCGGTCCAGCCGTTCACAAACAGCCCGTGCATGATGCCCAGCGCCAGCGCCGCGTCGGTGCCGGGCTTCAGCTGATAGTGGGTATCGGCAAAAGCAGCGGTGCGGTTGCGGTAGGGGTCCACGCACACGATGCGGGCACCGTTCTTGCGGGCCGCCGTGAGCTGCGGGGTCAGGTGGGTGTGGGTACTCAGGCTGTTGATGCCCCACAGCACGATGAGGCGGGCCTCCGGCACATCCAGCGGGTCGGGCACCATCCGGGGGCCGTAGCCCAGCGCCCAGGCCGCGCTGCCCGCCGAAGCGCAGATGGTTTCCTCAATTTCGGCTGTGCCCAGCGCCCGCCACAGCGTATGCACATGGCTGCCTTCCATCAGGCCCATCGTGCCCGCGTAGTGGTAGGGCAAGATGGCCTGCGCCCCCCGCTCTGCGATGATGCCGCGCAGCTGCCCTGCAATCTCATCCAGTGCCTCGTCCCAGCTCACGGCCTGCCACTGCGGCTGAGGGTCACTCTTGGGATTCAGACGCTTTAGCGGCGTGAGCGGGCGCTGCGGGTGGTTTTGCCGCGCCGGGTAGTGCACCGTTTTGGCGCAGGCAAAGCCGCGCGTGTAGGGGTGCTGCGGGTCGCCGGTCACTTTGACCAGCCGCTCGCGCCCCGCCTCATCCGGCGCGAACGTCACCTTGAGCCGGCAGGCATCCGGGCAGTCAAGCGGGCAGGTCAGCAGCGCGTCACGGGTCATAGCAAGGATTCTAGCGACTGGGGCGCTTTGCACCTGGGCTTTATTACACTGGAACTATGGCCTACTGGCTGCTGAAATCCGAACCCGATGTCTTCAGTTTCGCGGACCTACAAGCGGCAGGCCGTGAACCCTGGAATGGCATCCGCAATTATCAGGCGCGCAATTTCCTGCGGCAGATGTGTCCCGGCGACCTGGGCCTGTTCTACCACTCCAACACCCAGCCGCCGCACATTGCCGGGGTGCTGCGGGTCGTGAGCGAACCGTATCCCGACGACCTGCAATTTGTCGCCGCCAGCGACTATTACGACCCCCGCTCCAGCACCGAGGCCCCCCGCTGGAGCATGGTGGACGTGGAGCCGGTGGCTGCTTTCGCCCTGCCCGTGACCCTGGACGACCTGCGCGCCCTGCCGGAGTGGGCCGAGTCGCCGCTGGTGCGCCGGGGCAACCGCCTGAGCGTGATGCCGGTCAGCGAGGCAGAGTTCCGAGCGGCACTGCGGGCGGGCCAGCCCGCGCAGTCCGTTGATTGACCGGCTTCCAGTGTCACAGTGAAGCAACCTTCACAGAATCATCATCTTTAGAGAGTCATAATGTTCGGGATGGAATTTCTGCTTGTTGGTCTGCTTACCGTGGCATTTTTGGTGGTCGCGGCTCTCCGCCCTTTCACGGGCGCCGAGCCCACCTGCAACTCAGCGGAATAACCAATACCCCTGGCCGACTGCTGGCCTGAAGCTGACCCACCCGCCGCGGTGGGTTTTTTGCTGGGGACGGCAGACGGCGCTCTAACGACCAAAGCGGCGGCTGCGGCCCTGGAAGTCGCGCAGCGCCCGCAGGAAATCTACCCGCCGGAAGCCCGGCCAGTACACGTCGCAGAAGTAGTACTCGGAGTACACGCTCTGCCACAGCATGAAGCCTGAGAGCCGCACCTCGCCGCTGGTGCGGATGATGAAGTCCGGGTCGGGAATGCCCGCCGTGTACAGGTGACGGCTGATATCAGCAGAGTGCAGACTGGCGGCCACCTCGTCTACTGTCTTGCCATCTGCGGCCTGCTCACGCAAGTGGCACTTCACCGCGTTCACAATCTCCTCGCGCCCGCCGTAGCCCACCGCGATATTCAGCCGCATGCCGTCATGGTGAGCGGTGCTCTCTTCGAGATTCTTCAGTGCACGCAGCACATCGGGCGGGAACGAGTCGTGCTGTCCAATCACTTGCACCTTGACCCGGTTCCCGTGAATACGCGGGTCAACAGCCAATTGCGTGGCTTCCCGGCGCAGCAAGCCCAGGATATGCCCCAGCTCATCCGGGTCGCGGCCTGCATTGTCGGTGCTGAGCACCCAGATGGTGACGGCAGGAATGCCCAGCTCCAGGCACCATTCCAGCACTTCGTGGGCCTTGTCCGCACCGATGGAATGGCCCATCTCACGCTGCAACCCGGCAGCCTTGGCAAAGCGGCGGTTGCCGTCCAGAATCAGGCCCAGGTGCTGCGGCACTGCGCCGTGCGCCCGTACCTGCGCGGCCAGGCGCGCCTCATAGCCGCTCAGCAGAGCGCCGCGCACCGAGTCCTTGACCTGTTGGCCGGTCCTCAGCCAGCGGGCCGCCACCTGCGTCTTGGAGCTCTGTGCGGCAGCGGGGTCATTCGGAGTCACGTTCCGCAGTTTAGCAGCGCCCTGCGGGCTACACTGCGGGAATGTTAGGAAAGACTTACAAGACGGTGCTGGGCGGCCGTGAACTGACCCTCGAAACGGGACGGCTGGCCAAGCTGGCGAGCGGCTCGGTCACGCTGCGCTACGGCGACACCCTGCTGCTGGTCACCGCCCAGGCCCGGCAGGAAAAAAGCACCCTGGATTTCCTGCCACTCACGGTGGAATTTGAAGAGAAACACTACGCCGTAGGCAAAATCCCTGGCTCCTTTCAGCGCCGCGAAGGCCGCCCCGGAGAGCGGGCCATCCTGAGTGCGCGCATCACAGACCGGCAGATTCGCCCGCTGTTTCCTAAGGGCTACCGGCACGAAACCCAGGTCATCATCACGGTGCTGAGCGCCGACCAGCAAAATGCCCCCGACGTGCTGGGACCTATCGGTGCTGCCGCCGCGCTGAGCATCTCCGATATTCCCTGGAACGGCCCCACCGCCTGCGTGCGGGTAGGCCGGGTCAACGGCGAGTTCGTTATCAACCCGACGAGCGCGCAGCTGACCACCTCGGACCTGGACCTGGTCGTGGCTGGCACCCGCGACGCTGTGATGATGGTCGAAGCCGGCGCGCAGATCGTGGCCGAAGACGAACTGGTGGACGCCATCGAGTTCGCGCACGCCGAGATGCAGGGTGTGATTGACCTGATCGAAACCATGCGCGCCGAGTTGGGCCAGGAGAAGTTCAACTACCTCGCCGACGGCGAACTGGCCCCCGACCTGGTGCCGGAGCTGGCCGAAGCTGCCCGCGCCGGTGGTCTGCGCGACGCCCTGCTGACCATGCGTAAGCAGGACCGCAGCACCAACCTGAAGGCCCTGCGTGACCGCCTGATTGCGGACCGCATCCCCGAAGGCGAAGTGGACGGTGCCGCCGCCCGCATTGAAGAACTCAAGGCCGCTTTTTCCAAGGTAGAGAAGCAGGAGCTGCGCCGCCTGATTCTGGAAGAAGACCTGCGGGCCGATGGCCGCGATACTCGCACCGTGCGGCCCATCTGGATCGAGACACGGCCCCTGCCCTGTGCCCACGGCAGCGCCATCTTTACCCGCGGCGAAACGCAAGTGCTGGGCGTGACCACGCTGGGCACCGAGCGCGACGAAATCCTGATTGACGACCTCACCGAAGCCACCGGCGATAAATTCTTGCTGCATTACAACTTCCCGCCCTACTCCACCGGCGAAGTCAAGCGCATGGGCGCGCAGTCTCGCCGCGAAGTGGGCCACGGCAACCTCGCCAAGCGCGCACTCAGCGCTGTGCTGCCCTCCTTTGAAGAGTTCCCGTATGTCATCCGCGTGGTGGGCGAAGTGTTGGAATCCAACGGCTCCAGCTCAATGGCAACCGTGTGCAGCGGGGCGCTCTCGCTGATGGACGCGGGCGTGCCCATCAAGGCCCCCGTGGCTGGCGTAGCAATGGGCCTGGTGATGGAAGAGGGCCGCTACCGCATCCTGACTGACATCCTGGGCCTGGAAGACGCACTGGGCGATATGGACTTCAAGGTCTGCGGCACCGCCGAGGGCGTCACGGCGCTCCAGATGGACATCAAGATCGGAGGCATCACGCCGGCGATCATGCGCGAGGCACTCACGCAGGCCAAAGAAGCCCGGCTGCACATCCTGGCCAAGATGGCCGAAGTGTTGCCCGCCCCCCGCGCCGAGCTGTCACCGACTGCGCCGCGCATCATCTCCATGCGGATTGACCCGGAACTGATTGGCAAAGTGATCGGCCCCGGCGGCAAGCAGGTGCGTGAACTCGAAGCGATGGGCGCGCAAGTGACCATCGAGGAAGACGGCCTGGTGCGGATTTTCAGCGCCAGCGGCGCGGCGGCCCAGGCGGTGCAGGAGCGCATCATCGCCGTCACCTACCAGCCCAAGGTGGGCGACGAGTTCGAGGGCACCGTGGTCAAAATCGCGCCGTTCGGGGCCTTTATCAACCTGTTCCCTGGACAAGACGGCATGTTACACATCTCGCAGATGAGCGAAGCGCGCATCGAAATGGTCGAGGAAGCCATGCTGATGGGCGACAAAGTGCGCGTCAAGATCGTGAACATTGATGACCGGGGCAAAATTGACCTGATTCGCCCGGAGCTGGAAGGCAAGGTGCCTCCCCGTGAACCCCGCGCCCCGCGTGAGCGCGGTGGGCGTGACGGCGGACGGGGCGAGCGTGGTCCCCGCCGTGAACGCAGTGACCGTCCCCAGGGTGAGCGCCCTACAGGTCAGGCACAAGGTGCAGCCAGCGAGCGCCCGCGTGGCGAGTGGGGCAGCAGCTCAGCAGCCGAAGCCGCTCTGCGGGACGCGGCCCAAGCACCACAGCCTGCTGTTTCAGCGGAGACAGAACTTAGCCGCCTGACCTTTGGCGCAGACAGCAAGCATCCCAGCAGCGAAAGCTGATCCATCCTGACCTAGCGTTATGGACAGACCGTCAGGCTTCCGCCCTAGGAAAGCCTGACGGTTCTGATTTTCACGGTCCTGATTTTCTGAGTGCGGAGGAGGCCCGGCAGCACTGCGTGGGTCAGACCTGCATCAATCAGGGGTATAGACCGACAGCAGCGAGGCAGCCACAGCACCGACCAACCCCACCACAGCGGGCAGGTCGCGGCCAGCCAGGGCCGCTGCCCCGACCAGATACAGCCCGGCCAGGGTCAGCGCCAACATGGCCGCCAGCCAAATACCGGTCACGCCATGACGCGACACCTGCCGGCCCCAGCCATAGCCTGCCAATACGAGCAACCCCGCCCCCAACCAGCCCCAGGTCACTCCGTCTATTCCGCTGTCCATATCACCGTATCCATGCTGCCCAGCATAGCGGGGTACACTGGACACCATGAAACCGTCTCTGAGCGCCGCTGCGGACGCCGTACAAAGCGCGGAGCAGGCCCTCGCCGCCGGGCAGACGGGCCGGGCCAGGTCACAGCTGGACCGGGCACTGAGCGGGTTGCTGCGCCTGCAGCCCAGTGCGCCGCGTGACACGCTGCTCGCTCAAGTCCACCTGCGGCTGCACCTGCTGACTCAGCTGGACGGGCAGAGGGGGCGCAGCGAACAGCATCTGCGCTGGGGGGTCAGCTACGCCCGCACGGCTGGCAACGGCCCGGTACGGACCCTGGCGCAGCGCCTGTGGAACGACTGGCAAGCCGCTAGAACCTCAGGCGCATAAACAGGCACATCAACCAAGTGGGCTCCCCCGCAGGAGAGCCGGACGGCTGGGTGGAGTATTCCCCCTTCCCTGCGCTGCTTACATCGGCTGCAAAGTCACCACGGTATGCCCGGCTTCCCGGTCATAGTGACACTGCGAGTACACCTGAAGCAGTGGCTTGCCCGTCAGCTGGGAACGCATCCGCACGGGTGCGCCCAGGGTCCAGCTTTGTCCCGGCTCAGTAGAGACGCTGATGCTGTCTACCAGTTCTTCCGAGTCCAGCAGCATTTCGCTGCGGAGGCTGTCGTCCTCACCCAGCATGTTCTGGGCCACCAGAGCGCTGCGAATCTCGCCCATCTCCGGTGCTTGTGCGATCTGCTCCTGGCAATGCTCCAAGAACTGGTACTTGCTGATGCCATTGGAGTCACGGTCCGAGTACAGCGGGTTGTTGGGAATTGCCAGCCCCAGGGTCAGGTAGGCCAGCGCCGCCAGGGCCAGAGCCAGCACGATCCAGAGCGCCATGCGCCCCGATCCCCCCGGGCTGGATTTGGTCGTGTGTTCGTTCATATCGTTTCCACAATAGCGCGTAGGCGGTCAGCAGTCCCAGCCTGCTTGCTCCAAGGCGGGATGGTCCAGCCCAGCGGTCCGCTTGAGCGCGGCCAGCACAGTCTCTCCAGTGACTGGGTGAGTCAACTCCGGAGCCACATCCGCCAAGGGAGCCAGCACAAAGCCCCGTTCCCAGGCCAGCGGGTGCGGTACCGTCAGGCGATCCGATGCCAGGACCTCTTGACCGTACAGCAGCAGGTCCAGGTCCAGGGTGCGGGCTTCCCAGCGGACAGTCCGGGTCCGCCCAGCCTGGGCTTCCAGTGCCTGCAAGCTGTCCAGCAGCGCCAGGGGCGAAAGGGTGGTGTTCAGCACAGCAACCGCATTCAAATAGTCGGGCTGTCCCGGCGGCCCGCCCACCGGGGCGGTGCGGTAAAGGCGGCTCACCCTGCACACCTCTCCCAAGTCTGCCAGGCCAGCCACAGCGGCCCTCAGCGCCAAGAGTGGTTTGCCCAAATTGGCCCCCAACGCGATATAAGCAAGGGTCATGGGGTAGAGTCCCGGTCAAGCGTCAATTCGGCATAAATATCGCGGAAAATCCCAGCCACCGGCGCTCCTGGTTTGTGAACCCGGACCGTGACCCGCTCTAAGCGTGCGTGGGCGGCCAGCAGGTCGCGGGCAATGCGGGCGGCCAGCGTCTCGATCAGGTCAAAGCGTTCCTCCGTCACCAGCCGCGCAATCAACGAGTAAGCTTCGGCGTAGTTCACGGCCCCGCTCAAGTCATCGTTTAGGTCCGCAAATGGATAGTGCAGCTCGGCGTCCACCACGAAGCGCGCTCCCAATTCAGTCTCGGCAGCAAACACACCATGCCGCCCGAAAAACTCCAGGCCCTGCAATACCACGCGGCTGTTCATCCAGCACCTCCAGGCACGCGGTCAAGTCCGGCTTGCACCTTCAGCGCCTGGCCGTGCTCGGCCACCGCATGCACACGCACCATCGCCGCGCCTGACCGGGCGGCATGCAGGTGCAAGGCCAGCGAACCGGGATCGCGCTGCGCTGGGTCGTCTTCGTCCGACAATTGCCCGATCATGCCCTTGCGGCTGGCCCCAATCAGCACCGGCCAGGGCGAAGCGGCCAGGTCAGGCACCGCCCGCAGCAGGCTGAGATTATGCTCCAGCGACTTGCCAAAGCCCAGGCCAGGGTCCAACAGCGCGTCCGGCACCCCAGCCACCTGGACCCGCTCTGCCTCACGGCGCAGGTAACTGTGGACCTCCTCCACCACGTCCGTATAGTGAGGGCTGCGCTGCATGGTGCGCGGCTCACCTTGCATATGCATCAGGCACACAGGCGCGCCAGCCTCTGCACACACCTGCACCATCTGGGGATCGCGCAGGCCCGAAACATCGTTGATCAGGTGTGCACCCGCCCGCAGAGCCTCGGCGGCCACTTCAGCTTTCAGGGTATCCACACTGATCAGGAAGCCGCGCTCTGCCAACGCGGCCACCACAGGCCGCACCCGGTCCAGTTCTTCGGCGGCACTGACCCCATGAGAACCGGGCCGCGTACTTTCCCCGCCCACATCTATCATCAGCGCTCCAGCGCGGCGCAGGCTCTCGGCTTGGGCCACAGCAGCCGCTACATCAGCATGCCGCCCCCCATCACTAAAAGAATCGGGCGTCACGTTGAGGATGCCCATCACCGCACATCCGGTCCAGCGCAGCTCCCAGCTGCCTCTCTCTTCTACCGCGCCGGGAAGGGGGGGCAGGGAGCGGCGAAACCGCAAACGGTGCACACGGGTCGGCCAGGCTAGAGTCATGCCCGACAGCATAACGGCTAAGGGTTAGCTGTCGGCAGACGCCTGGGAGGGCAGCGTTCCCAGACGCTCCAGCTGAGCTTGGCCCAGTGCAAAAGCCACGGTGACCAGGCCCCCAGCAGGATAAGCCGTCACATACGCCGGCATCCGGCGACCAGAGCGGAAGGGCAGATAACTAGGGGCTTCTACTGGCAAGCCGCTGGCCTTGGCCTCCTGCACAGGGTGACCAGCCGGGATAGCGGTGCCGGGCGACAGGCTATAGGGGAAGGCTGGCGAAGCCGCACTCACCCGGACCTGAAGCGCTTCACCCGCTCCACGGCCAGCACCGCAGACGGCGTACAGCACCGCCGCATCCGTCTCTGCAGCCAGGGTATACAGAGCTGCTGAAGCGCTGACATCGGCCCGCCGCGCCAGCTCGCTCAGTGCCCTGCCCGTAGGCCCAAAGCGCCCGAGTAGCTCACGCACCAGCGCGGGCGGCATCAGCATGGCCGCTGCACCTACGTTACACAGCGTCTCTATGGCCTGCTCTAGACGGTCACCCTCAAACAGATCATGCACGTCACTAAGGAGGTCGTCGTCATTGAGCAGCAAGGCGTGACTGATTTCATGCGCCAGAGTAAAGCGTTGACGCTGGGGGCTCGCAGCACTATCAATCAGAATCAGATGATGCTCTGGATCATAAGCGCCATCCCGGTCACCCAGCGGAACTGCCGTCACTTGCGGCACCTGCGGCAAAATGCCTTCTAGTCCCAGAATCATACTGCCCATGTCCTGGGCAGGCAAAGACGCTGCATAGTCCGCCGCCAAGCCCTGCATTCTGGCCTTCAACTCTTGAAAAGCCGGAGTCGGCACAGGTAGGCCTGTGAGTTGGGCAGGTGAACTGTCCACGTCCGGCAGTCAACCTTAACCCTGGTCCTGACGCATCAGGTCCCGGACCAGGTCAATGTAGTCCTGCTCCGCCTGTTCCTGATTCTTGCCTTGTTGAGCTTCCCAGGCATCGTACTTTGCGCCGCCCCGGAAATCGAACCCGCCAGGACGCTCTCCAGACACGTCGCCTTCGGTGGCCTGCTTGTATAACCCGTACAATTTGAGCAAAGTGTCATTGCCCGGTTTCTTGCTCAGCGTATTCACGTCCTGCTGGGCTTGTTCAAATTCACTGGCCATGTTTCCAGTTTAGCGTACGCTGGGGTCTTAACCCCAAAAGGCCCATATGGGGAAGCCTGGACATTGGGCAGGGAAACAACAAGAAAAGCCCCCAGGCACGAGGCCTAGGGGCTTAGAGAAGCAGATGCTGAACAGAAGATATAGTGCGGAGCGCTATAGAAAGGAGGTGATCCAGGCGCACCTTCCGGTACACCTACCTTGTTACGACTTCACCCCAG